>JAVEVB010000014.1:0-96145 GCA_034005265.1 Lentimicrobium sp.
CCAAACACCAAACCTTCACCAATGTGATCAATTTGATACGGATCACCATAAACATCAGGCAATATACAAAACGTAACGGTATCACTAACCTCCACAGAAAAGTCATACAAAAGACTTTCTACGCCTATATCACAACCCGAATAAGTACTTCCAGCCACGGGTATTACATAGACTTTCTTTTCTGGAATATCGTCCCGCATCAGGGCTGTCAGCTCGTATGTTGAAATGGGAGTGAATGGAGGCCCGGTTTGCTTAACTTCAAGATAGCGTTTGTATATTTACTACTAAAACTCAATCGTCCGTTAGTTTTTTGTCTGACGCAAACACCCGCCTGCAAAAAGAGCCAATTGTGACTTTATTTGATTCAAGGCAAGAATCTAAATGATGTTATATTTCTTGCACTTCACCATTGTAACAAGGGGTTTCAACCCCTTGTTAATCAGTGAATATCTATATATAATTTCCATTCATATTGTAAAAGCGCCTAATTCGTTTATTTCTTTAGGATTACTTTATACTAAACCGATAAGGATTATCGAGGGTTTCTTCCGTGCCATCACTCAAATGTGCTTTAAGCTGCGGCTGATTAAGCTGGGCTACGATGGTGGCACTATCCGTAAGCTGAGGGATAAACTTCAGGTCAAGGACAAAACCTTTGCTGGTTGCCTTTACTGAAAAACACACCACTCCCCTATTGTTGCTCATGTGGCTTAGGAGGTACCAGGGCATATCGGTGAGCGCGGGATCCGCCGCCTGTGGAAAATCGAAACGGAGGCTATCCATCTGAGTAGCTTCATAATCCTCAAACCCGTTAAAAGTCATTTCAACCGGTTCGTACATCTTCGTAAGATAAACTTCCAGCGAAAGCTTACCCCTATTACTGATGGAAGCTACTTCAAAATCTGTCTTTGCTACTGATTCACGTCCATCGGTTTCCCAGACTACCTTTTTCGCCTCAATCACGGCAGTGACTTCCTTTTGCGAGATGACAGCGGCATCATAGTAGAACATGGCATGTACCGGTTCACCGAAAAGGGTTTCAAAAGCAAGAATACCCGGATGCTGGGCAGCCCTGATGGAGAGCATACGGGCATCTGTTGGATCAAAAAACTGATCTACCGCAAATTCAGCCACCGAAACATTCGCAGTTTCCGGCAAAGGAGCGGAAATGATGCGTTTAACAGGAGTAAAAATAAATTCCCTGATGACCATTTCGCTGGTAACAACCTTATCATAATATACCTTCACACTATGGTCAGCAACAAAGGCTTCCACGCCAAGTATGCCGGGAAGCTCCTTCATATGATTGGCGAATGACATGGCAGAGCCAAAACATTTCACATTTTTCAATCCCGCCTGTTGATAAATAGCAGCTTCCTCTATCTGGTTTTCCGTACCCCATTTAAGGCTGATGGTAGGGATATCGGTTACGGATGCAAACGACAACCCAAGCACCACCAGGGCCACCGTAGCCAGGGCTGGCAACCAGTTCATATTGCGGTGACTGAATTTAAGGGTGTTGGGCTCAGGGCATTTGGTAACGCAATCACCACACAAATGACAGTCAATGTGTTCGACTTTGGATTGATCAGATATTTTGATGGCCATTGGGCAAACTTTGTCACACAGACGGCATGAAGTACAGGTATCGGCTTCACGGGTAACCTTTACTATGGGGAATATGCCAAACTTTAAACGCGTGGTTTCCAGTAAAACACCAGCCAGGCTTAAAGCACCAAGCAACCATATCCAACCGATATTCATGTCAAAAACCAGCGTCAACAGCACATATAATCCAACAACAGCGAGAAAGACAAATCCAAAACTAAAAATATTGGATGCGGCACTCAGGGGGCAAAAATACTTGCACCAGAATTGCCGGATGAAAAATGAACCTGGTATGGCCAGTAAAAGAGCCATGGCTGCATAGCCAATGACGACATCGCTGCTAAAGCCTGAAAAGACAGCATAATATGGATCAAAGGTTTTACAAAACAATTCGCTGCTACTCACCGAAAAATAAAAGGTGACAAAAAGTAGCGCATATTTGAAAACCCTGAGCAAACGGTCGGCCCATCCCGTAACCACAAAATTCATTTTAAAACGTTTTCCCTGACGGCCAAGCCACTCGGTGAAAGTTCCTATCGGACATATATAACCGCAGAACAATTTACTGAAAATAAAAACGCCGACAAGCAGGGCCAGGCCCATAAAAATCTGGGTAGTGGTCATGGAACAGGCGAGGGAATTGTTTGCAAAAAAAGAAGAAATGGCCTGCAACCCACCAAAGGGGCAATAAGCTTCGAAATCAGCAACATATGCCCGATCAACAAATGGCCTCAATACCATATACAGCAGCATTGCAAGTATGGTCCATTGAAGGGTAAGCCGGTAAACATTCCTTTTCTTTGATTTTGCCATGACAATTAATTCTGAGATTAAAAGTTCAAATTTAAAAACTTAACTGGCCTTTTTTGCCAGGCAGAGCAATTCATATTGATTTTAAATAGCCTGATACGTTACTGAAGGATGTTATCCATTGCAAATCAAGCATTTCCCCTAGCCGAAAAAGTGAAGCACCGGGAGAACCGGGAAGCCGTCCACACGGAACGAAGGGAACGGATTCCCTGAGAATGAAAGGAAAGGTTAAACTTCTCCCCAGCAATGGTTACCATCCCCTCCTGAAAAACGGAGAGGATTTTGTCCCTTGCACAGTTTGCATTTCTCCGATTAGCACCCGATGTCATTGTGAAACACGCACCAAACAAAGCCAATCTGAATTGCAGGTTAAGTTAAAAAAGAGTAAGTTTGTCCTATAAATCCATATACCACGATGTCGAGATACATACGATTTTTCCTTACTTTCCTTTTGCTCCTTATGCTTATCGCTCGCATACCTCTTCAAGCACAGGAAAACGAAAATAAAAAAGAAGAATTCAGGGTGATGTTTTACAATTTGGAAAACCTTTTTGATCCTTTTGACGATACATTGAAGAACGATGCTGAGTTTTTGCCCGGTGGCATGAGAGGCTGGAACTGGAAGAAGTTTGAAAAGAAATTACAAAACACCGCTAAAGTTATCGTAAGCACCGGTGGCTGGCGGCCTCCTGAAATTATTGGCTTTTGCGAGGTTGAGAACCGCTTTTCACTCATCCAACTGCTCAAACGAACGCCTTTGGAACGATTTGGCTATCAGATTGTGCACGAAGAATCTCCTGACTTTCGCGGAATTGATGTGGCACTGATCTACCGCCCCGACAAATTCAAAAAATTGTCTCACCGGGCCATCCCTGTTCCCTTCGAAGGAGACAGCGCTTCAACTACCCGGGATATCTTATACGTGAAAGGCCTTGCGGGACCAGACACCCTGCACATTTTCGTCAACCACTGGCCTTCAAAGTATGGAGGGGCCACGGCTACCATTCCCCGCCGAAGGGATGCAGCCCTGGTTTTAAAGCATCAGGTGGATTCCTTGTACGCTAATGTCGAATCACCATTGATCATAATTACCGGAGATTTTAATGACACCCCAACCGATGAAAGTGTACTGCAGCACCTTGGCACCTTCCTTGAAATTCCAGACACTACCGGACCCTTTTTATATAATCTGATGGGGCCTTTTCTTGGGAAATGGGATACCGGCACCCATAAATTCAGGGAAGAGTGGAGCATCATTGATCAGTTTATTGTTTCTTCATACCTGTTAAATAAAACAGCCGGATTAAGGCTAGCTGAGAAACGTGCAGAAATTGTCCGTTTTCCGTTTATGGTTGAAGAAGACAGGACCCATAACGGAACAAAACCTTACCGAACCTTTAACGGAATGCGCTACCAGGGAGGGTTTAGTGATCATTTACCCATTCTCCTGCATCTGGAATATTAACTATAATTTCACTACCAGCGCACCCTTCTCCGGTATAGAATAAACTTTGGCATTCAATTTTGCAAAGTCGTCTTGCCATTCTTTGGTTCGTCGTTGTGAATTGGATGCATCAATTACAAAAGTTGCACCTGGAAAAGCTGTAACCATTTCGGAGGCCTTTACCCAGGCATTCGTTCGCATTACCACAAAATCCACCTTAATCTGTTTTCCGGCTTCGGGTAGGTTTCTCTTGTCTGAAACCAGGGCAATCCGTTTCCCTCCTGCTTCGACAAAACCCTTGTAAACTATTGCCGATCCTTCTCCCTGAAAGTAGGAGGAAACATCAACCAACCTCATTTCCTGCAGACCATTTTTAATCCTATATCCTTCGAGGGGATAGGAAAGCTTTTCAGGGCTTGATATCAATGCAGAGTCAGCAAACAAAAAATGCTGTCGGGTTTCAACCAGACCAATTGCAGTATGACTGCGAATGTTGTGAAAAATAAGCTCATGGCAATTTATGCGCAAAATATTAATATAACCTATAGCTGCAATAAAAAATATAAGAAAGGCAACCCCCAATCTGAACCATATTCTGTTTTTCAGAAGAAACCAAACAAAAAACATCAGAATAACCATATATATCAGGAAGGTTGAGAATCCGGGAAGATAAATACCCCGCGATACAGCTCCTGGCAACCCCTCGATAAACGCAACAGACAGATTCAGGAATTTAAGCTCCCATACCAAAATGATTGACGCAACACTACTGATGAGCGGAATTTGCGACAACAGGATGAAAGCCAATCCAGAATAAATCAGCACTCCCGCCATGGGAATAACCAGCAGGTTTGTGACGAGAAAATAATTAGGGAACTGGTGAAAATACATTAATGAAATGGGACCGGTGGCGATTTGCGCAGCCAGGGAAACCGTGATAATGTCCCAAAGATATTTCTGAAATTTATTGGCAGGCAAAAACAATTTTTGAAGGTGAGGCTGAAGTAAAACAATTCCAATAACGGCCGCATATGAAAGTTGAAATCCCAATTCAAACAATATAGAGGGTTTAAAAAGCATCAACAAAAAAGCAGAAGCAGCAATTGAATTCAGGATGTGTGATTTTCGATTTAGCGCGCCACCAATAGTAACCAGCGAAAACATAAGCGATGCCCGCATGACCGAAGGCGCAAGCCCGGTGATAAGCGCATAAAACCATATAACCAGAAGAATCAGGACAGGCCGCAGCCATTTCCCCTGTTTCCGTTTTCGCAAGAAGAAAAAAAGTTTGTCAGCAAGTAAAAAGATAATGCCAACATGTAAGCCCGAAACGCATAAAATATGCATCGCTCCGGCACCTGAAAACTCTTTACGCTGATCAGGATCAAGCAAATCCCCATAACCAATCATCAATGCTGCTGCAACGGCATATTCTCGGCCATCAATACCCGCATCCTTGAAAATTTTTAAAAACCGATTTCTCACATGATAAGCAAAATCTCTAACCATATTTCCTGCGGCATCAGACACTACTTCATACCTGCCGCCACGCAAAAAAACCTGATGGTAAATCCCTTTAGTGGCAAGATATGACGCATAATTAAATTCGTCCGGATTGCCAGGCCCGGAGACAAGCGAGGGTGTTTCTGAAAAAATAATCCTGTCGCCATACTGCAGGGTTTTGGCCATGGAGTCTTTTGCAACGTAAACCATAATGTTGCCTGAAACTTTTTGCAAATCATCCTTATTTTTAAGTCGATCAACCTTCAAGGTAAACCGGAATGAACTAGCCCTTTCAGTAGGTTCATTATCAATTATGCCTGAATAAACCTGGCGGAGATTGCTACCAGCCAACCGTGCAAAATGATTCCGATGACTTATTCCTTCGTGTAATGCGCTCAGCTGAAACCCGGCAAGAACAAGGAATATATTAAGTACCAGGCCATATATCCACCGACCGGAATAAGCAGATTTCTCGGCTAAAAATTTGTGCAATGGCAGAAAAATAATCGGAAGAAACACCAGCCAAATGGGAACAATCAACCAAGACCCAAGCAATTTATATGCAACAATCCCCGCCATTAGCGGAAGAACAAGTCGAACAAACGGAAATCTTGTCCAGGTTTTCATCCGTTTATAATTAACCTTACGCCCTCTGCTCTGGAAAACAGTAAAGCAAAATTTTATAAATATTACAACCCGCCAGCCAGGACAGATTTACATATTAATTAACAGACAATTGCACTTCAATTAAAAAATAGAAGGACAGATAAATAAAAATACAGGATAAAGGTACATACTATATTATTACATGTTATAAATGTTTTGATATTTTTTTAATAAATTTTCAAGGACCAGATATCCATACAATATAATAATAGAAACAAAAGGATTTACTGCACAACTAAATTTTAACAAACTCCATCACAGACGCTGCGGCCCTGCGCGAAGCACCATCGCCGCCCAATTTCGCACGAAGTTCAGCATAATCAGCACGCAACTTCTCATGAGCAGGCGTATCATTGATCAATAGTGTTAATTCCCTACGAAGATTTTCGAGATTCAGTTCATCCTGAATAAGTTCTTTCACCACTGGCCGGTCCATTATAAGATTAACCAGAGAAATATACTTTACTTTGATAATTCGCCTGGCAATCTGATAAGAAATGTTACCACCACGATAGCATACCACTTCGGGTGTGCCAATCAACGCAGCTTCAAGGGTAGCAGTCCCGGAAGTAACCAGGGCCGCTTTTGCCTGTTTCAGCAGATCATAAGTCCGGCCAAAAACTATGGGAATGTCAGCGTTTCCAGAAATGTGATGATAAAAATCCGGCCCATGCGAATCAACACCGGCAATAACAAAGCGTACATCAGGGAAAAGGGGTACTACAGCAATCATCTGAGGAAGAACTTTAAGTATTTCCTGGCGCCTGCTTCCGGGCAACAAAGCCACTACAGGCCTCCCGTCATCTTCAATAACTGATTTAAACTGGCTCAGTTTTAATGCATCCAGCAAGGGATGACCATGAAATTCAACTTCAACCCCATGTTTTGCATAAAAGTCCTTTTCAAAAGGAAGAATAACCATCATTTTGTCCACCACTTTTCGGATGATTTTAACACGTGATTGCTTCCATGCCCATATTTGAGGGGAAATATAATAAATAACCGGAATTTTATTTTGATGCAGGAACCTCGCGATTTTCAGGTTAAATCCCGGATAATCAACCAGGATAACTGCATCCGGTTTGTAAGAAAGAATATCGCGCTTGCAAATAGCAAGATTATTCAGCACGGTCCTGAGGTTCATTAAAACCTCAACAAAACCCATAAAAGCAAGTTCGTGGTAATGCTTAACAATAACCCCGCCTTGCGCCTTCATCAAATCGCCACCCCAGCACCTGAACTCAATGTCAGCATTAAGATTTCTCAATTCCCGCATCAGGTTTGAGCCATGTAAATCGCCCGAAGCTTCACCCGCGATAAGATAGAGTTTCATAAATTTGGGCACATTAAAAGAAGTAGATACTGAAAGGTCTATTGTCGATCAACAGAAAATAAAGGATGATGGAGGCAAAAATCACCAAAACAGCCCCTGCTCCGGCTTTTGAAAACCTGAGTTTTCGCATGTACCACCGCATCAAAATTATGGAGGGGATAATGGCCAGTAAAATGAATTTATTTTCTGGTGTGGATTGTGAAGAAAAACCATAAATCCAGGGGGTCAGGAAAACCACTAAAGCGGCGGTTACCAATGTAAGCAGCAGGGAGGCAAGCATGCCTATAAAAAAGTTGTCGTTTTTCCACATAGTGCTAAGGGAACAATAATTTTAAGAGAATTATCAACCAAATACAGAAAAAATCGTCAATTCAGGTTTCCTGTTTCCCAATTTTTAAGCAAAGGTATGGTTTTATGGGATGTAAGGTCAAAATGAATGGGAACCACCGCCACATAATTATTACGTAAAGCCCACTCATCGGTATCTTCACCTTTGTCATGATTGCGAAAAACGCCGGTAAGCCAAAAATAATCACGCATGTGCGGATCCTGCCGCTGGTCAAACTTCTCTTCCCAAAAAGCCATGGCCTGACGCACTATTTTGATACCTTTAATGGGTGAACCATTCATGGCCGGAATATTTACATTCAGACAAGTGTATTCGGGAAGACCGTTATTTAAGACATTTTCGGCTATTGAGCGCACATAAGGCTCACTCTCGCTAAAATCAGCAGCATGGGAATAATCATCCAGTGAAAAGCCAATGGAGGGGATATTTTCCAGGGCACCTTCAATAACAGCGGCCATAGTACCTGAATAAATTACATTCACCGATGCATTTGATCCATGATTGATGCCCGAAACCACCAGATCAGGTTTTCGGCCTAAAATGGCTTTCTGGCCAAGCTTGACACAATCTACCGGTGTACCGCTGCAGGAATATTCCATATATCCGTCTTCTTCCGTAAGTTTTTGAACCCGAAGCGGCGCAGTAATGGTAACTGCATGACCCATGCCCGACATGGGTTTATCCGGTGCAACAATAAGCACATCACCTAGTTGGCGCATTACTTTTATAAGCATACGAAGCCCTGGTGCATGAACACCATCATCGTTTGTAATAAGAATCAATGGTTTAGTCATCAATAGTAAATTAATTTCATTAACAGCATGCAACAGCATCTAACTTCCATAAACAGTAGCGATCAGACTTGGTTTATCTTTCTCTGTAATTTTCCAACAAAGAAGATTCATTCGGGCTTAGTTTCCTTCCGGTTTTCAATGGTTGTAACGCCTGCTGTAACAATAAATTTCATCACTTCGGCCGGAGGGGAATTCAGTGGCGTAATGTTCTCAACAGGAACAATGAACAAATTCCCCGAAAAGTTATAAGAATGCGGCAGATAAACCGCCACTTTTCCATTTGTTATCCCCAGGTTGCTCAGGTCGCGCTGGGTAACAAACCCCATTTTTTCAAGATCAGCATCACGGCTTACTTTTACCAGTACCGGCTCGGTAAAACGTTTTTCCTTGCCCACAAAAGCTGACATAAAGTCTTTGATGGAAGTGTAAATCACTTTGATGAGTGGAGCCTGGCTGATCAACTTATCAAAACTATACAGCAATGGCTTGAAGATGATGGATGAACCCAGAAAACCAATCAAAGTAATGGTAAAAAAAATAACCACGATCCCCAATCCGGGAATATGGTAACCTGTAATATTGGTCAGGGTGTCGGTTAGTATTCCATCAACAAAATTAAAGGAAAGCACCAAAATATATACGGTGAGTGCAAACGGTGCAATAAAGAGCAGACCCTGTAAAAACCATGACAGGATTTGCTTACCATTTATTATTTTTTTCATAATCTGATTATTAACAAAATCGAAGGCAGAATGTATGCCATACTGAAACTTGATGCAGGAAATTATTGCAAAGGTACGCAATATGGAGGCTCAGGAGGGAAATGAGGAGTGAGCAAAGTGGAATTTGAATCCACACAAGAACTTTCGAAATAACGTTTTGAATATTGCGAAACTTCCTCCCCGGGCAAGCACCGGGAAATGAGCGCAAACCGACAAAACATGCACAAGCTGCACAACTCGTAATAATATGTATAAATTACACCAACCTATGCAGATTCACACAATCCGGGGGAGAAAAGCAATAAGTTTTATAAAACCCCTCACCGCCTGACCAGCTTAATGGTTTCTGTCCTGCCATCCCGGGTAATGATCTGGCAAAGATAAATTCCAGGCTTCAGATTATTTGCCGGCAAGCTAAATTGATTGACTGCTCCTGAAATTTGCTGATTCAGTAATTTCCGCCCGGTAATATCGGTGAGCGTAACCTGCAATGGAAATTCAATATTTGACTCCTTCACCCGAATATTGATATCACCAACAAAAGGATTGGGAGCGACTGAAAAGGATGGCGTATTTAATTCCTTCGAGGGAAATAAGGTACCGGTAATTCCCCCTGAAGTTGTTTCTAAAACCAGTCCTCCGTTTCCCAAAACAATCCCATCTTCATCATTGAAAAACCAAACGGCGTTTAAGCCGGAGGTAGATCGGTTATCAAGCGGGAACCACGAATTTCCACCGTCGTTGGTTTTTAGCATATTGGTAAAATCACCAGTTCCCACAGTATAACCCACCTGAGGCGACGGGAATGACAAAGAGCTCAAATATAAATGATCAGGGTTGGAAGTGGCAGCCTCACTCCAGGTTTGTCCAATATCATCTGATTTATAAATAGCTTCCCGGGTATTAATCACAATGGACTGCTCATCGGGAAGCGCAATATCTAAGATGGGACCTGTATCCCCCTCATAAATGGTTTCCCATGTGTTTCCACCATCGGTTGATCGTAACAATTGGGTATCGTAACCGAAACCGGGGCCGCCAATGTAAACTTCCTGTTGAGATCGGTATTCAATGGTATTATAAGAGCCTGACAGTACTGAATTCCAGCTCTGCCCACCATCATCTGTTTTGATGGCGCCTGATCCGACCATCAATCCATGATTTTCATCATAGAATTTTATATCATTGCGTGAAAAGCCAGGCCACGTGGGCATGTCGACCCAGGTAGTCCCTCCATCGATTGTCTTAATTAAGATACTCCCAAGATCATTATGCTCGGTAATACAGAAGCCGGTAGAGGCATTCACAAAGTAAAAGTCTATTTGGTCAGTCCAGCCGGTTCCATAGATCAGGGACCAATGCTGTCCCCCATCCACTGTTTTTTTAATCCCAACAGCATCATGCCCATATTCACTCAGATCTGCAAGAGCAAAGCCAACGGCCTCGTCAGCGAATTGAACTTCAAAAATTCTGCCGGGGAAATATCTGTTATACCCGGCTTGCCAGGTAAGTCCGCCATCGGTTGTCTTGAAAATTCTCCCATCCAGGCCTGCTGAAAAGGCAACATTTTCATCTATATAGAGGAGGGTGTTGTTTGTCCACCAGGTGATCCAGGGATGCGAAACCTCACTCCAGGTAATGCCCCCATCACCGGTCAGCATGACTTTAACCTGATAATCATACGTAGGACAGGTAAACATGCCTTGTTGATCGTCAAAAAATGCGAATTTCCCGTTGTAGGCAAAGTAGTCAGAGAATTTCCCGTTGTAGGCAAAGTGGTCAGAGAAAATCTCAGTCCAGGTTTGGCCGGCATCGGTAGTTTTAAAGATCAATCCGGCATCCGTAGGGGAATTTGCGTAAATAAAGACAAAACCGGTGGTATCATTTACAAAATAACCATCATGGAAACTACCTGGCGGTATGTTTGGTGAAATAAGTCCCCAATTCCAGTTTAATCCTCCATCGGTTGTTTTGAAACATCCATTCCCATTGGAAAAAATAAATCCATGGGTATCATCAGCAAAATCAATCTGCATCAGATGGGACTGCACACCACTCTCCACCAATTGCCATGATTCACCTTCATCTGACGTGGTCAGCAGCAGGCCTCCATTTCCAACTGCAAACCCGGTAGTTTCGTCCACGAACCAGATATCATTGATGCATTGCCATTCATATATAGTAGTTCCCTGATATTTGAGCGCCCAGGTCAGGCCGGCATCGGTGGTTTTCAGAATGGTTTCCTTTCCACCGTTAATGAAGCCGGTGGTTTCATTAACAAAGTAAATTCCTTTGCATTGGTAACTGTTGTTCATTCCGGCCGGGTTTATGCTGATATCCCAGGTTTCACCGGAATCGTCTGAACTCATTATAGTAGAACCATCACACACTGCCATTAATCTATCGGTTCCCGGAATTTTAATAATCTCATTGATTGTTTTTTCCACGGGAAGTGGATCAATGCGCGTCCATGCAGATTGCGACAACCCAATAAAAGGCAAATGCAATAGTAACCCGATTATAAACAAACAGAAATTTTTCATTTATCTTCTATTTTAGTAAATAGCTCTATTTATAACGAGGCAATAGGAATTCGATAATTAGTTACTGGCATTCAGGAATACCTTTAAACAGATATTCCAATCACTGGAATTACAAAATACTCAGATATAAACTGTAACGAATCTTAGGTTTAAATATTTCGAAAAATAGAGAAAAAGAAAATCAGCCGCATGGAGCCAGAAACTGTTTCAATTCGCAATACAGCTTTTGAACCGGCAAACCCATTACATTATAGTAGGAACCTTCGATGCGCTCGATACCAATATATCCAATCCATTCCTGAATACCATAGGCCCCGGCCTTGTCAAAAGGCTTGTAATGACTCACATAATAGGTAATTTCTTCTTGCGACAGCTTTTTAAAGTAAACATCTGTGCAAACAGAAAAGGAATGAAACCTTTCCCTGGTCAACAGACAAACCCCGGTATATACGGAATGCACGTTACCCGAAAGTTTGGCAAGCATCTGAATAGCATCCTGTTCATTTTCAGGCTTGCCGATGCATTCGCCGTTTAGCCACACAATGGTATCGGCAGTAATGACCATGGTTTTGTCCCCAAGGCTTGATGGGTCAAAAGCCTCTGCTTTTTTTTTGCTGACATAAAGGGCAATTTCTTCGCGCTGCAGATGGGGCGGGTAAAATTCATCGGTTGGCTTTACCAGGATTTCAAAATCAAGGTTCAGTTCTTTGAGTAACATTTGCCTCCGCGGTGATTGCGAAGCAAGGATAAAATGATAACCGGAATTGTTTAAATCAGTCATTAGGCTGGGAAAAGTATGCAGTTAAGTTCCAATAAATCAATTGTAAAACGATTCTCTTCAACTGTTGGCAATCAAAGTGTAAAAGCAAGCGTAATCATGCTCAACACTCCGGCAAACATAAGCAACTTGAGTAAGCTGCTCAATTGTCCAAAATCCTGTTTGCTACTTGCTTTATTTATGCTGATAACAATAAATACCAACGGCAATGCCACCAGTACCAGAAGATAAACCGCAGTCAGGATAAGTGAGGCCGAGAACAACCACCACACAGCAACAAGCAGCAAAATAAAGGTGGCAACAGTGAGGAAACTGCCCAACATTCGGGTAGCTGTAAAGCCGTGCACCACCGGAAAGGTTAAATATGCGGCTTTTTCGTCGCCCGGAATATCTTCAGCATCTTTCACCAGTTCTCGGATCATACTGACTAAGAAAGCAAAAACTGCATAAGCTAAAACAAGAGCAGTGATGAATTTCATATTCCCACTCAGGGTAATAAATGATTCCGGCTGGTTACGCAGGGTAAGAAATTCGAAAAGCCAGACCAGAATAACCACCAATGCTGAAAGAAAAGCAACGCTCACATTGCCCCAGATGACCATTCGTTTGTACTTTACAGAATAAAGCCAAAGTAACATGGCTACCATAGGAAAGATGAACCCTAAACGCAGAGAGCCCGATTCCCGGGCGACATAGAACCCGCCGATTGTCGCCAACACATTCAGGAAAGAATGAAGGATAATACCCTTACGGCGGTGTATAACTTTACCAATTACCATTTTATCAGGCTTGTTGATCCTGTCAGCGCGAAGATCAAAATAATCATTAATAATATAACCGGCTGCCGCAATCAACACCGTTGATGCAACCAACAGGGCAAAAACAAATTCTCCCATTGCAGGAAGCAATCCATAATTGTCATATACCGGAACAATTAATGCGTGGCGGACAAGGTACATGGTAAGCGCGGTTACCAATAAGTTGGGCCACCGAACCAAACGGAAAAATGCCAGAAACCCGGATAAAAAAGTTTTCATAACCTTAGCAGTTCTACCAATGAAAAGCATTCCCATTCATCCATTTCCCCTGCACCTTCATTACCTGTTCAATCACATCGCGTACACAACCTTCGCCACCATTAAAATGCGAAATATACCTACTGATGGATTTAATTTCCTGTGCAGCATCAGCCGGACAAACCGGCATGCCCACCATTTTCATCACATTAAAATCAGGAATATCATCACCCATATAAAGTACCTCTTCGTGCTTCAAATTATGGGTGTCCAGGTATTTTTCATACACTTCTACCTTATTCTGCACCCCAAGAAATACATCTTTAAGGTTAAGGGCATCGCAGCGATGACGCATAGATTCGGAATATCCTCCTGAAATGATGGCCACCCGGTAACCGCTTTTCACGGCAAGTTGCAGCGCATAACCATCCTTAACATGCCCGGCCCTCAAGTGGTCGCCCGTAGTGGAAATAAGCACCATACCATTGGTGAGCACACCATCATAATCAAATATCAGCGTCGTAATGCCAATCAGGTCTTCTTTATAATTTGTCATAGTTACTTAATTTATGCTTAGTGTTCATTCTTTGTTTTCCAATATGCAATACTTTCGCTTATTTGTTGATAAAGTTCCTGTAAATGGGGAATATCCTTCAGTACTTCCTGATGAAAAGTCATGGTAACAAGATCACCCCGCACAGCGGGCCCGGTTTGAGAAAAACCCGGGTTCATTGTCCCAACCTGCTGAGCAGTTTCAAGAATCAGTGGACGAAGAATATCATGACCAACACCTGCATTTTTAAGAATATCCGCAGAAAGCGCATACATATGATTGGTAAAATTACAGGCAAACACAGCGGCGAGATGCAGCATGGCGCGCTGATACGAATCAATGAAACGAACATCAGCTGAGATCAAGCCTGCCAGCCTGGCCAGCATTTCCTGAACTTCATCACCGCTGCCTTCAATGCAAAAAGGCACCTGGCGCATGTCAGGCTTATTGAAGCGATTAAATGTCTGCAAGGGATAAAAGACTCCGGCTTTCTCAAATACGGACCCCAACACCGATAGTGGCTGTGATCCACAGGTATGGGCAACAATTCCATGAAAATTACCAGCCTGCTGCAATTCTCCGGCAAAATATGGAATCACTCTATCCGGAAGGGCAATGAGTAAAACCTGAGAGGTATTCTCAAATTCAGCAACATTATCAACTGCCAATGCGCCAACAGTTGAAGCCAATTTGAATGCATGTTTTAAATTCCGGCTGTAAATTTTATCAATCTTAATTCCGGCACATACGAATGCATGCGCCAGATGTGTAGCCACATTGCCTGAACCTGCAATAGATATGTGTTTCATTTCTTCCATTTCGGGATATAGTTAATCCGCTGAATGATCAATCCGCAGCCAATCTGGCCTTTACAGCCCTTTTCCACACGCTGATGGTAATCCCAACAAACAAGATAACAGCTCCCAACCAGACAATGCCAATCCATGGAAAAAGCAATATTTTAACGACTATAAACTCCCGTTGTTTTTCAAACATACCTAATTCAATGGTTCGTGCGGTGGATGAGACTCCTTCAAACCTAAGCCTGACATCTTCCAGATCAATGTACCCACGCTCAGCAAAATTACCCGCAACCTTATAAGTAAGAGGATACCGCATCTGCTGATCAAGACTATCAGCCATCTTCAGCATTGCAGTAATTTCAAGCTCTTTTGAGTCATCGTTCATTCCGGCAACATAAAGTGTATCAAAAATCAACTGTTTTTGACCAACTAAAATGGTATCGCCCATGGTAACTTCAGAGCTTCCGGAAAACGAAAAACCATCCGGCATACGCTTGTCAGGATCTTCTGCATAGGTAACGTACATAAAAACATCGCCCCTGAGCATATTCCGGGTATCGGGATTATGCACATTGCCCATCATGCTGTTGTACTTAACATACGGGTAAAGAGAAAATTTGAGATATAATTCACCATCAGTCCCTTTTTCCAGAAAATCGACCTGATGGAAAACGTCATCGCGTTCAGCCTTACTACCAGCATAAGAAACGAAATAATTACCCAGAGGCTTAACTTCGCCCCTAAACAACATCATATTGTCGCCACCACCCTGCATTCCGGGGACACCTTCTTTTGACAGGATTTCGGTATTTGAGAAAGCAATTAAAACGCCCAGCAAAAAAACGCCAAACCCAAGATGGGAAATGCCAGCACCTACATTAGATTTACCTGCAGTAAACCTGAACAGATAGGCTATTGAGGTTAATATTACAAAAACAATACTAAAGAGAAAAATCCCATGCACCACGCTCATATTCGTATCATACATGAATCCGGAAATGGCAGCAATAATTGCCAAAATAAACGGATAAAGAATATTTCTTAGAAATGCACGGAAATCATTTTTTCCATAACTGATGTATTGCCCCAATCCAAGAATAATCGCCAGCATTATGGCAAAAGGAGTTTGCCAGGTATTGTAAAAGTTAACCACATCTGAAGGCGGAGCCATGCTGGTTCCAAAGATTTTGTTGATAACCGGAACCGAGGTTGTACTGATTACCTGAAATGCCGCAAGAAGCATTACAATAGCACCGTACATCATGAGGAATTCTCGCGAAAAGATATCAGGCAAATCATTCACCTTAATGATTTTACGGCTTTTCACAAGCAGAACCAATGGAACAATGACCGCAAGAACAGTGAAGATTATCAGTTGAAAGCTACGGCCATCATCACCAAAGGCATGAACAGAAGTTTCGCCCAACACCCCTGACCGGGTTAAATAACTGGCATAAACCACCGTAACAAAACCCAACATAGTAAAAATGTATGTGCCATAATAGTATTTATCCCGTTTATAGGACAACAGCATATAATGCAAAGCAGCAACCAGTACCATCCATGGAATGAGAGAGGCATTTTCAACGGGATCCCATGCCCAGAAGCCACCGAAAGTTAATGACTGATATGCCCAGGCTCCACCCATAATAAGACCAATACCAAGTAGTCCGATGGTGAGAGAAATCCATGGAAGTACCGGTTTCAGCCAATAACGTTTATCGCCCTGAATCAGCGAAGCAACAGCAAAAGCATAAGGGAAAACAGCTGTGGCATAACCCATAAACAGCAAAGGCGGATGAATCACCATCCACGGGTTTTCAAGCAATGGATTCAAACCATTGCCATCGCGAATCATGCTTAGGTAATTGGGATTTTTAAAAAATTCATTTACCATATTTTCAGGCACCTGGCGAAGCAATATGAATGGATCACTTCCAATAGATATTCCAAATACATGAATACCTAAAATCATCTTCATCAGTATGAGTTCAGCCACAATCACCACAATCATCACTCCACCTTCCAGTTTACGGGAAGTAAATAAGGCTCCAATACCAAATAAAGCAATAAAAATAGCCCACAAGAGAAAACTTCCCTCCTGCCCTGCCCAGAAACTGGAAATGATGTATTTGTCGGGCATCAGGATTGATGAATGCTTGAACACATAAGCAAACTCAAAGTAATGGTTAACAATAAGATAAAAGAGTATTATACCAACCCCGACTATTGAAAAACTTTGCAGGAAATAGAAAAAACGGCCTAAATCGCGGTTGCGATAATCTGCTTTTTCAAAACCTTTAATAATTTTTGAATAGAAAAGCAGTGAAAATATACCTGCAACAAGCGACAGATAGATTAAAACTCTACCAATAAGCGCAGGTGTAATATGCTCTCCTATATATGCAATTTTATCCATAAGTAAATATTTGTCAGTGATTAAGCTTCGAATCAACAGATTTTCTGCCGATGGATGAATGAACATCCAATGAAGCTACTAAAATACAATACTTTCATTTGTTTTTAATCAAGAAAAAAATCATCTTTGTATTCCTTGGGACATATAGCAAACCACTCCGGTAAAATATCCAATTTTCATCAAACCTATGGACACTCAAATCAGGCTTGTAAACAGTAAATCTTTACTGCGTACTTTCATAAAACTGCCGTCTGCCATTCACCGCGGTCATTGGAACTGGTTACCTCCCATATACATAGACGAATGGAAGTATTTTAACCCACGCAAGAACAAAGCATTTAAATACTGTGACACCGTACTTGCTATTGCTTTTCAGAAAGGCAAGCCAAAGGGGCGTATCATGGGTATCATACATCATCCTTACAATGATTTAAACAACGAGACAACGGCAAGGTTCAGTTTTTTCGACTGCTACAACCAACCTGAAGTAGCCAATGCGCTGCTTAAGTTTATTGAAGATTGGGCGACAGAGAAAGGGATGAATAAAGTAACCGGGCCATACGGCTTTACAGATAAAGATCCACAGGGGTTTCTGGTACAAGGCTTTGATGACAAACCATTGATCGATACTTCCTGCAACCTGCCCTACATGATTGACCTTGTTCAGCAAAACAGGTACAAACCAATGATTGATTGCATGACGTATCGTTTTAATATCAATCTGGTGTTGCCGGATATTTACCAAAGGGTTCAAAATCGTGTTGTGAATGGAAAACGATACGAATTGCACGAATTTAATCACAAAAAGCAACTAGGCACACAAATTATTCCAGTGTTGAAACTGGTAAATGAATCCTATCAGAATTTGTATGGATTTTACCCCATGGACAAAGTTGAAATGAACGATCTGGCAACACGTTATATGCCCGTATTAGACTCTCGTTTTGTAAAAACCATTACGCTAAACGGTGACATGGTGGCATTTGTAGTAGGTTTACCCAATATGTCAGATGGAATCATTCGTTCACGTGGCAATTTATTCCCTTTCGGTTGGTACCACATCCTCAGATCCATGCGTAAGGCTACTCAACTCGATTTGATGCTTGGAGCAGTAAAACCCGGACACCAGGGACTCGGCCTGGAAATAAGCATGGGGTTACTTCTTTTGGAATCTGCCAGAAAAGCGGGCATAAAAACCATAGAAACCCACCTGATCCTCGAATCGAATCATAAAATGCGCTCGGTTATCGAACGCCTTAATGCAAGCATGGTAAAGCGATATACGGTATTCGCCAAAGAGCTGAAAAAATAATCACCATCAGGAAACAATTAATACGTCTTAATTAACTTCTGCATAGACATATTTCCCTGATAGAAAAACCTGAGAAAATAAACTCCTGAGCCAGCTTTACGGCCATTTTTTGTTCGACCATCCCATTCAACGAATTGTTTACCCTGTGGTAATTCGCCATCTACAAGTTCGTTAATTCTCTTCCCGGTTTCATCATAAACCGAAATCTGAATATAAGATTGCTCTGGCAAGGTAAACGCTATCTTTACAAAATCATTAAAAGGATTGGGGAATGCCGATGAATGAATGCGTTGATCTGTAAATTCTTCAATACCAACATTAAGCGGCGTATAACTCAGCTGAATATCTTTGAAATTAGATTCATCAGCCGGTGCAAGAGTAATAGACTGAGATCCTTTTGAAAACAAAATACTGGTTGAAGGCCCGGCAGCCCCTCCATTGGCGGAATTGCGCTCAGTAAACTCCACAAAAATTTCATAATCACCATCAGCGACAAGAATTCCATCCTGGTTCCGACAATCCCAATTGATGGTATGCTGTTGATGGCTGGCTAAAGTAGCTCCGGTAACAGCATTCACAACATTGTTGCCTGAAGAGGCCACCCATTGCACAAGATGCTGTTTACGGTTTGCCGCCATCACTTTACGTGAGATTACAAAATTACCCTGTGCATCTTTTACCCAGATAGCAAGCACATTTTTAGGTGAATAAGTACCATTGTTGGTGACGGTTCGGACAGAAAAAGTTACCATTCCGTCAGTTCTTTCAGCAGTTTGAGAGAAAACGTTTGCAGGAAAAGTCAATCCTAAGAAAATCAAGAACAGAAATTTCTTTTTATAGCATGAAAAAGTCATTTGCATTTGAGGCTTTTTAGGTTTATATTGGGTAAAAGTAATGAAATAAAATGAATTACATGCAATCATCTACATATGTATTGAAGGCCGGGGATCAATTCAATAAGAATAAATCAGAAAAGAAAAATCCCCGAAACTTGAACAGAATCGGGGATCTCCAAAATAAAAACAGGAAATTATCTTGCGTACTTGAAGTCTTTACCTAAATAGCGGGCAGAAGTTCCAAGTATCTCTTCAATACGAAGCAACTGATTATATTTGGCAATCCGGTCAGTGCGGCTTGCAGAACCGGTTTTAATTAAGCCAGTATTCAGCGCAACGGCTAGATCAGCGATGGTGGTATCTTCTGTTTCGCCGGAACGGTGGCTCATAACAGCAGTGTAACCATTTCGATAAGCGAGATTTACAGCATCAATCGTTTCGGTAAGTGTACCAATCTGATTCACTTTAACCAATATCGAATTCGCAACTTTTTTATCAATACCCATTTGCAGACGTTTCGAATTGGTAACGAACAAATCGTCACCAACCAACTGAATTTTTTCACCAACTGAATCGGTCATCATTTTCCAGCCATCCCAATCGTCCTCAGCCATACCATCTTCAATAGAAATAATGGGATATTTGTCCACCCAGGTTTTCCAGTAATCCACCATCTGTGCAGAAGTCAATTTATCACCGGTAGATTTTTTCAGGTGATAAACTTTTTCGTCTTCAATCCAGTATTCTGAAGAAGCAGGATCAAGTGAAATAAAAATATCAACACCCGGTTTGTAACCAGCTTTTTCAATCGCCTGAAGAATAACAGTAATGGCTTCCTCATTTGATTTAAGGTTAGGTGCAAAACCACCTTCATCACCCACATTGGTAGAATAACCAGCTTTTTTGAGTACTGATTTCAGGTTATGAAAAACCTCAGCACCCATACGCAGGGCTTCCGAGAAGTTAGGAGCACCAACCGGCATAATCATAAATTCCTGAAAATCGATAGCATTATCGGCATGTGAACCACCATTGATAATATTCATCATTGGAATAGGAAGGGTATTTGCATTTACACCACCTACATACCTGAAAAGGAATTGATTGGACTCCTGGGCAGCAGCGTTAGCCACAGCAAGTGAAACACCAAGAATAGCATTTGCACCAAGGTTGGCTTTATTGGGGGTTCCATCCAATTCAAGCATACGGCGGTCAATCTCATTTTGTTCTGAAACGAAGTAACCTTTAAGCTCTTCAGCAATTACCTTATTTACATTATGAACAGCTTTGAGAACGCCTTTGCCCATATAAACGTTCTTGTCATCATCACGAAGCTCAACGGCTTCATGAACACCGGTGGAGGCTCCAGAAGGAACAGCCGCCCGGCCCATAATTCCATTGGTTGTGTATACATCAACTTCAATGGTAGGATTACCGCGAGAATCGAGGATCTGGCGTGCAAAAATGTTGGCTATTGTACTCATGTCTTAAAATTTAAATTATTTGTTGGTTAACTTAGGTCTGTTGATTTTAAAAAGAAAAAATCTAATCCGACTTTCCAGACAAACAAAATGAGGACAAAGTGAAACCACTTTACCCTCATCCTGAATATGCAATTAGCACTATTCTTTTGTTTCAGCTGAATCGTCAGCAGGCTCTTCAGGAACCTCGGCTACTGGTTTGGTTTCAACGGCAGCTTCAATTGGCTTTGCGGCAGCAACATCTGCTTTAGGTTTAGTAGTACGGCTTCTGCGTGTTGTCTTAACTTTGGGTGCATCTTTTGCTGCGAGCAAGTTCTCGTTGAAGTCCACCAACTCCATCATGCACATTTCAGCATTATCTCCCAAACGGTTGCCGGTTTTCAGAATCCGGGTATATCCACCAGGGCGATTGGCCACTTTTACAGAAACCTCACGGAACAGCGTTATAACAGCATCTTTGTTTTGCAAATAACTGAAAACCATACGGCGTGAGTGTGTTGAATCGTCTTTTGAGCGGGTAATGAGTGGTTCAACATATCCTCTCAGTGCCTTAGCTTTGGCCAGGGTAGTATTGATCCGTTTATGGAGAATAAGCGACGAGGCCATGTTCGACAACATAGCTTTACGGTGGGCGCTTGTCCTTCCAAGGTGATTGACTTTCTTTCCGTGTCTCATTTCAATTAATCCTTATCAAGTTTATATTTTGCAATATTCATCCCGAACTCCAGGTTTTTCGACTTAACAAGCTCTTCGAGCTCAGTAAGTGACTTCTTACCGAAATTGCGGAATTTTAAGAGGTCGTTCTTGTTATATGAAACAAGTTCGCCAAGGGTTTCTACATCGGCGGCCTTAAGACAGTTCAATGCCCTGACCGACAAATCCATATCAACCAACTTAGTTTTCAATAGCTGCCTGATATGCAATGATGTTTCATCAAATTCTTCAGTAACTGCTTTTTCTTCTGTGTCAATGGTAATTTTTTCGTCAGAAAACAGCATGAAGTGATGGATCAGAATCCTGGCAGATTCCTTGAGGGCATCTTTTGGATTAATTGAGCCATCGGTAACAATTTCCAGTATGAGTTTCTCGTAGTCGGTTTTTTGTTCAACACGAAAATTCTCAATGTTATATTTAACGTTTTTAATCGGGGTATGAATCGAGTCAATTGCAATGGTTCCTATTGTAGCATTGACTTGTTTGTTTTCCTCAGCGGGTACATATCCACGGCCTTTATCGATGTTTAATTCGATGGTAAGTTTAACTGATGGCTCCATGTGGCAGATTTCCACTTCAGGATTCAACACCTGAAAGACGGATAAATGCTTGTTTATATCACCGGCCTGGAATACATCCTGGCCTGTAATAACCAGCCTTACCTTCTCGGTAGTATCAGTATCGAGTAACCTTTTGAACCTGATCTTCTTAAGATTAAGAACGATATCGGTAACATCCTCAACAACACCTTTGATTGAAGAGAACTCCATATCAACACCTTCAATTTTAACAGAAGTAATTGCAAAACCTTCCAGTGAAGATAACAAAATTCTTCTGAGCGCATTGCCGATTGTAATACCGAATCCCGGTTCAAGAGGCCTGAATTCAAATATGCCTTTTGAATCATCAGCTTCGATCATGACCACCTTTTCAGGCTTTTGAAATGCTAATATTGCCATATACTCTTCCTCTTGTGTTATTATGAATAAAAAAAATGCAAAAAACTTATTTAGAGTACAACTCTACGATAAGTTGTTCCTTGATATTCTCAGGGATATCCTCACGTGGAGGCAGAGCAGCAAATTTTCCTGACAACAAAGTGCTGTCCCATTCCAACCATGGATAGGTATTTCTTTTTGAAGCCAATGCATCTTGAATTACTTCAAGAGATTTTGATTTTTCCCTTACAGAAACAACATCACCAACCTTTAATTCATAAGAAGGAACGTTTACCAATGATCCATTGACCAAAATGTGGCGATGTGAAACCAACTGACGGGCCGCACTTCTTGATGGGGCAATTCCCAAACGGTACACAACATTGTCCAATCTTGATTCAATTAATTGAAGCAACAATGTACCTGTAACACCACTTTTGCGGGCAGCTTTGTGAAAAACATTTTTAAATTGTTTCTCAAGAATACCGTAGGTATATTTGGCTTTCTGCTTCTCCTGAAGCTGAATACCATATTCTGAAGATTTTTTACGCCTTTTCGAGTTACCGTGCATTCCGGGAGCGTAGTTCTTTTTCTCGAAGTACTTATCCGGACCGTAAATCGGATCCTTGAATTTGCGTGCAATTTTGGTTTTTGGACCTATGTACCTGGCCATAATTACTTGTTATTTTATTGTCAATTTATTTTGCAGTTTGCACCGGATTTTTATCACCATCCTGTAAAAAAACACCGGAAATTAAACCCTACGCCTTTTAGGTGGGCGACAACCGTTGTGTGGAAGTGGAGTAACATCCATGATTTCCATTACTTCAATGCCAGCGGCATGAATGGTCCTGATAGCAGATTCGCGTCCGGAACCAGGGCCCTTAACAAACACTTTCACTTTACGCAGTCCCATGTCAAAAGCAACTTTTGAACATTCGGTTGCGGCCATTTGAGCAGCGTAGGGAGTATTCTTTTTAGAACCCCTGAAGCCCATTTTGCCAGCCGAAGCCCAACTGATTACCTGACCGGAATTGTTGGTAAGCGAAATGATGATATTGTTGAACGATGCGGTTACGTAAGCGCGTCCAATCGGATCAACTTTAACGACCTTTTTCTTTGATGTTTTAGCAGTTTTTGCCATAACAATTTTTTTTCGACAAATTCTTTAGTTAATTTATGCAGCTAGGCTGCCTGGCCAGTTTTTAGCCTTTCGTTGCTTTCTTCTTGTTGGCAACAGTTTTTTTCCTTCCCTTACGGGTACGGGCATTATTCTTGGTGCTCTGACCTCGCAATGGTAAGCCCAAACGATGCCTTACGCCACGGTAACAGCCAATATCCATCAATCGCTTAATGTTGGTCTGTACTTCAGAACGCAGTGCTCCTTCTACCTTAAACTGATCGCCAATGATGGTACGAATCGCATTCTGCTCATCATCGTCCCAATCTTGTACTTTCTTATTAACGTCCACACCGGCGGTCTGCAAAATCTTCTGAGCTGTGCTCCGCCCGATTCCGTAGATATAGGTCAGTCCTATCTCGCCTCTTTTGTTTTTAGGTATATCAATACCAGCAATACGTGCCATATATTGTTTAGTTGTTTGTTAAACTCGGTTATCCTTGTCTTTGTTTGAACTTAGGGTTCTTTTTGTTGATAATGTACAACCTCCCTTTTCTTCTGACGATCTTACAGTCAGGTGTCCGCTTCTTGACAGATGCTCTTACTTTCATTTTACAAGATGGTTTTTTATTTGTATCTGAAAATTATTCTTCCCTTTGTGAGGTCATAGGGTGACATTTCAAGCTTCACCTTATCACCAGGCAAAATTTTGATGTAGTGCATTCTCATCTTACCTGAAATATGGGCAGTGATGATATGTCCATTCTCCAGTTCAACACGAAACATAGCGTTTCCGAGTGATTCGGTTACTGTTCCGTCTTGTTCTATCGAAATCTGTTTTGCCATTTATTTTAAAATTAGTTTTTTGATTCAAGTACTTTTTCAATCTCTTCAAAAGATGAAAGAATTTCGGTCTTCCCTTCTTTAATTGCAATTGCGTGCTCATAATGCGCGCTTGGTAAACGGTCGGCTGTTCTGATGGTCCATCCGTCTCTATCCTGATTTACCTGCCTTCTGCCTAAATTAATCATAGGCTCTATACAGATAACCAACCCTGGTTGCAGCATGGTACCCACTCCTCTACGGCCGAAGTTTGGTACTTCAGGCTTTTCATGAAGATGACGTCCCAACCCATGACCCACAAGATCTCGTACAACAGAATAACCAAAACTTTCAACAAAGGTCTGAATTTCATAACCTATATCTCCCGTTCGCTTTCCGGCCTGAGCTGCTTGAATGCCAAGATACAAAGATTCTTTAGTTCTTTCCATCAATAACCGCACCTCTTCACTCACTTCGCCAACGGCAAAAGAATATGCTGAGTCTCCGTAAAATCCATTCAGTATTACACCACAGTCCACCGATACAAGATCGCCTTCCTTTAATACTAGATTCCCCGGAATTCCATGAACAACAACATCATTTACCGAAACACATAAGGTACCGGGAAATCCGCCGTAACCTTTAAAACCTGGAACTGCTTTATGATCCCTGATAAATGTTTCAGCAATCTTGTCGAGTTCGAGCGTTGTTACCCCGGGTTTAATGTACTTTGCTACTTCAGCAAGGGTTTTACCAACAAGTAAAGAACTTATCCGCAATAATTCAATTTCTTCTTCAGTCTTGTAATGTATCATTCCATCAACACCTTGTTCGTCCAAGGTTTATTTTTAGCCCATGCTAATAGATGAGCGTCCTTTAATACGTCCCGATTTTGTAAGTCCGTCGTAATGTCTCATCAACAGATGACTTTCAATTTGTTGCAATGTATCTAAAACCACACCCACAAGAATAAGCAGCGAGGTGCCTCCAAAGAATTGCGAGAACTGACCGGTTACACCCATCAAAGCTACAAGGGCAGGCATAATGGCCACAAATGCCAGGAACAAAGATCCGGGAAGCGTAATACGCGACATAATCTGATCAATGAACTCAGCAGTCTTCTTTCCTGGTTTAACACCTGGAATAAAACCATTATTTTTCTTCATATCCTCTGCCATTTGATTCGGGTTAATTGTTATGGCCGTATAAAAATAGGTAAAGAGGATAATCATAATGGCAAAGACAAAATTGTACCAAAAACCATTAACGTTAGTAAATGCAGCAGCGAATCCTGACAAAGTTTCTGATTCAGCAAAACCAGCAAGTGTAAGCGGCAGAAACATGATTGCCTGAGCAAAAATGATAGGCATTACACCAGCAGCATTCACCTTAAGTGGTATGTATTGACGTACGCCACCGTATTGCTTGTTCCCAACAATACGTTTGGCATACTGTACCGGAATCCTTCTTGTACCCTGAACCAACAGAATGCTGATAAGAATAACGGCAATGAGTACGGCAAGTTCAACAATAAATATGACCAATCCACCACCTTTCTGCTCCATACGTGAAACCAATTCACCAAAAAGTGCAAAGGGCAGACGGGCAATGATACCAATCATAATGATAAGAGAGATACCATTTCCTATTCCTTTATCCGTAATCTTCTCCCCAAGCCACATAACAAATAGTGTTCCGGAAATAAGAATGATTACTGACGACACCCAGAAGAAGGTGGTAGGTGAGGTAATGGAAGGATCAAAAGGAGTGATCGCTTCTGCAGGCAACTGTGAAATAAGGTTAGCAATATATCCGGGTGCCTGAAAACCTGTAATCAACACTGTCAGGTAGCGGGTAATCTGATTAATCTTCTTTCTTCCGCTTTCACCTTCTTTCTGTAGTTTCTGGAAATAAGGTATAGCCATCCCCAACAACTGAACAACGATAGAAGCAGAAATATACGGCATAATCCCTAATGCAAATATCGAAGCATTTGAGAACGCGCCTCCTGAAAACATATTCAGAAGTCCGAGCAACCCACCACTGGTTTGATTTTGCAATGAGGCCAGTTGATTGGGATCTACCCCGGGCAGAACAACATAAGATCCTAATCTGTAAAGCAGAACGATACCAATGGTGTAACCAATGCGTTTGCGAAGATCCTCGATCTTATAGATGTTCCTTATTGTCTGTATGAAACGTTTCATCTATTATTTAAAGTTTAATAGCCTGACCACCATTTGATTCAATAGCTTTTACAGCAGAAGCAGAGAAAGCATGTGCCTTAACCTCAACTTTAGCAGTCAATTCGCCACGACCAAGAATTTTAACTTTGTCATTTTTCGAAATATAACCGTGTTGAATAAGCAAATCAACATCAATCGACTCAACATTAAGCGTAGCAGCAAGTTGTTGAATGATGTCAATATTTAGGCTACGGTATTCAACCCGGTTAATATTGCGGAAGCCGTATTTAGGAACACGCCTGTACAGGGGCATTTGACCACCCTCGAAACCAAGTTTCCGTTTGTAACCTGAGCGGGATTTTGCACCTTTATGGCCACGGGTTGATGTGCCCCCACGTCCTGTTCCCTGGCCACGGCCAATTCGCTTGTTGTTCTTTGTTGAACCTTCTGCCGGCTTAAGATTACTTAAATCCATAATATCTTAACAATTTGTATTGTGTACGTTTAAATTTCTTCAACTTTCACGAGGTGATTAACCTTTGCGATCATACCTTCAATCTGAGGGGTAGCAACCACTTCGATAGGCCTGTTCATTCGTTTGATGCCTAAAGCAACAAGCGTGCGTTTCTGGCGTTCTGGCTGTTTGATGCCACTCTTTATTTGGGTAACTTTTAGCTTTTTCATATGCTTCAGTGTCATTAACCGTTAAAAACTTGATTCAGGTCGATTCCACGCAATTGAGCCACTGTATATGCATCACGCATTTTTACAAGAGCATCGATGGTTGCTTTAACCACACTGTGAGGGTTGGATGAACCTTTTGATTTTGCAAGTACGTCGGTAACGCCTACACTCTCAAGCACAGCGCGCATAGCCCCACCAGCAATAACTCCGGTTCCGGTTGATGCCGGTTTCAGAAATACAAGTGCACCACCATATTTTCCAAGCTGTTCGTGAGGAATGGTGCCTTTACGAACCGGTACTTTTACCAGATTCTTTTTTGCATCATCTACACCTTTAGCGATGGCAGCGGTAACCTCTTTGGCTTTTCCAAGTCCGTAACCTACAACACCATTCTCATTTCCAACCACAACAATGGCTGAGAAACTAAAAGTACGACCTCCCTTTGTTACTTTAGTAACCCTTTGGATACTTACCAGCCTGTCTTTGAATTCAATCTCGCTGGATTTAACTCTTTTTATGTTCGCGTTTGTCATATCCATTAAAATTTAAGGCCTCCTTCCCTTGCTGCTTCAGCCAGGGATTTGATTCTACCATGGTAAAGGTAACCGTTACGATCGAAAACTACTGTTTCGATACCAGCGTCAATGGCCCGCTGCGCAATAAGTTTACCAACTGCTTTTGCCTGCTCTATTTTGGCCATAGCTGTTCCAACTTCGGGAACACGTGATGACGCAGAAACAAGTGTCTTGCCTTCAAGATCATCAATGATCTGGGCATATATCTGTTTGTTGCTTCTGAATACAGTCAACCTTGGCTGCTCGGCGGTGCCGGAAATCATTTTCCGTACTCTGAGTTTAATCCGGTGTCTTCTGTATTCTTTTCTGTTTTTGATAGCCATCCTTATCTGAGGAATTTATTTCGGTTATCCGAAAAGGTTTATTTTAACAATTTTTATTTATCAGATGCAGACTTACCTGCCTTCTTCTTCACAATCTCACCCATGAACCGGATACCTTTTCCTTTGTATGGCTCGGGTTTGCGCAATGAACGAACTTTGGCAGCAACTTGTCCCAAAAGCTGTCGATCATGCGATTTTAAGGTAATGGTAGGGTTTTTTCCCCTTTCCGTTACAGTCTCTACAGTGACTTCGGCAGGCATCTGAAAGAAAATATTGTGCGAATATCCTAAAGCCAGCTCAAGCAAATTGCCAACAGCTGAGGCTTTATAACCCACACCTACCAATTCCTGTACAATGGTGAATCCTTCAGATACGCCTTTTACCATATTGGCAAGCAACGATCTGTAAAGACCATGTTTTGATCTGGCCTCCTGAGTTTCGTCAACACGGCCAACCAAAATATGATCACCTTCCACTTTTACCGTAATTAACGGTGAAATGTCTTGTACGAGTTTACCCAATTTACCTTCTATAGTAACCAAATTGTCTTCTGACACAGTGACTTTTACACCGGCAGGTAAGACTATAGGCATTTTTCCAATTCTTGACATTATAAATCTCCTCTCAATTAGCTAATGTAACACAAAACTTCACCGCCAATTTGCAGGGTACGGGCTTCCTTGTCTGTCATCAGTCCTCTGTTGGTGGACAAGATGGCAATCCCAAGGCCGTTTAACACCCTCGGCAATTCATCAGCACCGACGTAGCGACGAAGACCAGGCTTGCTTATTCTTTCGAGCTTAGATATAGCCGAAATTTTTGAAATCGGATGATATTTCAACGCGATTTTAATAATTCCAGGCAAACCTTCATCCTCGAATTTGTAATTCAGTATGTACCCCTTCTCAAATAAGATCTTGGTGATTTCCTTCTTAACATTGGAAGTAGGAATTTCCACGATCCTGTGGTTAGCCATCACGGCGTTGCGCACACGGGTCAGATAATCTGCAATAGGATCTGTTACCATTTTATCCTTGAGTATTTTGTTTATTCAATTGATTTAATTTACCAGCTGGCTTTCTTCACGCCCGGTATCAGGCCGTTGAGGGCCATGAATCGGAAATTGATACGCGAAACTCCAAACTGACGCATGTACCCTTTAGGGCGGCCGGTAAGTTTACACCGATTGTGCAAGCGCACAGGCGAGGCATTCTTTGGCAGCTTTTGAAGTCCGATGAAATCACCGGCTTCTTTAAGTTCAGCGCGTTTGGCTGCATACTTTGCAACAAGGCGCTCTCTTTTGCGCTCCCGTGCTTTCATTGATTCCTTTGCCATATCTTATTTCTGATTTTTGAACGGTAAACCAAATTCTTTTAATAATGCCAGACACTCGTTATCCGTGCGGGCAGTGGTTACAAAGGTAATGTCCATACCATTCATCTTTGCAACTTTATCGATAAGAATCTCAGGAAAAATAATTTGCTCAGTTACTCCGAGGGTATAATTACCCCGGCCATCAAATCCTTTCTCATTGATTCCACGAAAGTCTCTGATACGTGGAATAGCTACTGATACCAACCGATCGAGGAACTCGTACATACGGTCGCCACGAAGAGTAACCCTTACACCGATAGGCATGCCTTTACGGAGTTTAAAGTTCGAAATATCTTTCTTCGATTTGGTAGCTACCGCTTTCTGTCCCGAAATGGATGAAAGCTCAGTAATGCCTGCTTCTATCAATTTTTTGTCTGCAATTGCAGTACCAAGACCCTGGTTAATGCTTATTTTAAGCAAACGGGGCACCTGCATCACAGTTTTATACTGAAACTTTTCAGTAAGGGCCGGAATTACCTCTGCCCTGTATTTATCTCTTAAGCGTGGTGTATAGTTCATTATTTAATTACCTCCCCCGACTTTTTAGAATAACGGACTGATTTATTGCTTTTGGCATCAAGCTTACGACCAACACGGGTAGGCTTGCCTGTATTGTCAACAACCATCAGGTTGGAAACATGAATACCTGCCTCTTTTTTCTCAATACCACCCTGTGCATTTTTAGCATTGGGTTTGGTATGCTTTGAAATCAGGTTAACGCCTTCAACAATGGCTTTCAGTTTTTCAACATCCACCTCAAGGACTTTACCCTGCTTCCCTTTTGAGTCACCGGCTATTACCTTCACGGTATCGCCTTTTTTTATGCTTAGTTTTGTGCTCATATTATGCGGTCACTTTAAAGCACCTCGGGTGCCAATGAAACAATCTTCATGTATTGCTTTTCGCGTAACTCCCTGGCCACAGGACCGAAGATACGGGTTCCTGACATTTCACCAGCGTTATTGAGCAATACAACTGCATTATCGTCAAATCTGATGTATGAACCATCGTTGCGACGAATTTCTTTTTTGGTGCGCACTACCACGGCTTTTGCTACGGTACCTTTTTTAATGTTTCCCGAAGGAATAGCATTTTTAACGGTAACGACAATCTTATCGCCAATAGAGGCGTAGCGTTTACGGGTACCACCCAGCACACGGATGCAAAGAACTTCTTTGGCACCACTGTTGTCGGCTACTGCAAGTCTAGATTCCTGTTGTATCATAATTACTTGGCCTTTTCAATAATTTCAACTAATCTCCAACATTTATTCTTGCTCAACGGACGAGTTTCTGCAATGAGCACGGTATCACCGATGGCACATTCATTTTTTTCGTCGTGGGCCGAAAACTTGGAGGTTCTCTTTACAAACTTTCCGTACTTGGGGTGCTTCTCACGGCGCTCAACCTGAACGACGATAGATTTCTCCATTTTGTTGCTTACAACAACCCCAATTCTTTCTTTTCTCAGATTTCTGGTTTCCATTTCCATTGCTTTTCCGATTATTTGTTGTTAACGGTAGCCGTACCCTGAGCCGCAGTTGCCTCATTTGATTTGCGATTGTGCAACTCTGTGAGCATGCGGGCGATGGTCCTGCGGTAACTTTTTATTTTATTGGGGTTCTCGAGAGGTGAAACAGCATGGTTAAGCTTGAGCTTATTAAGCTGTTTACGCTCTTCCTCGAGCCTTTCATTTATCTCGGCTGTTGAAAGCTCTCTAATGACTTCTTGTTTCATCGTGCGTTATATTGATTCTTCAACGTAATCTCTTCTTACCACAAACTTAGTGGCTACAGGTAATTTCTGAGCGCCTAGACGAAGTGCTTCTTTGGCCACTTCCATGGGAACACCTTCAGCTTCAAAAAGCAGGCGACCTGGGCTGATGCGGGCAACAAACAATTCAGGAGCTCCTTTACCTTTACCCATACGAACCTCTGCAGGTTTCTTGGTGATTGGTTTATCAGGAAATATGCGAATCCATATCTGACCTTCACGCTTCATAAAACGGCTGATTGCCTGACGGGCAGCTTCTATCTGTCTCCCGGTGATCCACGCTTCTTCCAGGGTTTTGATGCCAAAAGAACCAAATGAAAGTTCTGCTCCACGCTTGGTGTTGCCTTTCATTTTGCCTTTCTGCATTTTCCTGTATTTGGTTTTCTTTGGCTGTAACATTATTATCAGGTATTGAACGTGTTATCTTACTCGTTAATTCAACAAATTATTTCTTACCACGGTTGCGGTTCCCACCACCTCTCGGAGGCCTGCCTCCGCCTGGACGCTGTGGCATTGATTTTTCCCGTGGGTTACCTGCTGCAACACTTTCGGCCGAAGGTGTAAGATCCACTTTACCGTAAATCTCTCCTTTACAAATCCATACTTTTATCCCAATTCTTCCGTAGGTAGTATGTGCTTCGGCTACTGCATAGTCAATGTCGGCCCGAAGGGTATGCAATGGTGTACGTCCTTCTTTTATCATCTCGCGACGAGCCATCTCAGCACCGGCCAAACGACCAGAAATAAGCACCTTTATACCTTCTGCACCAATACGCATAGTAGATGCTATAGAGGTTTTGATGGCACGACGGTAAGAAATCCTGCCTTCTATCTGTCGGGCAATGGCATTGGCAACTATCACGGCATCCATTTCAGGGCGCTTGATCTCAGAAATGTTGATCTGAATCTCCTTCTTGGTGATCTTTTTCAACTCTTCTTTGAGCTTGTCAACTTCCTGACCGCCTTTACCAATTATGATACCCGGACGAGCAGTATGTATAGTAACGGTAACCAATTTAAGTGTACGCTCAATCACGATTTTTGATACACCTGCTTTAGATAAACGGGCGTTCAAATATTTACGGATTGTATCGTCTTCAACAAGTTTAGTATCGAACTTCTTGCCACCATACCAGTTGGAATCCCATCCTTTAATGATGCCTAACCTGTTACCTATTGGATTTGTCTTTTGTCCCATTCAACAAATGATTATTTGGTTGTTAAAGCCTGCTTTGCAGATATTGTGTTTTTATTCGGTTATCCTGTTATCAATCAGTAACGTAACATGATTTGAACGTTTGCGAATCCGGTGTGCACGTCCCTGAGGAGCGGTGCGGATACGTTTCAACTGACGGCCGCCATCTACAGCAACCTCTTTGATATAAAGGCTGGTATCTTCAATACGAACGCCTTCATTCTTGGCTTGCCAGTTGGCAAGAGCAGATAAGAGCAACTTGCGCATCCGCTCACTTGCATCCTGAGGAGAATGTTTAAGAACGTGTAGTGCATGCTCTACTTTCATTCCCCTGACCATATCCGCCATCAGGCGCATTTTCCTGGGCGATGTAGGACAATTTCTGAGCATGGCAAAAGACGTGCTCTTTTTGGCTTCCTTAACCAGCTCAGCTCTGTTATGTTTTCGTGATCCCATTGTTAAAACCTTATTTATTTTTTACCTTTATCTTTACTTCCGGCGTGTCCCCTGAAAATACGGGTTGGTGCAAACTCTCCAAGTTTGTGTCCTACCATATTCTCGGTCACATAAACCGGAATGAATTTGTTCCCGTTATGGACAGCAATTGTCTGGCCCACAAAGTCGGGTGATATCATTGAAGCACGCGACCAGGTTTTAATAACAACCTTTTTGTTTGTGCTGATGGCGTCCAGTACTTTTTTCTCCAGTTTGTACTCGATATAAGGACCTTTTTTAAGCGAACGGCTCATTTTTTATGCTGTTTTAGGGTCAATTACTTCTTCCTTCTTTCAATAATGTACTTATTCGAAGATTTCTTCGGATAACGGGTTTTGTAGCCTTTTGCAGGTAAACCCTTGCGTGATCGTGGGTGACCTCCGGTTGAACGGCCTTCACCACCACCCATTGGGTGATCCACAGGATTCATAACAACGGCACGAACTCTAGGTCTGCGTCCCATCCAACGGGTACGGCCAGCTTTTCCTGATACTTCCAGATTATGCTCCGTATTTGAAACTGCACCAATGGTGGCTTTACAGGTTTGCAAAATCAAACGTGTTTCACCTGAAGGAAGCTTAATGACCGCAAACTTACCATCACGCGACATCAACTGTGCTGATGATCCGGCACTACGGGCCATTTTTGCTCCCTGTCCGGGACGCAACTCAATATTGTGAATTACTGTTCCGAAAGGAATCTCACTTAGGTAAAGCGTGTTTCCGATTTCAGGTTGTGCACCTTTTCCGCAAATTACTTCCTGATCCACTTTTAAGCCATTTGGCGCAACGATGTAACGTTTCTCACCATCAGCATAGTAAAGCAAAGCAATACGGGCTGTACGATTCGGATCGTATTCTATGGTTTTTACCGTAGCAGGAATATCTTCCTTATCCCTTTTGAAATCAATCAAACGGTATTTTTGCTTGTGACCTCCACCAATAGACCTCATGGTCATTTTACCGGTATTGTTACGGCCTCCAGAGTTTTTCATCGGCTGCAATAAGCTCTTTTCGGGGCTCTTTGCAGTTATGTCATCCAGCGCACTCACAACTTTGAATCGCTGACTTGATGTGGTCGGTTTGAATTTTTTTAAAGCCATTATCTTTATATATTGCTATAAAAATCAATTGTTTCACCCTCAGCTAATGTTACAATAGCCTTTTTGTAAGAATTAGCCCTTCCTTTAACCATCCCGGTTTTGGTAAACCTTGATTTGTTTTTCCCGGCATAATTCATCGTATTCACTTCGGTAACTTCAACACCGTAAATGTCTTCCACAGCTTTCTTAATCTGAAGCTTGTTGGCGTCTTTTTTAACGATAAACCCGAAGCGTTTAAGCTTTTCGCCTAAGGCTGTCATTTTTTCCGTAACTACCGGCTTTATTATGATACCCATCGTTTTTTTTGTTAATGGTTCTTAATCTCAGCGCTCTAAGCGTGATTGTTAATTCTCAAACGTCTTCTCAATTTCGGAAACTGAACTCTCGAGAATGATCAGGTTATTGGCCCTAAGGATTTCGTAAGTGTTTAAATCGCAAGCTCTTACAACCTTGGCGCGCCTCAGATTTCGGGAGGACAAATATAGGGAATTATTGCTTTCGCCCAACACCATAAGTGTCTTTTTTTCTGAAAGTTGCAATTTATCAAGCATCTCTACAAACAAACTTGTCTTTGGCTTCTCGAAATTGAAATCTTCAATAACCACAATACTGTTCTCTCGGGCTTTGTAACTCAACGCTGACAAACGAGCAAGTTGCTTTAGTTTTTTGTTAAGTTTAAAGCTATAGTCGCGGGGTTGAGGTCCGAAAACCCTGGCACCACCACGCAACAGTGGCGATTTGATACTTCCTGCACGAGCGCCGCCTGTACCTTTCTGTTTCTTCAATTTACGGGTACTTCCTGAAACCGTCGATTTCTCTTTTGAGCTATGTGTCCCCTGACGCTGGTTGGCAAGATACTGTTTGGTATCAAGATAAATAGCGTGGTCATTGGGGTCGATTCCAAATACCGAGTCATTGAGGGATATTGTCCTGCTGGTTTTCTCCCCTTTAATGTTATAAACTGTTAGCTCCATCTTTCAAGAATTACATATGATCCGTTTGATCCGGGTACCGAACCTTTAACGATTAAAAGATTTTTATCCTTAACGATTTTTACAATCTGAAGGTTAATGGCCTTTCTGCGTTGGTTTCCCATTTGTCCCGCCATGCGGATGCCTTTGAAAACCCTTGATGGCCATGATGATGCACCTAATGATCCAGGAGCACGCAGCCTGTTGTGCTGACCATGGGTTGCCCCACCTACCCCTGCAAATCCGTGGCGTTTAACAACACCCTGAAAACCTTTTCCTTTGGTGGTACCAACAACGTCAACAAATTCGCCTTCCATAAATACATCCACCAGAACCACATCGCCAAATTTCTTTTGATGCCCGGCTTCAAAACGAGTAAATTCAACTACTTTGCGTTTCGGCGTAATTCCAGCCTTGGCAAAATGTCCCATTTCAGCTTTGGTTGTGTGCTTTTCCTTTTTCTCATCATAAGAAAGTTGAATGGCTTCATATCCATCGCTTTCTTTGGTTTTGATCTGGGTAACATAGCATGGACCGGCTTCAATTACCGTACACGGTATATTCTTGCCGTTGGCGTCGAATATGCTGGTCATCCCAATTTTTTTTCCTATAATTCCTGACATTGCAGTATCATTTTAATTTTAATGATTCTTTCCTTCGAAGTTTAAAACGTCTGTATGGATGTTCTCCCTTAGACTTTAATCTCAACTTCAACACCACTTGGCAACTCAAGTTTCATGAGTGCATCAATTGTCTTGCTTGTGGTACTGTAGATATCAAGAAGACGTTTGTATGAACTCAGTTCAAACTGTTCCCTCGATTTCTTATTGACAAAGGTTGACCTCAACACGGTGAAAATTTTCTTGTTGGTTGGTAAAGGTATTGGGCCGTTAACAACTGCACCGGTAGATTTTACGGTCTTAACGATCTTTTCAGCTGATTTATCAACCAGATTGTGATCGTACGATTTCAGTTTAATTCTGATCCTTTGGCTCACGTTAATTGGATTTATTAGTGTTAATGCTTTGTTTATTTAACAAGATAACCTTTCAATTTCAAAATAACATCGTCGGTAAGCGATGCCGGCAATTCAGCGTAGTGCGAAAATTCAAGACTTGAACTTCCCCTACCTGAGGTAATGGTGCGCAATGATGTAACATAACCAAACATTTCGGCCATAGGAACACGGGCTTTTACCACCTGGTATCGGTTACGAGAATCAATACCTTCTACAGTCGCACGTCGTTTGTTCAAATCACTGCTTATATCGCCAACGTATTCATCCGGACAATTAACTTCCAGTTTCATAATTGGCTCAAGCAATGCATTACGTCCAAGCTTTGCAGCTTCCTTAAATGCTACTTTGGCACAAATTTCAAATGCAAGAGAATCGGAATCCACATTATGATATGATCCGTCAAGCAATTTAATTTTCAAACTTTCCAGTGAAAATCCAGCAAGGACACCATTTTGCATGGCAATGCGGAATCCCTTTTCAATTGCTGGTATATATTCTTTGGGGATATTGCCCCCTTTTACTTCATTGATAAACTGCAGACCTCTGAAACCTTCATCAGCCGGGCTCATTTCAAACTCGATGTCGGCAAAACGTCCACGACCACCGGTTTGTTTCTTATAAACTTCACGATGTTTTACTAAACTTGTGAAGGCCTCTTTGTATGCTACCTGAGGATTACCTTTGCTAATCTCAATCTTGAATTCGCGCTTTAGCCTGTCTGTGATAATATCCAGATGCAATTCGCCCATACCACTGATAACTGTTTGACCAGTTTCACTGTCCACACGAACATTAAATGTTGGATCTTCCTCAGCAAGCTTATTAAGTGCATTGTCAAGTTTATCCACATCGTCCTGAGTTTTTGGCTCAACAGCAATGCTGATTACCGGCTCAGGGAAAACAATGTTTTCAAGTATAATCGGATGCTTTTCATCACAGATTGTGTCACCGGTCCTGACTTCTTTAAATCCAACTACTGCGGCAATATCACCAGCCTCAATCTGTTGAAGTGGGTTTTGCTTATTGGCATGCATTTGGAATATCCTCGAAATACGTTCTTTCTTACCTGTCTCGGCATTCAAAACATAACTTCCGGAAGTCAAAGTACCTGAATAAACTTTAATGAAAGCAAGTTTACCAACAAAAGGATCTGTCGCAATCTTAAAAGCAAGTGCTGAAAATGGTTCACTTGGGTCAGGATGACGAACTTCTTCCTGCTCCGTCTTTGGATTAATTCCAACAATGGATTCTATTTCAGCAGGATTGGGCAAATATGATACAATGGCATCCAATAATGGTTGAACGCCCTTATTTTTAAATGATGCACCACATAAAACAGGGGTAATCCGATGCTCAATAGTCGCCTTACGGATAACAACCCTCATTTCTTCAGGGGTAATTGAATTGTGATCAGCCAGAAACTTCTCAAAAAGCGCTTCATCTTCTTCAGCGACACCTTCAATCAGTTTTTGACGATATTCCTCTACCATTTCCACCATTTCGGAAGGAACATCATTCTCGGTGAATAACGATCCGAGTGAATCATTGTCCCAGATAATGGCTTTGTTGGTTACAAGATCAACCACGCCGATAAAGGTACCTTCTTCCCCAATGGGAATTTGCAGGGGAATAGGATTGGCGCCAAGTTTTTCTTTCATCTGGGAAATAACCCCGAAGAAATCAGCACCTGACCTATCCATTTTGTTCACGAAACAAATACGGGGAATGCTGTATTTATCTGCCTGCTTCCAAACTGTTTCGCTTTGCGGCTCAACGCCACCAACAGCACAGAATATAGCCACAGCACCATCAAGTACCCTTAGCGAACGCTCTACCTCAACGGTAAAATCCACGTGGCCAGGAGTATCGATAATATTAATTTTATATTGTTCTCCACGGCTATCCCAGAAAACAGTGGTAGCTGCCGAAGTAATGGTAATTCCCCGCTCCTGTTCCTGGATCATCCAGTCCATGGTAGCGGTACCTTCATGCACTTCGCCAAGCTTATAACTATTGCCGGTATAATACAAAATACGCTCTGTCGTCGTGGTTTTACCCGCGTCGATGTGCGCCATGATGCCGATGTTGCGTGTATGTGCTAATTTGCCGTACATCAGATTTTGTATTCTACAGGTTAGTTTTTAGTTCAGGTTTATTTTAGAAACGGAAGTGAGAGAATGCCTTATTGGCATCAGCCATACGGTGAGTATCCTCTTTCTTTTTAAAAGCGGCACCCTCTTCTTTATATGCGGCCATAATTTCACCTGCGAGTTTTTGACTCATGGTTTTTTCGTGGCGTCTGCGTGCATATAAAATCAGGTTCTTCATACCGATTGAGCTCTTACGGCCCGGGCGGATTTCAGAAGGAATCTGAAAGGTAGCTCCACCAATACGACGGCTACGTACCTCAACGTTAGGGGTAACATTGTTCAAACCTTTTTTCCAGATTTCGAGGCCATCCTCACCGGTTTTTTCAGAAACCGTAGCTATGGCATCATAAAAAATCTGAAACGCCAGATTTTTCTTCCCGGTGTACATCAGGTTATTGACGAACTTAGTAACGAGTACATCATTAAACTTCGGGTCAGGAAGAATGATTCTCTTTTTTGGTCTTGATTTCCTCATTGTTTTATACTTTGACTGCTACCGTTAGCGGAAATTATTTTTTACCTTTACCTTTTGCGGGTGTTGCTGCAACTTTTCCGCCTTTTGGACGCTTGGTTCCATATTTTGACCTGCGCTGATTTCTGCCATCAACTCCGGATGTATCCAGTGCACCACGAATGATGTGATACCTAACGCCTGGAAGGTCTTTTACCCTGCCGCCGCGGATCATTACAATGGAGTGCTCCTGAAGGTTATGTCCTTCACCAGGAATATAAGCGTTCACCTCTTTACCATTGGTGAGCCTTACCCTGGCTACTTTACGCATGGCTGAATTTGGTTTCTTGGGCGTAGTTGTATAAACCCTCACACAAACACCCCTTCGCTGTGGGCAAGAATCCAGAGCTGGTGATTTGCTCTTTTCGGTTAACTTGTTACGTCCTTTACGAACCAATTGCGAAATTGTAGGCATATCAGTACTTTTAATTTAAATTGTTGTTACTCGGCTACCCTATTTTTTTGGGGACTGCAAAAGTACACCATTTTTTTTATTTACAATAGGCTGAACAAAAATTATTTACAGATTTTTCAACATCGTTCCGTATAATGAGAATGCCGAAAATGAAATAACCCAGTCAACCGGATTGAAATTCTGAAATAGAAATGGGAAAATGCTAAGGGAGGACAATTTTAGCCGTTGAAGGCTTAAAAGACTAACCAATACCTGGAAAAATGTGGCCTTTGATGGCCTTAGGTAATGATTGAAACCTATGTTGTCTTACTTTATCAGGTTTCCCGGATTTAAAAAATCTCAGAAAAATCGTGCATTTTCTGGTTAAGTACGCATACTTTCCCCTCAAATGCGGCTGCAAAAGTAAACAATTATTTGATTTGTACAACATTTTGAAAAATAATTCTTTTAAAAAGATCAAAATATATAAAATCCGCTGAAAATATCAACAGGTACTCAAAGAATCTCTCTCAGCCGCTTATATCCTTCAGCACTTGCTTTCAACCTGGCGCCACACTTCAGCACCACCAGGTGGGTGTCCTTTCCATACAGATCAATAGAAACAATCTGACTGATGTTTACTATATGACTGCGGTGAATGCGGATGAAGTCTTTCGCCGGAAGATGGGTTTCAAAATATTTCATCGTCTTCTCTTTCAGATGATTGCCTTGTTGAGAAAAGACCATGACATAATCATCCGCAGCTTCTATATAGTATATGGTATCTCTCGGGATAACAACAATACGTGAACCCAACCGGACAACAATGCGATCAATTTGCTCAATGGAATAATCCAACTGTTGCTTCATACGCTGAACCGGAGATTCGGTATCCAATGATTGCTCTGCAATGCGCAAACGAGCGCGCTCCACTGCCTGCTGAAAGCGGGTCAACGAAAAGGGTTTCAGCAGGTAATCAACCGCATTCATTTCAAAAGCACGTATGGCGAATTCATCAAAGGCAGTGGTAAATACAATCTGCGGTGGATCCTGCAAAAGTTCCAACAACTCAAACCCGCTGATTTTGGGCATTTGAATATCTAAAAAAATCAACTGTGGCTCTATTTCCTGAATAGCTTTTAAAGCTTCGAAGCCATTTTCGCATTCGCCTGCAATCTCTATATCACTGCATGAAGACAGGTAATGCTTTACCAATTCACGTGCCGGTGGCTCATCGTCAATGATCAGTACCCTGAGTTTTTCCATTTTTGGGAATGCTTAATTGTACTTTAAATGATTGTTCATCCTTTTCAACCTGCACCAGGTTATGAATACCATAGATCATCGCAAATCGTTTCATCACATTTTGCAAACCGGTACCTGTACCATTCCGGACATTTGCAGCAGGATCATAGCTATTTGAAATACTTATCTTCAATCGATCATGAATTATCCCTGCCTCAAGCCGAACCAGCGATTTCTCTGAAACATCATACATACCATGCTTAACGGCATTTTCCATCAATGGTTGCAGTATCATTGGGGGCAATGTCCAACCATAAGCAGATTCGTCTATTTTTTCCTCAACCATTAACCGATCGCCAAAACGAATTTTTTCAATTTCCAGGTATAACTTCACATGATTGAGCTCTTGCCTGAGGGTACTGAATCCATCACCGGTAAAACTAAGTGAATACCGCATAAAGTCTGATAAATTGATGACCATTTCCTGTGCTTTCGGCGGGTTGGTAATGGTTAAGGAGCTGATAGAATTAAGTGCATTAAAAAGAAAATGGGGTTTTATCTGCGCCCTGAGCGCATTGAGTTCACTTTTATAAAGAAGATTTTGCAGGGCTTCTTCATGAATTTTCCGCTCTGCAAGGTTCTGATTGTTGATCAACAGATAAAAAACAATGATCACGATAACATAAATCAGGAAACCGGCAATTATTCGCAGGGTTAAGGTTTCGTCAAGCCAGCTCATGTAACCTTCATCGTGACCTGAAATAAGGCCCATTAACAAATAGCCAGACCCAAACCAGATAAAGAGAGTTACGGCTCCCATGCTTGCATGACGAACCAGTAATTCATAGAGGTTAAACTTTTCGAAATCAGTAAATTTTACAAGAAACCATAGCCCTACACCCAGAATAGCAGGTATTAAACTGAAAACAACGGCTTCGCTAATGGCAAGGCCAATCCCAATACTAAATTGGTTAAAAACGATGAAAAGATGTACCGCTGCAAACAGAAACCAGGCTCCTGCATACAGCGGTAAAAGTTTTGAAAGGTTATTTCTTGTAAACATGCATCAGGTTCACCGATTAGTAACTTTTGAGTTCTCCTCCACCGAAAATAGCTACGCCAGAAATAACCAGCGATTTGTTGTGATCAATCTGCAGGTTGCGCCTTTTATCGGTGAAACCGCCGAAAATATTCACCGCCTCAACACTAATGTTCCAGTCGTTTGGCACAATAAGGGTGGTGCCTCCGAAAATGGCCACAATCTCAAGTTTGTTCTCTCCAGGAGCCAGTATACATTGAGTAAGGTCTATTTTTGAACCACCAAATATAGCCACTATTTCACCGCCTTTAAAATTAAGGGAATGGAATATGCGCTCCCCTCCTCCGAATATAGAAGCATCATCCATCAGGTCACCATTGGAAACGAGCGTTTTATCTCTCCTGTTCCTCAATCGGTTAACAATCCCCTGATTACTGTTGGAGAGAATCAGCACAATACCAATAAAAATAATCAGTACTGGCCAGAAGAAGGTAAAAAGATTGAACGGCAGGTTATAATAACGATCAACCAGAAAAGCCCCGCCAATAACTATCATAAGTAATCCCCAGAATGGTTTACGGTCAAATAGGTTCACAACACCTATAGCAACCAACAACATTGGCCACGAAAAAATTACGTGCCACAAACGGGGACTGATCAGTTGCATATTATGCATCATATACAACAATCCGAAAAGAACAACCAAAAGACCGGTCAACATGGTTTTTTGGGGATTGTGTTTGTGATGATACATGCTTTTTTCAGGATTATTTGAAGTTTCCATGAGGTTAAAGTTTTTAGTTTGATTAATTTCAGGCAAAGATAAGTCTGCCTCGCTTTGAGAAGAAGCTAAAATCGGTGAAACGGGGAAAAAGCCGGGTAAAAGGGTAAGGTTAAGGTTGAGGTTAAGATTAAGATTAAGATTGAGGTTGAGGTACTCAATTAAAAAAAAGAGAATAAAAAAACCGGGGTAACCACTCCCCGGTTCAACACATTACTCACCAAAAAAACCGGGAGAATAACTCCCAATTAATATTTTTACATATCTGCATCGGGCAAATCAGGCAGCCCTTTCAGATTTTCGAGGAACCGCTCTCGGTTAAAAGCCTCCCCGAAATTCATTAACCGGTACAATTCAACATTTACCGCCATTGATATAAGCCGTCTGGCTTCAATATCGGTAAAAGAATCTTTGATAAGCCGTTGATAGGTATGCGCGGTTTCAGGAGGGTCGCTGTAGCGGATTTGCTTATCAATAATCTGCTCAACTACCAAACCTATGCTTTCTCCACGCTTATTATAATGAAACACAATATTCAGGATTAAGATGAATGCTAGAATTTATAGTTAATCCTGACCTTTACGGAAAGTAATGCCACCTCTCCTAATTTAGAACAATTCTAAATTATACTAAAAACAAAGTCCGTCATAACTTTAAATCTCTTTGGTTCAACAACTTATTTGATCAGAGCCGATTTACCTGAGTAATAATCTTTTAATGAGCAGTACCATAGGCTTTTCAAATGACACTGGTAATCCTTAAGTTGCAACCTGCCTTTGTTAAATGTTAACCAAAGAGTTGTGAAGACCGGGAAACAAAGTTTCGTGATTTCTGACGTGAACGTTCTATATTGTACATATCCGTCACATCACCAGGGATCTTGTGATGTTAAAACATCAACCCCCGCAAAACTCAGAAAGAATCCCTAATTTTGCAGCAAACAATATTTAAGTGTCTGTATTACTCAAACAACTCAATGAAGCACAGCAGCAGGCTGTGATAAATACCCAGGGCCCGGTAATGGTCATTGCCGGTGCCGGTTCAGGGAAAACCAGGGTTTTGACTTTCCGTATTGCTTATATGCTGGAGCAGGGGGTTGACCCTTTCAATGTGCTGGCGCTCACCTTTACCAACAAGGCTGCCCGCGAGATGAAAGAGCGTATAACCAATTTGATTGGCGGTGAGGCGCGCAACGTATGGATGGGGACGTTTCACTCCATTTTTGCCCGTATTTTAAGAATTGAAGGGCATTTACTCGGATATCCATCCAGTTTCACCATTTATGATACAGACGACTCAAAAAATCTAATTAAGAACATAGTGAAAGACCTGAGCCTCGACACTAAGGTGTATGTTCCAGGTGCAGTTTTATCAAGAATATCATCAGCGAAATCCAATCTAGTTTCGGCAGAAGAATACGCACAGAATGCTGAAATTATGGAGCAGGATCGCATTGCAAACCGTCCTCAGATTGGCGAAATATATCAATACTATAAGGCGCGGTGTTTTAAGGCTGCAGCCATGGATTTTGACGACCTGCTTTACAACACAAATGTGTTATTGCGTGATTTCCCGGAAGTACTCTACAAATACCAGCAAAAGTTCAAATACATTCTTGTTGATGAGTATCAGGATACGAATTATGCACAATACCTTATTGTTAAAAAACTTGCTGCCAGACATGAAAATATTTGCGTAGTAGGCGATGATGCCCAGAGTATTTATGCCTTCAGGGGTGCAAATATTCAAAACATCCTTAATTTCAAGAAAGATTACGCAGATGCAAGAACATATAAACTGGAACAAAACTACAGGTCCACCAAAGTAATTGTGAATGCAGCCAACAGTGTTATTGCCCGGAACAAAGAGCAAATCAAGAAAGAAGTCTGGACCCAGAATGATGATGGTGCCCCCATCCGGATAATTAAAGCAGCAACCGATACAGAGGAAGGATCAAAAATAGCAGATTCGATCTTTGAAACCAAGATGAACCATCAGCTTCAAAACAGCGACTTTGCTATTTTGTACCGCACCAATGCCCAATCAAGATCCATTGAGGATGCACTCCGGCGGATGAATATCCCTTACCGGATATTTGGTGGTTTATCTTTCTATAAAAGAAAAGAGATCAAGGATTTACTTGCTTATTTCAGGCTGGTTGTTAACCCAAAGGATGATGAAGCATTCAACCGTATTATTAATTTTCCGGTAAGGGGTATTGGAAAAACCACCCTCGAAAAACTTGAGCTTTCGGCATCACAACACAATGTAAGTTTGTTTGAAGTTGCTTCATCACCGACACATTATGTGCAGGGGCTAAATGCCGGCACCCTGACCCACATTGAAGAATTTGCCACAATGATTGCCGGATTTCACCTGCAAATCAGTAAGCTGAACGCCTATGAATTAGGCAGTAAAATTGCAAAACGCTCCGGTTTACTAAAAGAATTAGCGGCTGACGACACAGATGACGGCGCCATGCGCATGCAAAATACCGAGGAGTTGATTAACGCGTTGAAAGATTTCTCAGAAAAGGAAGAAACCCTTTTCCCGAACAAAGAAACCGGCGAATTGACCGCTATAGGCCTTACCCGCACCCTTGACTTATTTTTGCAGGAGATTTCCTTACTTACTGATGCCGACAGTGACGACAAGGAAGACAACAACAAGGTGGTGCTGATGACTATACATGCAGCCAAAGGTCTTGAATTTCCTTATGTTTACGTGGCCGGGATGGAGGAAAACCTCTTCCCATCAATGATGGCCATCAATACCCGTTCCGAAATTGAGGAGGAACGCAGGCTGTTTTATGTGGCCATCACCCGGGCCGAGAAAGGCGTATCGTTATCATACGCTGAAACCCGTTACCGTTGGGGTAACATGACCATGAATGAACCCAGCCGTTTTCTGGACGATATTGATGAATCCTATCTGGAACAAACAACCCGAAGGGTTTCATCAAAAAATAAACCCGGAATGCCCATTATGACAAAAGCTCCGGTTTTTGTTAAAAAGCCACTGACTAAAATTGATAATGAAAAGAACAATGAGGTAGACCCCGGACCAGTGACACCGCCTGAATTGATACAGCCAGGGGCGCTGGTTGAGCACGAACGTTTTGGCAAAGGCAAGGTTATATCGGTTGAAGGCAATGGCCCGAATATGAAAGCAACGGTATTTTTCAATGGAATAGGTCAGAAACAGTTACTCTTAAAATTTGCAAAACTTCGGTTAATTGAATGATTTTTTGTATATTTGCAGCCGTAAATAAATTATATGCCTCCATTTCCCCGGGATTTATCTACAGGTCGGGGAAGTCCTGTTCCTTTGAAGTAGTTGACTTTTTTTGAAACATACCTATTTTTACTGGGGTCAGCATTTTAGTATACAGTATCGGGGTCTATTTTCCAATTTAACTGATCACATGCAGTTGGCTTAACTTCTTCATATTATTACTGCATATTGATTTTACAATCACCATTACATCTTACAAAGAATTTTTATTTAACCAAAAACTTATGGACTATAACAGCACCCGTGAAAAACTCATTATTCCTGAGTACGGTCGCAATGTTCAACAAATGGCTGCTTACGTTGTAAGTGTCGAAGACCGCGAAAAGCGGACCAATCTGGCAAAGGTATTGATTGGGGTTATGGCGCAACTTCATCCTGAAAACAGGGACACCGCCGATTACAAACAAAAACTATGGGATCACCTGCACATCATCAGTGGCTTCAAACTGGATGTTGACGGCCCCTATCCGGCTCCATCGCCCGATATAATAGAAAAAAAGCCACAACAAGTACCCTATCCGCAGAATAACATCCGCTTCAGGCCTTATGGCAAAAACATTGAAAAAATCATACACAAGGCCTGCGATTTTGAAGAAGGGGCTGAAAAAGACGCACTGGTAAAAAACATTGCCAACCACCTTAAAAAATCCTACCTCAACTGGAACCGTGACTCGGTAAACGACGAGTTAATTACCGGACATCTGGCGGAACTGAGCCATGGTAAACTAAAATTGAGTGATGATGCCCGTCTTGCGCACACCAACGATTTACTGAAGAGTTCCCCTGCAGCGGCCACTCCTACGCACAATCCAACCAACCGACGCAAGAAATATAATCCAAAAAATGACAGGAATAGTCATTATCGTGACAACAGAAACCGCAAAAAGAATTAACTTTCCGGCCAAATAGCAATTCCGGTAAAATTCTTTTATTTTTCAGTTATGAGTTCTTTCATCATTAAAGGCGGGCAAAAACTCCAGGGTGAAATTATTCCCCAGGGTGCCAAAAATGAAGCCCTTCAGGTAATCTGTGCAACCTTATTAACTTCCGAAACCATTACCATGCACAACATCCCCGATATACGGGATGTGAACAAGCTAATTGAGTTGCTTGGTGATATGGGCGTTACTATCCAGGCGCTGGGCAAAGGCAGCTTTTCCTTCAAGGCTGAGAACATTAACCTTGATTATTTAAAAACTACTGATTTCAGAAAAAAAGGCGCCGGCCTGCGTGGATCCATCATGATTCTGGGCCCTTTATTGGCGCGTTTCGGCAAAGGTTATATTCCACATCCGGGCGGTGATAAGATAGGCCGTCGACGATTGGACACCCATTTTATAGGTTTACAAAAACTAGGTGCGCGATTTGATTCGGAAGGCACCAACAATTTTTACAGTATAGATGCCACAGAACTTAAAGGCACCTATATGCTGCTGGATGAAGCCTCAGTTACAGGAACAGCAAATGTTGTAATGGCGGCCGTGCTTGCCAAAGGCACCACCACCATCTTCAACGCTGCCTGCGAACCATATCTGGTTCAACTTTGCAGAATGCTGAACAGAATGGGGGCAAAAATATCGGGAGTAGGCTCAAACCTGCTCCATATTGAAGGTGTGAAATCCCTGAATGGCACGGATCATACCTTGCTACCTGATATGATTGAAATTGGCAGTTTTATAGGCCTGGCAGCCATGACTGGTTCTGAAGTTACCATCAAAAACGTCAATTATGAAGAACTGGGCGTTATTCCGGATGTCTTCAGAAAACTGGGAATCAAACTCGAGCTGATCGGTGACGATATACATGTTCCGGCGCAGGAAAACTATGAAGTGGAAACCTTTATGGATGGCTCCATCATGACCATCAGCGATGCACCGTGGCCGGGATTCACCCCTGACTTGATTAGTATTGCACTTGTTGTAGCAACACAGGCAAAGGGAAGCGTTCTCATTCATCAAAAAATGTTTGAAAGCCGCTTGTTCTTCGTGGATAAACTGATCGATATGGGGGCCCAAATTATTTTATGCGATCCACACCGCGCCACCGTTATCGGGCTTGACCACAAAGTTTGCCTGAGAGGGATTACCATGTCATCTCCCGACATTCGTGCAGGTGTTGCACTACTCATAGCAGCCTTATCTGCAAAAGGCACAAGTCAGATCGATAACATTGAACAGATTGACAGGGGCTACCAAAATATTGATGGCAGATTAAGGGCTCTGGGCGCAAACATTGAGCGTATAGATTAATATCAGCGCAATTGTGAAATAATACTTTCAGGATATAAAGCGGTACATCATTGACAAAACGCCTGTCAATTTGTCCATATTTTGCCAAATGGCAAACATTTTGATCTTCGCCGACAAAAGAAGACAAGAAATTATCGTATTGAAAACCAATTATTAAAATGGCAAAGCATAATAAGAACAAGCATGAGGCTAAGGATGAGAGTCCTAAGGATATGAAGCCCAATACCCAGAATGAAACTACCGTGAATGATGTTCCCGAAGGTAAAATTCCAGAAAACAAGGAAGAAGAGACAGAAAGTCTGAATCAGAAATACAACGAAATCAATGACAAGTATCTGAGACTCTATTCTGACTTTGACAATTACCGGAAAAGGGTAATCAAGGAAAAAATAGAAATGAGTAAAACCGCCTCCGAAGATTTAATTACAAACCTTTTGGGCACACTCGACGACTTTGAACGTGCACTTGGCGCAATGGAAAACAGCGAAGAAGACCCAACCAGGCAAGGTATCTTGCTAATTTACAATAAATTTCGCAGTTTATTAACTCAGAAAGGTCTTGCTGAAATTGAAGCTATGGGAAAACCATTTGACACTGACTTTCATGAAGCCATTGCCAATATCCCGGCACCCTCCAAAGACCAGACAAACACAATTCTGGATGTAGCCCAGAAAGGATACACCCTCAATGGTAAAGTAATCCGGTTTGCCAGAGTAGTAGTGGGCATTTAAACAATTTTAAAAGAAAGCTAAGAACGTGGCAAAAAAAGACTTTTACGAAATCCTTGGCCTATCGCGCAATGCCGGTGAAGCAGAGATAAAGAAAGCTTACCGGCAAATGGCGCTGAAGTATCATCCGGATAAAAACCCTGACAATAAACAAGCTGAAGAGAAGTTTAAAGAAGCTGCTGAAGCTTATGAAGTGCTAAGCAATTCTGAAAAACGCGCCAGATATGACCAATACGGTCATGAAGGCATGAAAGGGATGCCAGGTGGAGGCTTTGGTGGCGGAATGTCGATGGACGATATTTTCAGCCAATTTGGCGATATTTTTGGTGGTGCTTTTGGTGGTGGCTTCGGTGGCTTTTCATCGTCCGGTGGAAGGAGGCGGGTGAATAAAGGAACCAACCTGCGGGTAAAAGTGCGACTCACCCTCGAAGAAATTGCCAAAGGAGTTGAAAAAAAGATAAAAGTCAATAAACTTGTTGGCTGTTCCACCTGCGGTGGAACGGGTGCTGCCGGTGGCTCTTCATTTTCAACCTGTCAGCATTGTCATGGCACGGGGCAAATCACCAGGGTTACCAACACATTCCTGGGACAAATGCAAACCAGTTCCACTTGCCCTTACTGCAACGGTGAAGGGCAAACCATCACCAATAAATGCAACACCTGTGGTGGGAGTGGAACGGCTAAAGGCGAAGAGGTCATCAGCCTGAATATTCCTGCGGGCGTTACCGAAGGCATTCAACTTTCAGTGGGTGGTAAAGGAAATGCAGCACCACGTGGTGGAGTTCCGGGAGACCTCATCGTACAAATTGAAGAAATTCCCCACGATGAACTGGTTCGCGAAGGAATAAACGTTCTTTATGAACACTACATCAGCTTTCCGGAAGCCGCTTTAGGGACCTCTATCGAAGTTCCAACAATTGAAGGAAAAGTGAGGATAAAAATTGAGCCTGGCACACAGGGAGGCAAGGTCTTGCGCTTAAAGCAAAAAGGCGTTCCATCGCTGAATGGTTATGGACGAGGCGACCAACTCATTAACATCAATGTTTGGACACCTAAAAACCTTAGCCGGGAAGAAAAAGAAAATCTCGAGAATTTAATGCACGCTGAAAACTTCAAGCCCAGTCCCGGAGCAAAAGACCGATCATTTTTTGACCGGATGAAAGAATATTTTCAGTAATTTTGTGTGATGAATCATTACAAACAAACGGGCGATTGCTTTTAAAAGAGGTATCGCCCGTTTTTAATATTAACTGCTTTACTTTCCGAAACCAAAATTATGATTTATTTTTCTGCCAGAAACATTACCAAGAGATACGCGGCACACACTGCACTTGACAATGTAAGCATTGAAGTTCCAGGTAACAGTATTTTCGGACTTCTTGGACCGAATGGTGCCGGAAAAACGTCTCTCATCAGAATAATTAACCAGATTACAGGCCCTGATGAAGGCGAAATTTTCATTGGCAACGAAAAACTCGCACCCCATCATGTAGACAAGATCGGCTACCTGCCTGAAGAAAGAGGACTTTACAAAAAAATGAAAGTCGGGGAACAAGCCTTGTATCTTGCACAACTTAAGGGTGTGAGCAAGGCTGATGCCATGAAAAAACTAAAATACTGGTTTGAGAAATTTGAAATTGCGGCATGGTGGAATAAAAAGGTGGAAGAACTCTCAAAGGGTATGCAGCAAAAAATCCAGTTCATCGTCACCATTATCCATGAACCAACGCTGCTAATTTTTGATGAACCCTTCAGCGGATTTGACCCGATAAATGTGAACCTGCTTAAAGATGAAATCATTACATTGAAAAACAATGGGGCAACCATTATTTTTTCGACCCACAACATGGCTTCGGTAGAAGAATTGTGTGATAACATTGCACTGATCCACCAGTCGCGAAAGATACTGGAAGGCAGTGTGAAAGAAATTAAAACACAATACAAAACAAATGCCTATGCCATTGATTTCGATGGATTTAAAGGAACGGCACAATCGCTTCTACCAGAAGGTTTTTCATTGATTGACGAAGCATACGATGACGAAATGCGAAAAATTATTGTGCAACTTCCCCGGCAAACAACACCAAATGAATTACTCAGCGCTATTATGCCCCATGTCAACATTCACACTTTCAAAGAGATCATTCCTACCATGAATGAGATTTTCATCAAAACAGTTAATGAATCAGGTAAATTTGTGGAAACCCACTAACTTTTGACACTATGAATAAAATATTCCTCGTCATACAACGCGAATACCTTTCCAGGGTCAAGAAAAAATCCTTTATCGTAATGACCATCCTGGGGCCTATACTAATGGCCGCACTCTTTATTGTCCCTGTTTTCCTGTCGCAGATGTCAGAAGGGACCAAACGGGTGGAAATATTAGATGAAACCGGCTGGTTTCTGAATAAATTTGAGAATTCCGACAGATTTGAATTTGAATATGTTTTCACTGATCTGGAAACAGCCAAGAACAATATCCTTTCAAAAGAAGGCTATGCACTGGTTTACATACCTAAACCAGATGTTAGCGTACCCTCTTCAGCCATTGTATTCAGTGATAAGCAGGTAAGTATTGACCTGAAAGGTTACATCAAAAATGTAATGAGCAAAGAGGTTGAAAATCAAAAACTAGGCGCTGAAATTCTAAAGGAAATTAAGAAGGCCAATCCTGACTTTGCCGCTGACCAACCTGATAGCACAGCGAAGGGAAGTATTGTTAGCGAGGAAATCCTGAAAAACATTAAGACCAATATTGTCCTTACATCTATAAAAATGGGTGAAGAAGGCAAAGAAGAAAAAAGTTTTACAGAAGTAAGCATGGTGGTGGGCTTGTTTGCCGGCATTTTAATTTATTTCTTCATCTTTTTGTTTGGCTCGCAGGTTATGCGGGGTGTTATTGAGGAAAAGGTAAGCCGCATTGTTGAAGTAATTGTGTCTTCCGTAAAACCTTTTCAGTTGATGATGGGCAAGATAATAGGTGTAGGACTGGTTGGCTTCACACAATTTATGCTGTGGGTAGTGCTTACACTGATAATCGTTACGGGATTCCAACAGGTGATGCCCGAGAAATTCAACAACCCTCAGGCCGTGGAGAGTTTTAACCAAGGTTCGCGAATACCTGGCGGTTCAGAAGCGACTGAAACACTAAAAACAGAAGAAGATCCTGGAAGTATGAATAAAATGATTGAGGCCATTCAATCCATTAATTATGGGGTGATGATCTTTTCATTCCTCTTCTACTTTTTGGGAGGCTATTTACTTTACGGCGCAATGTTTGCAGCCATTGGCGCTGCTGTTGACAACGAGACAGATACCCAACAGTTTATGATGCCCGTAACCATCCCACTGATTTTAGCCATTGTTATGGCCCAATTTGTCATCAATAATCCCGAAGGCCCGATTGCATTCTGGTTCTCTATGATTCCTTTTACCTCTCCCATTATAATGATGGTAAGAATTCCCTTTGGCGTTCCAGGTTGGGAAATAGCGCTTTCTATGGCATTGCTTGTCATTACTTTTGTTGGCGCCGTTTGGATGGCCGGACGTATTTACCGCACAGGAATTTTGATGTACGGCAAAAAGGTAAGCTGGAGTGAAATGTGGAAATGGCTGTTTTATAAAGGATAACGATTGCAGATTGCAGATTGCGGATTGCAGACCTGTAAACTGACCCAACCACTAACCGACTAACTGACTAACAACTAAACAATCATGGCAAAAATTCTTGTAATTGACGACGAACGCAGCATCCGCAGTACTTTGCGTGAAATACTTGAATATGAAGGCTACGAAATGGATGAGGCTCCGGATGGATCAACAGCATTGGAACTGGCGGCAGCTGAGAAGTATGACGTTATTCTATGCGACATAAAAATGCCCCAGATGGATGGCATTGAGGTGCTTGACAAGTTGCTGGTGATGAACGATACGCCGGTGGTGATGATTTCCGGCCACGGAAACATTGAAACCGCGGTTGATGCACTAAAAAAAGGCGCCTATGACTACATTTCTAAACCTCTAGACCTGAATCGCTTACTGGTAAGCATCCGCAATGCAATAGAAAAAAGCAGTTTGGTAAAAGAGACCAGGGTACTTAAACGTAAGGTAAGCAAAACCTATGATATGATTGGCGAGTCAGAAGCCATGGAACATATCCGCTCAATGATTGACCGTGTGGCGCCCACCGAAGCCAGGGTATTGATTACCGGCAGCAATGGCACAGGCAAGGAACTGGTTGCCCGTTGGTTACATGAATTCAGCCCACGCGCTGAAGGGCCGTTTGTGGAAGTTAACTGCGCTGCCATTCCCGGCGAACTGATTGAAAGTGTGTTATTCGGCCATGAAAAAGGCTCCTTTACCTCAGCCATCAAACAACGCAAAGGTGACTTTGAACAAGCGAATGGGGGAACGCTTTTTCTGGATGAAATCGGAGATATGAGTCTGGCTGCCCAGGCCAAGGTGCTGCGGGCGCTTCAGGAAAACAAAATCATGCGTGTGGGAGGTGAAAAAGACATTCCGGTAGATGTACGTGTGATTGCAGCAACCAACAAAAACCTGCAGGAAGAAATCGAAAAGAAAAATTTCCGTGAGGATTTATACCATAGACTGAGCGTAATTCTGATTCATGTTCCTACCCTCAATGAGAGAGAGAATGATATTCCATTGCTGGCAAAATATTTTATTACTGAAATTTGCGAAACCAGCGGCAAACCAATGATGTCATTTGAGGATGAAGCGCTGGAATCATTGAAACGAATTCATTGGAGAGGTAACATCAGGGAACTTAGAAATGTAATAGAGCGATTGGTAATCCTTTGCGATGGCACCATTACTGCTGCCGATATAAACCTGTACACAACACCGCTGAAATAAAAAAACCTGGTTAAACTTTCAGGTATTTCTTCAGTTTTCCCCATAACTCATCCGGATTAAAAGGTTTTGAGACAAAGTCATTCATGCCTGCCAGCATAATTTCATCCTGAACTTCTGACTTTGAGGAGGCTGTCAAAGCAATAATCGGTATGGAAATAAAAGGTTCATGGCCTCTTCCACGAATAATGGAGGTAGTCATATAACCATCCATTTCTGGCATTTGCAGGTCCATCAGTATGAGGTGAAAATTCTCCTGATTGAGTTTTTCTATCGCCTCCAGACCATTGGAAGCGGAATCCACATTCAGGTTCCAGTCTTCCATGAATTTCCGGGCAATTACTTCATTGATCACATTGTCTTCAACAAGCAAAATCCGCTGGCCGTTGAAACGCTGATTTTCCTTCCCGGGCATACCATCGGGTAATAAATTCCGACTTACCTGGCCTTCTTTCATTTTAATAACAAAAGAGAACAATGATCCCTTTTCGGGTTCACTTTCGAGCTGTATAGAACTCCCAAGCATCTCCAGCAGTTTAACTGTAATTGCCAGGCCAAGCCCGGTTCCACCATAATTACGCGAAGTATCTGAAGATGCCTGAGTGAATTCTGCAAAAATATGTTCATGCATTTCTTTGGGAATACCAATACCGGTATCACTTACTGAAAATCCAACTGCAACCCTGGAATCGATAATGCCGTAATGGCTAATCTTAATTGTTACTCCACCTGTCCTGGTAAATTTAATGGCATTACTCAAAAGATTATTCAGAATTTGAGAAATGCGTAGAGGATCGCTTAAAAAGAAGAGCGGAAGTGTCTCGTCATAGGAAAAGTCAATGAAAATCCCCTTTTCGGTGGCCTTATGAAGCATTGAACCTCTCACCCCCTCAGCCAGATATGGGCATTAAAACGAAATGTGAAACAAGTTAGAACAAAAAAAGCCCTTTTTTAACCTAAATATCAACGCATTACACCAAAAAAGCCCGACCGGCTGCACAAAACGAAATGTTTACTTTACTTCAATTTAGGTTTAATTTTTTGGCCCCGTGGGCGGCATTAGGTGCACCTTACTTTAACTGGGGCGGGCATTTACCTTAATGCGAGTACAAATATACCTCTTTCCCTTGATTATACGCCCTCTGTGGCGTTTTTTTTGAGCCGTGGGCATACACACCGGCGGCCACGCAGCGGCATGAATTTAACAGCTAATTAATTAACGTTGAAATAACAGTAAAACGATGAAAAAACAAACTTAGGTGGACACTTAGGTGGACACTTAGGTGGACAAATGAGGCAAAAAACAGGCGTATAGGGTAGGGGTTACTTACACTTTGATACATCGAAACGGCGTAAAATGACGAATACCCCCCCCCTATAATGACATATTGGTACATGTAAAAATACTCGGAAAACTAACCTAAACTAATGAAATTGAAGCATATACAGCAAATAAGCCCATAGGGTAAGGCCTTTTTATATACATAAAACATTTTATGCATGAATTTACCCGCGCTTTTCTCTTTGAAAAATACAGCTTAACGGGGCGGGAGAGCACGTGGATATAATTTAATTACCCGGTTTGCCGAATATCATTGCCAGTATCCTTCAACTGCTCGTTGAGCATTCTAATTTTGTCTTTTAAAAGACCAATGACTTCATTTTTTTCATTGATAATTTCCTCCCTGAGTTCACATTGCAGACACGGGCCAGGAGGTATATCAGTGGGGCTAATAACCGTACTATTACTTAATTCCATTTCGCCAACACCATTCAAAAGCCAGGCTGGCGATATATTTGGAAAGGTGGCGATAAATCTTGAAATAATATCTTCTGTTATTCCGCTTGGATTCTCTAATGTGCCGCGTGATATTGATGTTTTAGCATAAAATTCGCGCTTGCTAAGTCCCGAGTTTTCAACGAATTGCAAAATTCTTTGTTTTATTGGCGATATTTTTTGTACATTTTCTTGCATTTGGCGAAATCCTTTGTATATTTGCAGCATTAAACAATAACAAATATACGACAGAAAAATGACAAACCGACAAAACGCCCCAGAAAAGTACGATATCCACCCTATTGTTAACAAATTGAAGAAGGGAGACGATACACAGCTTGCCCATCAGCTTGGGGTTACGCAGGATTATATAAGTCAGATGAGAAAAGGCAATCGCCGGCAAACCGAAAGGTTTTTAGCCGCCGTTGCTGAGCTAATAACCCAGCGCATTGAGTTTTACAAGAACCTGGATGAAATTGCAAACCAATAAACCTAAATTACATAATTATGAAAACTCAAGTTTCTTTATTTCAGCACTCACATCAAAAGATGGCAATTCAAGAGCTATCAAATTCACAATTGCCTGATAAAGCTGAATCAGGTTTTCCCCTCGCTCAATGCCCACCGAAATCATTACAACACCTCGGAAAGTCCAAAATTCCTTTTTCGACTCATCAATTTGTAGTGCAGGCGGATAAAAGTCTTTCGTGCTCAACTTGCGGTCGAAAGCTCCCTGTAAACAATCAAGGTAAGCTTGACAGGGGGCAACTAATGCTTGAAATTGCGCTTGGTCAATGGTTGAATCATGGCTTATAACATCAACAATCAATACATAGGATGGTAACATAACACTACATTTTTAAGGTTAGCACCACAAATGTAGAAAACTTCCGGGGAAAAGCAAGAGCGGCTGGATCGAATCAGCCCCCGGGAGCAACAACACAAAACACATGGAATACTTCAACAACATACTCTGCCTGCCCGCACACATGTACTACCATGTGTATGCTGATGGTCCGGGAAAAGGAGGCATTGTTGAGGAAAATTATATTACTTATGATGCATATCTAAAACAAGCATACAGAGGGATATTGAACATCGTTCGCCAGGGCAAGGGTGAAGGTAACTATGCCCTGATAGAGCTGGCCAGCATACCGCCAAAATACCGTAGGCTTATTGACGCCGATTACCCTGACCCGGAAAAGGCCGCAATGCAAAACCCACTTATGGATGCAATTACGATTGATCCCAGCGCGCTGCGTTTTTATACCAACTACCGCTACCCCGACGGCTCCACAATACCAACAAATAAGGTTGACAACATAAAGCTGTGGACGAACAACGCCTCTATTTTGAACGCCGTGGATGAGCGCTATAATTTACACGTTGCGGCAAGGGCCAAAAACGGCAAGAAAACGAAAAACGCGGAGTTCTTTACAAATGTGGCCACCTTCCTGCGCACCGCTGACCTGAGACGATTTGATAACAACCTCCCACGAAACCGCGCCAGGCTACAGGAAAAGTTCTTCGAATACCGCAAAATTGGGTACCCGGCTTTCGTCAAAAATTTGAAGGGCAACACCAACGCGCTGAAAATTGATGAAAAGCTTACCCGGCTGCTCAGCTTCATCGCCATACTGCCCACGCGGCCTTATAATACAAAGGTTGTGGAGATTTATAAGGAGTTTATGAACGGTAAAATTGAGCTATACGACCGTAAGACAGGTGAGGAATTCCTCCCGGAAGATTATTTGGACAAGGACGGCAACGTGGTTGAATTTACCGAGAGCGCCGTGTGGCAGAAAATTAACCAGCCCGGACAACAGGTGAAGGTTGACAAGCGACGCCTCGGTGGTAAGGATTTCAACGACGTGCACCGCCCGCACAGGCACCGCCACGCCCCTGAGTACTCGTTCAGTAAGATATCATTAGATGACAGAGACCTGGTGTGGAAGGATAGTGAAACAAAGCAGCGCGTTAAGGCTTACTACGCTTACGATGTTGCCTCAGGCTGCCGGATTGGGTCGGCTTATAGTATGGATAAAAATGAGGAATTGTTCCTGGACTGCCTCCGCGATATGTTTGTGTTCATCGACCGTAACGGTTTCGGCGTTCCCCTGGAAGTTGAGGTTGAGAATCACCTTGTAAATAAGTTTTTTGATGACCTGGCAGCCATGTTTCCTTACCTCACTGTTTGCGCCCCAGGCAACTCACAGGAAAAGCGCGCCGAGCACTTCAACCGGTACGTGAAATACCAGGTTGAGAAAAACAACCACCCGGGTATTGGCCGCTGGTGGCTGAAATCAAAATACAACAGGGTTCCCATGGATAGGGTTGGCGCTGACTTCGTGCAACGGATGAAACCGGCTGATAAGTTGATAGCTGAGGACATCCTGGACACCATCGAATACAACAACTCCCCTCACCCTAACAAAAAGAAATACCCGGGCATGTCCCGGATGCAGGTACTCGTTGAAAACCTGAATCCTTCCTTACCCGTTCTGAACAAGCAATTTATTTACCGCTATATCGGATACGAAACGGAAACGAGCATCCAAAGAAATCAATATGTGAAGGTTCAGTATGGCAAGTATATGCTTCCACACCCGAACGTGCTGGAACGCCTCGCAGCTAATAATCGCGAAGTAATGGCCTATTACGTGCCGGATGCTGAGGGCGCAATCAACGAGGTGTATCTCTATCAAAACGGGCAATTCCTTTGCACCTGTGAGCGCCTTGACGAATACAACGAGGCAAAGGGTGAGCGCACCGAGCTTGACGAGGCAGCTAAGCTGAAACAAGACAAATACGTGGCCATGTTTGACAAATACGTGGGCGATGGTGTGGAAGATTTTGCGAAGCTCGAAATAGTGAGGAAACAAACGGACACCATACCGGCGGCAAGGGTGGTTGAACCCGCGCCGGTGGAGACGCGCCAGGAACCGGCAACGGATTATGCCCAAAAAGCCTTAGACGACTTCTTTAATTAACCTATAAATACTATTTAAAAATGATTACAACCGAATTTAAAAAACAAGTTATCGCTAAACTGGTGGAAGCCGAGGCGATAAGCGGGCTGAGCTCTAAGCGATACGCGGTTAAGTTAGGCGTCAACCCATCGCAATGGTCGCGTCTAAAAAGTGGCGATCTGGACGGCGTGCTAGCCGACAGCCGTTTCATTACCCTGGCAAGGCTCAACAACCTGCACACTGGTGATCAGCAGGAGTGGAAAACGGTTGAAACATCTACCTACAAATACATCCGCTCACTATTGCAGACCTGCAAGGATGAGTGTATAAGCGTAATGCTGGCCGATCTGGCCGACATTGGCAAAACCTACGCGGCAAAGCAATACGCCCGCGAAACCAAGAACGCCGTGTATATTGACTGCTCACAGGTGAAGTCGAAGCAACTCTTCGTTCGCGAGCTTGCCAGGCAGTTTGGCTCTAACCACACCTCTAAATACTCTGAGGTTTACAACGACCTGGTGTTCTACCTGAACTCCTTACACAACGCCATCATTATTGTGGATGAGGCCGGGGATTTGCGCTACGATGCTTTTTTAGAGCTAAAAGCGCTGTGGAATGCCACAGAAGGTAACATTGGCTGGTTCATGCTTGGCGCAGATGGACTGAAAGCAACCATCAACCGATCGATAGCCAACAAAAAGGTTGGTTATACGGAGTTATTTCGCCGCTACGGCAGTAAATTCAGGCAAATCACCCCACAGGGCCGCGAGGCCTTAGACGATTTCAAACGCGAGCAGGTGGCCCAGGTCATTCAGGCCAACGCCCCAGCCGGCAGCGATGTGCAGAAACTGGTTAAGGCAAGCGGCTTTTCGCTTACCAACGCTTATAACATGATAAGGGTAATGAACAACAGAAGCCGGGCTTGAGCATGGATAAAGAAGCGAAAGAGCTCATACTACCGAGAGCCCTATCGGTTGACAACGTGCTTAACTACAAATTTACCGGCCTTCCCTTCGAGGGCATCATGCGCGAAGTATTTGGAACCCCTGAGCGCGCAGGATCATGGTTAATATACGGGCGTTCGGGCAGTGGAAAAACAACATTCAATATGCAGTTGGCAAGGTACATAAGCAATTTTGAGCGGGTGGCGTACAACTCACTGGAGGAGTGGCCATCGGCAAGTATTGCCGCGGCTTACCGCCGGGCTGGATTGCGACCGGGCGACAGCGTGATGATGGTGGGTGAGAGTATGAAGGATTTTGAGACCCGTATGCTTCGGAAGCGCTCCCCAAATGTGATGTTTATTGACTCAGTGAAGTACACCAAATTCCGGTGGAATGACTACCAGCGGTTCTGTGAGCTGTTCCCCAACAAGCTTAAAATATGGGTAGCCCACGCAAACGGCAAAGAGCCTAAGGGGCAGCTTGCGGATGATATACGGTACGACTCGCACGTGAAAATCTACACAGAAGGCTACCGGGCGCATATAACCTCTCGTTACAGTCAAAACGGGGGCGGGCAAATTGACATTTGGCCGGAGGGCGCAAGAGAGTATTACGGCGAAATTGATAATCAAACGAAAGGGCAATAACATGAAAGCAATTGACACGATTCTTTACGAGTACGACCCAAAGGCGCTTGTGCTCAACATTATTAAAAACGGTAAGCCAATTGGCGGCTTCACCGGGCAGGAGGCCGAACACCAGTTTCAGCGTCTGCTTGATTCGGAAGTTGAAATTAAAATAACAGACATGAGCGAATCTATAAGAAGGGCCCGCGTCCGCCGCCTGCGTGCAATGTGGGTAAAACAGGGGGTTGATCAGTACCGCGATAGCATTTTATCGCAGTACGGTGTTGAGAGCACCGCCGACCTCAATATTCAGCAGCTTGATGAGCTGATTGACCAGTACAGCAACCAGGCACCCGCTTCGGAGCATGTGAGGCGGCAAAGGTCTATTATACTTGACCTGCTGACTAAGTTAGGCGTGTATAAAGATAAGGGCGACTGGGAGGCTGTAAACGCCTACCTCATGCAATCCAGGATTGCCGGCAAACTGCTGTATCAAATGGGCAGCGATGAATTGAACGCACTTCAATTCAAACTGCGCTCTATACTTGCTAAGTATGAGGCAAACGAAAAGGAAACAAACAGATTAAAACTTCTGAATTAATGGAAAAGTATCAAATGAAGGCCGAAATCGAGCGGCTGCAGGCGCTGGCTGACAAGCTACTTAACGAGGTAACGGCTGACAACATCATTGAATCAACCCGGCAGCGGCATCACCTGCTGATTAAGATTGATAATATGAAGAAATGGCTCAGCCCGGCTTCAACTGCCGACAGGCAAATGAGCTACGGAGTTACATACATCGGAAAAACAGCACTGTAATGGAGAAAAAGAAAATGGTTATTACCTACGAGGCGCTATGCAAGGACTGCGGCGGATCGGGACATTGTCAATCAGAGCCGTGCCGCCTGTGTGGCGCGACCGGGTATGTTGACATTATGAAAAACATTGACATCACCGTTGGGCCTTCGTTCACACGGGAGGTCAAATTCAAATCAGAAACCTTTAATAAAAACAAAAATGGACAAAATTAACTTAGGCGCCCTTTCAGCGGCTGACCGTGAGCAATTGATGCAGCAGTTGAATGAGGAGCGCAAACGCGATGAAGCGCGACAGCAGGCCGAACGCGAAGCATACGACAGTATGAAAGATGACGTAGTGCGCAAGGCATTCGGTACCATCCTCGATGTATCGAAAACGCTGGGACAGACAAAGGAAAAGGTATTCAGCGAATTTGAGCAAATTATGAAGCTCAAAAAGGACTTGTTCCAACTGAGCGATGAGCAGATGCTCACCCAGGGCAGCCACACTTTCACCAGCGAGGACGGGCAAATGTCAATTATCATCGGTTCAAACATCATTGACCGCTGGGACGAGACGGTGAGTGTGGGCATCAAACTGGTGAACGATTGGCTTGCCACCCTGGCAAAGGATGAAAAGAGCGCCCAGTTGGTTGAATTCGTGCGTGCACTATTGAAGCCAAACAAGGACGGCGTGTTGAAAGCAAGTAGGGTGCTCGACCTTTCAAAAAATGCAGCGAAAATTGGGGATGCAGAATTGATAAAAGCGGTTGGTATCATCCGCGATGCCTACCGGCCTGCCAAAACATCCACCTACGTGAAGGCGAAATTCAAAGATGAAATGGGCAACGATATTTACGTGCCGCTCTCGATGAGCGCTGTATAGAAGATAAACCCTTCAATAGAGAGAAAAGTTGGCAGGCTTACGCGGTTGAATTTCGGTATAAAGGTGAACCGATGACTGTATGGAAAGAATAGTGATACGACATACCGGACGGGTATATGAATCGCTAAACGGCTGGCCAACTGACGGGGATGGGGCAATAAAAAATGATGCTTTCCGGGTGCAAGTCCCGGCCTCATTGGGAGATAAACAAGCGCGGTTCGACTCCGCGCATCCTCGCTAAAATTAGGTTGATGAAAAAATCTGAAATCATCCTTGGTCGCATCTTTATCGCGCTCATCATCATCGAAGTACTAACTATTATCATGCTAACTCTATGAACAAAAAAGTGTACATCATTGGAGCCGTTACCGGCCTGGAGCGGGAGGCCGTTGTGGCGAAGTTTGACAAAGCCGCACAGGCGCTCAATAGTGCCGGAATGGCACCGGTTAATCCGGTTGAGGTCGTGCAGCCTGAAACCGGCTGGAACGACGCGATGCGGCTTTGCATCAAAACAATGCTTACCTGCGATGCCGTGCTGTTATTGCCCGACTGGCAGGAAAGCCGGGGCGCAACTTTAGAGGTAATGATTGCCCGTAACCTGGAAATGCCGGAGTTTTCACAATCGCTTAAAAAATCAAAAATATGGTAAGGTATAGTTTAACAAGCGCAGCCTTTGAGGGCGAGGTAATATTCACCTTCAATGATTCCGGGCTGCTTGAGAGCTTTGACACATCAGGGGCCTCGCTAAGCGAAAAACAGCAGGTCTTTATTTTAAAGGAGCTACCCCGTGAGCTTTGCGAAGTTAAGCGGGTACTGGGCGGAAGTGTTTCGGCAAGGCTCACTGAAATAAAGCAGGAGGTAACCTTTGAAATGTTTTGGAACCGGTACAATGATAAGCGAGCGAGTAGGAAGAAAACAGAAATGAAGTGGGATAGAATGAAAAGCGCGGAGAGACTGCGAGCCTATAACTTTATAGCAAGGTATGAGAACAGTATAGAGAATTGGCGCGGCAAAATGTACGCAACAAGGTATTTGAATGAGGAACTGTGGAATAACTAAACCTTTAAAGATAGAAAAAATGGAAGAAGAAAATCAAAAATGGATGGAGTACTTTGTTATAATTAGTGATGCAATGAGCAATGTATTCAAAGAGAGCTCGGAGCGTCATATAGGCATGGACGAGCTGGCGGAGGGTGATAATGCAATACACTTCTTCCACGCCATGGCTAATGCTGTGCCGACGCACATTTTCAATAAGATCACGAAAGGCAGCACAAATTTTATGGAATTCAACCACATTGCGAATAGGTTGTGCTTTCAGTTTATGACTAAAAAGGAAGACCGAACATGAAAACAGTAGATGAATTGATTGATAGCATAATTGTTAACGAGGCTAATTTTGAGCATATTGCAAAAAGCCGGAAAATTAACGGAAACCTAAGAGCTGAAATAAAAAGGATAATGTCAGTTTTTGCAAAACAACATGAAATTGCTGACTTTGATATAACAGCGGTGAAATGCCCCGAATGCCTGCAGCAATGTTCGCAGGACGAATTAGACACATTTGGCGGCCTATGTGAAGAATGTAAATCGAATTAAACCCTATTATAATCAAGACATGAAAGAAACATTAAGAGCACAATTCAACGGCCAGATTGCCAGGTGGCGAATCATGAAAAAAACAAATAACGGCGCAGGCGGCTGGCGCATGTTTGGCGGTTCGCACGGCTACGCCTCAAAGGCGGAATGCCAGGCTAAAATAGAAAAGCTGGTTGCTGATTTCCCAGATCAATACCAGGAGGGCTGAAAGATGGAAAATCAATTGCGCTTCATTGTGTTCTTAATCGATAGCCGGTGCATAGACCATGATGGATATATATTTTCAAACATTAAAGATGCGCGGGAATACGCGCATGATGCCCTTACTGATGAATACTGCACTTCAGTTATAATAGCATCATTTATATTTGGCCATGAACAGCGTGAAATGATGATTCATGAAGTTGAAAAGATTAACGCAAAAGCCTGGAAGAAAAATAAAAAAACGCAACTTGACTTATTCAAATAACATGGAAGATCTCACCCCCTACAACCGCTCTACTCCCGCTCACATGATGCAACCGGAAACCTTGCAATCAATCAGCAATGCACTGCGGAAAGTAAAATTGAAGCTTACCCGGCAACAATTGGGCAGCATCGCAATCATTCTGCAGATGCACGTGCATAAGCTCAAGCCGACTGGCCTCTATGAACTGGCTCACATGCACGAGGCATACAAGCTCGCTGAAAAGCTACGTTTAAAAATGATGCGCAACCCCGAGCGGGTGAAGCTCTCACTCACCCTGCCCGAGGCCGCGGCGCTATACGATGTGATGGATAACACCGAATTTGCCGACTTCGCACAGTACGAGAGCAACCTGGCTTTATACATCATAATGGAAATTGATAAGCAAACCGTATGAGCGACATGAACATTACAGACGAACAATACAACGAGCTTCTCCTGGCCGGCCTGCGGCAAATTGCTAGCGATGCCGCGAGACTGGGCAGCGGAAACATTGCCCACAGGGCCGCTCAAATAAGGGCAAACGCGGTGCAGTTGATTGAAATTACTAACGAATACAACCAGGAGAAAAATGATGGAACAAAACAGCCCTAAGAAAACAAAACGTGGCCGCAGTAGCCACCTGATTGCCCTACGCAATAAGGCACTGGCCGCACGCTACTACTACTGGACTGTAATTTGGGACAGGGGGTTTGTTAGCGTAATGCGCACCCTCGAAACCCAGGAGTTTTTTATTAGCGGACAAACCATTCAATATGAGTTAAGCCGAAACGATTCATACCTGCACAAGTTAAACGAAACCCGCCCGGGCGCGGCAGAGCTTGCCGAGCTTTACCCAGGCTTTAACTGGACCGAAAACAGCAGCTTCAAACCATGTGCCTGCAACCAAATGAAACTTTTTTAGGCTGATTAAAATAAATTTCTAATTTCGCTTTTTTATTCACACAAAATCTTAAAAACATGGGGCTATTTGACGGCTTTGACGCTAAAATTCAAAAACAGGCAAGGGAGGAGCTTGCCATGATTTTGCCGGATGGCGAGGAAATTGAAAAAGTGTATATCGTGAAAGAGGACTTTTGCGCATTTACATCAAAAAGGGTGGTGCTAATTGATAAGAAGCTAATTGGCTCAAAGAAATCATTAACCGCCATACCCTATTCAAAAATAAACTTCGTTGCTCTTAAACGGGGCGGAATGTTTACAATATCAAAAGAGGTTATTATTGGTACAAGCGGTGCTCAGCTCGAGGTTGACACCTATGACACTGCACAGGCTTATGAGATCATGAAAAAAATATCAGGCAAAATTGCTTAGGTGAGATAGGTAAGATAAACCGTTTTACGAAAAAGCCACCCTCCCCGGTGGCTTTTTTCGTTCAGGGCTTTGGGGCAATGCTTTGGTAAGCCGCCGAATAATCGTACAGGTTTGCCTGCAAGGTGAGCACACCCACGGCCAGGGTGTCCTGGTAGGTTACCGGCGCGCGGTTAAGTATAAGGCACTGGCCAATCAATAGCCGGCCCTGCACATCGCCAATCTCCATCCCCTCAACCAGGTTATACAAATCGAGCATTTTGCCGGCATGGGCACGCATGGCCGTTTGTTGCACCTGGTTATCGGCGACATTAAACGGGGCCTGGGCAATGTAGTGCAGGTTAACCTGGTAGGTAAGGCAGCGTATTTTGCCAAAGTTTACCACTGCCGGGTTAGGCACAAACTCAATGTAGAGGGCAGGTACTTTGTAGCGGGTTTTTGTTTTGTCGGCCAGGTACTGCCCTGTGTATTGAAAAACACTTGCAATGCCATTTAAACGTTCTTTCAACAGCGAAAAAGCGGTGTAGGTATCCATGGTCAGATGTTTAGTATTTGGTTCATCATGTTGTCAATTTCGGTTTCAATCATTTCGTCCACCTCCAGGCTATCGCCAATAAACTGCCGCTGTGGCATCTGAAAGCCTGCCCCACGGCCAGCCCTTAACCCCTCGTTGTGCACGGCGGCATAGGGCACATCGCTGTATATGGTTACCGAGGCAGAGCCGGTGTCATACTTAATGCTACGGCCAAGGTCTCCGGTTTTGCCGGTGAGTATCTTGCGTTTTTTGGCCGCCCCTTTGGTGCGCGGGTTCTGCCGCCGCTTCACCTCTTTCCAGGGCTCAATGTTGGCGTTTTGAAAGCCCTCTTTCTGAAAGTTCGTGGTATAAATGTCAACAGCCTTCTTGCCGATAATAATCGGTAAATCACGGCTCACGGCCTTTTTAATCTTTTGCGCCTGCCACTGCAGTGTCTTTTTATACTCTTCGGGTGTCATTTCTTTTGCCTTTTTGTCGAAAACGATGATTTTTGATGTATCTTTGCATTATCGGGGCTGAGAGCCCGGACCGTCCGGAGGCGAATTAACACAGGTGTTAATTCGCCTCCGTTATTTTTTTGTTTGGTCAAGAATGACGTTATACTCACGGTCAAAAATCAATATTCGATTGACCAAATCTTCTTTATAAAACACGCCCATTACAATGTTTAATAACACTTTCTTACTGGGCGGCCTCTCTATTTTTATCAAAGCAAGGCTTGATTTTTCCCCGGCCTCCATTAGCCGCGTTTTTATTGTTTTTGGGTTGCCAAAGCTTGTTTTGAACTCAACTATTATGCCGTCCGCCTGACAGTCCGGACATCTACTAAATACCTCTTCACAAAACGCCTTGCCGTAATATTTTTGCCTTAACGCCTGCTCATTAACATCAATACGCGGGAGTAATTTCACATCTTTAAAGCCTATTTTTTCAGTCAGAAGTTGGTTTGCCATCGCTCTATTTCCTGCCGCCTCGCCCTCATACTGTAAGAATATATGCTCCCTGATAGTACCATTTGATACCTTGACTTCCTGGTACGCCAGCTCATCGGGTAATAGTAACATGGCATTGCGTTTTACCCATTTGGGCGCCTCCCTGTAATATGGATGCTTATTCGTAATCAGCTCACCGGTATCGAAGGGGTTCCCCTCTAATCCGCGTGCCGGTGGCGCAATTTTGCCCGGGGCGCTGGTAACAGGCGCATCGGTTGTTTTCCAGTCGCATTTGCAGTTCCACAGGTTACCGGGCTGGTTGTTTTGCCAAAACTCATGGTTCATTGGTAGGGTAATACCTACGTAACCGGCGTGCAGCTCGCGGGCGGTTGCGCTGCGGGTGCGCAGCCAGGTAAGGTTTGGAAATAGTTTTCTCTCCGCCTCAAAGCGCTGCCACTGCCTGGCCGACCGGGCCCTGGCGGTTACGCTGGTAAGCTCGGCCTGCTGAAAGCGCTCGTATTTACGGGCTATAGCCTGGGCATCTTTGGCGTTGGCAATTTCCTTTATTTCCGCGGTGGCCTTGTAGGCTTTGTGAGCCGCAAATTCGGCCATGTTCAGCCTGAACCGGTGGGCAAGGTCATCGTTCACACCGCTGGGGAATACCTGGCCAATGGCTTTCTGGTAATCTTTAAAATAGAGGTCGAAAAGAGTAGAGTTGGCTTTTGAGCTATCAGGCGTTAAAATTTCACCAATGGCCGCGTTTATCTCCGTTTTGCGGCTTAAATTAAGCCTTAGCGGGGCATCACCCCCGCAGTCGCAGTTTTCGCCGTGCGGGCCGAAATAAAGTATCGAAAGGCTGTTTTCCCTATTTAGGCTAAGGCTTTTTTTTTTCGCCCCAGGCTCCGGCAGCGGAGTGGGGTCTGGCTCGGGCACGGCTTGTACCTTTGCCTGCGGCTCGCGAATGCTCCGGTAGTCGAACTCAATCCCTTTAAGGTTAGCGAACCCTTTGTTTATCAGGTAGGGCAATACCTGCGCATTTATAGCATACTTAACCCTGCGCATCCGGGCAAAGTTAATGTCCTCAAGCAGCCGTTCCTGCACCTGGCTGGTTCCAGCCCACGCCTGGTTGTCGCTGGTGCCGGTTTGGCCGTTAATCAGCTTGCTGTTCTGCTCATCGCAATAACGGATGTTTTCCAGGTAGATTTTATGAATATCCTGGCCGGTGCGCTCCACTATTTGCACCTTATCGCCGGCCTGTGTTACAATGTACCCATCGCTGCCAAACCCGGCGGCTTTTTGCTCCAGGCGGTCAAGCTCCGCGTCCTGGTTGGTGTCGGCCTCAATCCACAATATGGGCATACCAAACTTTTCGCTGGCCCGGCTCCAGTCGCTGCGGGCATAAAATTTCCACAATACGTTATAGGCAGCTTTTTGAAGTATGCCCAGGTCAGCGGGTGCGCCAAACTGAATAAGGCTCAATTCTTCCAGGGCTTCGCCATAGGGTATGATTTTACCGTGAATGGTTCCCTCGGGCAAAAGTAACTTCAGGTCGGGTTGCACGCACTGCCTTAATATGAGTGCCTCCTCTATGCTCTTATCGCGGTTAACAAAAAGTTCCACCAGGCTGTAGCCGTAAAACTCCGCTTCAATGCAGTGGGTTACCAGCTCCTCAAACCACGAGGTTTCCAAAATCTTGCTTGCCTCATCATCGGGCTTATTGCCTTTGTATAATGCAAATGGCTCGCTGATTACTTTGTTCACGGCCACCATCACCTGGCTGGCCAGGTGCGAATCCTGCATTATGTAGTCGTAAATGGCAATCAGGCGGGCCCGGTCTGGACGATCAGAAGCCGTTGCCGTAACGATGGCCATTTTTATATCGTTGATTTCATAACTCACCTGGCGCTGTGGCGGGGGCTTCACAGCATAGCTTGCGCGCTTTTTGGAGTTTATAAGCAACTGAACTGGTGATGCCTGTGGCTGCCTTGCAAGGCCAATGGCGGGGAAGATATTGGAAAATATGCCCATGTGAAATGCTGTTGATTAAGTTAAATTTTGTGGCTTCGTTTTTTGTCGCTGCCCATTCGTCTTAGCCCGCTGCCGGTTTCGTCCGGGGTTTCGGGGTCGGTGCCAGACACCGGGGGCAGGTTCACGTTAAATTTGCCCCGGCCAATGTCCTGAAGGTCGGTAATGAGCTGGTCATACTCCGTCTTAATCTTCTCGGGCATGTCCACATCGGGCAGGCGCAGGAATATATTGTAGATGGCAATGCCCAGCGCCCAGCCCAGCAATTGAAAATTGCGGTCGGTGGCTGTTTTGGCAAATTCACCACCCACATCATAAATATGCCCTATGTACCCGGAAATACTGTCCACGGCAATTTTATCGCAAAAAATGAGCACGTCCGGGTCATCCTCAGTGGCCAGTGACAGCAGGTCGGCAGTAATGCGGCCTTTGTAATCGTTCTCGGTTATGTATGGCATGGCTTAAAGGTTTGCGTATTCAGCTTTGGCATTGAACGATGGGCAGGCTTTGGCCACGCCTGGGAAATCACGGTGGCCCTGTATGATGGCCCGTGGAAACTTTCGTTTCATTTCGCCAAGCAAAGTCAGCAGTGATGCCTTTTGCTGTGGCGTGCGGTTGTCAATGGGTACTTTTGAAGCATTCACCCCGCCCAGGTAACAAATGTTTATCAGGGTAGAGTTCCTGCCGCCAACGCCATTGCTTACGCTGCCAATATCAAGCAACTGAACCACTTCGCCGTTTGCCTTAATGATGAAGTGGTAACCGGGCGATTTCCATCCGCGCACGTTCTTCCAGTAGCTCTTTATGCTCTCGATGGTGGTGGTTTGCGGTGTGGCGCTGCAGTGCACCACGATGTGTGTAATGTTTCTCATGTCCAATTATTTTGAGACGTAAAACGCCGTTTTCTCTAATTTTTGAATGGTGGTGCCTTTTTTAAAATAGCCCATAGACAGCAGTTGTTTTATCCGCTGTTTGCTCACAGCCCTGGGACGGCCCATAAAATGCACGGCCATGTATCTTTTGTCGAAAAGCTCACTGTACCTTTTTTGCCTGCCTCACGGCTATGCGTACCTGCCGGCGGTACAGTGCCCGGCCAATGGATTTTAAAATGTTCATATCCTCCTGTTGTTGCTGAATGTGTACTTCCCGTTTCGTATCCCCACTCCGGAGCGGCGGGTACGCTGGTTCAAAATATAGATGCTGCCCTCCAGGGCATCCGGTGCATCATCGTGGGCATGGCTGCCTTTTTCAAAGCTCAAAAGCTGGTCAATAAAAACACGGGTATCCTCGGTGTCTTTAATATCTCTGTTGAGGAATACAAAGCCATTTTCAAAATAGGGGCTAATGGCTTCAATGCGGGCAAACTTATCGGGCTTCTTGCGCTGGTCTTTGCGCAGTGGCAATTGGTAACCCCTTATGGCGCCCTCGCGCACAAACTCATCCATAATCATATCCTGGATAAAGTTAGCCTCCATAAAGTAGTCAACGATTGCTTTGCCGTGCAGCCCTTCGTGGAAGTCATACCAGTGCCTTACCAGCTCAACCACCGAGCATTTGCGCACGAAGGTGTGCAGTATGTGAAACTCTTCCGCCGTCTTGCCCACGGTTATAATTGCTTTGTAGTCGCTGGTGGCCGAGTTCTTAAAACTGGGGTCGCAGTATGAAACAATGTACTGGTACTTGGCAAACGATAGCGGCTCCTTTACCCTTAGCCACTCATTTTTAAACACGCTCCCCTCGGTAATCGGGTTGTGGAATAGCTCCTTTTGTGCCGACCTGTACCCGAGGGTTTTAATCATGCCCTCAATGTCCTGGCGCTTGTATTTTTCCGGCCACTCGGGGTCTCCTTTTTTGTTGAGGGCATTCACCTGCATCACCCTGAAATCGGGGTTTGTTTCAAATCGCGATACAAGGCTGTCTTTGCCTATTTTGTTGCCCACAACAATAAACCGGCACTTGCCCATATCGCTGGACATCAATAGGGCCTCTTTAGCCCAGTCATACATTTTATTCACCCTATCCGGATTGCGGCACAATTCATCATCGTCCACATCGTCCATTACAATGTAGTCGGGCCTGAACTGTCGGTGTCTCAAACCCCTGGGTGACTGCCCCCGGCCCAGGGCATAAAAAGCGCAATCATTCTTTGTTACAAACCAGCCATCCTCCCAGGAGCCCTGCTGCATTTGCTCCCCAAAATCCTCAATATAAAACTGGTTACTTTCCAGTTCTGCCTGGAGGTCAGAGAGCAGGGTACGGGCGTTCTTTTCATTTTTACCGACCAGCACCATTACATGCAGTTCAATGGGCTGTTGTACCATCAGCCACATGGGAATCATAATATTAAAGTGGGTACTCTTGGCATGTGCCCTTGCCCACATAGCCAGGAAGCGGATGAGCTTGTATTTCAGGATAAGTTTTGATGCGGCAATATGAAACCAACCACAGGCGGCAGTGGCATAATGCGGGAAATAGTCGCTCACGAAATGTTGGTAATGTTTGCGGTCGCGCTCGATACGTTTTTCCCTGTCAACCCTTGATTCCGCCGGACGGTTTTCCGTGGCCCGCATGGCACGTTCCTTCAGCAAGCTGAAACGTTCCAGGGCAAGGTTATCCTTTCGGTTCGGTACTCTCATCTTCCGGTTGCTTTAAGTGCCTTTTTCTGCAAGAAGTCGTATTGATATGGCGCGATGGCTCTGGCCAGGTTAGGGTCTTGCTCCATCATAAATTGAAGGAACTCCTCGAATGCAAGAATGTAGTCCTGGAGGCTGCTCTGCTTGTCAATCTTTTCAATCTGGCTGCCAATTTTGGCCATTATATCGGCCTCCTTGCTGGTGGGCACATTGTCGGGGGCATCCCGCTCGGCAATCTGCGACTGCATGGTATAGAGGATGGTATAGTAGTTGCTTATCAGCGCGGCCTTGGTTACTTTTTTTGCCGCCCGCAATGCCTCCCAGTTGCCCTGCCTCGACCAATCGCTCATCGTCTTTTCGCTTACAGACAATTTATCGGCAATTTCTTTCTGCGTAAGCGGGGTGTTCAGGAATAGCTCCCTGGCAAGTAAGTTTTCGGTTTTTTTTGCCATATCAATTAAATAATGATGCAAAGATGAACCGCTAAAACAGCCCGTCAAAATATTATGAACATGACAAACCAATTATAGTATAACATAAGCCGCTGATACATAGTGATAATAACAAAATTTGCACATTGAAATTTAGCGTTCAATCTTTGCCATCTCAACACAGCAAACTACGTTATGCAACCCATTACATTGAGCACCGAAGATTTGAATTCCTACGGCACCTGGCTGCCGCTTTCAGGTGCCAACCTGGAGCACTTTATGAAAAACCCGGTGATGTTTTATGACCACCGGACGTATGATAAGCCAATCGGCCATTGGGAGAATATCCACATGAGCAATGGAAAGCTCGTGGGCACGCCGGTATTTGATGAAGGCGACCCCGAGGCGGTGAACGTGAAGCGAAAATATGAAAACGGCGACATCAAAGGTGCGAGCCTTGGCCTGGACATATTGGAGCTAAGCGATGAGCCGGCTTACCTAAAGCCAGGACAAACCCGGCCAACGGTGAAAAAGTACTCGGTATTTGAGGCATCGCTTACACCGCTGCCAAACAATACCAACTGCCTGCAACTCCGCCGTGGCCAGATGCAACTATCGGGCACGGACAACAGGGTTGCCATTGACGCTATTTTGCCACCCATCACAATTAAACCTAATCCCATCAACATGGAGAAAATTGCGCTTAAACTTGGCCTGGGCAAAGAGGCCAGCGAGGAACAGATTTGCCAGAAAATTGACGAGATGGCCAAGGCCCAGGGCCGGGAGCTTGTTTTGTCGAAGTTTGTAAAAGAGCAGTCCGCGGCCATTGCCCCCGAGGCAAAGGAGGTGTTTGACGGCCTGATTGATTCCGACCCCGAAAACGCACTCAAAGTGCTAAAGCTTTCCAGGCAAACTGAAAAGCCTGCCGAGGGGCCGGAAGAAAAAACCAAAGTAAGCGATATGCTCAAGGCAACCCTTAGCGCAACGCAAAAAGAGCAGAAACAGGAAACCGATAAGGAAACTTTCGACTACCTGCAGAAGCATGACCCGCAAAAGCTGATGAGCCTGAAAAGGAGCGATCCGGCTAAATTCCAGAAACTGGTTGACGAATACACCAGTAAAAAGTAACCCACAAAAAGCACATTTAAAACCCGTTTCAAACATGTTTAAATTCATTTCACTCATTTTCGCACTGCTCCTCAACACCGTGGTAGGTTCCACCGTTGCAGGCGCGGCTGGTTTCGACCCACTGGGTGGCGCTATTTTAGCCAACCTGGTTTCCCTGGTGCCCATTGGAGGCAATTATTTGTTTGCAAAACTTACCACCGAGGTGTGGCTGAGCGATATTATGGAGGGGTTTATCCCCGACCGGTCGTTTCTTTCAGCGGCATCCAACATGGACCAGTTTGTTGACAATGATAAGATTAACCTTGCCGAGGCAGGTGTTGACCCGAACGTACTCATTAACAATAGTACTTACCCCGTACCGTTTGCCGAAAGACCGGACACGCCACTGGAAATTGTACTTGATGTTTATGACACCGAAGGTACTGTATTGCGTAACGCAGAACTGGTAGAGCTTGCTTATGACAAACGTCAGAGCGTGAGCGCCGGCCACAAAAATGCCCTTCTCAACATGTTCGCCAGGCGTGCAGCCCATGCCTATGCGCCACAAACCGATTCGCTATTCACCCCGGTAATTCAAACCACCGGCGCGGCATCAGGCGGGTTGAAGGTATTGACCTTTGAGGACTTACTCACGCTAAAAAGCCGCTATGATGAGCTGGACGCTCCCGAGGACAGGATTCTTGTCCTTAGCCCTACCCATTATAATCAACTTACCCGCCAGGACTTAACACTGATGAAGGCGATAATGCAGGGCAAAGAACCATTGTTTGGCTTCCGTCTTTTCACCTTCAGTAAAAACCCGAGATACAACCGCACCACCGGGGCAAAGGTTGCTTTTAACGCAGCCTCCACACCTGCTACCGACACCGTAGCCTCTATTTCATTCGTTGGCAGCGAGGTAATGCGTGCCCAGGGAACATTCAAAATGTTTGAAAGGCTGAACGACCCTGAGCAAAAAGGCGATATTATCAACTTCCAGATGCGCGGCATTGCTTTGCCGAAACGCAATAAAATGATTGCCTCCGTTTACTCGGGACCGGCATAAACCCAAAACCCCTGTCAGATGCCCCCGAAAGCATATTGTCGTAGGGGGCTTACTTAGCCAAACCGTAGCCCATGAATGAGTTAATTTTAATCTTAGTCCCGTCAATTGCCAGCAGCTTCATTACCTGGCTGTTCTCACGGCGGAAGTACAGAGCCGAAAGCCAGGCGAACGAAATCGAAAACGTTAACAAGGTACTCACAATCTACCGCGAAAGCATCACTGATTTTAAGCAACAGATTGATGAGCTGCGCAAAAGGGTTGATTTGGTGGTGGCCGAAAATGAGGCGCTCGGAAAACAGATGGATGCCCTTACCAGGGAACTGACCATTAGCCGAAACGACAATAAACGCCTGATGACCGAATTGAAAAAGTACAACGCAAACGTCAAAAGTGAAGCCGAAAATTAACATACTCATTGCAGTACTGCTATTGGCAGTATCGTGCCGTTCGGGCCGTGAGGTGGTGTCCGTTACCAGCGACTCCACCTATAGCCGGGCAAGGGTTGATTCCTCCCACTTTACCAGGGCGGTGTATTTGCCCGACAGCGCCTCCATTGAGGCACTGCTTAGATGCGACAGTCTCGGCAATGTTTATATCGCTCAAATTGAGCGGATGAAAACCGGCAATCGTCTGAGGCCTGAAATCATTATCAAAAACAACTACCTGAAGGCCACATGCAAGGTCGACAGCATGTTGATATACCAGTTATTCGCCAGCCGTTTAAACGTGGCCGGTGAAGTTGAAAAGGAGGAAACCAAAGAGGTTATTAAACCCCCGGGCAAGCCCCGATTTTGGCTTACCGGAATTCTGCCCTGGATAGGGTACCTTCCATTGCTCCTTCTTATTGCTTACATCATTTACCGATTAATTAAAATTTTCCGCTGATGACCAAAAAGAAAACCGATAAGGCCCCCAATGAAGATGGTGGCGAAATGAGCGACATCAGGAAATCGTTGCAGCCGTATTTTGACAGTTACCCTGGGCGCGATACGCTCCACCTGACTTCCGATGGCACGCCATTTCTTGAAAAACAGTGGGCTGTAGAGCACCAAAAAACGGTTGACCCCGACTGTGAAGTAATCACCGTAAACCGCTAAACAATGGCACTTCCAAATGTAAATATTTCAATTGCCAACGGCCAGCTTGGCCGGGTGGCAACCACCAATGATGGTGTTGCCGGTTTGCTATGCAGCGGCACCGCCACTGTGGAGCTCCCACTTTCTACCCCGGTTCAACTGTTCTCCTTCGACCAGTTGGCTGCCCTGGGCATAACCGAGCTTAACAACCCGCTTGTTTATAAGGAGGTGAAAGCCTTTTATAACCAGGCCGGAAACGGCGCGGAGCTTTGGCTGATGACCGTGGCCGATACCGTGCTTTTTGCTGACCTTTGCGATAAGGACAAGGCCTATGCGCCAAAACTGATAAATGCCGCAGCCGGTAAAATCAGGATATTGGGAATTAATAGAATTCCCGCATCCGGTTATACCCCGACCATTACCGAAGGTCTCGACCAGGACGTAATTGCCGGTTTGGCATTGCTCCAGACATTTGCCGAGGCCTCTGCCAACAATTACAAACCATTCAGGGCACTGCTCCCTGGCCTTGGTTTTACCAAAGCCGCGGTGTCAACCTTAAAGGACTTGACCTTAGGAAATTCAAACCGTTGTGCGATTGTGCTGGGCTGTGATTCCGCCACATCTGCGGCCATTGGCCTCACGTTAGGCCGGCTTGCTTCCATTCCCGTTCAGCGGAAAATAGCCAGGGTAAAAGATGGTGATGTGGGCATACTTCATGCATACTTCCCTGATGGAACCACAACCACCGAGCTTGAATTAAGCTGGAACGCCATACATGATAAAGGCTATATCTTTTTCCGGAGAATTTACGGGAAAAGCGGGTTCTTTTTTACCGATGACCCCACCGCCACAGCCGTAACGGATGATTATGGATACGTAGGCCGCGGACGGGTAATTGATAAAGCCCTGGTCATCGCCTACGCTACTTTCATTGAGCAGCTCAATGACGAAATTCCGGTGGATGCCCAGTCGGGCAAAGTTGCCCCGGCGCTCATCGCCTCCTGGAAAGCCGATATTGAAAGTGCGCTTTCAATCAACATGGTAGCCACACAGGAAATTGTTAAAGCGACCTGCTACATTGACCCGGCGCAAAACGTACTGGCCAGTGATACCATTAACGCCACCATCAGCCTGCTGCCGGTTGGCTATGCAAAGTATATCCAAATTAACCTTGGGCTGTCAAACCCTTTTAAAGCCTCCTGAACATGAATTTTAACACTGCAGAATACGCCTGGAAGGACATTGAAGTTGTAATGCTCGGGCGTCCTATTGTCCGCCTGCTTGAGGTGAAGTACAAAGTAACCAAAGAGACTAAGGAGATTTATGGCCGTGGCCAAAACCCGCTGGGCATTCAGGAAGGCAACAAGAAGTACGAGGGTGAAATCAAAATCGGGCAAAGCGAGCTTGAGGCACTTATCAATAAGGCACAGCAAGTTGTTCCCGGAAGCGACCCCACTGACCTGCCACAGTTCAACGTGGCCATCAGCTTTGAAAAACTTGGCGTTTTGCGCACCGATGTATTGGTAGGCGTGAAGCTCCAGGAGTTTGAAAAAGCCATGAAGCAGGGCGATAGCGATATGGAAGTATCCCTGCCCTTCAAATGCCTGGCCATTGATTATAACGTTTAACCCGCCACCCGCCACGAAAAACGTGGCGGTGGCTTAACCCTTTAAAAAAGCAACTGACATGGATAAAAAATTCAACCCCACCCAGGAACAAATTGAATCCTGGAAAAAACAGCACGGTGATATATTTCAGGTAACTGTGGAAGATAAATCCTGTATTCTTAAAAAGCCCAGCCGCAAGGTCATATCAATGGCCACATCGGTAGGGGCCAATGACCCGATTAAGTTTTCCGAAATGATGCTGACTAATTGCTGGGTTGCCGGTGATGAGGAAATCAAAACCAACGATGAACTTTTTCTGGGCGTTGCCGGCAAACTTGCCGAGCTGGTTGAGGTGAAGGAGGCGGAGCTAAAAAAGCTTTAACCGAGGCTGATAAAAACGAGCCTAAAAACTGGGTAGGGCTTTATGACACAGCTATTCAATATTACCTGCATGTTGATGCCTCGCAACTTACGGATGATGAATGGTGCGCAACATTAGCCCGGTTGAAAATTATCAGAAAAAAGGAGGGTGAAAATAAGGGTTAACCAGAGGCACGGGCAATCCATTTGCGGGCAATGCCAACCACAAAGCCAACCATGCCGCCGGCAATAACCACTGACCAAAAGGAAAAATCACCCCTGATAAGAATTGCAAGCGCACCAACTGACAGCGCCACGCAGAAAAAAAGTATAGCCGGATGGGTGATTGAGGTGTAAACGCCTTTGAAAAGGGCCAGCAAAAAATAACCCAGCCCTTTAAGTATAAAAGAGCCCAGTACTACAGCGCCTATAACGGCCAGAATGGTTAAAATGACTTGCATGTAACAAAAGTACAAAAAAAAGACAATGGGTAATCGCAATGTTCAAATAATATTCAGTTTTATTGACAAGATTTCACGTCCTATGCGTGAGGTAGTTGATAAAATGGGGCAGGCTGCAGAGCAGGCCCGCAAGATGAACGCTGCGGTTAAGCCAATTAAGAATAGTATTGATGACTTAAAGTCAAGGCTCGACCGAATGACAGTTGCCCGTAATGGCGCCTTCAGGGAAGATCATATACGCAAATACAACGGTATGATAAGGCAAACACAGCGGGAGCTGCAACGACTTGAAAACCTGCCCCCACGCGGCTTTATGAACCGTATGCGTGAACTACCATCAATGTTGAGCGGAATGGCCAAAGGAATTGGCATTGCTTTCGTTGCAACCAAAATAATTCAATTTGGCTCAAACGTAGTTAAAGCTACTGCCGATGTGGAGAAATATAAGCTAACGCTTGAAACCATGCTTGGCTCAAAGAGCGCAGCCGATTCCCGTATGGGTGAGTACCAGGATATTGCCGCAAAAACCCCCTTTGAGCTTCAGGATGTTGTGGAGCTGGGCAACGGGCTTCAATCCCTGGGGCGCTACTCACGGCAAAACGTAATGATGCTGGGTGACCTGGCAGCGGCGGCGGGCAAACCACTCGACCAGGTTCGTGGCGCCTACGCAAAATTGGGCACCGGCCAAAAAGGCGAAGCCGTGAATATGTTTCGTGACCTACTTATCAGCACCGATGATTGGGTGAAGGCAACGGGTAAGGGCGTTTCAAAAAATGGTGAGCTAATGGCCACCACCGAGGAGATGATTGCCGCATTGCCCAGGATAATGGACGCGAAGAACTTTGAGGGAATGATGGACAAACAATCCCAGGGAATTTGGGGCAGGATTAGTAACCTGAAGGATACCCTTTTTCAGTTCATGGCCGGGCTTGGCGACCTTCTTAAACCTTTGATTGACGGTGCCATTTGGCTGCTTACAAAGCTTTCCGAAGGGCTAAGCGGGCTGTTAAAGTTTCTCCAGGACAATAAAGACTTAATTTCCTCCATAGCCATTGGCATTGGCGTGGCCACCATCGCGTGGGGCGCTTATAAATTGATGCTACTGCTCACTTCAGCAACCACCTACGCAAGCGTTATTCCCGCTATTAAAGCCATTGGGCTGGCCATATATAACATTCCTATCATCGGTTGGATTGCCGCCCTTATTGCTGCACTGGTAGCCTTGGGCGTTTACTTCTGGAAAACATCGGCCACCTTCCGGGGCGTTCTCATGGGTATGTGGGAGGCGGTCAAGGCAATATTTGGAGGCATTGGCGATTTTATGATGGAAGTTTTAGGCGGGGTTAAGGATGTAATACTTGCCGTATTTAATCCGGCCAACTGGTTTGATGGTGAGGACCAAATGGGGGCAGCGCTCGATCGCATCAAGAATGCAGCTTCAAAATACGGCAAGGCCATTTCAGAGGGGTACAATAAAGGCAAAAAGGCCGGGCTTGCATCTTTTGAAAAAGACCAGGAAAAGAAAAAACAGGAAGACGGTGGACTTGCACCGGACTCAACTACACTTACCGGAGATGACCCATCCGGTGTCCCAGATGTCGGCTCTGTTACCTCCGGCGGTTCCCGCCCCGTGAATGTTACCCTCAACCTGGGCAAACTAATGGACAACGTAATTATAAACGCGGCGAATGTGAAGGAGGGTGCCCAGGATATTGAAAAGATTATAGTTGATACTATGCTTAGGGTGGTTAACAGCGCTAACGCAGTACAGGCGGGAGGTGGCTCATGATTACACATGATTTAAGGTACATACTTGCAACCGTATATGGCAGAACCGGCATCCCCTTCCCCGCGCTACCGGTGGAGGGCTCCAATGGCATGGTAGCCGATGAATACAGCCAAAACCTAAACCGGGAAATTCAAAAGGTTTCAAAATACGGAAAGGCCCTTTATGGAACCAACCTGCTTGGTCGCCCGGTATTTCTACCGGCCATCCTCGATGGGCTGGAGCTTCAGAACCCGGTGGTAAGCATCACCGGTAAAAAAACAATTGTTGAAACCCCAATGGTAGGCGGAAACGGCACCGTGAAGGAAATCATCAACATTCAGGACTACTCAATAAAAATCATCTGCACCGATATGCGGCCCGATAACCTGTGGCCCGAGGATGGGCTACACGCAGTTAAAGAGCTGTGGGCAAAGAATAAGGCCCTCACGCTCGAATGCGCGCTTACCGATGTGTTTCTCCAGGCAAAGGACAATGTTGTAATTACCGGCATCACCCTGCCCGAGATGATGGGAATTGAATACGCACAGGTGTATGAAATAAACCTGGTTAGTGACTTTTACTTTGAGCTTGAACTGATATAAGCCATGTCGTACCTGCCCGTTTGTAATATTACCATAGGCTCATTCAGGATGCGCTCCGTGCACCAGGTGGTGATCAAGCGCAGTATATTCCAGGTTGGCAGTACCGCGGTTATTAAAATACCACTATCGGCCTACTTGCGCAATGCCTCCGGGGAGGTGGAGCCGATTAAAACAAATGAAAAGTTCAAAGTTGGGGATAAGGTTTCCATAAACCTTGGCTATGACCCCGACCTGTACAATGAGTTTAACGGCTTCGTGAGCCGGATAAACCCACAAATGCCCCTCGAAATTGAATGCGAGGACTGGACATGGCCGCTCCGGAGAATCAATATTAAGAAGTCCTGGAAAAAGGCCACCCTTTCGGATATACTCCAACACATTGCCGACCTGGCCGGCTTCAAACTTTTGAGCGGGCTGCCAGATGTAAGCATTACCAACTTTATGGCCAATGACAAAACGGCGCTTTGGGTATTACAGGAGTTGAAAAGCAAATATGGTATGACCATTTACTTTTCACTGACAGGCTATTTATATGCCGGGCTGGCCTATACGCATAACCTGGGGGCGGTGAAATTGGTTAGCGGAAAAAACATTGTTAAAAGCAATGACCTGAAATGGGTTAATGCTGATGACGTGAAATTGAAGATTAAAGCAATCAGTATGGAGCGCAACGGCTCACGCATCGAGGCAGAGCTTGGCGATACGGATGGCGAAATACGTACACTGTATTTTTACGATGTTCACGATAAGGAGGAGCTAAAAAGGCTTGCCTCGTCTGAAATTGAAAAGTATAAGTATAACGGTTACAGGGGCTCGGTTAACTGCCTGCTGAAACCGTTTGTTCAGCCGGCCATGTCGGTGGAGCTTTCAGACCTAAACTTTGAGGATAGGTCGGGTAAATATTACGTTGAAAGTACTGAAGTAGCCTTTGGTACCGGAGGCGGTAAACGAAAAATTGATTTAGGCATCAAACTCAATTAATTATGGCAAGGGAAGAAGAAGAATTACTTAGTGGGCTTAGGAACCTGACCATCAGCGATAATAAAATATTCGTTGGTGAGGTTACCTCGGTTGACTACGATAAAGATTTTGTTGACGTTGACGTTGACGGTCTGGAGCTTGGCGCGGCCCGGCTACGCGGTATAATTGATTCGGAAGGCAACAAGGTGGTTGCCTACCCGTCCGTTGGAAGTACAGTTCTGCTCGGGCGGATTGGTACAAGCAATGAGCTCTACGTTCAGGCCGTGGGCGAAGTGGACAAGGTTTTGGTTCGCATAGGTAAAATGAGGCTTGAGGCAACCGACCAGGGCTTTGTTTTCAATGAGGGCAAGCACACAACCGCGAACGCCGATATATTGAAAAGCGAACTGAATAAACTTTCAAAACGGCTGGATGATGTAATCTCCGCACTCAATTCTGCCAGTCCGGACTCCGCCTCAGGCAGCTTCAAGGGAACCCTTGTACCGCTGCTTCAGCAAATTACCAATAAGGAAAGTTTTAACCAGATTGATGATGACAAAATTAAACACTGATGTTTGACATAATGCTTAACCAGGAATCTGACCTTGAAATTGCCAACGGTGATTTTGTTACGGCAAAATCAACCCATCAGCACCAGCGTATATTGCTTATGGCTCAAAAGGGTGATATCAGGCAATTCCCGAGCGTAGGAGTCGGCATTGAAACCTTTTTGAACGCCGAGCGTCCGGGCGATATTTTAACTGAGATAAGAAGCCAGTTTGAGCGCGATGGTATGAAAGTGGGGCAACTCTCGGAGAGCGCATCCGGTGCCATTAATGTAACTGCCGAATACAAATGAAAGCAAAAATCATCATAGTCCAACCCGGCCAGTCCCTAATCGACCTCGCCATACAGGAATACAAAGCCACGGAAGGCATGTTTTTGCTGATGCTGGCCAATCAAGAGGTGGTTACCTCCCTTACCGTTGACCTGGAGCCGGGCACCGCCCTGAAAGTGTGGCCTGTGAAAGTAGTGAAGGAAATGGCCGAGCGCACCGAGAGCCTCACGCCCTACCTGTCCATCCTCATGCAATGGATTGCAGCGGTGGGCGGTGGAACCGGCGGCGGAACCGGAGGCGGCCTCAACGATGCCGACTATGTGCACATACGTGGCGATGAGGTGGTGAGCGGAATCAAGACCTTCGTGAATACCATACAAACCTCACAGATTGAAGAAATTGCCGACTCTGGTGTAAGCGTGGAAGGCATATACATGAAAGATGGCGTTTTGGACGCCGGGACTTTTTGATAACATTGAAATGCTATGAAAACGGAATTTAAACGTGATGTAAACGGACTTTACCTTGAGGTTGCCCCGGGCAGCTCCCAGGAAGCACTACTGCTAAAAATGGTAATGGACGCCGGCATAGGGTACAAAATATCCATTCACGATGCCGGAAACGGAAACATGAGGGTGCAGCCGAAAAAATACCTGAAAGATTTTGGTTTTGACCCCAGAATTATGATTGAAATTAAAGAAGGGGGCGAATTTTCGTTAGCCCGCATTAAAGGGACAAACAGGGTTTACGCTGTTTTGTATGGCCCGAATATGTCATATCAATCCGGGCCGGTAAAAATTTACCGCTTAAAGGAATGGCAAGGCAACAACGAGGCACCGGTAATTGCTGGGAATATGTGGGTTTGTTCAGACGCATCTGGCCCGGTTGATTACCTCGGGTACTGTGAAACGGAGGCCGAAGTGTTGGCCGCTCTGGGGATATAAAAAAATCCCGTAAGGAGTAACCGCTCCCCGGTTTGACGCGAGGTGGCCATTGAAGGCAGGTTCCTAACAGGACTGTGCAAAGATAAAAAATAATTTGAAACACCAAAAATTTTTGACGCATGAGCATAATTAAAGTAAAACGCGGCCTTGCCGCCAACCTCCCAACAACGGGCATGAGCGCCGGGGAATTCCTATTTGCAACCGATACCGGCGATTTGTACATCTGCCAGTCTGCAACGGTGAAAATACTGCTTGCAAAAGGCACCGACCTGGGCCTGTATCTGCTGAAATCGCAAAACCTTGCCGATGTTCCTGACAAGGCGGCGGCAAGAACGAACCTTGGCGTTTACTCAACCACCGAGGTTGATCAACTACTGGCCGGACTGCGTTGGAAAGACCCGGTTAAGGCCTGTACAACTGCAAACGTAACCCTGAGCGGCACTATGTCGGTTGATGGCGTTGCCCTGGTGGCTGGCGACCGTGTACTGGTGCGCGCACAAACCGACCAGAAAACAAACGGCATATATGTGGTTGCCACGGGAGCCTGGGCACGGTCAACGGATGCTGATTCAGCCACAGAGCTACTGAACGCTGCTGTGTTCAGCAGTCAGGGAACGCAATTTGCTGATACGGCCTGGGTTTGCACCAGCGACAATATCAGCCTGGGAACAAGCAATATTGCCTTCGTGCAATTTGCCGGGTCAAGTACATATCTTGGCGGTTATGGGATTGATATTACAGGCAATACCATTGACCTGAACCTCGACGAGCTGGCCGCTGATACCGCAATGGTTGACGGTGATCAAATTGTTTTTATTGACATAAGCGCGACTGGCACAGCCCGCTACAAAAAGATTACTCGTGCAAATTTCTTAACCGGCCTTGGCATTACCAGCGACACCTATCAGGTTAAAGTTTTGGCGGCCAGTACGCCCAATTATCTGGACGCCGTAGTTACGGCCACTGAAGGGGTGCAAAAGGCCAGTGCCGGCAGCACCATGACCGTTCGTATGAATGTGAACGGGCTGGGCGCTGAAACCAATATTGACCCCAATTTGGATATGGTGCCCGCTTATGACGCATCAGCAACCGGGCACCGCAGGGCTAGCGTTAACGATCTTGTGGCAAACGCAACCATAGACGGAGGGAGCTTCTAAATGAGCAACATTATCAGGCATAAGCGCAGCAATACTTTAGGGGCCGTTCCATCATACGGTGAATTTACCGAGGGTGAAATACTCCTCAATACCCGCGATGGAAAAGCATTCTTCAAGAAGGTTATGCCCGGTAGTGAGGAAATCATAGAGGTTCGCGGCACGCGAGATACCGTCAGACCAACCGGTCAAACCGGTGAGGAGGTGGTGTCGGAAACCGGTATAAGGGCGGCAATAAGCGGTGTAGTTCAGGATTTGATTCCAAACTACTTTGTTACCGATTTGGCCGGGTTCATTGGTGCGTATAACGACATACGTGGCAACTACCCCGGCGGGAACATATACATCACCGGTACTATCATTATGACCGCTGATTTGACACTCGACCTGAGAGGCATCAGCATTACCGGGTTAGGCGCTAATTGGCGATTCTATAACGGCACTGACATGAACCCATCGCAGGTGTTCAAAATGATAATTACAAAAGGCTCCCCGGTGTTTTCAGGGCTAAATTTTTGGGGCAGTAACGGCGCAAGCGGACTGCAACTGCAGAACGGTACTACGCGTCAAGTATTTGTTATCAGCCCACAGGTAATTGATTTCACAATGAACATAATATTCAGGGATTGTCGGTTTTCTGATATTATTTGTGGCACCCCGGGCAACCCCTTCGTAATCGATAGCCCAATTGGGCCGAGTTCAACAATTCACCTCCGATTTGATGGGTGCAACGTGAATTCGCACGGCAGCGATATGGCGCTGACAGGCTTCGGTATTCAATATGCAAGCGCCGACAGCACCGGACTTATATCGGTTGATGTGAGGAACCAATCGCCCTCCCTGCAATCGCACAGGAGTTTGAAGTTCAAAATAAATAGCAACTATGGCCATGTTGCCGTTTTTGCATTTAATAGCGATGAAACGGCCTGGATAGACAGCGACTCTGACCTTGCTAACATAACCCGGACAAACACGGTATTGCAGGCTAACCCGGCACCGGGTGTATTTTCACCTTCAGACAGCTATTTGCTGATGGCCACCGGCGCGGAGAAAAATATTGTGAAGGTATCAGCGGCGGCCTTTGCTGCCGGTAGCGGCGGTGGTGGTGCCTGGGACGGCAATATTAACGACTCGCACATTAACTCATCCACTACAATAGTTGTGATGGGCAGCCATGTTCAGTACATTTTCACTGGCGGCGGGATAGGGAATACACCTATTTATGTTCTTCCTGTGATTTCAGCCAATCCGCATAGAATGTTCTATGTGAAAAATGCCGGGCTCCGTAAAATTACCACAGGCTCGGCAGGCAATGACAGGTTCGTGGATTTTGACAACTCCGTTAGCGCAATTGATATAGAGCCGGGTGAATGGGCCATATTTTCATCTACAGATTCAACATCAACCAATTGGTATGTTTATAAGGGCTCAATAGGGAATGCCGGCGGTATTGCATCTGTTGGCCTTGCTATGCCGAATATTTTCACGGTTGCCAACTCACCGCTTACGGCTGATGGAACGATTACTGTTAGCCTGGCACAGCAAATGCGAGGCCGGGTGTTAGCCAGCCCGACCAATAACAATGGGGTGCCTTCTTTTAGAGAGCTTAGCGCAGGTGATATTCCTACCTTGCCTTATGATAACTATGCACATTTTGAGGCGGGAATTACAGGTATTTTGCGGCCAATAGCTGGGGTTAATAACTACCAGAACGGAACCAACTATAAAGGGCTGACATTCAAGGCGGGGACTAATGTTAGCCTTTCACAAACTGGCGCTGCCGATGGCTCACTAATGATTACTATTAATGCCGCAGCGGGTGGCGGCGGTGGGCTAACGTCAGTTGGACTATCAATGCCTAATATATTCAACGTTTCAAATTCGCCACTTGTAGCTAATGGGACGCTTTCCGTGTCGTTGGCCTCGCAGGCAATAGGTAGAGTATTCGCGGCACCTCCCAATAACAATGGCGCCCCATATTTCAGATTGTTAGAGGTGAAAGATATTCCTAATTTGTCTTCCATTTATGACAGGTACAAGTCTTTTTATTTCAGGACTAAAGACACTGCTTTTGGTACATTTTCTACCTCTGAAATTGAGGGAACAGAAAATTCCTCAGGAATTTACAAAGGCATTGCCTTTGATGCCGGTCCAGGGATAAGCATGGAGGCATCGTCAACTACAGATGGTTTGGCCTTGCTCACTATTGGAGCCACCGGCGGGGGTGGCGGTGGAACGGAAAATACTGTTCAAACCGTTGCTCTGAACGTTAACCCAGCGCCTATCTCAACCAACACCTGGACGGATGTGTTAGAATTAGAAATTGAGGAGCCGGGCAAATATATCGTCATGTTTCAAATCGGCATCGTGAAACAACTAACCGGTTCGGGATTTGTTGCGGCAAGAGTTACGAGTCCATATGTGCAATTAAGTAGTACGGAGCAGTACTCCCCAAGTGTATCAGGGAATCGGGTTACCATGTCTGGCCACGGTTATATTGATGTTCAGATAATTATGAAATCACTACCAATTAAGCTCCAAATGTGGGCAAGCAGTTCAGGGTGGTCGCCGGTTACGCACGCTATGTCATCGAATTCGCCCCAGGCAACACAATTAACCTTAATCAAAATCGCATAACATGAAAAAAATCACTCTCACAATCAAAGAACGCGCAATCCTTTGCGACCTTTTGCCACATTCAGGCGGCAAGCTTCAGCAAATCATAGTAAGGGACTTGCTTGAAAAGACAGGCTTTACTGAGAACGAGACGAAAAAGCATGAAATAAAATATGCCGATGGCGCAATGACCTGGAACGGCAATGCAAACGATGCACTTTTCAGCTTTGAGCTTTCGGATGCGGAAATTAATGTATTGAAGGAAACAAGCGCATCAACTAACGATGCTGAGCGCATCACGCAGCATAATCTAAGCCTCATCGAGAAAATTGATTCGCTCTAATATGGCACGCTCAATTGATACCATATACGCTCAAATTATTGTCGAAAAGGCAAACCGGCAGGAGCTTGATGCGCTCGACTCAACCAGCGCCACAGCAATTTACCGGCTCTGGGCCTATGTAGTTGCTTCGGTGATATTCACCCTTGAAACCCTTTTCGACCTTCACCGGGCGGAGGTGGAGGGCATAATTGCAACCCAAAAACCGGGCTCGCTCTTGTGGTACCGCGCCATGTGCCTCGGCTATAAGCCGGGGGCCGGGTTGGTAGTTGAAAATGGCCGGGTTGGCTATCCGCCAGGGGCTAATGACATACCCCCGCTAATAGCCCAATGCAGCGTTAGGGAGGCCGCCGATGGTATTGTTATCAAAATAGCTAAGGAGGTGGCTGGTGAGCTTGAACCGCTATCTACCGGCATCGGCACGCGGCCTAATGAGCTGAATCCATTCAGCGCTTACCTGGCACAAATAAAATACGCAGGCACTCCCGTCCGTATCATCAACTCACCCGCTGAGCTGCTGATCATGAACGCGGTGGTATTTTATGACCCGATTATGATAACCGCATCAGGAACCCTGATTGCCGACGGTAGCCGCCCGGTTGATAACGCCATACAGGCATATCTGCGAAACCTTCCCTTTGATGGCCGTCTGAAACGCACCGCCCTCATTGATGCCATACTTGCCGCACCAGGTGTTAAGGACGTTCAAATTACCACCTTAAGCTCAAAATATGAGCAGTACCCATATGAGCCCATCCCAGTGAGCCATATTCCAATCCCGGGCTATTTCAAGATAGACCCGAACACGCCGCTGACCAACTCATTAACTTACCAGGCTTATGTTTAACTTCGATTTTCAAAAGCTAATCAATAACCTGCTTCCCTGGTTCCTCCGCGGCCCACGTATGCGTGCCTGGTTGGAGGTGCTAACTTCACCGGTGGTGTGGCTGCACCAAAAGTTCACTGAGCAGCGCGATGACACTATATTCAGCCTGCACCACAATGGGCAGGTAATTAGCCTTGAAGATATGCTTAACCGCATATTCAACCCTGATGGCCTGCACCCGCGTATCTACATTACTGACGGCGAGCGGAGAGACCGGGTATATCTTTACAACCTTCAGGAAGGCAAATCTACCCGTATGCATAACCTTGGGGAATCATTTCCACCGGTTTATATGCTCACACAAACGGAACCATCAGGCTTTGATTTCATTGTGTGGGTGCACAGCTCCATTACCTTCGACTACGCCTACATGACCGGGCTTGTCACTAAGCATAAGGCCGCAGGCTTTCAATTTCAAATCAAAACCTTTTAACCATGAATAAGCTTTTAACCGAATTTACCGGGGGCTTCCCGTTTTTACTGAATGACCTCCGCTTCACGGATGATGCCGTGAGGCTTGCAATCAAAGATATAGTGAACGCGATATGCGGTGAGGGCCCGGTAATACTTGCAGGATGCCAGTTCACACAACAGCCGTCCTACATTTCTGTTGAGGAAGGCGCCATATTTTGGCAGGGCGAAATCTGGCACGTTTACCCGCATAACTTTCCCGCACCGAACCCGTCCCCTGAATTTCCGCATTGGAGTTTTGTTACCGGAAATGGCCCCGAGGGTAGCCGCACATTTGAAAATGCCGAAACGCATCAGGTGCACCAGGTGCGTAAAGCGGTTGGCTCTTACCTGCCCATTACGGGCGCGCTGGGTAACCTTTCATGGGAAATTGTTCCGCGCTTTGAAAATGCCGGGAAAGCGGAGGCAAACATTACTCTTGCTACAGGCTGCTCAAACCGCCAGGAGCGTACTACGTTATCAACCGTTATCAATAGGGGTGGCATGATCACCATTGATGCCGGAATTAGAATGGATGCATTGACCAATAACGGTATGCACTCAGTTGGAACCTTGCCTGCAGGTTTCCGCCCGGCCAATCCCGTTGAGCTTCCGGTAATTGCAATCAATAGCGGCGGCAATACCCTGCCAATCTATAACACTGCATTTTTGAAAATAGGGGCTGACGGCGCTATAAGCATCTGGCGGACTGATGGTGAAAATCAAACAATTTATAATGCCAGGTTTGACATTCATGTAAGTTTTCCGGTATTAACATAAAAAAAGAGGCCTCTGCCTCTTTACAGCCGTTCTCACGCGGCTATAAAACTAAGGTGCGCAAACACCACGACAAAGGCCCTTAAAGCCTTATCGGTGTTTGCGCACCTATTTTTTATTCTGTGAGAGACTGCAAAACTATGAAAAAACCCGAACAAACAAAAAAATCTTATGCCTATAAGCCACAATTTGGGCTTGTAATCATCTGCGCCGATGAGGCGGAGCAAATCAGACTTTTTAATGAGCTACAATCTAAAAACCTTAAACTGAAAGTTGTTACAGTATGAGAATTGAAATTAACCACACCTGCGCCGATTACGATAGCTACAGGGCGGAGCGCGTGAAATCATTATTTAACGCTGAAACCGGCTATAGCTGGAGCCACACGGCTGAGCTGCCCATTGATGAAATGATCTGGCGGCTGGGCCTGATTGTGGGGCCGAGCGGAACCGGTAAGACAAGTATCGGAAAACAAATGTTCCCCGGCGTGGGCATCCACGATTTATATGCCGGATGGCCAACCAATCGGCCTATCGTTGATGCCATAAACCCTAACGGTGATTTTAACGCTGTTACCGCATCACTGTCCGCCGTGGGGCTTGGCGATGTGCCGGCATGGCTTAGGCCTTTTAATGTTTTGTCGAACGGAGAGCAATTCCGGGCGGGCCTGGCCAGGCTCCTGTGTGAGCGGCATGATATTGCAATAATTGATGAATTCACCAGCGTTATTGACCGCCAGATAGCTAAAATAGGGGCATCAGCGTTTGCGCGTAGCTGGCGGCGGGGGAGTGGCAAGGCGGTATTGCTAAGCTGCCATTATGATATAATAGACTGGTTACAGCCAGATTGGGTTTATGATACAAGGGAGGCGCGGTTTTACAGCCGTGACTGTCTTCGGCGCCCGCAAATTGAACTCTCAATTTACAGAGTTCCGGGAACAAAGTGGAAGTTTTTTAAGCCGCATTATTACTTAGACCTCCCCCATCCGGTCGCCGCGCAGTATTTCATTGGCTTTGTTGGGGATGAGCCGGTTGCACACCTGGCTGTATGCCCTTTGTTCCAGAGCGGACACTACCGGGCAACCCGGCTGGTTGTAATGCCCGAGTGGCAAGGTGCGGGAGTAGGCACAGCCTTTTTGAATGAAATATGCAGGCTCCACCTCGAAGGGCATGGGAGGAACGGGCATAAACTTCCCACACTTTTCCACACCTCCCACCCGCAGCTGTGCCAGGCCCTCCGTAAGTCACCACTATGGGAGCAGGTGAGTGGGGCGCTTAAATTTGCCAATAAGGCAAAATCAATCAAAACACTTGCCGCTTCGGCAGAGGCTAAAGGTGAGAAAAAGAAAAGCGGGGGATTTGGCGGCCATTTTAGGGCCGTACAGGGCTTTAGGTATGTTGGAGGGCGCGATGGTCATTAAAGTACTTGGGCAGCCGGGAACGGCGGCATATAGGGCAGCCGTGGGCATCATTAAAAGCATGGGCCACGCAGTGTATGACCCCACATACTTCTATTGTGATTTATCAGTTGCACCGTTACTCACAAAGAAGCTGAGCGACATGGAGTTAATGGAGCCGGTACACGGTACACTAATATTTCACCCGTCACCACTTCCATATGGTAGAGGCGCCAGCTCAATTAAATGGGCTTACAGACGTAATGAGCCAATAACAGCCGCCACATGGATATGGGCTAACGGCCGGCTGGATGGCGGGGATATATGCGAGAGTGAAATTATTAAAATTGACTACGACCTAAGCCCTAAGGAGTTCTATGCTGCCCATATCATACCAGCACTTGAAAGGACGTTGAAACGCTGTTTAATCGCCATTGCAAGCGGTTATATACGCCGCGTGCCCCAGGTGGAGGAGTATGCAAGCTTTGATGCTAAGCTGTAAGCGTGTGACGAAAATTAATGCACAATTCGTTTTAAAGTGGGTAACAATTCGTTTTTGCGATTATACAGACTCTTTAAATTAAAATCGATGGATTCTATTACAAGTTTACCAGCCTCAATTTTATTCAGATCCAAGATATCATTGATCAAACCCAAAAGGTTCTCGGCAGAGAATTTTAGTATTTTCAGGTCTTCAAGTTGATCAGGCCTGGGATTATCACGCATTAATAAATGCGCAACCCCAATCACTGCATTCATCGGCGTGCGAATTTCATGACTCATCACCGAAAGAAACTGCGATTTTGCTTTTGTAGCTTCCTCTGCCAGGTTCTTGGCCAGCTCAAGTTCTTTATTCTTCAGACTTAATGCGTCATTTTTACGAATAATACGGGCGTTTTGTTTTTCAATATGCTCACTCTGAAGTACAATTTCCTGGGTTCTTTCAGAAATTAATTTTTCTAGTTTCTCATTGTCGGATCTCAGTCTCCGGGAATTCAACTGCCATAACAAACGTATTACAAGGATTGGAACAATTATCAGTAAGGCTATTACCCACCATTTTTCATACCAGATCCGGGTTATGGTTAAATTCCAGATTAATGATTCACTGTAAGTAAAATTCCCTGTTTGATGAGCTCTTACCTTCAATTTATATTCTCCCGGGCTCAAGTCGCCGACAAGTAAGACACCATCATTGGGAACAGACTTCCATGTTGAATCTTCACCTTCGATAAAATACTCGTAACTCAATTGTTTTGAAGGATATTCAGGTGAAGCAACATTTATACTGATAAAACTCTTATTATTGACAACCGTTGAAACAGCCGGATTAAAAGGTTGTGATATATTGTTAACAATGAATCTTCTGACAATCGGCATCATTGTATGGCGGGGCTTAACCAGTTCTCCAGAGACGGCCATTCCTGCCAACGTTCCAGCCCACATCCTGTTATTTGCATCAATGAGCAATCCTCGATATGCAATATTTTTCGAGGGCAACCCATTGCGTTCGTCAAACAATAATTTGTCACCATTAAGGTAGCGATAAAGCCCCTTATTGTTTGCAAACCAAATGTAGCCCAGCGAATCAATAGCCACAGCTTTTACAGAATTTCCACTCAATTTCCCAAGATCAGCACGATTAAATACACCATCCCGATAACTGATGAGTCCAAATGAAGACCCAAGCCACAAACTTCCATCAGAAGCACATACTATATCGTTGATATTTAAATCAATATTTCTCTCAAAGTCAATTCGCTTACTCAGATTCTCAAATTGATTCTTTAGTGGGTTGTATTCAAACAGATAGGCAGAATCCGTCATACCTCCGCAATAGATTTTACCACCTGCCGACATACCCAATGAAATGGGTCTTGAAACCAGGCCCTTTTCAATTCCATAAAATTCAACATGAAAGTCATACGATATTCTGATCAAATCTTCGTTGGCGTCCTGGCAAGCCCATACATTTTCTTCATGATCAATCAACAACTTGAATACTGCTCTGCCGCGATCATTAAAGTCGAACGTTTTAATCCGAACGCCTTTGTTATTACAGAACATTATTCGCCCTTCAGCATCAGCAATCCAGAAACCATCTGTCACCGGAATCACTTGCAAAACAGCAGTTACAGATTGAAAAACCTTGAAAGTCATACCCAGTTTGCCTGATTCAGATCTAAAAATCTGATTACCATCAGTAAAGTAAATATCACCGGAAGCGGACCGTGATATGCTTTGAATATAGGACGTTGTGAGGTGCGAGAAAGGAGATCCAAAAAGCGTCTCCTGCAATAACAGAATGCCAACATCAGTAGAAGCCCATACATTATCCTCTTTATCGATATAGAGATGATTGACAACTTTTTCAGGGTATTGTGATACTGCATCAAATTGATAAGCTCCATTCTTGCCTGATGTAAGGATAAATAATCCTTCGGCCCAGGTACCTGCATAAATACGGCCCTTAGAGTTTCTGGCAATGTAGGATATGTCCTTTTTACTGACCAGTCTGAGAGAAATAACAGTCAAATCCTTTCCGATTTTCAACTCATAAAGTCCCCCTGATGTTGCAATCAGTATTACACCCTTACTAACATTGAAAACCGCATGGATGCCTGTAATCTCGGCTGGCAATATAACCGGCACCAATTTGTCCTTCTTCTGCTCATACCTGAATACCAGACCTGGTTCAGCAAACGCATAAAAATGCCCCATACCGTCGACAGAAAAGGAAAATGAACGATTGAAATTATTGGTTAAAACTTCACTACCCAGGTTATATGACCTGAATCGTTTATCAACATATTGATACACTTTCGAATTGTCAGAAAACCATACATTCCCAGCCTGATCGTTAAAGATCATTTTAGGGAACCACATCAGCGTATCTGACTGATGCAGACCGCCCCTGCCGATTGTTTCAAAATTAACCTTTCCTGCTTCATCGCCGAAAAGACTGATACCCATATCGGTTGTTACCAGCATTTCACCACTTGGAAGGCAAAAAACAGACTTTGCATACAGTCCGGGCAGTTCATCCTGAAAAAGCCGGAACTCACGACCATCAAATCGCACCAATCCATCATCGGTGGCAGCCCAAACAATGCCTTGTTTATCGCGGACAATAGATTTAACCAGCGGCGAAGGCAAACCTTCTTCCTCGGTAAATCGGGAAACCCTCAGCGATTGAGAGATTGCTGGCGAAAAACTCACAAAAAGCAACAGGACAATCAGATAGTATTTCCTCACAAACATTGCAATATAGAAAGGTTAAAAGTACAATAAAATGAACAATGTTTAGCCCACTATGATATTAATGCGTATTTTTGCAAATAGTAACCGGGGATGACCGGTTTTGACAGCAAGGAAGTGGTATTGTAAGCACGCCGGGTGTTGTAAGAATAGCCCGTAAAATCTAACTTTCACAGCCTATAACTGGCAACGATTACAATTACGCGTTAGCCGCTTAATCAAGGATTAAGCCGCTTTCTGCTCCCCGGGAAGCCTCGCGTGGCCGCGTTCCGACCGGAGCATCACAAATGCCACGATAAGACAGGTAAGGCCCTGGTGCCTGTTCGAAAACCAAAAGGAATAAGGAAGCTGTTGGGCCGTTTTCTCCCTGCCGTTTCCCGACAACCAACTGAAAACTAAGCGCGTAGAAAGCATTAGTGCTGCTTGTTTGGACGCGGGTTCGACTCCCGCCATCTCCACAAAAACAAAGCCCGTAAGTGAAAACTTCCGGGCTTTTTATTTTTAAAAGATGTCCAAATAGACATCATTTTGAATTAGTGCTTTAGTGACCTAATAGTGGCCCTAAAACCCCCTCCCAAACATTTCCCAGAATTTCACTTCCAGTCCGGCCCAGCGTTGCATGGTGGCACCAGCGAAGTCGCTGCTGTAATGGGTGATCAGGGCTTTGGCTTCTTTCTCTTTGCCATCATCTATCATTTGTTTGGCCTTCAGCTCAATGGCCGGCATTTCGAGGCGGGCTTTTTCTTCAAAGCTCAGTACATTCTCAAGGATGGTGCCCTTGGTCCTCCCCCAGCCTACTGTAGCCAGTTTGTTGGCTTTGCGGTATCCCCAAAGGGCAGCATCCTCACGGTAATTGTGTTGTCCGCAGACTTCCCACTTAGCAGGTAATTCCGTTACACCGGCATAAACAGGAATTCGCGGGCTTTCACCCGGATTGTCAAAAGAGAACCACGAAACCCCACCAATAGCATCGGGCAACCAGCTACGCAACTGGGTGATGTGCGAATAGGAACACCAGGAGACGGAAACTGTACGTTGAAATTCAACCGTTCCCGACGCCAGGTAATTCAGGGTATTACGCATGTCGGTACTCAACCATGGATTGGCAATATTACTGATGATGGTATCCTGTCCAATTTCCTTGCGGTTGTCATCGTAGCGTTTTTTTATCATTTTAACATGTTGGGTCATGTCGTATGGACTGCCTTCATAAGTTTCACGGTACAATTCGGCCAGCCGCTCCACGCTGATTTTCTTTTCCGGTTTCACCGAAAAGGGCAGTTCTTCCATATCCATGGTAAGGCCCAGCGAGGGCGCAAGGGTACTCAGTACAAAAAACTCCCTGATTTTATAGGGCTTATCCACGTTACCATAGGCTTTCCAGAATTTGAAAGGTTCCTTACCATCCCACAAACCAATTTCGCGGGCAACTTCTTTATAGTTGTCGCTGGCCATATAGTAATCGGAATTTTTCAGATCAATGGTACCGATGCGTACAATATTCGCCTGAATTCCTACATGATCGTCGGGGATGCGCTGTGCAGCCCAAACGCCACCGATTTTATTCGGACCTTCTCCCAGAATTTCCATCTGCCATACTTCTTTTGGGTCGGCAATGGTGATACATTCGCCATAATCGCCATAGCCGTATTCTTTTATCATTTTCCCGATAAGGCGGATGGCATCGCGGGCATTGTCACAACGCTGCAGTGCCAGGCGTTGCAATTCCTCTATCAGAAACATACCATTTTTGTTAACTAAGGTGTCGGGCCCCACGAAAGTTGCTTCGCCTATACCCAGTTGCTTTTCATTAAGCGATGGATAGGCAGTATTAAGATAAGCATACGTATGTTTTGCCTGAGGAATGCGGCCAGCTACTTTCAGTTTGCGCATATCGTCGGGTGTTTCGGTGTGCAATGTTCCTTTATAAACGATGTGCATTGCAGTGTCGGCATGATCGGCAGCCGGCTCCATACGCACCCAGGTGCGGTAATTGCCATCGCAGGTGTGAGCAGTCATTACTGATCCATCGGTAGAGGCATTTTTACCTACCATTATGCTGGTACAGCTTTCGCCGAACCAGGGATCACCCGGTTGTACCTGGGCATACGAGACGAGTTGAAGCGCTACAAAAAAAAGCGCTGGCAGAAAACGAGAAATCATATCAAGTATTTTATGTTTTGAGCGGTAAATGTAGGGAGTTTTTTTATTTTGGGAAACCTGAGATGAGAATAGTATGAAGCAGAAGACAATAAAGAAGCGCATATAGCAACGCCAGTATCGTTTCTTATACCTAAAGGCATTTGTCTGCGGTCTGATAGGGCTGATTTTTTATCATTTGTTACTGCATTGACATATGGAAAGCCAAGAAAAATATAGCCGGACGAAACAGGATTAGTTTAAACGACTCTTAGACTAAAATGGGTACTTAAGATAGGCATACATCCGGAAGGTTCAAGCCAATACTAAACTTTTAAAAACGGAGCATTCCTCTTACTTTAACCAGATTTAAAGCTAATTGACAAGGCATCGATAATCCACGAAAGTCAATTGAAAAACAAATTAGTTTATTGCGTCTATAGAACCATTAAAGCCAATACAGACTAAAAAATCATTGGTATAAAATAATGCTGTATCTTTATAAAAATTCATTGTTGTCCGGTAAAAACCAATACAAAGAAATTGCATAATGCAACCTTATGATTATCAGCAACAATTGATTTATGTTTAGCTGTTTTTTAAAAGTAAGCCCCTTTTAAAACAGAGCCATTTGTTCCTCATTGATGAATGTTTTGTGCCAATCTTTATCCGGATTTTCCAGGAAACTGATCAAATGGATATAGTTGAACAAATGAATCTTACAAAAACTCACCAAATTTGAGAAGGCCCAGCTTCGCTTGAGGCTTTTTTGTATCACAGTCATCAACAAATTTGCAATCAAAGCGCAATATATCTGTATTTTTATGGCGTTTTCATTGTCTCCAAGAAAATATTTCAAGGGAAAATTCTGTTTTAATTGCTTG
>JAVEVB010000118.1:0-5019 GCA_034005265.1 Lentimicrobium sp.
AACAGGTGTTGATTGCCGATGAGGTCGCAACCCGTTTGGAATTGAATAAAAAGGAAAAGAACAAAGAACAGTCGCAACCAAACGAGCTGATGACACTTTTCCTGCATCAGGTGAAAGGAAAGCAAATTGGCAGGGGAGACCAGTTTTGGTGATTTTGGTAAAGGTTTCTATTTTATTAAAGCACCTGTCTTGCGGTCATATTTGTCTTTTGTCAGATATTTTATGTCCCGATAACTTCGTGTTTGTTTTAAATGAGTTTTTAATGCCCGGTTCATTTTCTTGAATTGTTCACTGAAATCTTTATTTTTAACTTCATTTACAGTGCAGTGAGGGTCTTTTTCGTAATTCCATAATTCATATTCGGAACGGGGACTATAAAATGTTTCCTGATATTTTCCGTTGAGTTCCCCATTTTCGAATGCCTGGCGAAATACCTGGTATGCTTTTGATTTAACGACATCATTGGGAGGAGTAGCAGGCAAGTGTGGTAAATAATTCACATTTAAAATCAGGCTGTCCGAGTAGATAGCTCTTTCATAGGCCATAAAGTCATGCCAGTTGTGTTCTGCAAAAGCGTATTCACGAAAAATCTGCTTGTTGTCGGGACAAATGCCGGCAAAGCTTATTCCACTCACTGTATTGGGATATTGAGTGCCTGCCCATTCTAATAAGGTAGGCATAATATCAATCGATGAAATTAAAGCCCTGTTGCAGGTATTTGGCTGAATCCTTGCTGCATTGACGATTATCAGGGGTGTCTTCATCCCCTGTAAGTTGGTTCGGGTTTTAGCTGTTGGCATTGGACTTCCATTGTCACTCATGATGACAATAATCGTGTTCTCATACAAACCTAAGCGCTTTAATTCATCAACAGCCATTCCAACATGTGTGTCAAATCTGCTGATTTCGTTGTAATAGTCAGCATAATCATTTCTAACCACTGATAAGTTTGGTAAATATGTGGGAAGTTTCAACGAATCCGGATTGTTGACTTTTGGGGTTATTTCGTCATAAGTTCGGTGCGGATCGTTGGCAGCAGCCCATATAAAGAAAGGTTTGTTTTCTGGGAGATGCTGAATCGTATTTATCCAGATATCACCCATTTCGGCAGAACTGTTTCCGGGTACAATCTGTACTTTATCCCATTGGTCTTTTACATCACCCAGGTGCCATTTACCTGCCGATACAGTATAATATCCAATATTTCTTAGCGGGGTGGAGGCGACAATTTGACCCGCTGATAAGGGTTGGTGTAATTCTGATGCTCCGGTTTCTGATGGATACAAAGCCGTGAGTATACTTGCCCTGCTCGGACTACTTGAACTGGCAGTAAGAAAGACCTTATCAAACCGACAACCTTCTTTTGCCAGCTTGTTGATGTTGGGTGTCTGAATCTTGTTATTCCCGTATGGTTCCAAATCTTCCCAACCCAGATCATCGGCAATAAATACAATGATGTTAGGTTTGGTTAATTCAGCCTGAACAGAAAGAGATGTGGCAATTCCAGCCGGAAGTAGCATGCTTTTGATTAACCTGATCATGATGCTTAGATGTATTACTGCGTTGCTAATTGTTGATAGCTTATTTTATTTCAAAATTTGCCTCCAAACCGCCCTGACTGCTGTTTGAAATCCATAATCTCATTTTACCTGGTTCGATAATTTTTATATTATCAATGCCAACAAATGCAAAGTCCTCCGGGTAAAGTGTATAGCTTATTGTCCTTGTTGCACCAGGTTGTAAACTAACACGTTCAAATCTTTTCAGTTCTTTAACCGGTCTTGTAATTGACCCGGTTATATCCTGAACATAGAGTTGTACTACTTCTGTTCCCAGCATGTTTCCGGTGTTTTTAAGCAAACATTCCACAACCAAACTGTCCTTTGCTGTTAGCATGTTCTCTTTGTTTAGTTTTAAATTTTCAAAACTAAATGAAGTGTAGGAAAGCCCGAACCCGAAAGGCAGAAACGGATGTTTGCCGTAATCCATGTAAAAAGAGGTATGTCCCAATGAAGTTTGTGGTTCAGGAATGTCAATGTGATCCAGTGTTTTTACATTATCGGGAGCCGGACGACCCGTATTGTTGTGGTTGTAATGGATGGGAATTTGTCCGACATGACGTGGAAATGTTACCGGCAGTTTTCCCGATGGATTTATTTTCCCAAAAAGAATGTCTGCAATTGCATCGCCTCCCATGGTTCCGGGATGCCAGGCATATAAAACGGCATCGCATAAATTATGTTCATTCTCAATTGTAAGCGGTCGGCCAGCCAAAACCACCATGACAACTGGTTTACCCGTTTTAACCATTTCTTTAATCAGCTCTGACTGTGCGCCAATCAGGTTGATGTCAGCCAGAGAATGTGCTTCACCGCTTAACATCGATTCTTCACCCACAAAAAGGAGTATCATATCGGATTTTTTTGCCAGTTTAATCGCGTTTTTAAATTTATCAGTGCTTTTATCGCGGGTGTATCTCATCGCTTTCTCATAGTGGAAAGTCACTTTATCGCCATAAAGTCGTTTCAGGGCATCAAGCGGTGTCCTGGTTTGTTCTTTCTCACTATCGAAGACCCAGGTCCCAAGTTGGTCGTGAGGAGCATCAGCCATAGGTCCGATTACAGCAATTTTTTTAACATGATTGCTGATGGGTAAGATTTGATTTTTGTTTTTCAACAGAACAACCGATTCTGCTGCAGCTTGTTTTGCAGCAGCAAGGTGTGATGGCGCATAAAATACATCTTTCTGATCTCCTCTGGCATAGGGTTGTTCGAAAAGACCGAGTTTTTTCTTTAACTCCAGTACACGCATGACCGATTGGTCAATTAATTGCATGATTTCAGGGTTATTGGTAGCAGCCTTTTCCAGTTCGGCAATGTAAGCGGAACTCATCATATCGATATCAATACCTGCCCTTATAGCTTTCTCAGCAGCATCTTTCGCATTGTATGCAAAACCGTGTACAATCATTTCTTTAATTGCATTCCAGTCGGAAACTACTACACCCTGATATCCCCATTCATCTCTTAGAATTCCTTGGTTGGTGTATACGTTGCCTGTCATAGGTACCCCATCGTTATCATTAAATGAGGTCATAAATGTTGCAACACGGGCATCAACCTGTGCCTGAAAGGGAGGGAGATAGACATTGCGGAGCAAGCGCTCAGGAATGTTTGTTGAGTTATAATCTCTTCCACCTTCACTGGCGCCATAACCAACAAAATGTTTTGCGCAGGCTGCTACGGTATACTTTCCTGATGGGTCATTACCCTGAAAGCCTTGTGTCATGGCTACACCAAGCACAGTCGTCAGATAGGGGTCTTCGCCTAAGCTCTCAGCAATCCGACCCCACCTTGCATCACGTGATATGTCGATCATAGGTGCAAATGTCCAACGAATTCCTTCTGAGGATGCTTCGAGCGCAGCAACACGTGCACCGGCTTTTACAACTTCAGGATTAAAGGTTGCCGCTTGTCCAAGCGGGATGGGGAATATGGTTCTGTACCCGTGAATTACATCACGGGCAAAAATCAGCGGAATGCCATGTTTTGAATCCTCGACAGATATTTTTTGTAGTTCATCAATTATTTGTGCATTAACATTCAATAATGACCCGATTTCTCCTTTTCTGATGCCTTCTTTTATTCTTTCAATATTGGAACGCGCACTAATCTGGTTCAACTGACCGATTTTTTCTTTCAAAGTCATTTTTGATAACAAATCATGTAAGTCTACACTTGATTGAGCAGTTATAAATTGAGTCAGCGTGAAAGATAAAACAATAAAAAAGAGATTTCTAAAAGAATTTATCTTCGTCATGTTGTGAAGCTAATGATTAATTTAACAATGAGTTATTATTTCCACCCTTTTCTTTTAAGGTAATCAAGCAGCATCTGCGGTCGGTCGGTTTGAATGATGCGTGCTCCGAGTTTTTCGATGAGGTAACCGTATGCATTATCCGGATCTTCAAGTGCCATGTCGTCATCACGACCACCCACTAAGCTATCCCAGAGTGTATTATGCCAAATAAGACTTTTGCCGGCGAGATTTTGTTTCATCTGAAGTGGAACCTGGCTGTTGGATTTGGCAAACAACAGTTCAAAAGCAACAGGATTTAATGAATTTACAAATTCATCTATTTTTAGGGTAGCTTGATTGTCATCCAAATCAACTACGGGCATATAAATGACCTTGTCCAGATATTTGCCAAATTGTTTTTTTACTTCTTCCGGTGACTTTCTCCCTTTCATGATTATTTGATGAGTTGTGCCTGTTTTTTCAAGTAAAAGGTAAACTTCATCGAAATATCGATCAGCTTTATCCAGGTTTATCATGATTTTACCTTTTGCATACAGCAGAGCTTCTTCAAGAGTTGGAACTTCATGTTTAGTTTTGATGGCGCAGCCGTTTTTAAGTTTCAGTGTCTTGATTGAATCCAGTGTCCAGTCTTCAACATGACCTTTTCCTGTTGTGGTGCGATCCAGCGTTTTATCGTGCATCAAAATTAAATGACCATCTTTGGTTCGCTGAATGTCTATTTCCACGATATCTACTCCCATTTTCACCGCGCTTTCAATTGCTTCAATCGAATTTTCTGGGAAATTGCGCCAGTCACCGCGATGTGCTACAACGAGCACTTCATGGAGATTCGGGTTGTTAAGTTTGTTGATAATTGAATCAACATGTGTTTGTGCCGTAAGGTATAAACCTGTGAACAGAAATAGCAGTATTAACTTTAGTCGCATATCAGAATCGTTTATTTTTTTACGTATTTCCGGATAGTTTTCAAGACAATCGGCTCCATAATTTCATAACCTTTCATATTGGGATGTACCCCGTCAGCAGCAATTTCGGCAGGTAAACCTCCACGCTCATCTACCAATGCTGAATAGTAATCTACAAATGGTATCTTGTTGGCAATAGCATATTCTTTAATCATTTCATTCAGCAATTTTATGTCGGCTGCCGGAGTTAGCTCCTTGTTCCACCTGAATTCAAAAGCCGGGAGAATTGTGCACA
>JAVEVB010000055.1:0-23539 GCA_034005265.1 Lentimicrobium sp.
CCAATCAACTCGACCGGGAATTTTTGGAAAAGGCCCAGCAAGTTGTAGAAGCTCACCTTGATGACAGCGAATTCGATGTGCCGGCCTTTTCACGCGAAATGGCTCTGGGTCGCACGAAACTTTTCACGAAAATAAAAGGAATCACGGGACAAACGCCCAATGACTTTATCATCAACGTGAAACTCAAGAAGGCGGCACACTGGCTTACCAACAATCCGGAATACAATATTTCCGATATTACCTATATGCTCGGTTTTAGTTCGCCGAAGTATTTCTCCAAATGTTTCAAGGAACAGTTTGGGATTTCTCCATCAGTCTACCGGAAAGGCGATGGGAGTGAGGAAGAAATGGAGGAGGAGGAATAGTTTGTGTTCACCGGTCTCCACTAACCACTGACCACTAACAACTATTCTTTCAAAACCTTGTGTAGAGGAACTTTGAACACTTTAGATTCAATCCAGGCAATGAAATTAAATACATGTAGTAATTGCATCTCAAATTTATTGTTTTGAAGCTCATCTATTTGAGGTTTTAATTTTTGCCAAAGTAATAACCTCTTTGGTTCGGTGAGTTCCTCAGGTGTTTTGCTGAGGAATTTTAAAATAATTTGTTCGAGCTGGTAACTTTTTTCGTTGTTTTGAATTTCCCGTTTTACCGACCTGATTTCAAAGTCCATGTAATCAAATTCTTTTTGTTCATATAAAACCATTAGGTTAACAAGTCTGATTGTTCTGAATAAAGGTAAAGAAAAAACTTTCCGTTCGCTTTGGGTAATCCGGGTGATAATCTTCCTTGCTTTATGAGTCTCTCCTGTTCCTAAATATACAATTGCAGTATAAAGCAGTATTTGAATCTGTTTTTCAGTGCTCAGTAAGTTTGTTTTATCAATAATGCTTTCTTTGTACTTGTCAATCATTTTAATGGCTTCAGCGAATCTTCCACTATCTATTAAAGGAAGCAAACTATACAGGAAAATAACACAGTCAATTTGAAATTTAAAATGAACGGATGTCGTTTCAAGCTTGTTCAATTGATTGATAAAATAAGTCATTCCTTCATAATTGCGAATTGTTCTCAGGCTCTCGAGTACACCTTCAATTGTGTTAAGGTAATACATGGGAGGATTACTTAACAAGTGCATGTTTTGCTCAAATATATTGTTAAGTTCGTAATAGGAGTTGAGGGCTGATTTATAATCGCCAACATTAATCAAATAATTGGATTGAAATAGTTTGTGGTTTTTTTGAATTTCGAAATTTTCAAAGCCGGAACTTGAAACAATGCTCATTTCGCTTACAACAAGGTCGTTCATTTCCTGCTTTTGTTTGTTTGAGCGCACAGGCCCTTTGTGTAGGATTCTGTGTTTCAGTAGTTCGTATAATGAAGCATGTTCATTTATTTTTCTGATCTTTTTCAGCGTTTCATTTATTTTATATTGTTTGTTAAGAAGCTCCTGTTCAGTTGTATCCGGAAAATCAAGGCTTAGCAGGTAATCAAGTTCCATTTTCTGAGCAATAAGTAAAATTGTAAAATTCTCATATTTAACCGCTTCATTTTGTATCTTTGTGAGTAGCAGGAAACACTCATGGTATAAAGATTTTTCATACAAAACTCTGGCATTCATCAGTAGATTAAACAATGCATAATAGCTATCCTGACTGATTCTGAGTTGGTTCAGAATTAATAATAAGTTATCGAACAGATAGTTGATCGCGGTGTTGAAAGCTGCGTTCGGCCGTAGCTTGATAAACTCGGTCTTGATCTGTTGCTGGTTATCTGTTGATTTTTCATCTATCACTTTGTATAGAATGGCGTAATCTGCTGTGTTTTTATCCATGTTCAGGAAAGAAGATACCTTTTTTCTCTCAGACTTTGTGAGAGATTGTATGAGGCTGATAAGCGAAGAGAGTTTTGACATGTATTAGTTTTTAAGAAAATAAGACGAAACAAAAATAGTAAATATATTTGTAATTGTTACTTTGTTTAAATAATTATTGTTTTAAATAATTGATATATAGATGTATATTGTTTTTTTATTTGTATTTTATATTATTTGTAATTATTATTTCAAATGTTTTATTGTTTTTTCTTGTTCAGAATGTAATTTATGTTTGCATTGAAATTTACTAATTAATCAAAACATAGAATCTAATTTACATGAATTCAAAAAAGATCGTTGTTGTAGGAAGCTGTAATACAGATATGGTAGTAAAATCCGACAGATTACCAGTGCCGGGTGAGACTGTGTTAGGCGGCGCTTTCATGATGAATCCCGGCGGAAAAGGTGCCAATCAGGCAGTAGCTATTGCACGCATGGGAGGAAATGTGACTTTTATTTCTAAAACCGGAAATGATTTGTTTGGCCGGCAATCGGTGGAAATGTATGGTGATGAAAATATAGTAACAGATTATATATTTTCAGATCAGCATTTGCCATCAGGGGTTGCGCTGATTATGGTCGACAGAAATGGTGAAAACTGTATTGTCGTAGCGTCCGGAGCCAACGGCAGTCTGAGTCCGAAAGATATCGAGAAAGCAAGAAATGTAATTGAAAATGCCGATATCTTGTTGATGCAGCTCGAAGTTCCAATGGATACTGTCGAATATGCAGCCAAGCTGGCCCATGAAAAGGGGATTAAAGTGGTTTTGAATCCGGCTCCTGCAGCTTTTCTCTCGAATGAGTTATTAAAATGCTTGTATGCAGTCATCCCGAATAAAACAGAGGCAGAAATGCTTTCGGGTATAAAAGTCAGTGATTTGGAGACGGCTAAACAGGCGGCTGATATTATTGCCGCAAAAGGAGTTGATGTTGTAGTGATTACGTTAGGGTCAAAAGGATCTTTGATAAAAGAGGGGGACAGATATTTCAGTATTGAAGCTGATAAAGTAGAAGCCGTTGACACAACTGCAGCAGGTGATACATTTTGCGGAGCTTTCTGTGTTGGGATTTCAGAAGGTCTATCTATTGAAGATGCTGTGAGGATGGCAAACACAGCGGCAGCGCTTACGGTTACCCGCGAAGGAGCACAATGTTCGATACCATATAGAAAAGAAATAGTACTTCAACCCAATCTTTCGTAAAGTAACAGACCTATAGGTTTAATAATTCAATGAAAAAAAATATTTATGAAAAAAACACTTAAAAAATTGAATTTACTTGTTGTGTTATTTGTAATTTCAATTGGATTAGGTTATGCACAACAAATCATCGTTAGAGGGATAGTTAAAGACCAGTCTGGACAACCTCTACCTGGAGCAACAGTACAATTAAAAGGAAGTACTGTGGGTACCATAACTGATGCTGAGGGCGTTTTTTCAATTAATGCGGATAGGGGAGCTGTAATAACAGTTTCATATATTGGTTTTGTAAGTCAGGAAAATATAATTGAGAGCAACAGGTTCTTATCAGTTATTTTGAAAGAAGATTCTCAGAAATTAGATGAAGTAATTATTGTTGGATACGGAACTCAGAAAAAAGTTAATCTTACCGGAGCAGTGGGTGTTGTTGATGCTGATGCCATTGAGTCCAGACCGGTTCAAAATGCTTTTCAGGCTCTACAGGGACTTAGTGCCGGTTTAAATATTAATTATACAAACGGTGGGTTGCTCAATGCAAGGCCAGATATCAATATCAGGGGTATTGCCACAATTGGAGAAGGATCTACCGGTAATGCCCTGGTGCTTATCGACGGAATGGAAGGTGACTTAAATTCCATTAATCCTCAGGATATTGAAAGTATCTCCATATTAAAAGATGCAGCAGCTTCTTCAATTTACGGGTCGCGTGCGCCTTTCGGTGTTATCCTTGTAACGACAAAAAAACCTCAAAGTAAAGATGCTGCTGTAATCAACTATAGTGCTAATTTCAGATTTGCAACTCCGGTAAATCTACCAAAGATGATGGACTCATATAGCTTTGCAACATATATGAATGATGCCAATAATAATGCTGGTTGGGGAGATGTTTTCAGTGAGGAAAGAATGCAACGGATTTGGGATTATCAGCATGGTATTATTACCACTTCAACTATTCAGGATCCAAACTCAACGAAATGGGGTGATGGTTATGATTATGGTAATGATAATATTGATTATTATCAGGTTTATTATAAGCAATGGGCCCCTACACAGGAACATAATCTCAGTTTTTCCGGGGGTAAAAATAAGACGACTTATTTTTTGTCATCTAACTATTTGGATCAGAATGGTTTTATTGCCTATGGGGAAGATAAGTATAAAAGATTTACCACCTCAGCGAAAATCAATACAACCCTTAAAGACTGGCTGTCATTAAATATTAATGTGAAATTTGTGGAAGAAAACTACCATCAGCCACGTCGTTTGAATGATCAGTTGTTTGATGACATGGCCAGACAAATGTGGCCTACAAAACCCCTTTATGACCCCAATGGAAATTTATATGATGATCATGCAATGGGTTTACGTGATGGCGGTGTTCTCACAACTACTAATAACTGGCTTTACCAACAGGCCCAGTTTGTGATTACTCCTTTAAAAGACTGGAGGATAATTCTTGAATCGAATTATCGCAATAATACTTATAACCGGAAACAGTTTGCAACTCCATATTATAACCTTGATATTAATGGCAATCAAGGTAATACCTGGGATTTAGATAGTTCCGTGACAGAGTATTACTCATTTAACCGCTACTTCAGTAATAATTTTTATACTGATTATGAATTTACGCTTAATAATGAACACCGGTTTAAATTATTGGCCGGATTTCAAAATGAAATTAACAGGTATAAAGATTTAGGTGCAGGAAGATACGGGCTTCTTAAAACAGATTTTCCAAGTATTAATACGACCACTGGATTATCAAGTTCTGGGGTGGAAGTGCCGCCGAGTGTTAGTGGTATGTATTCCGAATGGTCTACTGCAGGATTCTTTGGTAGAATTAACTACGATTTTAACTCAAAATATCTTTTTGAAATCAACTTAAGGTATGATGGATCCTCAAGATTCAGTCAGTCAAAGCAATGGGGATTATTTCCTTCTGCATCGGTGGGATGGAATGTTGCGGAAGAATCTTTCTTTAATTCTATAAAAGAATATGTCAACTATTTGAAGATAAGGGGATCATATGGAGTTCTTGGCAATCAGAATACTTCCAGTGTATATCCAACTTATTCAGCAATGGGCATAGGAATTGCCAACGGAACTTATTTGATTAATAACAAAAAACCCAATATTGCATGGGCACCTTCAATGATTAGTGCCAGTTTAACCTGGGAAAAAATAATTTCTCATAATTACGGTGTGGATTACGGAATCTTTGACAACCGACTCAGTGGTTCATTTGATTATTACATCCGTTATACCAATGATATGGTTGGTCCGTCAATAGAGTTACCAGAGGTGTTAGGTACAGCTGTTCCTCTTGCAAATAATACCGACCTTAAAACATGGGGATTTGAATTTGAAATTGGATGGAGAGACCGTTTGAAAAACGGATTAGGTTACGGAGCAAAATTTATTCTGTCTGATTCTCAATCAAAGATTTTAAGATACTCCAACCCAACTAACAGTTTAACGAAATATCGCGAAGGACAGATGTTGGGTGAAATATGGGGATATAAAACTATAGGTATAGCAAAAACTCAGGAGGAAATGGATAATCATCTGGCTTCATTGACTGAAGGAGGACAAGCAGCTATTGGAACGAACTGGAAGGCTGGCGATATCATGTATGCCGATATAAATAATGATGGTAAGATCGATTGGGGTGAAAACACTTCGGATAATTCCGGTGACGTGTCTGTTATAGGTAACACTACTCCGAGATATTCTTTTGGCTTGAATTTATCTATGGATTACAAAGGTGTTGACTTCCAGGCTTTCTTTCAGGGAGTCATGAAACGTGAAGTATTTCAGAACAGTTATTATTTCTGGGGAATGGAAGGTGGCAGAGGGAAATGGTTCTCAACAGGCTTTAATGAACACAAAGATTACTACAGAGATGATCCTGATCATTATTTAGGACTGAATCTTGATTCCTATTTTGCACGGCCACTCTTTGGAACAGTAAAAAACCAACAGGTGCAAACCAGGTACTTGCAGGATGCCAGTTATATACGTTTGAAGAACCTGCAAATTGGATATACTTTACCCGCAGTTGGTTTCCTGAAAAATAGTAAAATACGAATATATGTATCAGGAGAAAACTTGCTGACACTAACTGATATGATTAAAATATTTGATCCTGAAACGGTTGTAGGAGGTCCCTGGTCAGTTGGAAACGTCTATCCATTATCAAAAGTGTATTCTTTTGGATTCAATGTAACCTTATAAATTTAAGCAATTATGAAATACATTAAATTATATACTATAGTATTATTATTCACGCAGGTTATATTGTCATGCGATGATTTTCTGGACAGACAACCGCTGTCGACAATAACCCCTGAAGATTATTTGACGAATGCTTCAAACATTGATGCTTATGTAATAGGCAGATATGATATTCTCCCTACACACGGGCAATGGGACTTTGGCACCTTTGAGTTAGATAAACATACTGATAATATGGCGGCCATGCAGCCATCTGCCATCTATTCACCGGGTATATTGCTGGTACCTCAAACCGGAGGATCTTGGTGGTTTGATCAGGTCTATCAGACTAACTTTTTCTTTGATAAAGTAATTCCCAACTGGAGAAAAGGGGCGATAAAAGGAAACAAGAATACAATTAATCATGCTGTTGGCGAAATGTACCTGTTGAGAGCATTTGCGTATTTTGAAAGATTGAAACTCGTAGGTGACATGCCGATTATCAAAAATACTTTGCCTGATAACAGAGAGGTGCTGATCGAAAATTCAAAGCGCATGCCCAGAAATGAAGTGGCCCGTTTTATCTTAAGTGATCTGGATTCAGCTATTGTTTATTTGCGACCCGTAGCTCCTGACGGGGCAAGAAATCGTTTGTCGAAAAATGTTGCCTATTTAATGAAATCACGTGTAGCGTTGTTTGAAGGAACCTGGTTGAAGTATTTTAAAAACACGCCTTTTGTTCCTAATGGACCTGGCTGGCCGGGAGCTACCAAGGATTATAATCAGAACTATCAGTATCCAAGCGGAAATATTGACGACGAAATTAATTTTTTCCTGACAGAGGCAATGAATGCCGCAAAAGTAGTTGCAGATAATATTGCTTTGGAAACAAATTCAGGTGTATTTCAATCCGGACCAACTCAACCGAAAAACAAGTATTTTGATATGTTTGGAGCAGAGGATATGTCGTCGTATAATGAAGTGTTGTTCTGGAGACGGTATAACGAGAATCTTAGTGTTACCAACAATGTTGCAATGTATGAAACGAGGGGAAATAACGGGGTTGGTACTACAAGAAGTATGATAGAATCGTTTTTGATGAATGATGGTCGACCGATTTATGCTGCCATTAATTCAAGTGCTGACAATACTTATTATGGCGATACAAGTATTAATCTGATTCCCAAAAACAGAGATACGAGATTACAGCTATTTATGAAGGTTCCCGGAGATCTTAATTTGCATACCACTCCTGGCTCACATGGTGTTGAGGTGGAACCTCGACCGAATATTCTTGGTTCATCTGGTGAAACAAAATATACCACTGGTTATGCCATTCGTAAAGGGCTCAATTTTGATGGTAAACATACAACGCAGGCCAGAAGTTCAATCGGCTCTATTGTTTTCAGAGCTGTTGAGGCCTATCTCAACTATATTGAAGCATGTTATGAAAAAAACGGTTCCATTGATGCAACTGCCGATGCATATTGGAAAGCCATCAGGACGAGAGCGAAAGTGAATACCGATTATAACTTAACGATAGCGAATACCAACATGACAAAAGAAGCACAACTCGATTGGGGAGCCTATTCTGCAGGACAACTTGTTGATGCTACTCTGTTTAATATCCGTCGCGAGAGGAGATGCGAACTGATGGCTGAAGGCTTCAGGTCGATGGATCTGAGGAGATGGCGTTCGATGGATCAGATGATTAATCAGCCTTATCATATTGAGGGATTTAATTTATGGGATAAAATGTTCGACATGCCGGGTTGGTATAAAACAAGTGCAGGTAAAACAAGATTAATTGAAGGAAATAATGTCTCCAGCCGGGAATTTGGAAAGTATCTTCAGCCTTACAGAATTTTACCAACCAATATTGCTTATAATGGTTATCGTTGGGCAATGGCACACTATTTAGATCCGATTGCAACCCAGCATATCATAAACGCAAGCATCTCAGGTGATATATCAGCTTCGGTAATTTACCAGAACCCTTATTGGGAAAGTACTGCGGGTACCGGTGCAATTCAGTGAGAATTTTGATGAAAGTGTTTTTTGAGAAACTTCTATATTGATATATTTATGAAAAAGTTTTTTTTGATTATTGTGATGATGTATATCTGCTATTCACAGAGCAATGTTGCTGCGCGTGACATTATAAATGTGAGTCGAATTGTGACTGAAAATGGAAAAAGTTATCTCACGGTAGGTGATATTCCTTTTCCTTTACTTGGTGCTCAGATCAGATTAGATGCATTCATCAATGGAGATAAAAAGACAGTAGATGACATTGAGGTTTATTTTCAAAAGGCCAGAGAGCTTGGTGTCAACTGTTTGCAAATACCGTTCTACTGGAATCTGATAGAACCACAAAAAGATGTCTTTAAGTTTACTGAAATCGATAAAATACTGGAACTCGCAAATAAGTATGGTTTAAAGATTGAAATGTTGTGGTTCAGTACCAATATGATTGGCGATTCATTCTCATTCCTGGTTCCTGATTATGTGTTGTCGGTGGCTGAAAAAAGGTTCAGTTCTAAGTATGAAGGACATTACAGTGCCTATTATGGTAATAGCTATACGCTTATATTTAACGATGAATGGATACTTGAACGTGAAAGCAACGCCGTAAAACGACTGATGAACCATATTGGCGAATGGGATAGGTCGAATGGATTACAACACCCTGTGATATCTGTTCAGGTACATAACGAACCTGATGGATTGGCCAGATGGCGTTATGATCAATTAGAGATTAAGTATAAAGATGGCCGTCTTTTTACAAGAGAAGATGCATGGGAAATCACTTTACATGCCCTTAATACAGTAGGAAAAGCCGTAAAAGAAAGTAATTATAAAGTAGTAACACGAACGAACATCATTACCTATGAAGGTTTGACCGATTTTCCTCAGCTTACAGGTGCAAATCCGAAAGATGTTTTCGACCTGGATGGAATTGATTTCGTATCCTATGATCCATATGTAAATTCTATTGATGTGATTAAAAGCAATACGCTGGCGTTTAACTCAATTCAGGGAAACTACTCCTTAATTGCTGAAAATAAAGGCGTATATGAGAATACTGCTTCACTGATTCTTACTGCTGCAGCTTTAGGAAGTGGTTACAATATATACGATCTGGCAACAAGCAAATTCTTCATTGACAATGCATCGCCGGCACATAAGGATGAAATTGATCACGGAGTATACACCTGGGATTTAAAAGAAAAAGCTCATACAACTTCTGTTAAGAGCGTTTTAAAAGGTCTGACGGCAGCTTTTCCTGAAGTAGCATTGTGCAAAGCTGAAGATTTTGCTGTCTTTAATGTTGACAGTCAATATCCTAGGAAGTTTCACACCCAAACAATCAACACCACACGTGTGACTTACTCTTTCTCGACTTCCAATGCTGCATTGGGTTTTGCTCTGACTCGTGATGATTATCTTTTAGTTTATGTTACAGAAAATGCTGATATCCAGTTGTCGAACGGTACTTTTTCAAAAGTTGTAAGTGGTTGTTACAACGCAGAAGGGAAATTTGTCGCAGAAAATAAAGCTTCATTGGTTGGCGGTCGGCTTTTAAAGGCGAAAAAAGGTATATTATACAGGATCAGGTATAAATCTCACTCTGATCTTATAAGTAACACGGTTGAGAATATTGGGACGAATGGATCTGTATCTGAGTCTTAAAAATATTATAAATCATATTTTACTTTTATTTTTAAATTACAAACTACTAATTATTAATTTTACCATTATGAAAACAATTACAATTTCCGTTTTAGCAATGTTATTTGCTATCAGTAGTGCGTCCGTTATGGCGCAAACATTTACCGTTCTCAATTTTGAGGATGAGGATGAAACTTATGCCATTATTGATCATCTGCATACCGATGACTGGCAGACAAATCCTGCTTACACTCGCAATACTTTTGCGATAAACCCAAACAAAACCGGAGTAAATACATCAGACAGATGTGCATCTTTCGCTGGGTATAATTCTGGTGGTGAATGGTGGTATGGGCTGGATATTGTATTAACCGATTCAATTCCGCTAACTCCTCAGTTGAAGTATGTACATGCTATGATGATGACCAGTAATACTGATACTGATGTTAATAAAGGGTTGTTACTATTAAATTCTGGTGGAGGTTCAATAGCAGAAAAGTGGACTGCTATAACTGGAGAATGGGCTGATTATGTTTTCCCTATCCCCGAAGGTGCTGTGGAAATAAGAGAATTTCGTTTTATGTTTAATCATCAGATGGATGTAATTACATATCTAGATGAAATTATTATTAATAACGACCCGACACCAAGAACAGACCTATCGTCCGCAACAAAAAATGTGTTTGCAAATAAGGACTTTATTGCCTATGCTGACGATATGACGATTCAAATTATATCTTCTGAAAAGAATTTAAATGTTGAGGTATATTCCGTTTTGGGTAAATTGATTTATAATGGCCAGGCATCTGGAGACAAGATTCAAATACCGGTTAAAGAAAAAGGGTTGTATTTAGTGAAAGGAAATCAGTTCACAGAAAAGATACTTGTAAAATAATATCATCAAATAATTTTAAATAAGTATTGTGAGTGATTAAGAGGATAATTGGGATAGTTCTTTCTATCCCAATTATCTTGATTACAAACCTTCATTTATGCTGATAATTCCCTGTTCTGACACTATACCATGCAACGCATTACCTATATATACTTTATTCTTTTCGTTTTTCTGACATCATACGCAGGAAACATTGATGATAATAAACGCTCTGTTACAAAGCCGTCACAGCTAGTGTCGCAGTTTAATATCACAACAGGTGGTAAAGTATATTATGAAGTGGATGGAAAACCGTTTATGTTTATTGGTACTGAGATCAGGGTAGACGCTTTTCAGAATTGTGAGGCTCAGTCAATCGAATCAATAGAAAAATATTTCAGGGCTTCGGCCGATTTAGGTGTGACAACAGTTTTAATTCCCATCGAATGGAAACGTATTGAACCAGTAAAGGATACCTATGATTTTACTGATGTAGGAATATTGTTGGGATATGCAAGGAAATACGGATTAAAGGCTGAGTTTTTATGGTTCTCAACCAATATGTGCGGCGACAGTCATAGCTTTCACATTCCTGATTATATATGGAATGATGAAGTAAACTATCCTAAATATCAAACGACACACAAAGGTTGGTGGTGGAGCTATTACGGTTATATGGGTCTGCTTTGGTTGTCGAATCCGGCATTATTACAGCGAGAAACGAAGGCTGTCGGCGAGTTAATGAACTATGTAAGCACCTGGGACAGTCAAAATGGCGCTACCCATGTATTGACTGGAATTCAGCTTTACAGCGAACCGGATGCTTTTGCCCGATGGAGATTGACGCTTCAGAATATCAAATTGCCTGATGGCAGCCGTAACATTACCGAGCAAGAAGCATGGAATGATTTGTGTACCGCTCTGGATGTTGTAGGAAGAGCATTTAAAGAATCTTCTTACCCTGTACTGACCAGGACTAATCTAATTCAGTTACAGGCCCCTGATTGTGGCTGGGAGGATTTTGCCGTCAGAATCTTTAATCTCGAAGGGGTGGATGCTGTGGGTAATGACAGTTATACAACCGACCTTAACGCTACGCGGAAATCCTTGCTGGATCTTGCCGGAAGCGCTTATGGAAATTCCAATTTTCCTCATATTGCCGAGAACAAAGGCAGTTACGCCAACACACCTTCTTTGATACTTTTAGCTGTAAGTATGGGGGGAGGATATAATATCTACGATATTGCAACTCCAAAACATTTTATCGATCATCCCGGTAATGATCCGGCTTTTGCTGCGGGCATTGATCATGGGATATTAACAAGCTACAATTACCTTCAACCAGACACATCTACTGATTTAAAGGATAAGCCTCATACTCAGGAGACAAGAGTGTTGCTGAAAGGTCTAAAAGATGCCGCCTATCCACTCATAATGACAAATAATAGTGATATTGCAGCTTTTAATATTGTAACAGATTTACCTCAAAAAAATTTTGAACAAACGGTGTCGACAGCAACAGTTAATTTCCATTTTAAAACAAATCATGCTGGTGTGGGCTTCGGTTTAAAATACAAGGATGATATTGTATTGTTTTGTACAAAAAACTGTAGCATTAAGTTAAATAATATTCTGTTTACTTCTGTGACATATGGCAAATATAATAATGATGGCGCTTTTGTAATGGATAGTATTTGCAATACGTTCACAGCTAATGAAATATATGTTGAAGGAGGAAAGGTTCTCAGAGTGAAAATTGATTCACTATTACCCGTGTCGAACGACAATACAGACTACAATTTACTTAACTTCGAAAATGAAAGTGAAACAAATCATATAATCGTACATTTGCATACCACCGACTGGCAAACAAATACTAAATATACCCGCGACCTTTTTGCCCTCAATCCCGACAAATCAGGCATTAATGCTACAGAAAGATGTGCCTCTTTTACCGGCTACAATTCTGCTAATGAATGGTGGTACGGCCTTGATATTGTATTAAAACAACCAATAGAGATCAACTCTCAGATAAAGTATCTGCATGCCGCCATCATGACCAACAACATTAATGCAGATATCAACCGAGGTTTAATGCTTTTGAGTTCTTCCGGCGCAGAAATATCTCAGGGATGGGTTTCTGTATCCGATAAGTGGACTGATTATGTTTTTCCCATACCGGATGGAGCAACTGATATTGGAGAACTGCGTTTTATGTTCAATCATCAGGCAGAAGGATTAGTTACGTATTTAGACGAAATTATCATCAATAATGACCCTAATCCAAGAATGAAGATTACGGATTTGATTGATAGTCATGAGAATGAAGAAGATGTTGTTGTGTATCCTTCAGAAGACAGATCCATTGAAATCCGGTCGGTGACAGGACATTTTAGTGTGAAAATATATGACATATCAGGTAATCTCATTTTTAATGATGAAATCTTGGAAAATCGTTTCCGCTTGCCGGTTCATAAGCCGGGGGTGTATTTAGTGAAAAGTAAAAGTAAGGTATTTAAAGTTTGTGTGAAATAAAAGCAATGAATTCAATGAAAAGATTATTATTTATTTTCCTGTTCGCGGGTGCTTTATGTGTTGTAAATACTATGTCTGCTACAGAAATCAGTAAACTGATGACATTAAACGGAAAGACATACTTAACCGTTGATAGTGTCCCGTTTCCTGTACTTGGAGCTCAAATAAGGCTGGATGCTTTGTTAAATTGCGACAATAAAACGATGGCTGATGTGGAAGCTTATTTTGTAAAGGCAAAAGAACTGGGTGTAAATTGTGTGCAGATACCAATCTCATGGAAAATGATTGAGTCACAGCAGGATGTTTTTACTTTCGATAAAGTTGACAAAATTCTTGAATATGCAAATAAATATGGTTTAAAGGTTGAATTGTTATGGTTTAGTACGAATATGATCGGAGATTCTTTTTCATATCTGGTCCCCTCATATTTACTTTATCCTGCCGACAAACGTTTTTTGAGAAACAACGAAGGCGGTTTTTGGAATTATTACGGTTTTCAGTATACACTGATTTTTGATGATGAATGGATACTTCAGAGGGAGACTGATGCGGTAAGGCGATTAATGAATCATATTGGAGAATGGGATCAGGCAAACAATCTCCGCCATCCTGTGATAAGTGTGCAGGTACATAATGAGCCCGATGGATTTGCCCGGTGGAGATACAGCCAGTTAAATATACGTTATCGCGATAACCGGCCTTTCAGCAAGGAAGAAGCATGGACAATGACACTCCGGGCGTTAGACGCAGTAGGAAAAGCTGTAAAGGGGAGTGAATATAAAGTAGTAACCAGAACTAATATCGTGACTTATGCCGGATTGAAAGATTTTCCTGAAGTGTCTGGCGCTAATCCCGAAGATGTGTTTAATCTGGACGGAATTGACTTTGTTTCCTATGACCCGTATGTAAGTTCGGTTGATATAATTAAAAATAATACCTTGGAGTTTAATGCTATACCGGGAAATTACACCTTGATTGCTGAAAATAAGGGAACTTATGAGAATACAGCTTCCCTGATACTTACAGCCGTTGCTTTGGGCAGCGGTTACGATATTTATGACCTGGCTACCAGTAAATTCTTTATCGACAATACCTCTCCCGATTTTAAGGATCAGATTGATCATGGGGTTTACACCTGGGATTTGAAAGAAAAAGCTCATACACCTTCTGTGAGAAGTATTCTCAAGGGTTTGACAGCGGCTTTTCCTGAAGTGGCAGTGTGTCCGGCAGCCGATTTTGCTCCTTTTAATATCAACGGACAGCAGCCAGAGTTAGCTTGTTCACAAACAATCAATACAACCCGGGTCAGGTACCAGTTCTCAACTACTAATGGCGCCATGGGATTTGCGCTGACACGCGACAATTATCTGCTGGTTTATACTACTGATGCGGCACGTGTGCAATTGTCGAACGGGACATTTACAGATGCAGTCTGTGGTTATTACAACGAAGAAGGGTCATTTGTCAGGGAGAAAGATGCATCGCTCGCAGATGGTCAGGTGCTGAACACTGAAAAAGGGGTGTTGTACAAAATCAGTTATGCTCAGGCCGGTGCACTGGTAAGCAATACCATTGATTTTACCGGTACACGTGTGAATGATAAGGTGGAATATCCTCTTTTAAACTTTGAAGATGAGGATGAAACCCAAGATGTGATAAGTCATTTGCATACCAGCGACTGGCAAACCAATCCGGCCTATGTCAGAAATCTTTTCACTATCAATCCCGACCAATCAGGCATCAATACCACGGAGAGATGTGCTTCTTTTGCCGGATATAATTCGGGCAATGAATGGTGGTATGGTCTGGATATTGTTTTACGAAACCCGGTTCAACTGACTGATAATATGAAATTTGTTCATGCAGCCATAATGACTAATAACACTTCGGTGGATGTAAACAGAGGGCTCATCCTGTTAAACTCAGGAGGAGCTGAAATGGTTCAAACCTGGCATCCGGTTTCGGGAGAATGGGCTGATTATGTGTTCCCGATTCCTACCAGCGCAACCAATATCGGTGAATTGAGGTTTATGTTTAATCATAAGGCCGGCGGACAAATTACTTATCTTGATGAGATTGTTATTAACAATGATCCTAATCCAAGAACAATACTGGCAGGTAATGATAATGTTGAAGATGCGAGCGGGTTTTATGTTTATTCAGCAGACCGCATTATTAAGATTGTGTCGAAAACAAATAGTTTTTCCGTGGAAATATATAATTTAATGGGTAAGCAGATTTTCTCGGGAATAATTCATGAGAGTGAGACCCCAGTTCCAGTGATTAATCCGGGAATCTATCTTGTAAAGGGGCATAAAACCGTACATAAAGTAATGGTCCAATGAAAGAATGTGATAGAGTGTTTTACAAAACAATTTGGAAGTTCATGCTGATGTTTATTGCATGTATCTGGCTAAATATCAATGATTCATATGGAACAGAAAAGATTCCCTTAATCGTGATTACTGACTTGTATCATCCGCATCAGGATCCGGGCGATAATTTTGAATTGATTAATGCCTATGCGATACCGGAGTTTGATCTGAAGGCAGTAATTCTGGATTGCTACAATCCTTTCAGAAGTAAAATCGCAAAAAATGTAAACAAAGGTTTGTGGGAAGATCCGAATGGTCCCCGTGAACCGGGAATAATATGTGTACAACAGCTCAACTACATTTTCGGCCGGGATATCCCATTTGGGGTGGGACCGTTTGAGCAAATGAAACAAAAGAATGATCGGATGGAAGACTTGTCCGACTTTTTTAATCAGGGAATTAATCTACTGAAAACTATATTGGAACAATCTGAAAAGAAGGTGACCATTGCTTCTTTTGGTTCTTCAAGGGTGCTTGCGGTTGCTTTCAATCGCTTTCCATCTTTAATGAAAAGAAAAATCAAAATGATTCATCTTTCAGCAGGAACAGGAGGAAACGATCCTGATTATCTTGAATGGAATGTGGCATTGGATACCCTGGCATTTGTTTCTTTGATGGAGTCGGGACTGCCCATTGCCATTTACCCTTGTGCAGCCGCTACAAAGGGAATTGTTGAAGGCGGACTTTCGAATGCTTTCAAAGGAGCAAATGATAATACATATTATAAATTGGATGATTTGTCTTTCGTGGAAAACATGCATCCTAAACTCAGGCAATACGTTCATTTCCTGTTTACCCGGAGTACCGATGCAGATTTTCTGAGCTATCTCGACAGAGTAGATGTTCCGGGATCAGTGACGCTACCACAGTATCAACATGTGTGGGAAACAGCTCTGTGGATGAATATTGCCGGACGTCGGTTGGTTCAGAGTCCATCGGGAGAAGTAACAATAAAATCTGAAAGTGAAATTGATAAAGATGATCTTGTTTTCGGCGAAGGATTATCAAAATGCGATGTAAGGATTTTGCCATCAGGAATTTTTAGCTACAGAGAAAATATAAAAGGTCATTTTTATATTTACCATAGAGATAATCCTGCCCGTTACCAGGAGTTGATGAATCAGGCGTTACCGGCATTCTATACCTCATTTCTCAAATGATTAGGTGTCAGCAGCTATCCACGATATACAATATAAACAAACCATAAGTCTAATCAAAACTAAGTAATCTATTATGAAAACACACAAGCTTTTTTCGTGTATCTTTCTTTTGATAATTGCCTTAACCATCAATGCGCAGATAACCGTGAGTACTCTGAATACCGAGAATGGCAAAACGTTTATCAAAGTAAATGATATTCCTTTTCCATTGGTGGGAGCCCAGATCAGGGTCGATTTTCTTATGAATTGCGATGGAAAAACGATACAACAATGTCAGCCATTTTTCCAGAAAGCTCAGGAACTGGGGGTGAATTGCGTACAAATACCTGTATGGTGGAAACTCATTGAGCCGACACAGAATAATTTCTCCTGGACTGTACTGGATCAGATTCTTACCTATGTAAACCAATACAATCTTAAAATGGAACTTCTGTGGTTCAGCACGAATATGTGTGGGGAAGCATTTAGTAATTATGTTCCCGATTATATTCTCAATCTCCCCAATGTCAGACTGATAAGAAACGATGGCTGTCCGTACTGGAATTATTATGGTTATCAGTATAATTTGGTTTTGAATGATGCAACCCTGCTTGCACGAGAGGTGAATGCTGTTCAGACGCTTATGGAACATATCAGGGTGTGGGACAATGCCAACGGTGCGAAACGACCGGTAGTGTCGGTACAGGTACATAATGAGCCCGACATTTTTGCACGATGGAGATATGATCAAAAGCAGATTCATTATGCTGATAACCGGACTTTCACAAAGAACGATGCCTGGAATATGACACTTGATGCATTAAATACGGTTGGTCAGGCAGTGAAAAACAGCAATTATAAAGTTGTCACCAGGACGAATCTGGTCACAAGCAGTGGCGTGTCGGCTTTTGCCGAAATATCGGGAGCAAGTCCGGTGGATGTACATAATCTGACCGGAATTGATATAGTAGGAAGCGATCCTTACGTAACTTCGGTAGATGTGATCAAATCCAATACCTTGTCATTTTTATCGCTCCAGAATCATTATCCTTTGGTGGCCGAAAATAAAGGTACATATGCAAATGGCGCCTCATTGCTGCTTACAGCTAAGGCACTTGGCAGCGGATACAATTTCTATGATCTGGCAACGAGTAAATTTGTGATTGATAATACCTCTCCTGAATATCAGTCGGAAATTGATCATGGTGTCTATACCTGGGATTTGCAGGATAAAGCTCATACGGCATCGTTAAAAACAATGATCAAAGGCCTTGTAAAAGCTTATCCAGATGTGGCAGTAACAAAAAATGATAATTTCATAGCATTCAATGTACAGAGTCAGCAACCTCAAAGCATATATTCTCAATCGGTTAACAGCAGTAAAATACGCTTTGATTTCTCAACTACCGTGGGAGCAAGTGGTTTTTCTCTCACCAAAGATAGTTATATACTCATCTATTGTACCGATGAAGCTGAAATACGTTTATCCAATGCTACCTTCTCCAATCCTGTGAAAGGATATTTCAACAGTACAGGAAGTTTTGTTTCTGATGGAAATGCAACACTTTCAGATGGCAATACATTGTTGAATGCCGAAAAAGAGATTTTGTATAAAATAAGCTATACGGGCAGCACAAATCTCACGAGTACTGCTGTTAATAATATCGGATCAGCACCTTCCAATATTGTAAATTACGCGACCATAAATTTTGAGAATGAATCGGAAACCTGGAATGTAGTCGATCATTTACATTTGGATTGGCAGACAAATACGGCATATACCAGAAATCTTTTCGCCACGAATCCGGAACAGAACGGTATGAATAAAACTGCCCGTTGTGCAAGTTTCTCCGGTTATTATTCAGATAACGAATGGTGGTACGGACTCGACATGGTTTTGAAGAATGTCGTGACTTTGCCAACTGGAAATAAATATCTGCATGCACTCATAAAATCGAATACCACAGGAGTTGACCTGAACAAAGGATGTTTGATGCTGAATGCCTCGTGGAGCGGAATTGGTGAGACCTGGAATTACGCAAATACCGATTGGGTCGATTATGTTTTTCCGATCAACAGCGATGCGACAAGTCTGAAGGAATTACGCTTTATGCTCAATCATAAAGTTGCGGGGCAAGTTACTTATCTCGACGAACTGACCGTCAGTAACAGTCCTTTGGCACGAACAGCTGATGTAGCAACTGTATCAACACTTCCGCTAAGTGCTCTTACCTATAGTAGTGTCGCCTGCGGAGGAAATGTATCGTGGCACGGAAACTCGGCAGTAACCCAGAGAGGCTGTTGTTGGGGAACCTCACCGAATCCGACGATTTCAGGAAGTAAAACCACAGATGGATCAGGAATCGGTCAGTTTACCAGTACAATCACGGGATTGCAGCCTAATACACAATATTATGTCCGTGCTTATGCTGTGAATTTTGCAGGTGTTGCCTATGGCAGTCAATACAGTTTCACAACGCCCGATCAGCCATTTCTCGATTTTGAGAATGAAACAACTACCTGGAACATCGTCGACCACCTGCATCTTGACTGGCAAACAAATCAGGCCTATAGCAGAAATTTGTATGCACAGAATCCTGAACAGAACGGATTAAATGAATCGTCACGCTGTGCAAGTTTCTCTGGTTATTATTCCGGTAATGAATGGTGGTATGGTCTTGATATTGTGCTGGACCAGTCGAAAACAGTGTCGTATGGTCAGTATATCCACGTGATGATGAAGACTAATAATACTTCTGTTGATGTAAACAGAGGTCTTATTTTGCTGAATTCCGGCGGATCAGCTTTGAGTGAAACATGGAAAGCCATCAGTAATGTGTGGACAGATTATGTTTTTGCAGTACCATCAGGAGCCACCGAAATCAGAGAATTGCGTTTTATGTTAAATCATAAAGCAGCTGGTCAGATAAGCTATATTGACCAGATAGTGATCAACTCTGATCCGAATCCCAGAACAACAAGTACCTACTATGGTGTTAACAACCATTCTGATGAGTTTGCTGATACTCCTGATGCCGGAAAAGATCTGAAAAAGAAAATCGTTGTAACGGGTTTTGATAAAACCATAAATATCGCTTCTTTGATGGCTGATCTTGAGGTAGAAATATATAATATTGCAGGTAAATTAATTTTCTCAGGAAAAATGCAGGGCGATAAGCTTATCGTTCCGGTAGGAGAGTCTGGAGTATATTTGGTCAGAGCTAATGGTTGGCAGAGCAAAGTGCTTGTTTATTAGTCCTTGCACATTTTTCAGAAAGTAATTAGGATTGTAAAATTGTACATATAAATAGTTTATTATGCAACGTTTAGTTTATTTTTTAGGAATAGTTGTATTCCAATGCCTGCTGGTGTCCTGTAATTCTAATGTGGAAAGTAATAACAGAGAATTTATACCTGTTATTTTTGACACTGACATCGGAAATGATATCGATGATGTCTTAGCTTTTCAAATGCTTCATAACTATGAGAACAAAGGGCTGATAAGTATTATCGGTGTAACCATTAGTAAGTCAAATCCTTTGGCAGTAAGCTATGCCGATGGATACAACCGTTTTAACGGAAGAGATAATATCCCCGTAGGCTATGTGTTTGACGGTCCGAATAAGGATGATGGCAAATACCTGAGACGAACACTTGATACGATTATCGACGGAAAGAAAATCCTGATGCCGAAGGTGCAGATTTCTGAAGCGTTGCCTGCCGCTTACCTGCTTCAGCGCAAACTCTTGGCAACGCAAAAGGATAGCTCGGTAGTATTGATTGTTGTGGGACCACAAACCAATATCAGCAGATTGCTTGAGTCGGAGGCTGACGAATTTAGTGAACTCAACGGGGTTGATTTAGTTGCCCGAAAAGTCAAGTTACTGGTGTTAATGGGTGGTAATTTTGATACCCCTGATAAAAAATTTCCGGAATGGAATATCATTCAGGACATCAACTCATCACAAGTGTTATTCAGAAAATGGCCCACCAAAATAGTGGCATCGGGTTTTGAAATCGGTCAGAATCTTCTTTTTCCGCACCAACACCTCCTGAATGATCTGCCTGAGGCAGAGAAACATCCGATGGTTGTATCCTACAAATTGTTTGAAAACATGCCTTACGACAGGCAAACATGGGATCTGACGGCAGTACTGTATGCAATCGAACACAATGCTGGATTGTTTGACTTATCAAGTCCCGGGACGATATCAGTGGATGAAAAAGGGAACACTGTATTTGAAGCCTCAGAGAATGGAAAGCATTGTTTTTTACTTTTGAAAAAGGAAAAGCATGATCAGATTATCAATGCCCTTGTTAAAAGTGTTACCGGAAAGAATTAAACATCAGAAAAATACTGTATTAAAAACAATTTAAAATTACCATTATGTTTATTGTTGAGAATTATCATTTTGCCGTGTCGTTATGCATCGTAACAATGTTTTGTTGGGGATCGTGGGGCAATACTCAGAAGCTGGCAGCCAAGAACTGGAGATACGAGCTTTTTTATTGGGATTATGTTATCGGTATTTTATTGTTTAGCATCATCTTAGGTTTTACCTTAGGTAGTGTGGGCGAGGGTGGCCGGTCTTTTATCCCTGATTTGCAACAAGCAGGACAATCTAATATTATCAGTGCTTTGATTGGAGGAGTAGTTTTCAATGCCGCCAATATTTTGCTTTCAGCATCCATTTCACTGGCAGGGATGGCTGTCGCTTTTCCGCTGGGGGTAGGTATAGCTCTGGTGTTGGGCGTATTTGTGAACTATTTTACTGCGCCTAAAGGTGATCCGGTTTTGCTGTTTCTGGGTGTTGCCCTGGTGATGGTCGCCGTTATTCTGAATGGGGTGGCAGCAGGTAAAATGAAAAAAAGCGATACTGCCACTAAATCCAATAAAAAAGGAATCATGCTTGCTATTCTGGCGGGTGTCTTGATGGCTTTCTTCTACAGGTTTGTTGCCTCTGCAATGGATCTTGAAAACTTTGAGCAGCCAGCAGCAGGTATGTTGACACCGTATTCAGCTTTCTTCATTTTCTCAATAGGTATCTTCCTCAGCAATTTTGTATTCAATACTATCGTGATGAAAAAACCGTTTGAAGGGGCACCTGTGACCTACAATGAATACTTCAAAGGTCAGTTTAAAACACATCTGGTTGGTATCTTGGGTGGATTGATCTGGGCCCTGGGTACTTCTCTCAGTTATATTGCCGCCGGAAAAGCTGGAGCCGCAATTTCATATGCCTTAGGTCAGGGAGCTCCCATGATTGCCGCTTTATGGGGAGTTTTTATCTGGAAGGAATTCAAAGAGGCAACCAAACTGACGAATCTGCTGTTGTTGTTTATGTTCTTACTCTTTCTGGTAGGTTTGCTGTTCATTGTTATCTCGGGAGGAAATTAAGAATGTGATCGAGGATCAGTTCTTTATGTATAAATTATTTATATCATTATGATGAAAACAAGCATGAGAATAATTTTGCTGAGCATTTTAGCCATCTTTGCTTCAGTACCGTCGAAAGCAGTAGTGGCAGAATGGGAGAACCCGGAAGTGTTTCAGATAAATCGCGAACCAGCCCGTTCGGCTTATATTCCCTACGCTGATGCAGAATCGGCGCTTATTGATGATTATTCCCGGTCGCCCTGGTACCTGTCGTTAAACGGTACCTGGCGATTTAAATGGGTTCCGAAACCTCAGGACAGGGTAGTCGACTTTTATAAAACTGATTTCAATGATGAAAACTGGTCTTTGTTGCCCGTTCCTTCCAATTGGGAGCTGAAAGGTTTTGGTATACCGATTTATACCAATATTAATTACCCCTTTCCTAAAAATCCTCCTTTCATTGATCATAAAGATAATCCTGTAGGATCCTATCGTCGTTATTTTGAACTTCCGGCGGCCTGGGAAAAACGGCATGTATATCTTTATTTTGAGGCGGGAACTTCTGCCATGTATATCTGGGTCAACGGACAAAAGGTAGGTTATACCGAGAATACAAAAAGTCCTGCTGAGTTTGACATCACACCTTATGTGAAAAAAGGGAAAAACCTGATTGGGGTTGAAGTGTACCGTTGGAGTGACGGGTCGTATCTCGAAGATCAGGACTTCTGGCGCTTGTCGGGGATCGACAGAGATGTGTATTTGTATAGCACCGGTGATGTCCGTATTGCAGACTTTTTTGCGCGCCCGGGTTTGGATGCGGATTATAGGCACGGAAATCTGGAGGTGGACTTTCAACTAAAGAATCAGGGAAAAATACCTGCAGGAAATTATTCCGTCGAAACTATTCTGATGGATGCGGATAAGAAAATCGTAATGAAGAATATCACCAAAGCAGGAATTGATGCAGCCTCTATGAAGACCGTAACTGTCAGGCAAAAAGTACAATCGCCTCATTTGTGGAGCAGTGAAAAACCTTATTTATACGATTTGCTGATGACATTAAAGGATGAAAAAGGCAAAAGTATTGAAGTTATTGCTCATAAAATTGGTTTCAGAAAGGTTGAACTCAAAAACGGCCAGTTGCTGGTGAATGGTGTGCGTATTATGGTGCATGGAGTCAATATTCATGAGCATCATCCGGTACAGGGACAATACATGACCAAAGAAATGATGATGGAGGATATTCGTAAGATGAAAGGGATGAATATTAATG
>JAVEVB010000119.1:0-4830 GCA_034005265.1 Lentimicrobium sp.
TAGTATGAAATCTGATGAACATAAATACTGGTAGACATTAACCATCAAAATAAATCTTACAAAATGTTTACCTTTGAAAAAAAAATACAAATGATGAAGTCTTTTTTTGGAAAGTATAGCCATTGGCTTATAATGGTTTCTATTCTGTGCTTTTCTTATGGCGCACGGGCTCAGTTTAATGTTTATCCCCTCGCCGGAACCACCATTAATCCTGCAGCAGAAGGCTTGATTTATGCCCTGCCCCGGAATACTGTTACCGTAACCATTTCAGTTGAGAAATCAGAAATATTCAAAGGCCCATTTGCTGATTTTGCCGGTAAATATCTGGGCCTTCAAAATGTAGTAAATGCAGATGCGGTGCGTTATTCAATTAAAGGTGTTGATCTGAGTATAGGTGCTGAACCTGATCCAGGTCAATTATATTTTATTGAATTTGATAAAAAAGCAAAAGGTGCAGAAATTGGTCTTGTTTTATCAGAAAAAGGGATTTTAAGCGGGTTTTCACAGGTCGTTCATTCAAAGAATAATGATGAAGTTGCTGAAAAAACTTTTGGAAATGATCAAAGTCAGTTATTTATCGATTTGTTGAAGCCAACTCTCCTGGAAAAGGTTGATACCATTGTTCGCCGCATAAGTGTTGATACTACTACTATTGAGGAAAAAGTTGTCAGGCGGAGTGTGTCGGAGAAATCAACTGAGCAGATGGCTAAAGAAACAGCTGAGACTATACGAAAGATTGATGAAAATATTTTTAGCCTGATTACAGGTTATCAGGAAGTTAACTATTCAAAGGAAAGTCTTGAGTTTATGATTTCGGAGCTGAAGAAGGTTCAAAATGAATACTTGTCACTCTTTAAAGGTACAACCAGATACACTACCAGTAACTACAGTTTTTACATCACGCCTGGTGAAACTGATGAAGGGATACTGGAAACGCTGTGCAAATTCTCTCAGAGTGCAGGAATTCAGCCTAAAAATTCTCCTTCTGGTGAAAATATCAACCTTACAATTTCGCCGCTAAATATAAGCCCGGTTTTGCCTGAATTTACAAAACAACGAAACCTGCAGGTGAAAAAAGCTCATGGATTGTATTATCGTATTCCGCAACAGTCAAAGATTTCAGTTACCTCCGGGTTTAATGTTTTGCTGGATCGCACTGAAATGATTAGCCAGCTTGGTAAGGTGACTTTTTTGCCGGCGGGTAATTATTCGGAAATAAATTTTAGTCCACTCACAGGTGCCATCCGAATGATTTCAATCAGATAGCCATTTTTTAATGCCTAGTATAATAGATGCATCCGATGTCTGGACAGGTTCAGATTTCTATTAAATTTAATTTCTCGCTCCGCGACTGTAATCCTTCAGTTTATTGTGAATTATGCAAAAGATAAACTTTTTTGAACGCCTTAAAAGTTTGTTACTTTTCCCTTCTTATGAATGGAAAGTAATATCACTTGAAAAGAGACCATTGAACGAAGATTTCAATCAGTTTGCTTTTCGCCTGATTCTTTTGGGTGCTTTAGCTCAGTTTATAGGCAGTTTTATTTATGTACGCAACGAATTGGATATTGATGCATATCGGTTCTCATTTCCATTGGTACAGGCTGGTTTTTATATTATTATTCAGGTGACCCTTTTGCTGATCAGCGCATTCTTTGTAAACCGAATGGCTCTTAAATTTGGTTCGGTAAGGCATTTTAAATCATCTGCACGCCTGGTTATGTATTCTGCATCTCCGGTGTTGCTTATGTATGTTCTTGTAAACCTTAATTCATTGTTTTTTCTGGCGTTGATTCCCGGATTGTATTCTTTTTATCTTTTCTGGGTAGGATTGCCTATACTTATGGGAACAAAACAGGCAAAGCGTTTCTCTTTTGTGCTGATTTATCTGATCTTCACAATTGGAATGCTTTGGATGCTTAGTCTACTCTTTGGGATTATTTCCGGATTGCTTTTTCCCGGATCCTTTTAGTTTAAATTATTGTTTGAAGATAGGCTTGACGAATGATAACCAGATCGTTAAGCAATTTTTCCAGTAAATGTAAAGGTAGCATATTCGCTCCATCTGATTTTGCACTTGCAGGGTTGGGGTGTGTTTCCAGGAAAATACCATCGCAACCCGCGGCAATTCCTGATTTACCGATTGTGGCTATCATTGCTGGGTTGCCACCGCTGACTCCGCCAGGCTGATTGGGTTGCTGCAAGGAGTGGGTGATGTCGAGAATTACCGGAGTATCAAGGGCCTGCATAACCGGAATGCCGCGCATATCCACTATCATATCCTGATAACCGAACATCGTTCCTCTGTCGGTAAGTAGAACCCTATTATTTCCGGCTTCCCTCACTTTTTCTACTGCAAATTTCATGGATTCGGGCGATAAGAACTGACCTTTCTTTATATTCACCCATTTGCCGGTTTCAGCAGCAGCTTGCAGGAGGTCGGTTTGCCGGCATAAAAAGGCCGGGATTTGCAAAATATCAACATATGAAGCGGCAAGATCGGCTTCAGCAGCTGAGTGAATATCGGTAACCACTGGAATGCCAAGCGTTTTGCCTACATTGGCAATTGCTTCCAGTGCTTTTTTGTCGCCAATACCTGAGAATGAAGATGATTTTGAGCGGTTTGCCTTGCGATAGGAAGCTTTGAATATAAATGGTATTTCAAGTTTTTTCGCAATATCGTTAATGAAGGTCGCAATTTCAAGTGGCATATCCTCATTCTCTACCACACATGGGCCGGCAAGAAGAAAAAAGTTGCCGCTGTTATATTTCTTAATGTTATTGATATCAGGTGTTTGTTGCATCGTAAGGTTAATTTAATAGTTGTACTTGTTTTTCCAAATGGACTTCAGATAATTGCGGGTTTCTTTTTCTCTGGGATTTTGGCCGGGTTCGTAAAGGTTTAATCCTGAAATTTCTTTGGGCAAAAATTCCATTTCAGTGAAGTTGCCTTCAAAGTCATGGGCATATTTGTAACCGCTTCCATATCCGATATCTTTCATCAGGTTTGTGGGAGCATTACGGATGGCAATCGGCACAGGTAGATCGCCTTTCCGTTCAACTAAAGCCAGGGCTTCATTTATGGCGAGGTAAGTTGAATTACTCTTTGGTGAAGTAGCCAGGTAAACGGCACATTGTGAAAGAATGATCCGACATTCAGGATAACCAGTTTTATGCACGGCTTCAAAACAAGCATTGGCCAGCAGCAGTGCGTTGGGATTTGCATTCCCTATGTCTTCCGATGCAAGAATCAGCATGCGACGAGCAATAAATAGCGGGTCTTCACCCGAAGCAATCATTCGGGCAAGCCAGTAAACGGTTGCATTGGGGTCACTTCCACGCATGGATTTAATAAAGGCCGAAATAATGTCGTAATGCATTTCGCCTTTTTTATCGTAGTAAGCCAGATTTTGTTGAATAATGCGGGTTGTAGTTGTATTGTCGATGGTAATTGCGTTGTTTTCTATCACTCCTGCCGAAGCAATCAACTCAATGGCATTCAGTAATTTTCGGGCATCACCACCCGAAATTCTTAACAAAGCCTCATCTTCATTGACATTCATTGTAATCCCGGCTTGCTCATTTATCTTTTTCACTGCCTTGGTTATCAGCTGTCTCAGGTTTTGAGTGGTCAATGGTTTCAATATATATACCTGACAGCGAGAAAGGAGAGGGGAGATGACTTCAAAGGATGGATTTTCGGTGGTTGCTCCTATTAAAGTTACAATGCCTTTTTCAACTGCCCCCAACAGGGAATCCTGCTGTGATTTGCTGAACCGGTGTATTTCATCGATAAAAAGGATCGATTGTGATGCTGATTTTTTCGCCTTTTCAATGACTTCTCTTATGTCCTTAACGCCAGAGTTAATCGCGCTTAAGGTAAAAAAGGTGTGCGAAAGCCGAATGGAGATAATGTGGGCGAGGGTAGTTTTTCCAACGCCTGGAGGCCCCCACAGTATCATTGAAGGTATATTCCCTGAGTCAATCGCCTTTTTTAAAATGCACCCCTCGCTTACTAAATGTTCCTGCCCCACATATTCCTCGAGGTAAGATGGCCGGAGTAATTCAGCCAGAGGTTGGTTGTCTTGCATACGTTTTTGATTAATCGAAACAAAGGTACAAATCAAAGGTGTAAGAATGGGGGTTTGTTCGGGCCATTATTTCTGATTTTTTATGACGAAAATTATAGGTTTGTATTAAAACAAGATAGAAATACGACATAATTTTAAGCTAAATTTAAGGTTAATTTTGAAAATATTTCAAAGAAAAAATCTATATATCACATAATCAAAGTGTTAGGTCATTAAAAAAATATTAAAATAATTCACTATTTGCTTGCTTTTTAATTTCAAATTTATGTACATTTGTACCTTTAACAAAATACAAAAAAACTCTACACATTAAAACATTATCAATGATTTTAGTTGTTGCAGGTCTTGCAACTATGGTAGCTTGTGGTCCTAATGCTGAACAATTGGCTGAGCAGGCTCGTTTGGATTCAATCCGCGTTGCCGATTCTATCGCTCTTGTTGAAGCTGAACAGGCTCGTATCCAGGATTCAATTAACGCTGCTATGGCTGCTGATACAACCATGGTTGAAACCGTTGTTGAATAATCTGAAATCTACCAGAAATAAAAAAGAAGGGGTAGCAATACCCCTTTTTTTTGTGCCCTGATTTTCTTATTAAGTTGCATAATTATTTGAATAACAGTTGAATATATACAGGCCATTATAAATATAATGAATCATTCCCTTAACTGTTGATCCCCGGAAATATAAGTAGAAACACGCCTAATTCTTTCTTACCTTTGATTCGCTTCATTTGTAGC
>JAVEVB010000056.1:0-23355 GCA_034005265.1 Lentimicrobium sp.
AGAATAAAAGCATTTTCCCCCATTAATGCGTAGGGAAACCCTGACAGGGGTGATTCCGTTGCAACCCCTGGCAGGGTTGTGTCACCTATGGATCTGGTGAGGGAGTTTAAATACATTATCCTCCATTGAAAAGTAGGGAAACCCTGACAGGGGTGAATTCGTTGCAACCCCTGTCAGGGTTGTGTCACCTGTGGATCTGGTGAGGGAGTATAAAAGCATTCTCCCCCATTAATGGGTAGGGAAACCCTGACAGGGGTGATTCCGTTGCAACCCCCGGCAGGGTTGTGTCACCTATGGACCTGGTGAGGGAGTTTAAATACATTTTCCTCCATTGAAAAGTAGGGAAACCCTGACAGGGGTGATTCATTGAAAATTATATAGCTTTAGCGTTAAATATCCAGCCAGTTATCCATTGCAGTATAATCTACCATTGCATGATGTGCGTAAATGAAATTGTCTGTATCATCAAACCATTCAATTACCTGACTTCGCATCAGCTTACTGTTTTTAATTGAAATCAGGCTGTTGTATGAACTCCAGGAATATTCACCTGGCTGCTCGCAGAAACCGTGATGGACTGGATTGTTGTTTATATAAAGGATTAGTTGTTTTAAATATATTTCAGTAGATACTGGCTTCCGTTTAAAGGGACGTTCAAAAAGTGCACCGTGGCGATTGTATCGCTTATTATAGGCTTGAGCATATGCATTGAAAAGATTAGAGAATTGACGCGTAGGTGAGAGTGTTGTTTGATTTTCTTCTTTTATCTGAACCAGAAAATGAAAGTGGTTAGGCATCAATACCCATGCAAAAGTATTGGCTACAACATCTATGTATTTTTCATATAATTTCATGAAATAAATGTAGTTATCCTGCTCGCGGAATAAATTGCAACTATTTATCCCCCGATTGTATATGTGATAGTATTTACCCGGAGTTATGGATTCTATCTTTTGCATATGATTCTTTCGATACCTCAAATCTACTGTTAAAGTGTTAATATGGATTTGAATGGAGAAGCTAAAATATAAATTTATTTTATGCCATGTAAAGGTTTTACTTTCTTTTGATAACCCCTGTCAGGGTTTTGCCTTCTTTTGACCTGGTGAGGGAGTTTAAAAGCATTCTCCCCCATTGATAGGTAGGGAAACCCTGACAGGGGTGAATTCGTTGCAACCCCTGGCAGGGTTGTGTCACCTGTGGACCTGGTGAGGAAGAATAAAAGCATTTTCCCCCATTGATAAGTAGGGAAACCCTGACAGGGGTGAATTCGTTGCAACCCCTGTCAGGGTTGTGACTCTTTTTTTACCTGGTGAGGAAGTATAAAAACATTTTCCCCCATTGATAAGTAGGGAAACCCTGACAGGGGTGAATTCGTTGGTTGTATTCTTCAACCTTAACCCCTGTCAGGGTTGTGTCACCTATGGATCTGGTGAGGGAGTTTAAATACATTCTCCCCCATTAATGGGTAGGGAAACCCTGACAGGGGTGAATTCGTTGCAACCCCTGGCAGGGTTGTGACTCTTTTTTTTACCTGGTGAGGAAGTATAAAAACATTTTCCCCCATTGATAGGTAGGCAAACCCTGACAGGGGTGGAGCTAATAGATGCTAAACCTGAAATCCGAAATCCGAAATAAAAAATTTTGCATATCTCCGCGTCATAGCGTCTCTGAGTGATTCTTTAGTTTACGACTAGAAATCTGAAATCCGATCCCGATAGCTATCGGGACTGCATTCTGAAATCTGCAATCTGCAATCCGCAATCCGCAATCACTTCAGGCTTTCCCAGAATACCTCTACCGGATGCAACGCCATTCTTCCCGTGCCATCCATTATCTGATGCCGGCAACTCGTACCCGGAGCGGCAATGGTGGTCTCCCGATCGGTCTTTCTTACCTCTGGAAACAACACAAGTTCACCTACTTTCATCGAAACATCGTAATGCTCCGCTTCGTAGCCAAATGATCCAGCCATGCCACAGCAGCCTGATTGTATTTCCTCCACCTTATAGTTTACAGGTAAAGTGAGCATAAACTTCGTTGATGCCGTTGATGCAAGCGCTTTCTGATGGCAATGACCATGAAGCCGGATCTGGCGTGCCTCGCTGGTGAATTGTTCTTTGGTGATGTTTCCGGATATTGCCTCAGCCATAATAAAATCATCAAAAAGAAAACAATATTTCGAAAGTTCCGTGGCTTTGGCTTTTAGTTTGTCACGGGTAAGGTCAAGGTATTCATCACGGAAAGTGAGAATGGCTGAAGGCTCAATACCAATCAGCGGGTGCGCTTCCGAAATGATGGGCGCAAGCAGGGTGACATTCTTTTCAGCTATCTTCTTTGCTTTTCGCAACAAGCCTTTACTCAGAAAAGTCCGGCCACTTTCGATGTGATTTGGGATTTCAACCCGGTAGCCCAGCTTGTTCAGCGCATGAATAGCTGCAATTCCCACTTCAACATCGTTGTAGTTAGTGAATTCATCGGCAAACAGGTAAACCAGTTTCCCGTTGGCCGGATTTTGTCTGTTTTTCTTGTGCCATGACCTCAGGGTCGTTTTGTATAGCAGCGGGATGGAGCGTTTTGGGGCAAATCCCAGCACCTTCTTCATCAGACCCGACGTGAAATCATTTTTCAGGAAGAAATTGTAAAATCCGGGTAAAATGCTCCCTAGTTTATTGAAGCTGTTAATGTAAGCAATCATCCTCGTGCGCAGCGGAATGCCATTTGCATCATAATAATGCTGAAGGAACTCTGCCTTGTATTTTGTAATATCCACATTCGACGGGCATTCGGACTTACAGCCTTTGCATGAAAGGCACAAATCCATGATATCGTATATTTCCTGATGGTCAAAAGGGTTTGCCTTTTCGGAGATTGTAAGAAATTCACGAAGTATGTTTGCCCTGGCACGAGTGGTAGTGTTCTCATCACGCGTGGCCTGATAGCTGGGGCACATGGTGCCGGTAAACTGTTCAGTTTTGCGGCAATCGCCGGAGCCATTGCATTGTTCTGCCGCCCTGACGATGCCCAAACTTTCGCTGAAATCAAAAATAGTTTCAATCTCCCGGGTTTGCTGGCCAGGCGCATAACGCAGGCTGGCATTCATTTTGGGCGTTTCAGTGATCTTCCCGGGATTAAAAATGCCTATAGGATCCCACGCAGCCTTAACTTCTTTTAGCAATTGATAGTTGTGATCGCCCAGCATAAGCGGGATAAACTCTCCACGCAGCCGCCCATCGCCATGCTCACCACTTAGGGAACCACGGTATTTTTTTACGAGTTTTGCAGTTTCAAGGGCTACGGTGTGGAACAGTTCCACATCTTCAGGGTTTTTCAGATCGAGTACAGGACGTAAATGCAACTCTCCGGTAGCTATATGGGCATAAAACACGCATTCAAGTCCCAATCGTTTCAACATTTCCCTGAAATCGGCCATGTACGCCGGAAGTGCTTCAGGATTCACTGCCGTATCTTCAATTACAGCCACCGGTTTTTTGTCACCGGGAATATTGGAAAGCAATCCTAGTCCGGCTTTTCGTAAAGCCCATACCTTTTTAATGTCTTCTCCGTAAACTACAGGAAAATGATAACCAAAACCAGCATGCCGCATATCGGCTTCCAGTGCTGCCGCCTGATTATCTATGGCTTTCCGGGATTCAAGAGCAAATTCCACCACCAGAATTGCGGCAGGATTGCCTTGAATGAAAAAGCGGTTTTTTCGCTGAGATATGTTGTCTTTGGTGCGTTCAAGGATAAAATGGTCCATCAATTCAACGGCAACCGGTTTGTGCTTTAACGCGATAAGGTTGGCTTCAAATGCTTCATCAAGCGTGTTGCAATGGATGCAGATAAGCGCATTTTCTTTTGGCGGAAGCGGAACCAGGTTAAGTTTTATTTCGGTACTGAAAGCCAGTGTTCCTTCTGAACCCGCGAGCAAAGTACAAAAGTTGAAATCCGGCTTCCCATCGGTGAATGGGGAGGATTCAAGCATCAGATCAAGGGCATAACCGGTATTTCTTCGCTCAAGTTCCGGGTCAGGATATTGTGACCTTATTTCTGCTTGATTTTCAGGTTTTTGCAGAATATTCTGCACCGAACGGTAAAGTTGCCCTTCAAGAGAATCAAGTTTGCATTTTTCAAAAAAGTCATCATTGTTCAATGGCCCGAAAGTAGCTTCAGAACCATCGCTCAGCAGCGCCTTAATTTCTGATGTATGGTTACGGGTGCTTCCGTATATCAGCGAATGCGCCCCACAGGCATTGTTGCCCACCATGCCGCCAATCATGCAACGGTTTGAGGTTGATGTTTCCGGTCCAAAGAAAAGACCGTGCGGTTTCAGAAAGTTATTCAATTCATCCAGCACTACACCCGGTTGCACCCTTACCCAATGTTCTTCCACATTTAATTCCAGGATTTGGGTCATGTACTTCGATACATCAGCAACTATACCATTTCCCACAACCTGTCCTGCCAGCGAAGTGCCTGCTGTGCGGGGAATGATGGGCACCTTCATTTTACGGGCGAAGTCAATTAAGGTCTTAATATCATCGGCACCTTTGGGGCGGCAAACAGCTGCCGGTAATTCGCGGTAAGCTGAAGCATCGGTGGCATACAACAGACGCATAGCATCGCCGGTATAAAGGTCGCCGTTGAGCTTGCTGCGGAGTTCATTCCATTTATTTACAGGTATCATGAGTCAGAAGGTGATGGAGAAACAAAGATATAGATATTGGGAAGACAGTTTAGTAAATAATCAGAGAATAAAAGGATAGAACAAATGTTTAACAAGTGGTTGCAACCCCTAGTTGCGAGGTGAAGTGCCAGAAATACAACATCATCTAAATCTATGGCTTGAAATCGAATAAAGGTTGACCTTTAATGGAATTATGGATTAACCTTATTTGTCCTTATTAACCTCAGTAGAATGATGAATACAAGATTATACTAACCTTATTCATTATCATTGCGTCTCCGTGCCCCTGCCAGCCGGCAGGATGGTTTGCGTGATTCTTTAACTTAAAATCACATTTTCCCCTCATAAAACCTCAACCGATTCCTTAATGCATTCAACTCATGTTGCATTTCATCCATCTGTTCAAGCAGATGATTGATGGCTTCTATGCCCTCGATATTTATATCCATATCGTAATAGAACCGGGTAAATTTTTCAAGAGCCGAAAGCTTTTCCTCCTCCACATAGTTGCATTCCTCGATGGTTTCAATTTGCACCAGACCTGCCTGATGCAACGACCAGACAAAAGTCTGCTCAACTTTATAATGGGTGCAAAATTCATCCAGGTCAATAAGATGTTCCTCTTTCTTATTTTTCATCGTACAACTTTTTTAATTCGGTGAATAATGCTTTTTCTTTTTCCGATAGGGTGGTGGGCAGGGTTAGATCCCAGGTAATATACAAATCGCCATATTGCCCATCTTGTTTGTAAACCGGAAATCCTTTGCCTTTTAGTTTTACAGTACTGCCGTTTTGAGTGCCGGATTTAATATTCAGCTTTACCTTACCGCTGAGCGTTTCAAGGGTAATGGAGCCGCCCAGCACTGCGGTGTAAACATCAATTCTAGCCTTGATGTATAAATCGCTGCCCTGTCGCTTTATTCCGGGATGATTTGCAATGCAAAAAGTAAGGTATAAATCACCGTCCGGCCCGCCATTGACGCCTTTTCCGCCATGGCCTGTAATTTTAATGGTCTGTCCGTTTTCTATTCCTGCCGGGATGGTAATTCGGATTTTCTTTCCGTTTACAGTCAACGTTTGTTTGTGGGTAGTAAAAGCATCTGTTAAGTTCAGCTGAAGCTCAGCATTGTAATCTTCGCCACGGAACTTAACCTGACGACTTCTGCCGCCTCCACCTCCGGCTGCACCACCAAACATTGAGGCGAAAAAGTCAGAGAAATCACCTTCACCGAAATCAGCGGTTGAGAAGCTTTGGCCGTGGTTACCACCATAGGATTGCTGTTGGTATTGTTGTCTGGCTTTTTCAGCTTCTTCGCCATGCTGCCAATCACTGCCATATTTGTCGTATTTCTTCCGTTTTTCGGGATCACTCAGCACCTCATGTGCCTCATTTACCTGCTGGAATCTGGCCTTTGCCTCCTTGTCATTGGGGTTTAAATCAGGATGAAGCTTTCTCGCCAGTTTGCGGTAGGCGCTTTTTATATCTTTCCCGGTGGCGTTTTTATCCAGGCCCAGCACCTTGTAATAATCTATAAATTCCATAAAGTAGTGATTTAATCTTCCTAACTGCCTTTATAAGGGGGATAAGGGTTTCCCGGTCTTCAGGGTACAGGTAAATAACAATTGAAATTGCCGGATGTTTATAAAAGCAGGTCAGATGTGCACAGCTTCACCTTTGGTGTTGTTTACCGTGCTATCTTTGCACCCCATTAAAACAAACGCATGATTTCAGTTGACGGATTAACAGTTGAGTTTGGCGGTACCACGCTTTTTAAAGATATATCTTTTGCCATTAACGATAAGGATCGTATTGCCCTGATGGGTAAGAATGGTGCGGGAAAGTCTACATTATTAAAAATTATTGCAGGTCAGAAAGCCGCTTCACGTGGCAAGGTTTCAGCACCCAGAGATGCCGTGATTGCCTACTTGCCACAGCATCTGCTCACAGAGGATAACCGTACCGTTTTTGAAGAAGCAGCTCAGGCATTTGCCCACATTCACGAAATGGAGCATCGCATTGCCGAACTTAACGAACAACTTTCGTCTCGTACCGATTATGAATCGGCTGAATATTATGATTTGATTGAGCAGGTTTCCACCCTCAGCGAAAAGTTCTATTCCCTCGAAGAGGTAAATTATGATGCTGAAGTAGAGAAAATTCTGATAGGTTTGGGGTTTCTTCGCAGCGATTTTACACGCCCCACCGACGAATTCAGCGGTGGATGGCGCATGCGTATTGAGTTGGCTAAAATTTTACTTCAAAAGCCTGACCTTATATTGCTGGATGAGCCAACCAATCACATGGACATCGAATCCATTCAGTGGTTTGAAGATTTTCTTATCAACAGTGCAAAAGCAGTGATGGTAATTTCCCACGACCGGGCTTTTGTTGACAACATCACTACCCGCACCATTGAAGTGACAATGGGACGTATTTATGACTATAAAGTCAATTATTCCAGTTACCTTCAACTGAGATTGGAACGTCGTGCTCAGCAGCAAAAACAGTTTGATGAGCAGCAAAAATTTATTGCCGATAATCAGGAATTTATTGACCGTTTCCGGGGAACTTATTCTAAAACCAACCAGGTACAATCGCGGGTTAAAATGCTGGAAAAGCTCGATATAATTGAGGTGGATGAGGAAGATACTTCTGCTCTGCGGCTGAAATTTCCGCCATCGCCCCGCTCTGGCACCTTTCCGGTCATTCTTGAAGATGTGTCGAAGCGTTATGACGATCATCTGGTTTTTGCCGGCGCTTCGCTTAACATTCAACGTGGTGAGCGGGTCGCTTTTGTCGGAAAAAACGGTGAGGGCAAATCCACGCTGGTTAAATGCCTGATGGGCGAAATTGACTATGACGGAAAACTTGCCCTGGGTCACAATACACTAATCGGCTATTTTGCGCAGAACGAAGCTTCATTGCTTGATGAGGAAATTACTGTATTCCAAACCATTGACGATGTGGCCAAAGGCGATATCCGCACCAAAATCCGTGATATTCTCGGCGCTTTTATGTTTGGTGGTGATAGTTGGGACAAGAAAGTAAAAGTGCTGTCAGGTGGAGAGCGAACCAGACTGGCTATGATCAAGTTGCTTCTTGAACCCGTCAATTTGCTCATCCTCGATGAACCCACCAATCACCTCGACCTTAAAACCAAGGACATTCTGAAAAGCGCCCTGCAGGATTATGATGGCACGTTAATTCTTGTTTCCCATGATCGCGATTTCCTGAATGGCCTGGTAAATAAGGTTTTCGAGTTTGGAAACAAACAAGTAAAACAGCATCTGGGCGATATCAACAGTTTCCTGGAGAAAAAAAAGATGGATACGCTACGGGAATTAGAGCGAAATACGACGAAATAGCCCAGGAAAATTCCTTTCGGGTAACATCCAGTGAGGATTAGTGTAAACTTACAACCCTCATAATTTTCCATTCATTATTTTTGTTCTCCCATACAATCACAAAACGGCCGATTCTGGATGGAGTCCCTTCTGGGTTTTGATTATTGTGAAAAGTATGCAGACCCATTTCAATAGCGCCAAAGTCTTTGATCGGATAAACCTCAATGCTGCCCTTAACCAATTCACGTGTTACTTTTCCACAAATATTTTTTTGGGTTGCGGAAATTATTCCTTGTTTTGATGTTGTTAACCCGCCCTGGTCATGATAAAATTCAATATCTTCTGAGAAGAAACCTGAATATTTCTCAAGATTCAGATTGCAGGTGTTATAAACCTCGAAAAAGATTCTGTCTAATTCAACTATGGTATCGTACAATTGCTGATTTTCAGGTACGTAATTTTTTGTCAAACGATAGGATGTGCTTTTCGTCGTATTGCAGCTTGTCAACAGAGTATTTACAACCAACAGTGAAAAAATTAGAATTTTAAAATGTTTCATTGTTTTGGATGTTTGTTGCACAGCAATTTCAATTCTGTCGGCAATTTCTTATTTTGTGGTGAATTATGATTTAATGGAGGCCTCGTTCCGAAAAGATATCAGAAAAAACTGACCAATCACCAAACCAATTTCAACTCGTTTACCAAAAACCTGATAAAATAATCTTGCGTTTCTCTAAGCCTTTGAGCGTTCGCGTGGTAATTCGTTTATTTCTTATAAAAATCGGTACTTTCAAAAATTTTATCTGCCGATTTAGCGATAAACCCTGAATACAATTGCCCATCTTTATCGGGATAGCGCATAGCAAATTCATAATAGCAGGATGGAATCTCAAAGGTGCCTTCCTTAAATTTAACTGGTAAAATGCCTGCCATGATGCTCGACTGTTCCAGCAATTCTCCGGGTGTGCCTTTTACTTCGCCACCAGAGCTATTGATGGTGAAACCATTATCTTTCAGGAACTGGTTCACCTTATGAATGTTATTATATTTTTTCAGTCCATTAATACTCACCGTGAAATGGTTGGCGCGGAAGCCGTAAACATATACCCATGCAGCATATTCTGATTCCTTGCGCAGCGTTTCATAAACTTCGTAGGAAGGTGTGCCCCATAAGTTACCCGCATAAATCAGCTCGCTTTTGCCTGTCATCCCGGAAGGAATGGCATCAATAATACCTTTTATCGTTTCCTGAAGAAATGGGGAAAATTCCTCAACCAACAATTCGCTGATAAATACCCGGGGAGCGTCTTTGAATGATTTATGTTCAAAATGCCTGGCATTCAGCTTTTTCTGTTCAAAGTGATAGTCGCCTTTGTATTCATAGCCGACTTTCAGGAATTCCTGTGACATCACTTCAATATTGATGCGTGGGTCATTAAATGTGCGAAAAGCAATGTGATCGTTAAAAACGTTTTCACCTTCGGCCTTGAAAAGATCGAAAACCCTTTTTGCTGCCGGGTTTTGTGAAGTATAATCGGCCCAAAGCCTGTCGAATACCTGTTGTGCTTCCATGAAGTTAGGTTGGTTTATTTGTTAAGCGTGTGTTAAACAAATAGCTATACCTAATGTTCAGAAAGTCGGGGGATTTTAAAACAGGGCGCTGATGAGCTCCTTTCGGCTAACATTCAGGAAATAAAGCTCAGTTTCAAATAAATCAAGACTCTGAGCAATGGCTTCTTCAGTGTGGGTTAAGCCTGTGAGCGCATTTTCAATTTCTGCTGGGTCAAGTTTATTGAAATAGTCACCAAAGAATTTGGCCTTTTCAATCTTTCCATTGTTCACTTCAAGCAATACTTCCAGTTTACCACCATTGGTTTTTACCGTTTTCCTGAAGTTGTATTTTGGGGAGTAGCCATAATTCCATTCCCAGGTAATGTATTTTTCGTCCCTTAATCTGGTAATGGCTTCCACATCAGCAGGAGTAAAAGAATACAATTCCGCACCTGGGGTAGATTCCATTACATGTTTGAGGATTAAGTCCCTGAATTCAAGTACCGTTAACGGGCTTTTCAGGTGATCGCTGATGTTTGTTACGCGGCTTCTTACAGATTTTACCGCTTTGTCATTGAATTTGTCAGGATCAACTTTCAAGGCATTGGAAACATCAGCCATAACGGATGAAAACAACAACGTTCCGTGGTGCAAAACCCTGTTTTTATGCACATGTTCCGCATTACCCGAGAATTTTTTTCCTTCAATGGTCAGGTCATTTCTGCCTTCGAATCTGGCTTCCAACTCCAGCATCTGTAAAACTTCAAGAATGGGTAAGGTGAATTTGCGAAAATCAACCAGTTTATGGTTCTCTCCAGAAGCAATAAAGGTGAAGTTCAGGTTTCCCATGTCATGAAAAACTGCACCACCACCCGAAAGCCGGCGGACTACCTTAATGTCTTTCTCTTTGACATAATCCACATTTATTTCGGCCAGCGTGTTCTGGTGTTTGCCCACAATAATTGCATTTTCATTGCGCCATAACATAAAACAGTCACGCTGAAAATTCTTTAGCACATATTCTTCAGCAGCAAGATTAAAGTAAGGGTCGGTTTCGTGGCGGATGATGCACAGCATATTTTCAAGTTTTGCCTGCAAAAATAAGCATTTTCGCATTTGTCATTAAGATGTGATATATTCAATTGCTTCAGAAGAGCTGATAAAACCTGGCAATAAAAAAGGCTGCCGAAGACCGACAGCCTTATGTTAGAATATGGGTATAATAATTTTCTTAATTGGGAAGCTTAGCTTCCCGTTCGGCAGCATTGGCAACCCATTGAGGAACGATGGTGGTCATAAACTCACTTTTCTTTTTCATCATAGCTGGCATATCCAAACCGATGTATTCCTGGGCTTTTTCTTTTGTTGAAATGTCAGGAAGATCAATCGGTGTTTTAATGCCTTTACCAACAAATATTTCTGTCAGTAAAATACGCGCTTCCTGTGATTTTTGAATGGAAGTTCCCAGTACCCTCAGCGCTTCAGCAGGGGAGTGGAAGCCTAATCCGTTGGCAGCGGCTACCCAGTCCCAGCGCCATTGTGCATGGCGTATGAGTTTTAAAACAGGCTTCATCTCATCTTCAGTTGCACCATTGTCCCAGGCGGTTTTGGCTTCAATGTGCACCCTGGCCAGATTTTTCTCGGTAATGCGGTGCAGTTCTTCCACTTTTGCCTGGCGGTCATACACATTGGCCATCAGTTTTGCTTCGCTTTCGCGATGGCAAACCTGGCAGGAACCCGAAATATTTGCCAATGGGCTTTGAATCTTATGGTCGGTAAATTTCATACCACCATCGCGTTTGTAAGGCATGTGGCAATCGGCGCAAGATACCCCGCGGTCAGCGTGAATACCAGTCATATAGAGTTCGTAATCAGGGTGTTGGGCTTTGAGCATGGGCGTCTTGCTGAGTGCATGAACCCAGTCAACATGTTCAACTTCATCGTAATAAGCTTCCATGTCATCAGCGCTAAAGCCTTTGTCCCAGGGAAAGGTCAGGTATTTACCATCTCCTTTAAAGTAGTATTCCACATGGCATTGAGCACAAACCAACGAGCGCATTTCCTGATGCGTTGCTTTGTTGATGTCCTTACCCTGACGTTGAAAAGCTTCGGCCAATGCAGGACGGGTAATGCGAAGGTTCATTGTTTTGGGATCGTGGCAATCCTGACAGCCAATGTTATTGACCACTTCCGAACCCAGGTCAATCCATTTGCCTTTGTAGAACTCTGCTACACCCATTTGTTGCATCAATCGGGGAACATCGGGACTTTTGCAGGTCCAGCAAGTCGCTGGCTGTGGCACATCGGTGCGGAGTGTCTGGCGAATATCGTTCACTGCGTAATAATGGCCGCGGCCCTGGTTGTAATCACGTGAGAAGGCATAACCAGCCCACATCACCACCAGTTCGGGGTATTTTTCCAGATAATCAACCTTTGCTGAACCGCCATGTTCACTGGCGAAACTTGTATCAGTGGTACTGGCGTAGGTTTCATACTCGCGTGGGAAATTCTCGCCCCAGACTTCGTTGCGTGGTTCCCAGTCGGGGATTTCTTTTACGGTCTGAAAATAAAGTTTTGCTTCGCTGCGTCGTTCAATTACCGATGAAGCCAGCAGTCCCAGGACGAAGACAACGATGACAGTTGCCAGGAATAAAAGCCAGTTAACCCAGGATTTGCGTTTTGGAGGGGTAGTGTTTGTTTCCATATGTACGATGCGTTTCTGTTATTTTTTTTCTTTCATGAATGTGTTGATCCATTCCGGAGTAACCGAATTGAGCTGGGGAACCAAAGAATGTGGAAAACTGGCGAGGCTGTTTACCGTTCCGTGAGGAGTTTCCATGTGGCAATCCCAACAACGGGCACCTTGTCCGGTTTCGTGATTTTTCCCTGTTACCTGAATTGCACTTACCATACCTACCAAATCCTGATGGCAACGAATGCAGTTTTCCTGAACCACACCAATTCCGGCCTGTTTTATTTTGATAACCTGTGGCTCTGCACGTGCCGTAAAAATGGTTGCATGCCGTAAGCCATCACTTGCCTTAAAAAAGTAAGTTCTGAATACATTGTCCTGCGGCACATGGCAGTCGTTGCAGGTGGCTACTTCTCTATGACTGCTGTGGTTCCAGGAGGCATACTGCGAATACATTACATGGCAGTTAATACACGTTTCCGGCTTGTCGCTCAGATAGGAATGTGCATTGGATGCCCTGAAAATAAGAAGGCCGATGCCTACAATTACACCTAAAAGTATGATTACAGGAAGTTGCCATCGGGCAGGGGGTATAAGTTTTCGTAATATTCCTTTCATAGAAATTTATTTAAATGAACCCCATAAACAGGTAAACAAGTACCGAATACTGTATTAAAGACAAATATACAATGTAATCTGTTAAAATGGACGCAAATATTGATGGTTTGCCAAAAATAGAATTATTCTAAATTGCGGCTAAAAACCATTACCTGAAATTATATAATGAAAATATGACCCTGAATGCATTATAGGAAACAAATAAAACTCAAGTGCAGAGTGAATTTAAAGGATAGGATATGCTCATGAATAATATCAATTCATGAGTATGATATTATTACGCAATGGTTTTGATAACCAATACTTTAAATATTGCTACCGAGATATTTTCAATGCCCCTGTTGATACCACCAGGAACAAAAATGGTTTGATCTTTAGCCACAAGTTTCTTTTCTGTGTCGGTTTCAAACATAGCCTTGCTTTCCAGCACAAAGAAGATTACATCGTTGGGGTTGATGTGCTTATCAATTTTTTCGCCAGGCTTCAAACTTAAGTGAACGACTTCAACTCCGGCAAGGGTGCATAAAATATGACCATCGAGATTGTAATTTACTTTTGGAGCATCATTCACGTGCTGGATGTTCATGGCTTTTAGATTTTTTGATTATTGTTCTTTTTTTCATTTTGATCCACAACCAGACTCCGGTGATAAGAATGAGCAGTGTGGTCAATCCCATCAAAGGGACGTAAAGAATGTAAAAGTTGCCTAAAATTACGGAGAAAATCCTTCCGGTGTGTACTTCAAGTGAAAGATTCCAAAGCGAGATAGGTAAGTTCCGGATATCAGCAGGCATTTCTGGTTGCAAACGGTTTTGATGAATGGGCATCCAACCTGCTGCATAATCTATCATGGCGATGGGTTTTCCCTTATCCAGCATAATGCCTGAAACAGCAACTGCCCCGAAAGGATTTTGCCGGCTGCCGTTCTGTGCTGGGCGTCCGGTGATGTAATCGGTAACCTTATTTTCTCTTGTATTCCATCGAAAAAGCCCGCTGAATGAACCCACCAGCAAATCATTTCCATCCAGAGGCTCAAAAACAGTGATGCCCATGACACTAACCTCGGGTTGAACCTGAAACGGCACACTTGTTTTGCTAATTCCCGGCATGAAATCATAAAAGCCCTCACTGCTTGAAAATATTATTCTCCCTGATGTTGAATCAGCCAGCATATCACGAAGTTTATCATGCCAGGGATTCGCATTATCCAGTATGGAACCCGGAATGGGATTGACGCGTGTATAAGCAATGGGAATGAGCAGGGGAGGCCTGAGAAACATGCCAGAAACAACGGTAATCAATAGAAAGATCAGTCCATATACGCCCAGTTTATTGTGCCAGTTGATGGAGAACCGGTTTGCGCGCTTCAGTTTCTTCTTCAGCGCATAACCCGATCGTTTTGCCAGTGAAGGAACCAAGGTATAATAGAATCCACTAAGGGTGATGAAAATTACGATAAGCCCCAATAAATCAACCAAAATTTTGCCTGGCAAACCAAGCAATTCACCACTGTGTATTATCCAGAGGGTTTTGAAAAGCCCGGCCTTCTCATCATCGTTTGCCGCTTTAGGTAAGGTAACTTCAGCTGATTTTTCCCATCCACGTTCCTCATCCGTGAAAGTATAAAGATGCGACCGGGTGAGCACGTATATGTTGTCACCGTTTTGCATAATTTTTACCACCCGTGCAGATTTTTCGGGCAATGCAGTTTCTATCCAGGATTTTGATGAAAAATCGTAGCGCTGCAACCCAAAGAGTGTTCCCGCGAACAACTGCCCGGAAGTAGAATGGAGTAGGGTAAATATTTTCCGGTCATCCATGCCTTTGCCCAGGCCGGTGTTGAAGTCTGCAAAATGGCTAAACTGCTTGTTTGTTTTGTATATCCCAATGTTGCCATATGCCAGTAAAGTGCTGTCATTCAGATTAATATTACCTTTCAGGGCGGCCAGGTTCCAGTTGTTGTAATGGTAAACCGGTGGCAACCATTGCCTGGGAAAATTCAATGACGAGACCCAATCGCGGTGGTTCATCACAATTCCCGACAAGGCAAAGAGCAAGAGAAAAAATCCGATAAAAAGTGAAGGCCACTTGTGGTATTTACGCAGAGTCTTCATACTGTAAAATACAGAATGGATAATTGAATATAAGAAAGTGAGGAAAAAGTCTGAAAAGAGCGTTCCCGGATTATGCCTTAATCATAGTAAGCACCATTTTAAAGCGCTTTATGGCCAGTACTGAGTGGGTAATATTTGCCGGCATAATGATACTTTGGCCTTGCAGAAGATGATTAGGCTGTCCGCCAATGGTGATTTCAGCCTCACCTTCAATCACCTGCAGCAATGCATCAAAGGGCGCAGTGTGCTCACTCAACTTCTGTCCCTGGTCAAAGGCAAAAAGGCTGACATTTCCAACACTTTTTTCCAGTACCCTCATACTAACGATGCCACCATCGGAGTAATTGACTTCCTCGGTGAAAGAAAAAGGTTTTTCGGTATTGAATTTATTTTTGTCCATGATTTTTTGGTTTATTTGGAATGGAAATAAATGACTACTGCTTCATCGTCGCCTTTGGTAATCCAATGGTCAAAGTTCAGGCTGCTGGCCTTATCAATTAATGGAGCAGGTAAAAATGGAGCAGTGAGTTTGTATATTTTGCCGGGGTTTAGCTGTTTGAGGTCGGCAATTACCTGATTCACCGGGTGTTCGCCGGCGGCCAGCATTGCTCGGGCATCAAGTTCGCCACCCACAAGTGATGCATTGTACCAATCTGGTTGCTGTTTGTTATACATCGATTCTTCGTTTTGATTGAAAAGATCCTGGCCTATTTCATTTCTCAGTTTATTGATAAGTTCTTCCACGGCAACATTGCCAATGGCCGCTGCTTGCTGAAGGGTTGCAATTTTAGCAACGGTTTTCCGAAGTATCGGATTTTTAAGTTTTTCAAAAGCCGGTACATACGAAATCAGCGTTTCTTCGAGTTGCGGATAGGCTTCTATTAACTGTAATACCTTGGTTTTGGGCGTTATAATGAGTTCATTCTTCATAATACATGGTTTTAATTGTAGGAAAGTATCCTTTGCTCGCCTTCGAGTTCCCGGTAAGGCGCAATATTTTGCGAAACTTCTAGTGTGCCAAGGTATTCGCCCTGTTCACCACGAAGTGCGAAATATTCAATATGAATCATCTTACCGCCCATTTTTATCCAGAAAGGCGCACGGTCGTGTTTTCCCGATTTAAAATCGTCAATAATTTTATCCACAATATGTGCGCTTGCCGGTGGATGGCAATGTCTGACGTCGCGGTTCAGAATGGCCCGGTTGCGTTGGAAAATGCGTTCTGCCCCCTGTGAAAAGTATTTAACCTTGTCGTCTTTATCCACAAAGGTCATGTCAATGGGTAGGGTATTAAGGATGGCCAGCAGTTCGGCAGCCGAAAATCCACCCGAAGGCAATTGAATATGGCTTCCCGACTTCTGGGCCGCGTTAATGCTTGTTTCGTCCGCTCCTTTCGGGCGCCATTCGGTTGGTGGATCATAAAGACAATAGCCTATTTCCAGCGATTGTTTGCTGATTTCATACCATTCAGCATCGGTGAGTTTATCCAATGACATGGGAAAAAGAATTTGTTCTTCCTTCACTGTCATGTCATCTATTCCAAAAAGTGCCTGATCAAAAATAATTTCTGCCGAAGCCTTAAGCTCATCAACCGTTACATCAGTTTGTTGCAGAATTTCAATGCTGCCTTTGATTAGTTCCCTGATTTCATCGTGTTTTCCCCACATAACCTTAGGGGGACCGGTAATGCCTTTGCTTTCCAGATAAGGAAAAAGCAGGTACTCTTTGCGCTGATAATGCTTGTCGGCATCAAAAAGCTGGTTAAACAATCCACGCAACTTAAGAATGGTTTCGGTAAGGTTCTTGTCTTTGCTCCCATCAAGATTTTGAAGCAATTCTCTGGCCTGAGCGGTAACTTTCAACAATTCTTCATTTTCGTGCTTCATCAAATCAATGGGATGGCCTTCAGGGATGTCCTTTGATCCCGAAAGGTCAATATTTCCCTGCAAAACTGCGGAATGGGCGTCACATAATTTCAACACCTCTTCTTCGGGCAGGCCTTCGCTGATGAGTTCCTGTTCCACTTCTACCACTTCACCATAAGGAATTTGTTTCAGGCTTTGGAGCAATTCCTGTCGGACATCCTCCTGGGATCCACCATGATGTAGTTTTAAGATAAGTTCCTTAAGTTGGGATTTGCGTTTTTCAGAATTATTGATCAATTCACTCATTTCGTTTGAATTATGTGGTTGAATAATTAAAGTTGTTGATGAAAAGCTAAGGGTAAGGCGTAAAAAAAGCCGCCTGCTGTTTTATTTAAACAACAGACGGCCTGAGCATGTTTGATTAATTCAGGAAAAGTTTCATATCCTCATCAACACTTCCAATAGGGGCAATACCAAAAGTATCAACCAGTACTTTGGCCACATTTGGCGAAAGGAAGGCAGGAAGGGTAGGGCCGAGGTGTATTTTCTTCACACCCAGGTGGAGCAGTGCCAACAGCACGATGACTGCTTTTTGCTCATACCAGGCAATGTTATAAGCAATGGGGAGGTCATTGATGTCGTTAAGTTCAAAAACTTCTTTCAGTTTCATGGCAATCACGGCCAATGAATAGGAGTCATTGCATTGTCCGGCATCCAGTACACGTGGAATTCCACCAATATCGCCCAAAGGCAGTTTGTTGTAGCGGTATTTGGCACAACCAGCTGTAAGAATAACCGTATCTTTCGGCAATGCTTCTGCAAATTCAGTATAGTATTCGCGATCCTTCATGCGGCCATCGCATCCTGCCATGACAAAGAATTTGCGGATGGCACCCGATTTAACGGCATCAACAACTTTATCGGCCAAAGCAAATACCTGAGCATGTGCAAATCCACCAATGATTTCACCTTTTTCAATTTCAACTGGAGGCTGACAGGTTTTTGCGTGTGCTATGATTTTACTGAAATCTTTCATCTGTCCCTCTTTACGATCAGCAATATGTTTAAATCCGTTAAATCCTGAAGCGCCAGTGGTGTATACCTTGTCGCTGTATGCTGATTTCGACGTTGGAGGAACTATACAGTTGGTGGTAAAGAGAATTGGACCGTTAAAAGTTGCAAACTCTTCTTTCTGTTGCCACCATGCATTTCCATAATTACCAATAAAATGGCTGTACTTTTTAAAAGCCGGGTAATAATTGGCAGGCAACATTTCGCTGTGGGTGTAAACATCCACACCGGTGCCATCGGTTTGTTTAAGCAGTTCTTCCATATCTTTCAGATCATGGCCGCTGATGAGGATACCGGGTTTGTTGCTTACGCCAATATTCACTTTGGTGATTTCAGGATTTCCATAAGCAGTAGTATTGGCTTTATCGAGCAGTGCCATAGCTGTAACACCATGCTTTCCACAATCCATAACCAGTCCAACAAGTTCATCAGCAGTATGTTCTTCGGTGGTTGCAACCAGCGCACGATTCATAAAGGCGTATAAAGCGGGGTCTTCAAATCCAAGGTTGAAAGCATGTTCGGTGTATGCGGCCATTCCTTTAAGACCATAAATAAGTAATTCGCGGAGTGAACGCACGTCTTCATTTTCTGTCGCGAGAACGCCTACTTCAAGGGCTTTGGCATCGAACTCAGTTTCGGTGGATGCGAACCAGGTGGCTGATTCGTCTAAGGTTTTTTCGTCAAATGAAATACCCGCTTTTTCGCAAGCGGATTTCATTCCGGCGCGAAGTTTTAGGCCTTCATGTATCCTGCGAATAAATACGTCGCGGTCAAAATTGGCATTGGTAATGGTGGCAAAAAGACCATCGGTAACAAATTTGTTGACTTGTGCATCTTCAATTCCCTTTTCACGGGCTTTTTCGGTATAGATCGAAATACCTTTCATCACAAACATTAACAAATCCTGGAGGTTGGATACATCATCGGTTTTTCCACAAACTCCTTTTACTGTGCAGCCAATTCCTTTAGAGGCTTCCTGACATTGATAACAAAACATGCTCATCTTTTTGTGTAGTTTAATTAGTGTTTAATTTGTTTTATTTCAGCACTTTAAGTGCCTCAGTGTAATATTTCGGTTTTTTTTCAGGTTGAGGTTGAGGTTGAGGTTGAGGTTAAGGTTGAGGTTAAGGTTGATGCTTTGAATCTTTAGAAATTAGAAATTAGAAATTATTTTTCCTGCTAGTCTCCAATATCCCTCTTCCCCATGTCCTACTTACACCCATTCCTCACTTAAAAATTCACCCTGCAGGCCCACAACTGTCTTTTTGATTGGAATGTTTTTACCTGACATTTGTCGGGCCATGGTTGCCATTTGAACCAATCCGCCACAGCAGGGGACTTCCATCATCAATACACTTAAGGTGTTGATATTGCTGTTGGTGATCATGCTGGTAAGTTTTTCGATATATGATTCTTTGTTGGAATCCAGTTTCGGGCAAGCAATGGCTAAGGTCTTGCCTTTTAGGTATTTGTTGTGGAAGTTGCCCATGGCAAAAGCCACGCAGTCGGCTGCAAGCAACACGTCAGCATTTTTGAAGTAACCGGCCTGTGGGTTCAGTAAATGTAGTTGCACCGGCCATTGGCGTAGTTCGCTTGGAGCATCTGCGCCAGCAGCTTGAATGGTCTCATTTTTAACCTGATTTACAGCTTCATCCACTTTACTCAGGTCAATATTAAAATCAATGGGTTTGGAACCAGGGCATCCGCCACCGCACCCAGCGGAGACCGGAGCAGCTACTGCCGCTCTTGCCTGTTCAATAGAGCTGAATACTTCCGCTTTTTTATGATTTGGCTTCGCACCGCTTGCACCATCTTCAGGCGCCATATCAATATTGTTGACCTTTATATATGCAATGGCTTGTTTGAGTAATTCTGTTTCATTGTGATCGCGAAGATGCTCAAGGTGGGCCAGTATGGTGTTTCGCCCTTTTGGGACAACCATGAGCTCCATTACCTTTACTTCATCATATGGCTCGGCTTCGCGCTCTTCTATGGCAATAGCGCCTTCGGGGCAATGACCAATGCAGGCGCCCAGCCCATCACAAAACAAATCGCTGATTAGTCGTGCTTTACCATCAATGATCTGAAGTGCACCTTCGTGGCAATTCGGTACGCAATTACCGCAACCATTGCACAAATCCTCATCTATTTTAATTATTGTTCTTTTCATGTTTTCAGGTGGTTTTAATCAGTGCTGAAAGAGTAGTATTTTTGAGATATTCCGAAAATTCGAAGGAAAATTTATTGGCCAGATTGCCAAAAACGCAACTTTTAAAAGGACACTTTTCTTCTTCAATACCGCAATAGTGATGTTCGAGTGTGCCTTCAAACATTTCATAAATCTGCAGCAAAGTTATTTGCGATGGGTCACCTTTAATCACAAAGCCTCCCTTGGGGCCGCGGGTTGAGTCAAGCAGGTTATTCTTAACCAGTGTCTGCATTACCTTAGCCAGGTGGTTGCGTGATGAATGGGTGAGCTCTGCAATCCGGGTAACGTTCAATATTTCATTGCTACCGGCAACCATCGCCATACTGTGGATAGCCAGGGAGGCTGCTTCGGAAATATGAACAACTTTTGCCATGATTTGCTATGAATAGGTAATTAGGTATTTGAATGCGCAAATATACATACATTTTTTATACAGCAAAGAAAATTTAGAAGAAAAATTAATTTAGTAATAATCTACTGTAATACAGTAAGTAGGAGAGGGATGTTTTTATGTAAGATAATCGGAAAGGCGTTGATTTTGCATGTAGGCCTTAAATTCATTTGTCATTTTTGTGACAATTCCACCCATCAGGCATTTGTTGAAGGGGCAAATTGGATGGGAAAGCGGACAAGAAGTGGAGCTTAATTTTCCTTCGATTACTTCGTACACGTCGAGCAAGGTAATTTCATCAGCAGCCCTTTTTAAAAAAAATCCGCCTGAAGGGCCCCGATTACTGCCAAGGTAACCTTCCTTTACCAGGCGTTGCAGAATCTTCGCAACATGGTGCTTTGATGCACCGGTTCGTTCGGCAATTTTCAGTACATTAAGGTTTTCATTAGAGGCAGCGATTAAAACCATGCTATGTATGGCAATAGAAGAGGCTTCAGAGAGAGAGATAATTCTCGACATTTTGTTAGTTATCTGGAAGAATGTGCAAATATCGCAATTTTTTGTGGTCGCCTGCAATACAAAAGTGCATATCCTGGGTTGAAATTTCGTGCATGTTTTACTTTGTTTTCAATGATGTCCAATCATTTGGATATTCTTTAAGTTGAAAACTTTTATTAAGTTTATACTCATTATAAATAAGGTATTGTTTAAATGACTACTTTTGCACTTCTTTTTTAAAAACTACTTAAACAAAGTAAAATGCAGGATATCAGGAATATAGCAATAATTGCCCACGTAGACCACGGCAAAACAACTTTGGTTGACCGTATATTGTATCAGGTTAATTTATTCAGGGAAAATCAGGAAATGGGAGAACTCATTCTCGATAGCAATGACCTGGAACGTGAACGTGGCATAACCATTCTTGCAAAAAATGTTTCGGTTCGATATAAAGGGATCAAAATCAATATAATAGACACTCCAGGCCACAGCGATTTTGGTGGTGAAGTTGAGCGGGTACTCAACATGGCTGATGGCGTTTTGCTATTGGTTGATGCCTTTGAAGGCCCAATGCCGCAAACGCGATTTGTACTGCAAAAAGCGCTTAGTCTGAACCTAAAACCTATTGTAGTAATAAATAAGGTTGATAAACCAAATTGTGATCCCGAGGGCGTTCAGGAAATGGTATTTGACCTGATGTTTAATCTTGATGCTACAGAAGATCAATTGAATTTCCCCACGGTATTTGGTTCATCAAAGGAAGGTTGGATGGCTGCCGATTGGAAAAACCCTACTGAAGATATTACCTATTTGCTTGATACGATCATCGAAAACATTACTGCTCCGGTCTTTCCCGAAGGCAACACACAATTACAGATTACTTCACTCGATTATTCATCCTATGTCGGTCGCATAGCCGTGGGAAGGTTATCAAGAGGAGTTATCAGGGGTGGAATGAATGTATCTCTCATCAAGCAGGATGGCCGGATTTTCAGATCAAAAGTGAAAGAGCTCTTTACATTTGAAGGTTTGGGCAAGGAAAAAATCAAAACCGATGTTTATCCCGGCGAAATATGTGCCGTACTGGGAATCGATGATTTTGAAATTGGTGATACCATTGCCGATTTCGAAGCACCAGAAGCCCTGAAGCCTATGCACATTGATGAGCCGACCATGAGCATGTTATTTACCATCAACAATTCACCGTTTTATGGACGTGAAGGTAAATTTGTAACATCAAGGCATTTACGTGAAAGGCTTTTTAAAGAAATTGAGAAAAACCTTGCCATGCGTTTGGTTGAAACCGATTCACCCGAATCACTTATGGTGTATGGCCGTGGAATTCTTCATCTTTCTATTTTGGTAGAAACCATGCGTCGCGAGGGTTATGAACTTCAATTGGGCCAACCCCAGGTAATTATCAAAAAAATAGATGGGGCCGATCATGAGCCGGTCGAAATGCTCACTGTTCACGTGCCTGAGGCATTTTCGGGAAAAGTGATTGAATTGGTTACCCAGCGCCGTGGCGAAATTGTTACCATTGAAACTAAAGGCGACCGCATTCACCTTGAATTCAGTATCCCTTCAAGGGGTATCATTGGCTTACGTAATAACGTGCTTACGGCTACCGAAGGTGAAGCCATTATGGCCCATCGCTTTTTGGCTTATGAACCATGGCGTGGCGAAATTTCCGGAAGGCGAAACGGGTCACTCATTGCCATGGAAACAGGTCAGGCAATTGCTTATTCTATTGATAAACTCCAGGACAGGGGAAGTTTTTTCATTCATCCCAATGAGGATATCTATGCTGGCCAGGTTATCGGTGAGCATATCCGTCCGGATGATTTATTGGTAAATGTTACCAAAACGAAAAAACTTACCAACGTCCGCGCTTCTGGAACAGATGACAAGATTTTTATTACGCCGGCCATTAAGTTTTCGCTTGAAGAAGCCATGGAGTATATAGGTAAAGATGAATACCTAGAAGTCACACCACGTTCATTGCGTTTACGGAAAGTTATCCTTGATGAGCATGAACGTAAACGTGCCTCGAAAAGTTAATTTTTAAAACTTTTATATTTATTCTGTTGTGGCTACATTTTTGCTTGTCGTCTGTTGATTTTATTTACTTAACACCCCGGAATTATGAAAAAGACATTCATTTTATCTTTTTTTGTTGCAACTTTAGTTACCTTGAGTTCCTGCGATATCCTGGAACAAGCCAGTCAGGTGGCTAACCTTACAAAGTGTGAATTTCGCCTCAAAAGTGTGGATCAGATGAGATTGGCCGGAGTTAATATTCAGCAGG
>JAVEVB010000120.1:0-4812 GCA_034005265.1 Lentimicrobium sp.
ACAGTGTGATTCATAACTTCGAACTGATTTCGGCAGAATCCGCAGTAGCCTGATCAAGGGCTGATTTGTATGAAAACCACATGGCATTGGCTGTGTGGTTTTTTTTGGTTGCCGTAGTTGTGGTTGTAGTTTTCATTGTTTTGTAACAGAGTGAAACTAACGAAAATGCCGGTATCAAGCCTGATCGAGCTAAAAGCTAACAGCCAAAAGCTAACAGCCAAGTAAAAAGAGCCAAGGAAAAAGAGCCAAGTGGTGAAAAATGAAAAATGAAGCCTGCCTGCTGCAGGCAGGAATGAAGAATGAAAAATGGGAAGCAGTTTATTAGGAGATGTATTTTTTGATTGCGAAGACGGGCTAATAGCTAACAGCCAAAAGCTAACGGCCAAAGAAAAAGAGCCAAGTTGAATAAAGTAGTATCGGGAAGCAGTTTATTAGGAGATATTTTTTTTGATTGCTGATACGAGCCAAAAGCTAAAGGCCAAAAGCTAAAAGCCAAGTGCCAAAAGCTAACAGCTTAAAACTAAAATCCTTTTAATATTTCCACGAATTTTTTATGTTTTTTTACGTCTTAAACAATTCTATTTCTAACTTTAAACACTTAATTCTGATTTCTTTATTTCATGAAGGAGCTATCCTGTATATTAGCCAGTTTCATGTGCTTGATTGTTTCAAGTTTTGGTCAACAACCCTGCTGTTCTGACCGAGTTATTACGAATGACCTATATACTAAATTTAAAAATATCACAACTTCTGATGGATTGTCATCGAATGAAATTCTGGATTTCCTTCAGGACCACACGGGCGTAATGTGGATTGCCACAAAAAATGGACTGAACAAAATTGTGGGCGACCAAATAGTTATTTACCAACATACAGAAGACACAAACTCTGTTTCCGACAACCTGATCACGGCTATTGCCGAAGACTCCTCAGGGAATATTTGGGTGGGCACCGGCAAAGGATTAAATGTATATAACAGGAAAACGAACCGATTTAAGCGATTTATTTCAAACCCTAACAACAGTAATAGCCTCAGCGACAACAATATCAGATCAATATATGCTGACAGCAGGAGCAATCTTTGGATTGAGACACAAGAGGGTGTTCTTAATCGTCTGAATATTAATAGCTTAAAATTTGATGGTTTTGTGCATGCAAAAATGGAGGTTGAGGGAGATTACTTCCATTTCCAGATTGTAGAAAACAAGAATGGACTGCTATTTATTGGTGGAAGAAATTACCCTTTGCTTTGTTTTAATCCTTCAGATGAAAAATTTCAACCCATAAAAGACAATTTGGGTAGTCATGTGTTTTTTTTAGGAAGGGACAAAGAATTATTTTTTGCATGGAACAATCAGCTTTTTTTGCAGGATTCTTTAGATCGGGACGCTGAAATTGTGTGGAATAATGCACCAGATATCAGGGCAGCCTCTTGTGATGGTGATGGAAATATCTGGGTTGGTGGCTCGGGCTATGGTGTTTACAGGCTCAATCCCTCAGACAATACAATTACACTTTTTAAACACAATCCGGAAAACCCATGGTCTTTGGTTAGTGATTACATTCATAAAATCTACCATGCTCATGATGGCAATATCTGGATTGGAACACAACATGGAATTTCTGTTTTTTCGCCTGCTTTAAATGCCTTCAGGCACTATAGGCATCTTAGTTCGGAGGTTTCTTCTCTTCATTCCAACAAGGTAACTGCATTGTTGCAGGATAAAAGCGGACTGATCTGGGTTGGAACAGATGATAACGGGTTGGACACATTTCGTCAGGCTATTGAGCAATTTGGAAATCTAAAGTACGAGTTGCTTAACGACCCCATTAAGCCGGATGTGTTTCGTAAGGAAAAAGAAATTTTAAAACAGTATGTACGCCATGATTTAATCAAGTTTAAAAATCCTGACTTGAAAAACGAACAGTGGACGGACTTGGCAGTGTATCGCAATAATTTTGAGTTGACTCGACCGGTTAATGAAAATAAAGTATCAGCACTTTACGAAGACAAACTGGGGAATATTTGGATAGGATTGTGGGCTCATGTGGGATTTAATGGATATGATACTGAAACAAACTCCTTTAAAAGGTTTGCTTTGTTTAATGATGAAAATGCTTCTGAAACGCCCTGGGATTTGTGGGGAGCCAATTGGTATAACGACTTTCTTGAAGACACAAAAGGCCGTTTTTGGATTAACACCTGGGAAGGCCTTGGTTTGAATAGATTTGATCGGGATGAAGGTGTATTTGAGAAAAAATCCTTTATCTCCATGGATTATCCAATGCAACGATGCATCAATAATTTTTTCCTTCAGAATAAGTGCTATCTATGGATTTCAGGGTGTAAGTATATTGGATTTTTAGATTTGGAAACCGATAAGTTTACTTCATTTGTTCCTCCGGAGTTTATTCAAAATCCAGCTGAAAATGACAGTAAACTAACTGCACCAGGAACCCATGTCGCTGATATAAAAACCTTTTCAAAAACATGGCGATTTGCACAAACAAAAGACAGTTGCTTATGGATTTCGTGTAATACGGGTTTAATTAAATGCGACCTGAAATCACTAAAATTCAATTTCTATCAATATAAACCCAATGATGGTCAGTATATTCCTGACAATGAAATTGTTGATTTGGTAGCTTCTTCCGATAGCAATCATCTTTGGCTGGCCATGACAACAGGACTTGGCCATTTCAATACCCAAACTGCAACATTTACAATGATTCAGCCTGCAAATTTGTTCCCCGGGGAGATTACCAGCGATCAAGTTTTGACAGTCCAGGCTGATCATCAAGAAAATATCTGGTTTTCAACACTTCAGGGCTTGGTTAAGATGAATCTGTCATCAGGTAAATCAGAATTTTTCAATAGGACCAACAGTAATTTGCCAAACAATATAGTAAAAGCTATATTGCCCGATGGCGACAGCATCTGGCTGGGAACTGAGGACGGTTTAGCGGTATATCAGATTAAAAATGGAACTATTGATTTGTTTCGAGATCAAAACTTTAGTAATTCGACTTTATCATGCACTAATATCACCTGTGTGGCCAGGGATCATCGAAACAGGGTTTGGGTAGGAACCGTAAAGGGCCTGAACATCATCAACTTGAAAAATCGAACCATTAAGAAACTGTTTAAAAATGACCATGGCGAAACGGGCTTGCCCGATAATCATATCAATGGCCTTTTTAATATGGGTATTGGGATGTGGATTGGTACTGATAAAGGTTTTTGCTATTATATTCCTGAAAATGACTCTTTTGAGATGTACAATCAGTTCTCCCCCAAAGGTTTGTCAAACCGTTTGACTTCCCGGATTATTGAGGATCGTAATGGATATTTATGGGTGGGAACTACAGAGATTGGTCTAAACAGGGTGAATCCTGAAACCGGGGAGGTGAATCAGTATTTTGAGAAGTCGTGGGACAAAAGCAGCCTTTCGGGAAATAATGTTGAATGCCTGTTTGAGGATGACGCTGGTTCCATTTGGATTGGTACGGAAAAAGCCCTTAATCTTTGGCTTCCAGACCAAAATGCTTTTAAAAAATATGATCAGTCATCAGGTTTGCCTTCCTCTCATATTAAAGCAATCGTGCAAGACAATGAGGGTGGTCTGTGGATAAGCACCATAAACGGCATTTCATGTTTAAACCTGGAGGACAATTCGTTTACAAATTTTTATCATTACAATGGGTTGCAGGACAATGAATTTACGAATGCACATACAAAACTGTCCAATGGTGACCTGGCATTTGGTGGAAGTGCGGGTTTTAATGTGTTTACGCCCGAAAAAATACATTTCGAAAACAATTTCCCACCGCTGGTACTTTTTAACTTAACAATTAATGATTCATTGTTTTATGCAGATGCCACTGATCTGGAATTTCTTGATTTGACTCATCAGCAAAATATAGTTTCTTTGGAATTTGGTGCTGCGAATTATATTTCACCTTCAAAAATCAGATACAGGTATCGTTTGTCAGGCCTTGAAACAGAATGGTCGGAAGTAACCGCAGCTAAACGGCTTGTAAAATACAGTCATTTACCACCTGGTAAATACCAGTTTGAATTCTTGAGTACCAATGAATTAGGTAAGTGGAATCCCAATCCTAAACAACTGGCTTTTACAATCAGTGAACCCTGGTGGCAAAGTCTTTGGTTCAGATTGGTCGGAATCATACTTGTTTTTGTCCTATTTTATTCCATCCTAAAATTCCGTGAATTCCGATTAAAGCGCAGTGAAGCAAGGCTCAAACTACAAGTCGCTCTCAAAACAGAAGAACTAACCGCCTCGTTGCACCAATTGGAGGAATCAGAGAAAAAGTTGAAACAGCTTAATCAAACCAAAGACAAATTCTTTTCCATTATTTCGCATGATCTAAAAAATCCTGTTTACGCATTAAAACAAGTGTCTGGAATCCTGTCTGAGAAGTTCTACGAGCTGGAAGAGGACCAAAAGTCGGAACTTATCAATTCGTTGCATCGCTCCATTAATCACACCGAACGCCTGCTTTCCAATCTGCTGTTGTGGTCAGTATCACAAAAAGGACAGATAAAAATCAGACCCGTTGAGATTGACCTCAATAGTTTTAGTAATCAAATAGTTGACTTACATCAACTTGAAGCGTCACAAAAAAATATTCATCTGAGTAATCTAATTGCAAAGGATGAGAAAGTTTTTGCTGATGGCAATATGCTTTCCACCATTTTGCATAACCTGATTTCGAATGCCATCAAATTTACCAGTCAGGGAGGGAAAGTGGAAATTAAATCTGAAAGATCAGGTGATTGGATAGCGATAA
>JAVEVB010000121.1:0-4693 GCA_034005265.1 Lentimicrobium sp.
ATTGCATTAAAATTATCAACCTGAGGCAGGTCAATTTCAGCTTCCCTAACTTTATTCATGATGCCCATAGCGAGTGGATGTTCTGATTTGGATTCCAGTGCACCCGCGAATTTGAGGATATCGTTGTCATTCAAATCATCCATAAAACTACCCAGGCGTGTTACACCAAAATTGCCTTTGGTAAGGGTACCTGTTTTATCGAAAACCATCATTGTAATTTTCCGGGAATTCTCAAATGCGGTTCGGTTGCGAATAAGTAAACCGCGCTGAGCGGAAATAGAGGTGGATATGGCAACCACCAATGGTACTGCAAGTCCTAATGCATGCGGACACGTTATCACCATTACGGTAGCCATACGTTCCAGGGCAAAAGCAAACTCCTTTCCTGCAAACAGCCAGGCAGCGAGCGTGCCAAAGCCAATGGTCAGGGCAATTATGGTAAGCCAGAATGCAATTCTATCTGCCAGGTTTTGGGTTTTCGATTTCACGCTTTGTGCATCGCGCACCATATTGATAACCTTGTTGAGATAGGCGTTCTCCCCCACTTGTTCTACCTTAACTGTGAGCGAACCATTACCATTGATGGTTCCGCCAATCACCTTGCTGTTTTTCTCTTTTTTTACGGGTTTAGCCTCTCCGGTAACCATAGACTCATTTACATGGCTGAGTCCTTCGGTGATTATCCCGTCAACTGGTATTTTTTCGCCGGGACGAACAACAACCTGATCCCCTTCGTTCAGTTCATCCAACTTAACATCAACTGTATTGCCATTTTTAAGGAGATGGGCTTCAGAAGGCATTAGTTTTACCAACTCCTGTAATGAACGGGATGCGCCCAGCACAGATTTCATTTCAATCCAGTGTCCCAACAGCATAATATCTACCAGAGTTGCCAGTTCCCAAAAGAATGATGACCCTTGCAGACCAAAGGTTGTAGCTGTACTATAGCCCCAGGCAACGGTTATAGCAACTGCTATCAATGTCATCATGCCGGGTTGTTTTTCCTTCAACTCATCAACCAAACCGGTTAAAAAAGGCCACCCACCATAGAAAAAAACGATGCTTGATAATCCAAAAAGCAAATATTTATCCGCATTCCCAAAAAGAGCGAACTCAAAACCAAATAAATCCTGCACCATTGGCGAGAGCACCAATATAGGCAGAGTGAAAATAAGCGAAATCCAAAAACGGCGTCTGAAGTCTTTGATCATCATCCTGTGATGATCGGTGTGATCATGGTGTTCGTGACCATGATCGTGATTTTGCTTTGTATGTTGATGGCTTTCGTGATCATTTTTGTGATCGTTGTGATGGCCATTTTCACTTTTAGACTTACCATTGTGCGCGTCCGCGTTATGATGCGCATTATTATCAGCACTATTTTTCTTAGAATGATTGTGCTGTTGTTTCGGTTTGTTTTTGTTTGCCATAGTTTTCTTGTTAAAGCTGTTAAACCAGGTGCCGGAAATAAACTATTCCACCACTTCATAATTACGCATCATGCCCATATCCTCGTGTTCCAGGTTATGACAATGATAGAGGAAGATACCGGTAAAGTTTTCAAATCTTAGGGCAACTTTCACGCGCATATCCGGTAAAAGAAGAAAAGTATCCTGCCAGCCTTCATCAATAAAACCCTCTTTCATGGAGTTCCAAACAGCAGGCGAAACTCCGGAAACATCCCGTTCGATGATCTGAAACTGTAAGCCATGTATGTGTACCGGATGAGGCATACTCATCATGTTGCCCATCATTCCTCCGCCACCACCGTCATTTGTAAACTCCCACACCTCAGTAGTGCCCAGTTTAACTTTTTCCCAATCGGCCACTTCATTCATTTCAAATGTTTTACCATTAATAAGCCATTGCATGCGTTGAAAATGGAAATTAAATTGACGCGGTGAATTATGGTTAACGAACTCCGATAAATTCATTTCTTTTATAGGTTCAAAATTTTCGGGTAAAGTCATAACTTCACCTGCATTTTCAGAAACAATAAAATTATACACCGTAAAGGCATCGCCATTATCGATAAACAAATCGGATGTATTGTTGCTACTTTGCATATGGTTTCTTTCCCTCATCATTCCCGGGCCCATTTCTCCTCCCCTGCCCATCATTCCCATGTTGGTGCCACTATTGAATGCCAGACTAATGAGTGAAATTTGTTCACCAGAATTTATGGAAGAAAAGTCGCGCCAGATTTCTATGCGTTCTCCCGGGCCGAGCATCATGTATGGTTTGTCTGTTGGCTTAGAAAGCAAACCTCCGTCGGTGCCAATAACGGTTAAATGAACACCATCGCTCCAGGCGAGTTTATAAATTCTGGAATTGGAACCATTCAGCACGCGAAACCGGTAGGTGGCTTTATCCACCTGCATAGATGTGTTGCTTTGCCCATTTACCAAAATTTTATTTCCCAAAAATCCAACCATCCTTTCCATCATGGTATTTCCTAAATATACCAACTGGTTTGATGAATCAAATGTTCGGTCCTGTATAACGAGGGGAACTTCATACTTGCCGGAAGGCAGCCTGGTTTGGCTGTCTTCAATAATAAACATCCCGGCCAATCCCCTGTAAACCTGATAGCCCGTTATGCCATGCGGATGCGGATGAAACCAATAGGTGCCCGGGCGATTGTTCACAACAAACTCATACACAAATTCCTCTCCGGTATTGATGGCAAACCGTGGATGTCCGTCCATTTCCTGCGGAACATGCAGCCCATGCCAATGTATGATACTTTCACCGGGAAGCTCATGCTTGTATCGGATGCGGATTTTTTGATTGGGCTTTACGCGAATTATTGGACCCAGGTATGAATCCGGAATTTGCTGAAGCGATGTTCTTTCACCTTTAATTAATTCGGAACGATAGGTGTAAACCGCAGTTTTCTCTCCTTCAAAAAGCTGTAACTCTGCCGGTGTAGCCGTTAATGAAATGTCTATGTCGGGATTAAACGATGCTGTCATTGTAAATTGGCTGCCTGATCGTGGTTGTTTGCTATTCTGACAATAAGTAAGTAAGGGTACCATGATCAATAAGACCGATACCCTTCTCAACTGTTTTATTCTATTGTTTCTCATTTTGACTTAAATTCTGGCAATTCAACATTTTTAATCTGATGATGCCGCTTTCATGTGTTTACTTATTTTTATGCTCCACTGGCAATCCCAGGGTAATCCAGTCATGCATCCCGCCACGGTAATAAAGTATTTTATCCGGCGGGTAACCGGCCTGCAGTAAATTATGGATGGCTGTAGGTGATTGGGGACATTGTGGCCCGTTGCAAAAAAAGATGGAAGGCCGGTCGCGGTCCAGTTCGCCCATCCGCTCTCTTATTTCATCGTGGGGGATGTTCTTTGCCCCGGGAATGGTTGAAACAGCGTAAAAATCAGTGGTTCGGGCATCAATAATTGGCAGCCCTTTTTCCTGAAATTCACTTATTTCCATTTCATCCACAGTGCGGACCTCTTGTGCCACTTTCAATGGCTGGATGGCGCCCCAGGTGGTATCTACCTGTACCAGCCCGGGTTCGCCTTCTACCGGTTGTGGTACCATTTGTGGCTTTTCTCTTTGAGGGTTTCGCTTTTTATTTATATCCATGTTTTCTTATTTTTTTAATTAAAATGCCATACCCTGCATAAACAAGGTTTTGCATTACGTTTTATTTTTCAATTCTATTTACATCGCCCAATTCAGGCGGTGAAACGGTGCCCATTTGTTTGAAAGCATTTACTATGGCTTCATTGAGCTGTTCGTTTTTCTTTATGATGTTTTTGCCTTTGGCAATTTCATTGTACCGGTGCGCCCCGGCCAAAATTCCTGAATGAGTAACCACACTATACAGGCGCTTGGGTTCCAGTGGCTGGCCTCCAACTTCTACGGCACTTATCCTTTTCCCGCGCGGTTGGTTAAAGTCTATGCTCCATTTCATACCCGAAGTCTGGATGAGGCCTCCTACTATATCCATAGGATTTTGGGGTTCAATGTTCCATGCGCTTTGTTCAAGCGTTTTCAATATTTGTTTTCCGGATAACTGAAGGGTTACAATTTTGGAGGAATGGGGAATAAGCGTGTAAACCTGTTCACGTGTTATTTTACCTTTCGGGATTGAAATTCCGTATCCAACACCTGTCAGAAGCGCGATTTCGCTATTTTCTTTCTCCCGCAGGATATTCCCCACTAACTTATCAAAAGGGCTTTCGGACATATAATTCCTCTCAATACGTTCAGTGGCAGTGCCAACTACCATTTCAAGGGTATCGAGGAAGGGTGCGCGCAAGGAATCGATGAAACGTGCAATTTGAGGATCTGCCCCAAACTGGCTGTCCCACAGCACATGATTTTTAGCTTTAACTTCCTGTATCCGGCCATTTTCCAATATTATATTTATTTCGCCCAAAACTGCGGCATCTGCCAACGACTGTGCCATTGCCCCCTGTTCCGATTCAGCAATTTCATCGTGCGAATGGCCGCCAATCAATACATCTATCCCGTTTACCTTTTTTAGCAGCATTTCATCTGCTTTTGTTCCCTGATGAGAAACTACAACCACAATGTCCGCTTGTTTGTGCAAATCATCAACATATTGTTGGGCCACATCAATCCCATTTATAAACTTCAGTGCTTTCACATTTTCGGGATTAGTGGTCAGCGGGGTATTGTGGTATCCAAGCGCAAGTAACCC
>JAVEVB010000001.1:0-250890 GCA_034005265.1 Lentimicrobium sp.
TACACGACGCTCTTCCGATCCCCCCAAGGCCGTAAATATTTAATTTTAAATCCATAAAATTGTAAATAAATCTGAAATCCCTAATCTGAACCGGGGCGATGCGGAGCTCACCGAAGGTAAATCTGCAATCCGAAATCTGAAATCAAATCATTCCAAAAATCCCTTCAATCACTTCCAGTCCGGCACGGTGGCCAGCCCCATCAAAAATAGTTTTACCATTTACTTTGCAGAGGTTTACCTGAAGTTCAGAATCAATACTCTCCTTGATGTACCGGTCCATGTTGCCCGACTTTGGCGCTTTAAGTATACCGGAGTTGTTGATGGTAGCATTGATATTTAATAGATATTGCTGATGCCGGATAGCAATAGTAAGCAATCCATTATCAATTGTACAGGTTATGATTTTCGAGCCATTATAGGTGCTGAAAGGATAGAATGCTCCTTCAACATACAAAAATCCGAGAAGTCCAGTGAAATGACTTCCAAGCCAGGGTATCCTGGCAATACTTATCATGAGTGAAGCACTTGATTTGTCGAAATTATTGCTCTGCATCCAAATCCAGGCTTCGGGAAAGGAGCGCCCCCAATCCTTTTCAATGTAGCCCTTGCCTCCGGTGAAGTCAATGGATTCTCCATTAATATTCAGGCTTCCGCTGATGCCGTGATTTACTGAAACGACCCCATGTTTGCATTCCATAAATGGAACAAATGAATACCAGCCCATGATGCCGGGTGATAGCAGTGAAGAAGGATATTTCACCCTTTCCGAAAAATGTAAACGGCCTTTCACCCTTAGATCATCACTTTCTATATCGAGTTGTATACTTTCAGGCGAAAATTCCGATTTGCCAATTTTGACCCAAAAACGATCTCTCCTGAATTTGAACTCAGACACTGGAAATTTCACATAATGTGTGTCACCGGAAATGCCATTTATGACTTGTATAAAAGCGTGAGGATTGGCTGAATTGAGTGCTATACCCGGAATAAATGAATATACCTGTTCCAGATTAGCGGATACATGCTTAAAATACCAGCCTTCAAAATAGCGTTTTTTCGACAGATTGCCCTGAAAAACTTCGGGTTTAAATAATTTCATGTTTTAAAGGTGCTAAGGGATATAAAATTGATCTCCCGACGGATTAAAAAAAAGCAGGCTTCTTATTTAACCCTTGTTTTACCCTTTGTCACAATTTTGCCTCCTATCCATGCCATCAGAAAATAAGCCAGCAGTAGGTCAGTTATGGTGAACCAAAGCGGAGAAGGAAGCATCATAATGTTAGCAATGCCACCGATGAGAAAAAATCCGCCGATGATGAAGGCGAAACTCATTTTCCGGTTTGTGGCTATTAAAGCAGCAACAATTGCTCCGGTAAGGGTGCCGAGAGCATGTGCCAGAAATGGCATAATAAAATGTTGTGGAGCAAACAAATGCATTGAATCTTTAAGGCTTTCAGTGCTGCTCAGGTCAACTCCATCAGGTGGAGCAATAATGGAGCCACTAACCATAATAATTCCCATGTTAACGATACTTCCAACAATAATTCCGGCAATAACTGCCATGGCATTTCTAAGAATGTTGTTCATGATATTTTTTAAGGACGATTATTGCAAATATAGCTATGATCATCAGAATAATACCAATTAATTGAATTGTAACTAAAATATAAGGAGGCTTGAATTTGATCCAGACAGCGATTGGAATTGGCGTTTGTGAACCATGGTTTAGAAAATGGAAATTAGAAATTCGTATTTCTTGCTGAATCCTTATCTTTGCAACTGTTAACTCAAATCATGAACACTATTTCTATAAAGAATAAAAGGGCCGGTTTTGAATACTTCCTCACCGAAGAATTCACTGCTGGTATTGTGCTCACCGGCACGGAAATCAAATCGGTACGCGAAGGCAAAGCCAACCTCACCGATGCCTTTTGTGTTTTTGTGGGAGAGGAGCTTTTTGTGCGCAATATGCACATCAGCGAATATAAATTTGGCACTTACAGCAATCATGAACCCAAACGCGATCGAAAACTTTTATTAACCCGGCGCGAATTAAGGAAAATATTGGGCAAAACACAGGAGAAAGGCCTCACCATTATCCCAACCCTTATGTTTATCAACGAAAAAGGCCTGGCCAAGCTCAATATCGCAATTGCTAAAGGGAAGAAGCTATATGATAAAAGAGAATCCCTTAAATCAAAGGATACCAAAAGGGAAATTGAACGCCACAAAGATTTTTAGTGGACATCGGCTATACATTTTTCTGCTTTAATCAAAAAGTACTCAGGCGATTCAAATCATAGAGATGAATTATCGCACTTAAATGATATCCTGTTCACCCAATACTTCGGGGATGAAATTTCCATAAAATTAAATTCAGGATAAATGCAGGTTTTGATAGCAAAATATGTGCGTGAAATGTTTGTTGCAGCTAAATACTGATTTCTGCAAATGTTGTTAAAAACTTCATTTGATTAATACTTCTGATAGGTGATTGCCTGATGCTGTTTTATTAAATTCTCTCCATATTTCTAACTTTAGTTGCTGGTCAGAACATCCGAATTTTTGTTCTAAGTTAAATTTAGCATTGTTTTTTCTTAGCCAAATTGATCGGAAATCATTATCTTTGGCTAACAAAACCAAACTACCAAATGACTCTGAAAAATATCTTTTTGGCGATAATGCTTGCCAGCGGTTTGCTGTTCGCCCAATCTGGACTTGTTGCCCAAAGTGCACCCAATCAACCAAAAGATGAGGGTGCCATTAAATGGGTTACTTTTGAGCAAGCCCTGGAATTGAATAAGAAGAAACCAAAAATGATTTTTATTGACATTTATACCGACTGGTGTGGATGGTGTAAAAAAATGGATGCTGAAACATTTGCTGATCCAATAGTGGCTTCCTACATCAACAAGAAATACTATGCGGTGAAATTCAATGCTGAACAAAGTGGTACAATAACTTTTAAGGATCAACAGTTTGTAAACCCAAACCCAGGGAAATCAAGGTCAACCCATCAATTGGCTCTGGCACTACTCAAAAATGAGCGACTTTATCCGTCTTATGTTATCCTTGACAAAGCGGATGACTGGACTTTTAAGTTAAAGGGCTATAAATCACCGGCTGATTTGTTGCCCATTTTAAAGTATTATGGTGATGGGGAGTACAAAAAAATGACCTGGGGAGAATACCAACAACTTAAATAAAAATGAAATGATTCCTGACAATTTTAAGGCAATTCGTGCTGAAGCGACTGCAGGCAACAAGATTACCCCTATCCTAAGGGAGTTGCCGCTGAGTTCACTTCCGGCTAATGAAGTGCTAGTCAGGGTTCATTATTCTTCATTAAATTACAAAGATGCTCTTTCTGCAACCGGAAATAGGGGAATAACCCGTAATTATCCTCATACTCCTGGAATCGATTCTTGCGGTACTGTTATGTATTCCGCAGATCCAGGTGTGAAGAAAGGTGATCCGGTATTGGTTTTTGGACGTGACTTAGGGATGAATACTCCTGGAGGTTTTGGACAGTACATACAGGTTCCTGCCGAATGGGTAATGCCTATGCCTGAGGGCATGAGTTTCCGTGAAAGCATGATGCTGGGTACTGCAGGATTTACTGCTGCCCTTGCCATCTTTAAAATGGAACAAAACGGACAAAAGCCCAAAAATGGGCCAGTACTTGTTACAGGTGCTGGCGGAGGCCTGGGTAGTCTGGCCATCAATATATTGTCCCAAATAGGGTATCAAGTGATTGCTGCTACCGGAAAGACTACGGAGGGTGAATATTTTGCAAAATTAGGTGCAGCTGAAGTCATTGATCGCGCTCAGGTTAATGACCAAAGTGGCAAATTGCTACTTCGACCCCGATGGGCCGGAGTGGTTGAAACGGTTGGGGGTAATGTTCTTTCGACGGCCATTCGGGCTTGTTATAAGCACGGAAATGTTGCCGTATGTGGGAATGCTTTCTCTCATGAACTGAACATCAGCGTTTACCCTTTCATTCTTAACGGCGTCAACCTGCTAGGGATTGATTCGGCAACCAGTAGTATGGAGATCCGAAAAATAATCTGGGAGCGCCTGGCAAACGATTGGCGGCCAAACATGCTTGAGATGATTGGGAATGAGATCACAATTGATCAGCTGCCCGCACATATTAAACTTATCCTTAAAGGTAAGATCAGGGGTAGGGTGGTTGTGAATATGAAATAAGGAATACATTTGTTAAATGATCATTTAAAAAATAAAACCATGAACAAAATTAAACTGATTTCAATTCTGGCCATGTTGTTAATGTTTTCTGCATGTTGCAGTGATGATAAACCCGTTTGTGATCCGGTAATAGAAAAAGCTGCGATAAAATTGGCCTTGCAGAAATACGTTATTGCGAATGAAGCCCGTAATATTTCACTAATCAGCGAATTGTGGGCCAATGATTCAGCCGTGCTGAGCATTGGTACTGACCGGCACGATGTACTCAGGGGGGCTGTTGCAGTTCTTGAAAAGTTTAAGGAGCAGTACAGGTATTTTGAGGATACCTACATTTCGGCAACGAACATTGATATTTATGTGCATCCCTCATGTGAAACTGCTTGGTTCTCTGAGGTTTTGCAGTATAATTATACCCAGGGTGAAAAAGCAATCGAATACAGCGATCTTCGGTTTACCGGATTTATGGAGAAACGTAACGGAGCCTGGGTAATAATGCATACACACCTTTCGGAACCCGCGGATAAATAGAAGTTGTTGTGTGGAATTTGGGCTGCAAAGTAAGGGAGACCCGGAGACTATTTGTGGAGATGATATGCAGCCTTGGCGATAAGCGATTCTTCTACAAGATGAATAACGATTAACCAGTTGCCTTAGTATTGTTGCTTATACTCCAGGTTTCCACAGCCAAACTTTTTGTTAAAGTTACGGCAATTGCCCCTGAAGAATGGGAGTTTCAGCATGATGTAAAAATCCATTCCGGTAAAGTCACTTATTCCGAAAAAACCACCTAATTTATCGGTTCCTATAATAAACTTGTCGAAACGAGCGCTTAATCCAATTCTGGGATATTGGTAATCATACAGAATAATTGGCATAGAAAGTCCGAAGTGGTCGGTTTCAAGTCGCGGGGTGAGTGCAATCTGTGATGGCCGCACAATAGAAATATCTGACATAATTAAAGGTTGCACCCAGGTGGAATTAACATAAAACTTATTGTTTATGCGGTAATCAAATTGTAAGCTTAATGCCGTTGGTAAAGAAATGGAAAATTCACTGCGCCGGATAAGTTGGTCTGGGTCACCTGAAAATTCGGTACTGATGGTCTGGAATAGATCGTTGATGTTTGTAAAGTCTTGTCCGCCAGCATTCTCCCAGGTGCCACTTGCATTTTCCATTTCAATCCAAATGGGATTTTGTTTAAATTTTACACTGCCAAAATCCAGCAATGACACTCCAATACGATATTGATAAGGGCTGTAAGGTACTTCACAATATGCCGAATAGGCTTTTGTTGAATAACCTTGCATCATCTTCTGATAAGTGAATCCAATATCAATACCGAGGCCTTTTCCCAGGATCATTTTGTCAGAGAAGGTGACATCATTGTTATTATAATCAATCGGCAGGGATGTCCCGAATTTTCCATTTGCATTGTAAAGCACAATGTCATCGGAGTTAGGAATCATATAATCAACATTATCGGCATAGCCGAATGCTCCGCCCGATGAGAACAATCCTTTTAGGGTAACTCCACCGGCAAAATAATCGCGGTTGTGCCGGTATAAAATTCTGGAGTAGCTCCCGGCAATTTCAGCCAGGGCCAGTGAAGCAACCCTGAAATCAATATTATCGATGTAATTGATGTCATGTTGAGGGAAGTATTTAAGTCCTTCGAGTGCAAATTTTGCCAGATCGTAGGGGAGGTTTTGTCCTGATGCCAGTATGCGGTAGCTGGTGGCTAGTCCAAAAGCCTGGTTCCCTGCCGCAAACATCGCCGACGGGCCCATAACCCTTATCTGTGAATAGGCATTCTTAAGATCGCTGTTGTACCTGTCGTAATACTCCCTTTGATTTAGCATAATTGGATCGGTATGCTTGGGAAGTTCAGGGTTTGCACTCAATAGACGACTAAACTTATAGTCTTCCTTAGCCAGGTAAACATAGTTGTTGTCCAGATTTACCTGAAGCCCTATCAGGTTTATGTCCATGTATAGTTTGGAGGTGATGATTGAGGTAGGGTTGATAAGAGTGCCGGTAATGCCAGCATAATTGCTGTGTACAAAACCATGCATTTCCTGTGCTTTACCCGAAATTCCAGTCCCGGCAACGAGTAATAAAATTATTAATTTTAGCTTGATATTGAGCACGTTAGTCGTATAACCTAGATACCTGATCCCTGAGAGTATCCATGGGTTTTTAGTTTGAATGGCCAAAGGTAAAACTTTTTGATTGAATCATCGGTTTTATTCCAATGATTTTCCCTGTCCGTTTTTAAACGACACACTGACGATTTTATTACCTGACTTAACAAAGTATTTACATAAGTCAATAATTTCATTTCAATCTGTTGCTAAAATCTCTGTTATTGTCGGTTTTTTGTAAGTTTGCATTCTTAAAATTTTAAACAAATAAGCCTTAGTATTTCCATGAACATGAAAAACAATTATATACTCTGGATCGCTGCTTTTATCATCACCATCACTTCAGCCATCTATCAGCGTACCACCGGCCCTACTTATCCCATTTCCGGGAAGGTGGAGGTGGGAGATCAAACCATTAAATATAAACTTATTCGCACATACGGAGGTCCTGATAATGCGGAAATAAGCATTAAAGAACCCACAGGAAAAATCGCCGGAACATTCAAATATAAGCGATTTAAAAGTTTTGATGAATGGACCGAAGTTGCTATGGTAAATATGGGCGGCAAATTGGTGGCCTATGTACCACACCAGCCACCTGCCGGGAAGGTTGAGTATTACATTACACTAACTGATGGTGCAAACGTTGTTCAAATAACGGAAGAGCCTGTAGTAATGCGTTTCAAAGGCCATGTGCCTGCGTTTGTGCTGATCCCGCATATTTTGCTCATGTTTCTGGCCATGCTTTTTGCAACCCGCACAGGAATTGAAGCAATAGTTAAAGGGAATCGTACCTTTTCTCTCTCAATCTTTACCTCTGTGTTTTTATTAATTGGCGGATTGATTCTTGGGCCTGTTGTGCAGAAATATGCTTTCGGTGCATACTGGACAGGTTGGCCTGTTGGTACGGATCTTACCGATAATAAAACAGCAGTAGCCTTTCTTTTGTGGGTGTTGGCGGTGTATAAATTGTGGAAAGATCGCGAAAAACGGGGCTGGGCTCTGGTTGCAGCCATCGTGTTGCTGTTGATCTATCTGATACCTCACAGCATGATGGGCTCCGAAATTGATCATACCATCCAAACACCCGCCATTACTCAATGATAACTGAAATAATTATTGGTCTTACAGCAATTGTGTCCATTCTGGCTTTTTACAACAAGGAATTGCAGGGCAGGTTGCTCTTCAGCCCTGTGATGATTGCACAACACCGACAGGGATACCGTTTTATTACCCATGCCTTTGTTCATGCCGATTGGGTGCACCTTGCCATTAATATGTTTGTTCTTCTTTCATTTGGCAGTGCCGTTGAAGGCTTCTATGGCTATCTGTTCGGGACAAAGGGTTGGTATTTCTTTTTGTTGTTGTATTTTGGAGGGATTTTGCTTTCCTCAACACCTTCGTATTCAAAGCACAAAGACAATAAGTTTTATCATGCAGTGGGAGCTTCCGGGGCTGTTTCCGCAGTGGTATTTGCCAGTATTCTGATCAGCCCGCTTACCGGTATTCGCTTCATTTTTATCCCTTTTGATATTCCGGCCTTTATTTTCGGAATTCTTTATCTCTTTTATTCAGCCTATATGTCAAAAAAAGGAAACGACAACATTGGTCATGATGCCCATTTTTGGGGCGCGGTGTTTGGGCTGGTTTTTACGTTTCTGCTGAAGCCCTCTCTGGGCATGGCTTTTATTCATCAACTTGCCGGATTTGTAGGGTTTGCTTAATTCATGAGGGGATCAGGAGGGTAATTGATCCAAAGTTTATATTCAAGCCCCAGCTTTTTCAGGGACTGGTTCCACAAATCTCGGGTATCCTTCTGAATGATATGCTCAAGATCAGCCAATGAAACTACCCATGATTTCTCCTCCAGTTCGTGGTCAAGTTGATTGGCGGTCCATCCTGCGTAACCTACAAAAAATCTTACTTCCTGTGGTGTAATATTCCCATTTTTAACCAATTGGCGCACGGTTTCAATGTTTCCTCCCCAATAAAGTCCTTCCATGATTTTTGCTCCATCTTCAATCAAATCGGGACGGGTATGCATAAAAAACAAACTGTCGGTCTTTACCGGGCCACCAAGGTAAACAGGGGCATCAAAGCCTGAAAATTCCGGCGAAATGTCACTTAGTTTAACATCAACTGGTTTATTTATTATTAACCCGAATGAGCCATCATCATTGTGATCAGCGAGAAGAACAACCGATTTGCGGAAATAGAAATCCTGTAGAAAAGGCACAGATATCAATATCCTGCCGGCAAGGGGGTTTATTTTCAAGGGTTCCATAGTGCAAGGTTTTAGTATACTTTGTAATTTTATAAACCAGTTCTCTGCCTTAAAGTCTCACTTTTGCTGTTGCCACCGGTTATTTGCAAGTGTCACTACGATTATCTGTAAAAAACAATACTTTGTGTGTCGCGAATCATTGTTATTTTTGCAGCAATTTAATTACATCAAATTTTATACCACTTCGCCGATGTCACCTTCAGGACATGCTTCTCATTTTCAATTGCTGCGTTCAAAGCATAAGATTTTTATTTTTGAAGGTTATACTACAACGTTTACGGAAGAGGGGCTTAGGATAGAATATTTATTTAAGATCGATGGCCTGGCTGTTTTTAAGCCGGTATCTGTGATACATTTTGGCAAATATCAGGATGTCTTTCTGAATAATTATAATCAGAACCGACCACTTGCAGAATATCTTATCTTCAATATCGGGCTCATTGAACTGATAAGTTACTGGAAAACCACCTGTGCTCCCATCATACAGATTACCGGCAACCTTCTCACTCCGGCGCAGGTTGAATGGTGGAAAAAGTTGTATTTTAACGGGTTGGGAGAATTTTTTTATGTAAATGGGCTGAATCCAACGCTGGAAGAATTTGTGGATATCGTTTCTTCAGGCGGGCAGTTCCTGCCCCAAAATGTGCGTGGAATGACAGATGGGTTTCTGATTCCGGTAGGCGGTGGAAAAGATTCGGCTGTAACGCTGGAATTACTTAAGAATGCTCAGGTAGAAATCATCCCACTTATAATTAATCCCCGCGGTGCTACTATAGAAACTCTTTTGGCTGCCGGAATAGATAGCAATGATATGGTGTCTATATCCCGAACCATTGATCCTGAATTGATCAGGTTAAACAGTGAGGGTTACCTGAACGGACATACACCTTTCTCGGCTATGCTGGCTTTCTATTCGCTGCTGGCTTCCCTGCTCATTGGTAAAAGAGATATTGCACTCTCCAATGAATCGAGCGCAAATGAGGCAACCATTCCCGGTACGCATATTAATCATCAGTATTCTAAATCCTTTGCTTTTGAGCAGGATTTCAGGGAATATGTGACCAGGTATATTTCTTCGTCTTTCAATTATTTCAGTTTTCTCAGGCCGTTGAATGAACTTCAGATTGTTTCTGTTTTCTCAAAACTCAATCAATACCATCGGGTATTTAAAAGTTGCAATGTGGGCAGTAAAACTGACTCCTGGTGTGGGAAATGTCCTAAATGTATGTTTACCCATATTATGTTGTCGGCTTTTAAGGGAAAAGCTTACACCGATGAAATTCTTGGAGCCAAAATGTTGGATGATGCTGATATGGCAGTTGTCTTTGATGAACTTTGTGGTTTTTCTGAAAACAAGCCATTTGAATGCGTTGGAACCATTGACGATGTTAATCAAGCCATGCAAATGATTGCCAATCAATATAAAGATAAGGAGAAGCCATTGCTGGTGGATCGGTTTTTATGTCATGATAGAGCGAACAATCTATCCGCAGATATAAGCCAAATCTCCAATAGTCACAACCTCTCTCCCAATCAATTTGAATTATTAAAAAAAGCACTTTGATGAGGGATTTTCTTGAGAGCTGTTTCAGAAATAAAAAAATCGTGATTCTTGGTTATGGTCGCGAAGGAAAGTCTACCTTCAGGTTGCTGCACGATTATTTTCCAGGACTACCCATAGCTGTTGCAGATAGCAATAAAAACCTGTCCTCGGGAAATCCTGAATTGGAAAAGGATGGAGTTACCTTGTTTTCTGGAAATGAATACACCCATTATCTTTCAGATTTTGATGTGGTGATTAAATCCCCTGGAATTTCTTTGTTTAATGCCAATTTAATGAATCTTCAGCCAAAGATTACTTCCCAAACCGATCTTTTTCTGCAGGCCTATTCACGGCAAACCATTGGTGTTACCGGAACAAAAGGGAAAAGTACAACCGCCTCACTGATTTATCATATCCTGAAATCATATCATAACAACACCATTTTCGCGGGGAATATCGGAATACCGCTTTTTGATATGGTGCCAATGATAGATGCTGAAACGCGTATCGTTTGTGAGTTCTCATCGCATCAACTGGAATTTATTGCCAAAGCCCCCTTCATTTCAATCTTGTTGAATATTTATCAGGAGCACCTGGATCATTACGCTTCTTTTCGTGATTATCAGCTTGCAAAATTCCAGATTGCACTTAAACAACAGGTTGGGGACAACTTTTTATATAACCCTGACGATATAAATATTCAGTCTTTATTAAATGAATTCAGCATTCCGGGCAACAAAGTGCCTGTGAATACTGATTTATTTGAAGGTAATGGATCTGGTCGCTCTTTTAAAGGACATTTTGACTTTAGGGCGGATGGAGTTGAGCATTTTCTTTTACCCGCTCAACCACACACACAACTCTTCGGCATTCATAATTTGCGAAACATCATCAGTGCCGCAACCGCTGCATTGATTTCAGGGATTCCGGTTGAAGCCATTGTTGAGGGTGTTGCTACTTTCAAGCCGTTGAAACACCGGATGGAATTTTTGGGCAGTCATTTTGGTAAACTTTTTTATGATGATTCTATTTCCACCATTCCCGAAGCTTGTCTGGCAGCAGTGGAAACCCTTGGAGTGGTGGATACGCTGATACTTGGTGGTTTTGACAGAGGTATAGACTATAATTCATTTATTGATCAATTGTGTTCTGGTAAAGTGAGGCATATTGTTTTTAACGGTCCTGCAGGAGAACGCATGATGAAATTACTTCAAGGGTCTGAGTGCACGCGTATAACTTTTGAAATGGGTCATAGTTTTGTTGACTGTGTTTCAAAGGCTATTATAGCTACACCTGATAAAGGTGTGTGCCTGCTTTCTCCTGCAGCATCGAGTTATGACAGTTTCAGGAATTTTGAAGAAAGGGGCGATCGTTTCAGGGAATTGGTAACCGGGATGTAAAAAAAACTCCGCATTGATAGCGGAGTTGATGTCATAATGGAGGTTAATAAACTATTTAGGTTGTTTCGGGAGCCGGGGGTGCCGCAACCTTTGGCTTTTTGGTTGTTTTGGGTTTGGTTGTTTTTGCAGGTGTTTTGACTTCGGCGACTACAGCCTCCTCTTTTTTTGGCGCCATAACAGGTTTGCTTGTTTTTTTTGGACGGGTTACTCCATGTGACCCAAGAATAATCTTTCCGCGTTTGGTTTTCTTATCTCCTTTTCCCATAAAACCTGAAATTTAAGTGATTAAAAAGTTTAAAAAGTAAAAGTAAACATTTTTCATATACTTTTAGTAAAAATAAATCCATTGATTCCTAATAAAATTCATAAAAATTTTCCTTGTTTTATAGGCGCTTGTCAAATGAAAAAAAAACTGTACTTTTGCGCCACAAATTTTATGATCAATGGCAAAGAAGAAGACCGACAACACTGAAGAAAAAATCATGGCAGTTGAGGAAGCCCTCAGCAAAACCGAAATTTTTATTGAAAAAAATCAGAAGCTCCTTGGTATCATCATTGGTGCTGTAGCCTTGGTAGTGCTGGCTTATTTTGGCTTTCAGCGTTTTTATCTGATGCCTCGCGAAAAGCAGGCTCAGTCACAAATGTTTATGGCGGAGAAATATTTTGAACAGGATTCACTTAAACTGGCATTAAACGGTGATGGCATGTATCCTGGTTTTCTCGAGATCATTGATGATTACAGTATGACAAAATCTGCCCGCCTGGCTCATTATTATGCTGGAATTATTATGCTGAATGATGGTAAATTTCAGGAAGCAATTGACCATCTTGAAAAATTTAACATTAAGGACGATATGATTGCTCCTATGGCCAAAGGTGCAATTGGTGATGCCTATATGGAATTGGGAGATGCTTCCAAAGCGGCTGATTCTTATATCAAAGCTTCAGAAATCAGTGTGAATGATTTTACGTCACCTGTTTTCCTCCAAAAAGCAGCCTGGGCTTTTGAAGATGCCGGTAATAAAGCTGAAGCAATCAAAGCCTATGATAAAATCAGGGTTGATTTTCCAAGAAGTACCGAAGCCAGAGATGTTGAAAAATATATCGCCAGGCTTAAAGGACAGGAATAAAACCTGAATTATAAGAAAGTTGCACCCGGACTTACAACTCCGGGTGCTTTTGTTTTATAACCTGCCCCTGTATGGCAAAGTCCCTTCTCCGTCGTAAGTAAGAATTGATTATTGCTGTATTTTGTTAATTTTGCTTTGCACCTAATATCCTGAATAATGAAGGAAATCAGTATCGTATTTATGGGCACCCCGGAATTTGCCGTTGAATCGCTAAGTCAGATATTGCTGCATGGGTTTAACGTTAAAGCTGTGGTTACTGTTGCTGATAAAGCAGCAGGTCGTGGACTGAAAGTTAAATATTCTCCGGTTAAAGCATTTGCACTAAGCAAAGAGCTGCCTGTATTTCAGCCGGAAAATCTTAAAGATCCGGACTTCATTAAAGATTTGCAGGAAACTGGAGCTAATTTATTTATCATTGTAGCCTTTCGCAAACTTCCCGAAGTGGTGTGGCGTATTCCTTCCCTGGGCAGTTTTAACCTTCATGCATCGCTTTTGCCTCAATACCGTGGTGCCGCGCCCATTAATCATGCCATTCTCAATGGAGAAAGCCGTACTGGTGTTACTACATTCTTTCTGAATCAGGGAATTGATACTGGCGCCCTGATTATGAGTGAAGCCATTGAAATAGGTGAAAATGAAACCGCAGGTGAACTGCATGACAGGCTGAGTGTTGCAGGTGCAGATTTGGTAATTCAAACCATTCAGGCTATCCGTGATGAAAAAGTGGAGCCCCGGGTTCAGGAGGTGGTTGGTGGCCTGAAAACTGCTCCCAGGCTATTCAGGGAGCATTGTTTTGTTTTATGGGGCCGGAGTGCAACTGAAGTGCATAATCACATCAGGGGGCTTAGTAGTTACCCGGGAGCCTATTCTTTCCTTAGAAGTGATGATTCCGGCAGGGAAGTGAAATTGCTCAGGTCGGAAGTTACTCATCTTAAGGTTGACCGAATGCCCGGCGAGGTGGTGATCGCTGAGAACGGGGGTATGTTGGTTGCTTGTAATGACTTTTTTATTGAATTACTACAAATACAGCCTGCTGGTAAAAAAGTGATGACTGGTGTTGATTTTTTAAGGGGGAACAGGGCCGGACGGCTTGTTTTTGGCTCAGACGTGAACCCGATTTGTTGCTAAAGAGGCTGATATTGTTCATTTTAGAGCCGAAGTTTTCAACAAACCAGCGGTTTTATTAACTTTTTCTCATCTTTTCCGCTAAAACACTTGATTTTAGAACTGAATAGCTTATATTTGCGATAGGTTATCCAACACATTAATCATTAAAATCAGGAAAAATGAACAAACAGGAATTGATTGTTGCTATTGCAGCTGAATCAGGTTTAACCAAAGCTGATTCAAAGAAAGCTCTTGATGCTTTCATTTCATCAACTTCGAAAAGTCTTAAAAAAGGCGATCGTGTTGCGTTGGTTGGTTTCGGTTCATTCTCAGTTTCGAAGCGTGCTGCCCGTAAAGGACGGAATCCTCAAACTGGTAAAGAAATTAAAATTGCTGCTAAAAAAGTGGTCAAATTCAAACCAGGTGCTGATCTCGCAAAGAATGTGAAGTAAGTTGGATTTGCAAAACATTTAAACGAGCCGGCTTTCTATAAGGCCGGCTTTTTTTATTGTCTCCAGTGCGTATTCGGCTTCAATTCTGAACCTGTATGGGAGTAAAGCATGCTCGTCAGCATAATCAACGCCAATTCGGGGGCCTTTGAGAATGGCTTTAAGGTCGATTTTCAGGTGCTTTTCTTCAAAATGCAGTGTATTGCTGCCATCGAGTAATGTGCCGTTTAAATCCATTGAAATGCCCATTAAGCGGGTCAATCGTCCTGGCCCAATCCCGTCTTTTAATAAATTGATCTTATGGTTAGCCCGAGATTTCATAATATCTAGTCCTTCAACGGGTATAATTCCACGAATGAGTACTGCATGTGGAATTCCTTCCATGCCGGTTACAATATTCAATAAGGTGTACATTCCATAACAGCGATAGGTATAAGCAATTCCTCCTTTTCTATACAATACCTCGGTACGTTTGGTAAACCGGCCATTGTAGGCGTGAGAAGCCTTGTCAGTGGTTCCTGCATATGCTTCTGTTTCAACAATGCATCCTGTCAATTTGCCTATTTGGGTCTTGAGTACCAGAAATTTGCCAATTAAATGCCGGGCGATCTTTACAACATCCGCTTCAGTATAGAAGTTACTGGGTATAATAATCTCTTTTTTCATCTTTCGGCGCAACCCATCTGAAGAGGCCATCTTCTGATAGTTCTATTTTATTATTGTCAGCAAGCCAGTTTACTGCATTAATTACTTTTTCCTCACTCGTGCGCGGGCAGGCTTCAACGAGCTGTTGAATATTACATCCGGCAACTTTAAGCATGGGTTTTATGGTATTTGATATGTGGTTAAATTCCAATTCACTCAGCTCAGCTTTGTTGCGTTCAACGCAATAATCACAGATGCCGCATCGTTGGGTGTCGGCTTGTCCAAAATAGGAAATAAGCATCTGGCTCCGGCATTTGTTGGTGGTAACTGCATAATTGATTACTGACTCGAGACGGGCCCTGGCTTCAGCAAGTCTTTCGTGGTAATTTTGGGGCGAAATGCGCAAGTCATCAGCCCGGATGAGTTCACTACTGAATGTTATTCTTGGTTTGTCGGTTGCGGGAATGTAAGTAAGTACTTGCAGTTGGTGCAACTGGATAAGCATTTTCGAAATAAAATCCCTGTCCACGGAGAGCCTGGTGCCAAGTTCATTTTCACTGATGCTCACCGGTTCGGTAAATATGCCTCCATAGGAACGGAGTATGGTTTTAATGAGCGGGTCATAAATGGCATTTTCCACCTGGAAGCGATACAATTCGTCTTTGCGAATATTGAAAACAATCCTCGAATGGGTTTCCATGGCCTCGTTCATGGTTATAAAGCCTTCGCGCTCAATAAACCTGAGTGCGTTGAAAGTTACCAGAGATTTGAAATCATAAGTATTGCAAAAGGCCATAAGATCAAACTCATGAGTAGAGTCTCTTCCAGTGCCAGGCGCAAGATTCAGGTAGTTTCCCAAAGCCCGGTATACTTTGCGTATGTATTCCGGTTCTGGAAACGAAAGAGAAAGGTTGTGCCGTGCATCCAGAATGTCAGCATCTTCGAAAAGCAATACAGCATAGGCTTTCATTTCGTCCCTTCCTGCACGGCCGGCTTCCTGGAAATAAGCTTCCGGACTATCCGGCAGATCCATATGTACGACAAAACGAACATCTGCTTTGTCGATGCCCATACCAAAGGCATTGGTTGAGACCATAATTCTGAGTTTGCTTCTTTTCCATGCGTCCTGTTTCTTTTCCCTGTCCGGGGGAGCTAAGCCAGCATGATAAAAGTCAGCACCTATTTTGTTGCGATTAAGAAAATCAGAGATTTCACGGGTTTTTCTTCGGTTTCTTACATATACAATCCCTGTCCCGGGAACATTTTTGACAATTCGTAGTAGTCGCTCCAATTTATTTTCTTCACGAAATACCACATAAGCGAGGTTTTTTCGCTCAAAACTTCGCTCAAAAACATTCTTTTCAGGAAATTCCAGCTTCTGCTGGATGTCTTCAACCACCTTTGGGGTTGCAGTTGCTGTAAGCGCAATGATGGGGATTCCAGGCAATAGTTTTCTTACCTCTGCAATGCGAAGGTAAGGCGGTCTGAAGTCATAACCCCACTGAGAAATACAATGTGCTTCATCCACCGCAATAAGTTTTATGCGCAGGTATTGCAGGCTTTCACGGAAACGGTCTGAAACCAGGCGCTCCGGTGACAGGTAAAGGAATTTGGCAGGTCCATATACAGCATGGTTCATTGCCAGTTCATTTTCACGTGGGCTCATGCCAGAATAAATGGCCTCTGCCGGAATGCCCTGCTTGCGTAAGTTTTCCACCTGATCTTTCATCAGTGCAATGAGTGGTGTGATAACCAGGGTTAAGCCATCCAGGGTCATGCCAGGTACCTGAAAACATAGTGATTTTCCTCCGCCTGTGGGCAACAATGCCAGCGTATCCTTTCCTTCCATTACCGAAAGGATAATTTCCTCCTGCAATGGCCTGAACGCAGAATAGCCCCAGTATCTGGTCAATACCTGGTGGATGGTGGTTTCTGACATGTTTTTAGAGTGATGTTTTGCTATTTAATGAACGGGACTGCGGCCATAAAGTTACGAAAGCATTGCCGGATTTTTATATTTAGAGATAAAATTCTTTATAAGCATCTGCTGGAAATAGAATCCTGTAAAACGGAAATCTGTCATTTCTTTGCGAATCTTTCTATCATCAGTTCTTTGCGTGATTTTTTGGATCCACCTGACGGACTAATTGTTGTTATTCTATTAATACCTTCGTTAAAAGGGTAGGTTAGAAGCCCATCTGACCAAGTAACCCTCTTTTCTCAATTTATATCTGTTGATCAGTCGGGTAGGTCAGCCGTCAAAAACCATATCTTTGTGCCACAAACTTAAATATAGTTTCATGGGAAAACCTGTTTTTCTTATTGGTTATATGGGTAGCGGTAAGTCAACTGTCGGGAAAAAACTGGCCCGAAGTCTTGGATACGAATTTATTGATTCCGATAGCGTTATCAGCGAAATGTTGGGCAAGGAAGTTGATAGAATTTTTGCTGAGGATGGGGAGGATGCTTTCAGGCAACTGGAACATTCTGTTCTTATTTCATTAAGAGATAGAAAAGACACTGTGATTGCTACAGGTGGTGGTATGCCATGCTATTTTGACAATATGGCCGTCATGAAACGAACCGGAATAACCGTTTATCTTCAGATGCAGGTTGAATCTCTTATCAAGCGCCTGAATCAGGCGAAGGTTGCCCGCCCAATGCTTCCGAATTTGCCTCATGATCAACTTAAACTATACATTCAGCAACATCTGGCAAAACGCACCCCTTTTTATGCCAATGCTCACCTGACGGTAAAAGGCGAGAGCCTTGATTTGGACGCTTTGGTGAAGTCAATAAAAAGCTACCGGTTGTAGGTCTATTCAGCTTTAGTCTTCAGTGAATTAACTGCAAAAGGCAAACATTTTCCACATGTTGAGTATGGGGGAACATGTCAACGGGTTGTACTTTTACAATCTTATATTTTGAAACCATAAGGGCAATATCGCGGGCCTGGGTCGCAGGGTTACAACTCACGTAAACAATTTTTTCCGGTTCAGCTTCCATGATGCGTTGCACTACCTTTTCGTGCATTCCCGCACGTGGTGGATCGGTGATGATGACATCCGGGCGACCGTTTTCCAGAATAAATTCAGGGGTGAGTATCTTAACCATATCTCCGGCAAAAAATTCAGTATTTTCGAGATTGTTGAGTGTGGAATTTAACCGGGCATCACCTACTGCCGGTTCCACATATTCAATTCCAATTACCTTTCGTGCCTGGTGTGCTATAAAGTTGGCGATGGTTCCGGTTCCGGTGTATAAATCATAAACCAGCTCATTTCCGGTAAGCGAGGCAAACTCTCGTGCGATGCTGTACAATTTGTAAGCCTGATGTGAGTTGGTCTGGAAAAAGGAGAGTGGCCCGATGCGAAACTGCAGATCTTCCATTCTCTCGGTGATGAATGCTTCTCCGGAGAAAAGTATGGGCTGCAAATCGTTGATGGTGTCGTTGTGCTTTTGATTTACTACAAAATACAATGAGGTGATTTGCGGAAAACCTGAAGAGAGATATTGCATCATCATTTCAATCATTTGCTTGTCATCCGTGCCGAACACCATGATAACCATCAAATCGCCGGTATTTGAATTACGTATGATGAGGTTTCTAAGGTCGCCAGTGAAACTCCGGATATCATAAAAGGAGAAACCATTTTCTTTGGCAAACTGTTTTACACCAAGCCTTATGAGGTTGGTTGGTTCTGCTTGAAGCCAACATTTATTGATGTCAATTACCCTGTCGAACATTGCCGGGATATGAAACCCAAGTGCATCCATGTCGCGTTCTTCTGGGGCAATATCCATCTCCTCGGATGAAAGCCAGCGATGGGTCGAAAAAGTATATTCCAGTTTGTTGCGATAAAATTCAGTTGATTGGGAGGCAACAATGGGCAAAATTTCAGGGAAATCGAGGTGCCCAATGCGGCTGAAATTATCGGAGACCTGCTTTTGCTTATAAAACAATTGCCGGGTGTAGTCCATATTTTGCCATTTGCAACCACCGCAGGTGCCGAAATGTTCGCATACAGGCGCTACCCTTTGGTCGGAGAAGTGGTGAAATTTAATGGCCCTGCCTTCGTAAAACCTTCGCTTTTTTGATACAATCCGGATATCACAAACATCGCCTGGTACAACAAATGGAATAAACACCACCATATCATTGTAACGTGCTACCGCTTTACCTTCGGCTCCGGCATCAAGTATTTCAACATGCTCTATAATAAAAGGACCTTCCTGCTTTTCTTTTCTTCCCATTTCCAATGTTTTGGATGACAAAATTACAATATTACATCCAACCCTCTGGAAAAAAAAACAGGCTGCCACAATGGACAGCCTGTTTTTTTTATTTATTAAATTATGCTATTTTGCAGCAACGACAGTGTAGGTCATTTTTGCAAGGTCCACCGTGATTTTGTAACTTCCTGCTGCTTCAGGAACTGAAATTGCAGGAGGATCAGGTTCACTCTCTGTAGGACGAAGCACAAGGTTCCCGCCTGAGTTTGTGCCGTCAGCGTCGGTACCATATTGAGGTGCCCATTGTCCCAGCGTTTCGATGAATTTGAAGAAGGTTGCACCGCCAGCAAGGGTTGTTGTAATCTCGAACATACCCGGAGCCGTTTTGGTCAATGGAATCGCGTTGGCATTGTCCCATCCGGCAGTTGTTCCGTCGCCCAAAAGATAAAGGGTTTCAGAAGCCTTGGTTATGGTGTAAGTCAAAGTGCTGGTGTTTACATAAATCCTGTATTGACCAACTTCTGCTGGTGCAGGAATTGGAGTAGGATCCGGGTCATCTTCAGTAGGCCTGAGTACCAATGGTCCGGCTTCTGATGTTCCGGTTGCATCGGTTCCCCACTGTGGCGCCCATGCACCAAGAGTCTTGATAAACTTGAGGCCAGTTCCTTCGCCGGCAAGGTTAGCAACAATGGCGAATTCGGTTTCACTGAATCCATGCATTGGCAGGGCGTTTGCGTTGTCCCATCCAGCATCTGTTGCGTCACCAAGTAAATAAATTGGTGGATAAATAATCTCAGCGTTGAATGGAGTAACTGTAAGTTTAATGGTTTCAGAATACGCGTTTTCGTAGGTTGAGTTGGCTGTTACATCGGCCATTACCCTGAAAACCAGGTTTTGAGCTTCATCTGCAGGCATTCCCATAGACAACAGCTTGTCATTCATCTTACCAACAGTAATTGAAAAACTCGTTTCCGTGGTTGATGCCAGGGTAACAGGACTGCTGAAATTGTCACTTTCAGTATCCATTTGGAGCGTATAAGTAGGGGAAGCTATCATTGTAGCATTCAGCAGGTTCCAGTTTCTGCCGGCATTAACTTCATATTTGGCTTCGGCCCAGGTGAAGTTCGTCATAACTTCGTCTTTTTGACTTTCAAGCAGGACAAAACTTGAGTTTGAAGTGGGGGTGGCAATGATCGGGTTTATGGTATTTTCCATATCCAATACCGGATCGAGCCCGCTCTTCTCGCAGGAATTGAAAAGTGCAATTCCAGCGAGGGCTATAATGAAAAACAGTGTTTTTTTCATAGTTTCAATGTTTTTAAAGGATTAATAACCAGTGTTCTGCTGCAGGTTCGGATTTGCTGCCGTTTGTGCAGATGGAATGGGGTATAGGTTTCTGAAGCTTCCAACAGCGGAGCCTTCAGGTGAGTTCCCTTTCCATTGCCACAGATAATCGGCAGTGGTGAACTTATTGAAACGAATAAGGTCAGTCCTGCGGTGGCCTTCCCAGTAAAGTTCCCTGGCGCGTTCATCAAGGATGAAGTCAAGGGTAAGTTCACTGCCTGTAATGTTGCCAATGGCGTCACCATAGGCGCGGGTACGAATCTGGTTCACCAAATCAAGGGCTTTGGATTCACTTCCACCGCCGCCGCGTTTTACTGCTTCAGCATACATCAGGTAAGCATCAGCCAGCCTGAACATTGGATAGTCGGTACATACAAAATCCGGATGTGGGTAACGGGCCTCTGAGCCGTCTTTGTTTACATTCTTGAACTTGGTAATGGCATAACCTTCGGTGAATTGACCAATGTCGTTGATTTCGAGGGTTTGTCCAGCGGTCCAGAACATCGCGCGTTTGTCATAGGCTGCACGGGTAATGGTATAGGTGTAATCGGGGGTGCCTAATTTCATTTCAAAAATATAGGTTCCTGCTTCTGCAATGGGGATATTGTCACCACCAGCTTCCAGAATACCATTCATTCCGGTATCACCATAATTAATATCCCAGCCATCATTGGCGCGGAATTTAGCCTCGCCTGCAGTAAGGTCAAGAATTGCATTCCACATGCCGGTAGCAGGATCATAGGTCATGTTCTGATCGCTATCCCATTGACCGGCAGTTGCAGATCCAATAACACCCCAATCGGTTTTGACCATGGTGTAAGTAAAATCGTTGAGGTTAACATTGAGTTTATAATATCCGGTTTCAGTAGGAACAATATTTGCCCCACCGGGTTCCAGGGTGCCATCAAACCCATCATCACCATAGTTTACATCCCATGAAGGGCCATCGGTAAATTTGAATTCTTTGCCTGCCTCAACCCAGATGTATCCTTCGTAAGTGCCATCACTGGCCACTGAGGCCAATTGTGCGGAATTTGCAGGATCCCATTCAGGAGCCTGGTAATTGCCCGGAACATAAATTACAGGATAATCTTTGCTTCCTTTATGGTATTTTGGTGTATTATCCTTTCCAATCCGTAGGTCAGGATAGAATTTCTGAACAAAAGCTTTGGTCGTGCGTGTACCGCCCCAGCCTCCGCCAACGCCAAAATCAGCAGCAGGCATGTCGCCACCAATAGCAGCATGGATCAGGTAAACCATTCCTCCATAAGTGCGGGTGTATTCTCCGTCATAGTTGATCGTAAAGATCATTTCAGGGCTAAGGTTGTTGTCTGCCGTGAAGTTTTCCTGATAAGTAGGTGCAAGCGAATAACCACCATCAATTACTTTGTCAAGATAGGTAATGGCGTCGGCATAACGATTTTGTCCGATATAAACTTCAGCATTCAGGTAAAGTTTTGACAATAGCATCCATGCAGCACCCTGGTCGGCACGACCATACATAAAGCGCGGGCTTCCAAGATCGCCTTCAATGGCTTTGAGTTCCGATTCAATGTAGTCGAAAAGCTCGGAACGGCCAATCTGGCGTGGAAAATATGCACCCGGTGCATCGGCTTCAGTTACAAAGGTGGTGTTGCCAAACAAATCGATGGCGTGCCAGTAAGCCAGTGCTCTGATGAAACGGGCTTCAGCCAGGTATTGTTTGTACTCTTCTTTGCCGGTAGCATTGCGGATAAATTCATTTGAGATGGAAATGGTGAAGAATATCCGTGAATACAAAGCCCCGATAAATACATCATTGGACGACCAGGTCATCCAGTGGAAGTCCTTGATGGTCGCGTCGTTCCATGCCATCACGGCTTCGTCGGTGGATAATTCCTGTGCATTCCAGTATTGGCGCAGGTAATTCGAAAAGCCTTCATCAATACCTTCAATATCGGGTTTTCCGGCAGGGCCTTCCTGACCGCTCACCGCATAAGAGGCATATAATTTGGCTAATGCCTGAGTATATGCTTCGGGTGAGTCAAAAACGTTGTTAGCCGTAGGAAGATTCTTGTCTAAGGGTTCAACATCCAGGTCCTTTAGACAGGATGTTGTGACGACTGCCAATGCCACGGCAGCCAGAAATATTTTGAGATATTTTTTCATAATTTTCATGGATTAAAAGTTAACATTTACACCCAAAACGAATGTCCTGGCGCGTGGATAGATATTGTTGTCAATTCCACCGTCAACTTCAGGATCAAGTCCGTTGTATTTAGTAATGATAAAGGCGTTTTGCACAGTAAAACTAAACCTTGCATCCAGCTTCTCAGTGAAAAGTTTATCCACATTGTATCCGATGCTGATGTTGTCGAGCCTGAAGAAAGAGGCATTTTCAACATAGAAATCGGAGAAGTACTGCGGAGTGTTGAACTTGGTCAGGTTAACCTGGGTGGGCAGGTTGTTGAAGAAACCTGACTGGTTATACAGACTGCTGTAAACAGCCCTGTCGGAAGCCACGTTGTTGTAAACATAGTTTCCAAGGTTTAATCTTGCAGATACATTTGCGTCAAAGTTCTTGTAACGGAAGTTTGTTGACAGTCCCATAACAACATCAGGAGCTGGTTTTTTATACAGGTATTTGTTGTTATCATTACCTGAAATATTTCCACCTTCACCACTGCGGTCAATATACAAACCTTCAATGGGCATTCCGTTTACATCATACACCTGTTGGAATACGTTGAATGAGTTAGCTGCGGAACCAACATTTTGACTTTGGATAAAGTTACCAACACCACCTGAAATCACTCCGACTGGAATTCCGGCAAACTCCGGATCGTCGGTGAGCAGTATTTTGGTAATCTCATTCTTGTTGTAGGAAATATTGTAACCTATATTCCAGGTCACATCTTTGGTAACTACAGGCTTAACATCAATCAGGAATTCAATACCACGATTCTCAAGGGTTCCTACATTGGTTGTAAGGTAATTTGAGAAGTTGGTTCCTGCAGGAATGGGGACATTGCCAATCAGGTCCTCAGTTTGTCTGATATAACCATCAATGGCACCAGTAACCCGGTTATTGAAGAATCCATAATCAAAACCTATATTATAGGTAGCGGTACTTTCCCATTTGATGTTTTTGTCATACCTGTTCGGGCGAAGAGTTGGAATCCATTGATTGCCAAACTGGTAATAGGCGGTAGGATCAGCAATCTGGTAAATGGCCTGATAAGGATAATAATTGTCTCCTATATCCTGCTGTCCGGTAACTCCGTAACCCAACCTTAATTTAAGATCAGTTAAGCTGCCGTAATTACTGAGGAATCCTTCGTTGTTCATTTTCCATGCAAATGCCACTGATGGGAACAAACCCCATCGGTTTTCTTCCGAGAACCTGGAGGATCCGTCATTACGCATAGTAACGGTGAGTAAATATTTATCCAAGAGGGTGTAATTCAACCTTCCGAAAAACGAAACAAGGAAGTTCTCATTGATGTAGCTGGTATAGCGCAGGCTATCATTGTCAATATTTCCCTGATAGGTGCGGACCCAATTTGTTCCTTCACGTTGGAAATGCTGCCAGGAGTAACCGGCAGTAAGGTCAAATTTACTTGAAATTGATTCTACATTTTTCACGTAATTAAAGTAGAAATCAAGTAATTCCATCTTCTTATCCTGTGTGTAATCGGTAAAACGGCCAATACCATCACGGAATGTAAAAGCAGCATTCTGAGGGGCATTGTTAATGCCTTCGCTGCTCGAATAATCGTAGCCAACATTTAGAATAGCCCTCAACTCCGGAAGGAAGTGCATTCTGTAGTCTAATTGCAGGTTTCCAATCGAACGGTTTACGGTTGAATTGTTCTCTGTTTGTTCAATTTGTGCTACCGGGTTGCTAACACCTATCGGGTTGGGCTGTCCATTGGGATCCATAGAACCATCGGCCAGTGTGTCGCTCAGGTTAACCCAGGTGAAATATCCACCGAAAAGGGTGTTGCCATTATTAACTGGCTGTGTGGGGTCGTATGCAACTGCAGAACCAACAGCACCAGACTCTCCAAATTTGAATTTCTCCTGACTTCCTTTAAAGTTGAAATCAACTTTCAAATGACCGTCAAGCAAAGTTGGGTTGAGTGAAACAGCACCAGTCATTCTGTTCATATTGGTCAGCCTGACAATACCTTCCTGATCAGTGTAACCAAGTGAAACACGGTAAGGAAGTGATTTTAGATTTCCATAAAAACTCAGGTTGTGGTCCTGTGATATGGATGATTCATAAATCTCATTTTGCCAGTCGGTATTTTCGGAGCCAAGCCGGCTTAACGCCTTGTCGCTCAGGCCTGAAAAGCCTTTGTCTTTTAGCTCCTGTGCCAGACTTCGAAATTCATCACCGCTTAATACTTCAAGTGTATTGGGGATGGTATTCATTGAGATATTGCCATTATAGCTAATCTTCAATTTCTGGCTTCCGGCAGAAGTACCCCTTTTGGTGGTAATAATAATTACCCCATTGGAAGCCCGAGATCCGTAAATTGCAGTTGCCGATGCATCCTTCAGCACGGTAAAAGATTCTATATCATTTGGGTTGATGGTTGCAAGAATGTTTGGTGAACCCGAAATACTCGTGTTATCAATGGGAACACCATCTATCACGATAAGAGGGTCATTGCTGGAATTTAATGACGAACCTCCTCTGATCCTTATGGTCGAGCTACCACCAGGGGCACCTCCTGAGCTGGTAATTACTACTCCGGTAGTTTTACCCACGAGTAATTCCTGAGGGCTGGTGATGGCACCGCGATTAAAATCGGAAGATGAAATTGTGGCAATAGAGCCCGTAGCATCGCTCTTTTTCACAGATCCATAACCGATAATTACTGCTTCTCCCAACTCTGTGATGGAAGAGGTCAGTTCAACGTTGATGACTGTTTGTGCGCCAACAGGTATTTCCTGGGTATTGTAACCCACAAATGAAAATACCAGGGTTGCACCCGGATCAACTGTTAAAGTGTACTTGCCATCAATGTCAGTGATGGTACCCATTGTAGTGTTTTGAACTAAGATGGTAACCCCGGGTATGGTTTTACCATCGCTTGCATCCGTTACTTTTCCTGTAACCTTAATTCCCTGGGCAAAACCCTGAGAACCTATAGCCAGGCCAAGAAAAAGAAACAGAACTTTCAGCAATAAATAATGCTTCTTCATAATTCTGATTTTGGTTGGTGGTTTAATTAAGTGAATTGAATTGGTGTTTAATATCAGGCAAAAAAAAACAAGTGTATTGATTGTTTATGAAGGTAATTATACCTTCAAAAAAGATAAGATATCTTTTTAGGAAGGTGAGATGATTAACGAGGGGATTAAACATAAGAAAAAAGTTTAAAAAGTTTAACCTCTTATATTTACAATTTACTATTGATTTTCTGGATTTAGGCGTATTTGGAGGCACAATGTTAAGAAATAATTAATTAATAATTTAAGATTAATTAACAAAAATTCATGAAATTTTGATAATAAGTTGTTCAATCGTTTTCGCAATCGTTTGCATAAAATAAATCATAGTATATATTTGACCAAATGGATTTAATTGTGAATGCAATTTTATCTTTTTGCTAAAAAACAGACTCATTATCTGCTGCTTTTGAGAAAATCTATATCTTTATGCAATAAATGATTCAACAAAACATTTTGAAGATGAAATCGAGTCTAATTTCAATCAACGATATTGCCAGGGCATTGGGTATATCTCCTTCTACTGTTTCCAGAGCGTTGAAAGACCACCCGGATATTAGTACTGAAACCAAACGGATTGTTAAAGAGTATGCTGAGAAGGTAAATTATCGGCCCAACGCGCTTGCGCTAAGTTTGAAAAGACAACGGTCAAATACTTTGGGACTGGTTATCCCGGAAATTACCCATCATTTCTTTTCGTCGGTTATCAGTGGTATTGAAGAATTGGCTTATGGGAAAGGATATCGTTTAATCATTTGTCAATCAAATGAGGATTATCATCGTGAAGTGATCAATACTCAGGTTTTGCTTGATAACAGAGTGGATGGTATCTTGATTTCCATAAGCAAATCCACACATGATCATGGCCATTTTAAGGATCTTATTGATAGTGGCATCCCCTTGGTTTTTCTCGATAGGGTGAGCGAAGTGATTGAAACAGATAAGGTGGTAACGGCCGATTTTGAAGGGGCATTGATTGCCACAAGTCATTTGCTTGAAAGGGGGTGCAGGAATATTCTCCACCTTGCCTCTCCCGGTCATTTGCATGTTGGACGTCAAAGGTGTGATGGTTACAAAAAAGCTCTTGCCAACTATGGCATCGAACCTGATCCCTCACTTATTCTTCAATGTGATACAAGTCAGGAAGTATATCAAATGAAAGAGGTTATTTTGCAATTGGCCCCAAACATTGACGGCATTTTTGCCGTGAATGATTTTACAGCCATCGCTGCCATGCAAATACTTCAAAAGAATGGGTTTAAAATTCCTGATGACATTGCCGTGACAGGTTTTGGGAATGACCCAATTGCCAGTATTGCCTGTCCACCCTTAACCACTGTTGAGCAAAGGGGATTTGAAATGGGAAGGCAGGCTGTGGAAATTTTAATTCGCCGAATAGAAGATCCTGCCACCTTTATTGACTTTCAAACAAGGATAATCCCGGTTTCTCTTGAAAAGCGGGAGTCAACCTGATTTTATTTAGTACAAGGGGATGAATATCAATTGTAGCATAAATCATAAATTATGAAAAGAATTCTTTGCACATTTTTAATCGGAGTTATTGTGATGACCATGGCCACATCATGCAAAACCAATCCATCTGAAAATAAGATTTCCGGCCCTCCGGAATGGACGAAGAATGTAATCTGGTATCAGATTTTTGTAGAAAGGTTTAATAATGGAGATGTGACAAATGATCCTGCTGCTGAAGATATATCAACCCCAACTTCTTCATTTGCTGTTCCTGACGACTGGTCTATAACTCCGTGGACTACTGACTGGTACACGCAGGAGCCCTGGGCAGCAAAAACCGGGCTGCCTTTGCGTGAAACTCTACAGCATCGGAGGTATGGTGGTGATTTACAAGGCGTTTTCGATAAACTTGATTACTTGTCAGCACTTGGAATTACTGCGATTTATTTTAATCCTTTGAATTATTCGCCTTCCCTGCATAAATATGATGCGCGCAGTTATCATCACATTGATGTTAACTTTGGCCCTGATCCGGCTGGGGATAAGGCAATCATTGCATCGGAAGATCTAAACGACCCTAAAACCTGGAAGTGGACTTCTGCAGATAAAATGTTTTTGCGACTTGTTGAAGAACTTCACAAACGTGATATCAGAGTTATTGTGGACTTCTCATGGAATCACACCGGTGTGCTTTTTCCTGCATGGAAGGATTTAATGACAAATCAGCAGAAATCTGTGTTTAAAGATTGGTATGAAGTTATAGCCTGGGATAAGCCCGAAACCCTTGAAAACGAATTTTCCTATAAAGGATGGTTAAACATAATGAGCCTTCCGGAACTCAAGAAGACGAACATAATAGGGGAGAGGGTCAATGGTTTCCCTTATGAAGGCAATATCAATGAAGGCGCTAAACAACATATTTATGAAGTAACCAGGCGCTGGCTTGCTCCTGACGGTGATGTTAAAAAAGGAATAGATGGATTTAGGTTGGATGTGGCAGAGCAAATTCCAATGGGGTTCTGGCGTGATTACCGTAAATTTGTGAAGGAAATTAACGCTGAAGCCTATCTGGTGGGTGAAATATGGTACCAGAAATGGCCCGATGTGTTTATGGATCCAGCCCCATACATAAATGATTCCGTGTTCGACGCAGTTATGTACTATCACGCCTACCGTCCCGCAAGAGGATTTTTTGCAGATGCGGAGCCTAAATTTGATGCAGGGCAGCTTGCGGAAAAATTACAGGAAGAATGGAGCCACGTAGAACAACCTTTTCGCCAAAGTCTGATGAATGTGGCTGCCACTCACGATAGTCCAAGGGTTCTGAGTTGTTTTGTCAACAAAGGGAAATACAAATATCATGCGAACCCTTACGAAGATTCAGCATATATTTCGGGGAAACCGGATGCAGAAACCTACCAAAGGGTTAAACTCTACCTTGCCCATCAGTTTACGAGCCTTGGTTCGCCGCATATCTGGAATGGAGATGAAATGGGCATGTGGGGTGGTGATGATCCTGATGAAAGAAAACCATTGTGGTGGGAAGGTATGTCTTTCGATAATGAAACCAGGACAAACATTAAACCTGTTGAAAGTAAGTTTGATACAGTTGGTTTTAATCCTGAACTGTTTGATTACTATAAAAAGCTTATTCATATTCGCAAAACAAACCCTGTTTTAGCTTTCGGGCGTATGGATTTTATTGTTGCACAGGGCACGTTACTGGTTTATAAAAGGGAAGACAAAGGAAGTCATGTAATTATTGTGGCTTTCAATACCGGAGATAAGGAAGTAACTGTAGCACTTCCCTATAACGGCAAATATACTGAATTGATTACCAATACTGAGGGTAAAGGCAATTCATTCAACCTTCCGGCGATGAGTGCGGCCATTTTAAAACTGGATTAACCGGGTATTTTTGTTATTTGACGAGGAATTGGCACATTGGGAAACTACCTTTCAGCATGCTGCAATTCTTGTATTTTTTTAAAAAGGAGAATTTTCCTGGTTTTAAATATGACGAATTATCGACGAAAGCATACGTTTGTGAAGTCAAACCGTACGCTTATACATTTGACCTCATTCCTACTTTAAATATGTTGCATCTTTGCACGGTAGTTATGATAACAATCATACGTTAGTCGCAAAAGCAATTCTGTTTTTGCAAATTAGCATTTTTCCCTCCCCAACATGTCGTTAAAAAAAACCTGCACATCCCGGCAGGTTTTTTTATTAAAAAAAAGCGGCATTTGAATGAATGCCGCTTTGGAATTTGCAAATCTGAAATTATGATTGTTTGTTAGGAATATCCAGACCATAACTATTTTTATGGTCAACCCTTTTAAGTACCACGCTAAGAATGATGGCCAAAACACCAAAACCTGAAAAGATGAGTTCAGGAACGGTATAATTGTATTTTACACCTTCTACTCCCGCTGCAATTTGTTCGGATACCCCGGGGTTTGAAGCTGATAATGCATATCCAATTAACATAGGAACCAATAATAATCCAATGTTTTGGATATAAAATATTAACCCGTAAGCTGAGCCTAAGTATCTGTCTTCAACAATTTTAGGAAGTGAAGGCCACATTGAAGCAGGAACAAGAGAAAACGCAACACCTAAAATCACTATTGTTGCTATAGCTACAACAGGCGTAAACGCTGCATCCGGAACTAATGCAAAGATTAAATGTGAAACAGTTAATAATATTGCTCCATACATCATCATTGTTGCACCTTTTCCTTTGAAGTCAAGGAATGCACCAATAAATGGAGTAAGAACCATTGCTCCAATAGGGAAGAATGATACGTATTTTGAGGCAATAGCAGCATCAATGCTTAACTTTGAAGCCAGCATGTCAGTTGCGAATTTTTGAAATGGGAAGATTGCTGAATAGAACAAAACGCATAGTCCTGCAATAGCTAAGAATCCTGGATTGGTTATTATTTTTCCAAGGTCTGAGATTTTAAATTCATCCTCAGGAGCTAATTCTATGCCTCCGGTTTGTTTGTCAAGAGCTTTATCCATAAAGGTATAGATAAAGAATGTGATAAAACCAATAGAGAGGAATAGTACCCCGAAGAATACAGAATTTGAAACTCCACCACTTTTTGCAAATATTGGTGAAAGTTGGAATACTGCAAAAACACCTAATCTGGCAAGTGCCATCTCAAGACCCATAGCAAGTGCCAATTCTTTTCCTTTAAACCATTTTACAATAGTTTTAGAAACTGTGATACCAGCCATTTCAACACCTACGCCAAAAATTGCAAATCCAAAGAAAGCTAATTTTGCGGAAGCCGGAATGCCAACAATAAAGGAATTTAAAGAGGCTTCGATTCCCGTGCCAACAAAGCCCGGAGTTAGTGCGTACCATTTTAGGGTGCCACCTATAAGCATAAGAGCTCCTGATAAAATCAATGTAAATCTTATGCCCATTTTATCAAGAATAATCCCTGATAAAATCAGAAATCCTGCAAATACATTGAGGAAGAACTCAGATCCTCCAAGCATTCCAAATGTCTCATTAGACCAAAAATACGGAGCTTGTTCTAATAAAGTTTTTAACGGCGCAACTACATCAACAAAGAAGTAGGCAAAAAACATGGTCAATGAGATCAATATCAATGCGATCCATCTTGCTGTTTTTGAATCATTAAGCAAAGTCACAGCTTTTTCTTTCATAAAAGATTTGATTAAAGTTTAGGAATTATTTTGTGTGCTAAAAATCACAGCAAAACTATTGGGACTGATTCTGCCTTCGTTTAAGGCGGTCAAATGTACCAAAATTTTTGAAGGCGCAAATTTATTGACGATATATTTATTCACATCCTGCCAAATAGTAGTGCACTCTTATTCTTAATGCTTTCTTAACAATGGATTACCTTATATTTTATACTTTTGCTGTTATTAATGAAGCAATGGAATGTCATTGTTGGTAATCTGATTAAAAAAATGAAAAAAGTCATCGCTTTTCTATTTCTTGTTCTTTCATTCAGCATGTTGATTAATGCACAGGCATATACTTTAAGTGCTGATATTGAAACTGGTAAAAAGCCTAAAAATATTATTTTAATGATAGGTGATGGTATGGGACTCTCGCAAATGTATGCTGCTTTAACCGCCAATGGTGGGCAGTTGAATATGATGCGTTGTGACCAGATCGCCATTGTTAAAACCAGTTCTGCCAACGAATACATTACTGATTCAGGTGCTGCCGGTACCGCCCTGGCCTGTGGTGAAAAAACCAACAATGGCATGATTGGCATGACACCCGATTCGATGCCATTGGAAAGTATCTTGAAATTGGCTGAAAAGCATGAACTTGCTACAGGGATGGTTACCAGTTGTGATATTACCCATGCTACTCCGGCTGCTTTTATTGCGAACGTCCCCAGTCGCAGAATGATGGAAGAGATTGCATTGCAGTTTCTTGATACCGATATTGATGTTTTTATCGGAGGTGGTCGCAACCGGTTTCTGATTAGAAACGATAGTCTTAACCTGCTGGATAGTCTGGCCGCTCATCAATATCAGGTTGTGGATAACATTCCTGAACTTTCCAAAATTAATGGGGGCAAACTTGCTGCACTGCTTTATCCCGAACATCCACCAAAAGTGACAGAAGGACGCGTTGATATGCTTGGTATCGGCAGTGCTAAAGCCATTGAGTTGCTTTCAAAAAATCCGGCAGGCTTTTTCCTGATGATTGAAGGTAGCCAGATAGATTGGGGTGGGCACGACAACAACATGGAATACGTAATTTCAGAAACGCTTGATTTTGACAAAACCGTTGGGCTGGTGCTGGATTTCGCAGAGAAAAACGGCGAAACGCTCGTTATTGTCACTGCTGACCATGAAACCGGTGGATTGAGCAATCTGGAAGGAGATTTTAAGGAAATGAAGGCAGCTGGAAAGTTTACGACTACCGATCATTCTGCTGAACCGGTCATATTGTATGCGTATGGACCCGGGGCAGAGCATTTTAAAGGGTTTATGGAAAATACTGATGTTTGCCGGCTGATAAAGGAACAATTTGGTTTCTAATCCTTTCCGAATTTAAATCGTCATTAACAATTTAAAAATAATACCTATGATCATTGTAACCGGAGCTGCCGGATTTATTGGTAGTTGTTTGATTGGCTCACTGCTTGATTCAGAGAATAATGCCGTTGTTGCGGTTGATGATTTTTCAAAACCCGGGAAGGAAGAAAATCTAAAGGGTAAGAAAATTCATGAGTTTGTCGAACGCTCAGTTTTTTTTGAATGGTTTGAACAACATCATATGTATGTTGACTTTGTTTATCACATTGGTGCCCGCACCGACACCACTGAGTTTAATATGGCCGTTTTTGATGAACTGAATCTTGGCTACTCCCAAAAAATGTGGAGTGCATGTTCAAAATATAATATTCCTCTGGTTTACGCTTCATCAGCGGCAACTTATGGAATGGGAGAACATGGTTATTATGACAATCATGATGTGGTTGAAGTATTAAAGCCACTCAATCCTTATGGTGTTTCAAAAAACGAATTCGATAAATGGGCATTAAATCAGAAAGAAACACCATCTTTTTGGGCCGGGATGAAATTTTTTAATGTCTATGGGCCTAATGAATATCATAAAGGACGCATGGCTTCAGTTATTCTTCATGCATATAAGCAGATTCTGGAAACCGGTCAGGTGAAGTTATTCAAATCACATCATCCTGATTTTGAGGATGGAAAACAATTGCGTGATTTCGTTTATGTAAAAGATGTGATAAAGGTATTGCTCTTTATGAAAGATCACCAACCACAATCGGGTCTTTATAACCTGGGCACAGGCAAGGCACGAACATTTCTTGATCTGGCGAAAGCTACATTCGCTGCCGCCGGAATTGAACCGAAAATCAATTTTGTTGATACGCCATTGGATATCAGGGATAAATATCAGTATTTTACCGAAGCAAGAATGGTAAAATTACTTGATGCCGGCTATAATCAGGGATTTCACTCATTGGAAGAAGGTGTAAAGGATTATGTTTCCGATTATCTGGCAGCCGGCAATTATTTATAGAGGGTGAGATAAACTAAAGTTCTTCTTTTAATTCAATAAGAAAAGACCTGATTTGTTGCAAAGACTTAACAATATCATGGTCCTGCATCATATCGGAAGGGTTTGATTTTAATTTTTCCTTTGCTCCTGTGAGGGTAAATCCACGTTCTTTTACCAGATGATAAATCAGGTGAAAATTATCCAAATCCTTTTTAGTGAAGAAGCGGTTGCCTTTTTTGTTGCGGTAAGGTTTTATAATGTCAAACTCTTTTTCCCAATAGCGGATGAGTGAAATGTTGACATTGAACATCTTCGCCACTTCGCCTATGCGAAAATAAACTTTCTCAATTTCCTTTTTTTTGTAGGGCATCGGAAGGTTAATCGAGGGTTTGCGACGGACGTTCTGATTGTTCAATCATCAGTGCATATTCTTCGGGTGAAATATCATTGAAAAAGAAGTTGATCGGATCAATCGGATTGCCGTTTTTTCTGACTTCATAATGCAGGTGAGGAGCGGTTGATTTTCCTGTATTTCCCACGAAACCAATTACTTGTCCGCGTTTTACTTTTTGCCCGGGTTTAATGTTTACTTTGCTCAGGTGGGCATAAACGGTTTCGTAGCCAAAGCCGTGATTGATGATGATCATGTTTCCATATCCACGCCTTGAGTATTCAATGGTTTTTACAACACCATCGCCCGTTGCATAAATATCAGTACCAATTGGTGCAGTAAAGTCAATGCCTTCATGAAACTTGGTGACTTTATAAAACGGATCGGTTCTATAGCCAAAATAGGAGCCTATACGGCGCAAATCTTTGTTAGATACTGGTTGAATAGCAGGTATAGAGGCAACCAGTTCTTCTTTTCTTTTTGCAAGTGAAAATACCTCATCAAATGATTTGGATTGCACATAGAGCTGACTGGTGATTAAATCCAGCTTACGGCTGGTATTTTTGATAATGTCCGCATTTTTATATCCTTCAAGTTTAGCATAACGATCTGCCCCACCATAACCAGCTTCTCTCACTGTGGATGGAATAGGTTCGCTTTCAAGTATTACCCTGTAAATGTTGTCATCCCTTTCTCGAAGGTCACTCACAACGGCCTGAACTTTCTCCAGTCTGTCGTTGAGGATGGTAAACTGAAGTTTATACTGATCCAGCTCTCTCTGCAACATGCGTTCCTTTGGAGAATCCAGGAAATTATATGCGAGTACTAAAACCAGAGAAGCGAATACCATACTGGTGACAACAACCGACAAAAACCTCAGAAATTTTTGCCTGAATGTTACTTTTACCTTCTCAATTTTGAGCGAATTGGTGTTAAAGTGATACCTTACTTTAGCCATCTATGCGGTAATTGGTTGTAAATGAGAGGATAAAATGAGATTTATTTTGATTTATTCTCATGAACCGCAAAATTAACATTTTCAACTAAATTTGCAAGCCCAAAGAATGTTAAAAAATGTAAACACGATTTTCTAAATAAATATAAAACATGAACGCTCAACTGGTCCGCCAAAAATTTCTCGATTTTTTTACTTCTAAAGAACATTTTATCGTTTCTTCTGCACCTATGGTTGTTAAGGATGATCCTACGCTTATGTTCACCAATGCAGGGATGAATCAGTTTAAAGATATTTTTCTCGGGAATTCTCCTGTAAAATATGCGCGCATCGCGAATTCGCAAAAGTGCTTACGGGTTTCAGGTAAACACAACGATCTGGAAGAGGTTGGTCACGATACTTATCATCATACCATGTTTGAAATGCTTGGCAACTGGTCATTTGGTAATTATTTTAAGGAGGAAGCTATTGAGTGGGCATGGGAACTGCTTAACAAGGTATATGGCATTGATCAGGACAGGATGTATGTTACCATTTTTGGAGGTGATGCCGGTGAAAATCTCAAAGAGGACAGTGAGGCGCTTGAATTCTGGAAAAAGTGGATTTCACCCGATCGTATTTTGAGGGGCAATAAGAAAGATAATTTCTGGGAAATGGGAGATACTGGTCCATGCGGCCCTTGTTCCGAAATTCATGTTGATATCAGGAATGCAGAAGATCGCAAACTAGTTGACGGAGCCAGTCTGGTTAATGAAGGTCATCCATTGGTTATTGAAATCTGGAATCTGGTTTTTGTGCAATATAACCGTATGGCGAACGGCAGCCTGCAACCTCTTCCTGCTATGCATGTGGATACAGGTATGGGGTTCGAGCGTTTGTGCATGGTGCTTCAGGGTAAACAATCAAATTATGATACCGATGTTTTTCAGCCAATCATTGAAAAAATTGCTGAAATCAGTTATATAAAATACGGATACTCATCCAAAACCGATGTTGCCATGCGTGTGGTGGCCGATCATCTGAGGGCAATTGCTTTTGCTGTTGCCGATGGACAATTGCCTTCAAATAACAAGGCTGGTTATGTTATTCGCAGGATATTGCGCAGGGCTGTGAGGTATGGATATACTTTTCTCAATCTTCAGGATCCTTTTATTCACAAACTTATCCCAACGCTCATTCAACAAATGGGTGCTTATTTCCCTGAAATAGTTGCCCAAAAGACGCTGATTGAAAAGGTCATTGCAGAAGAAGAGGCCTCTTTCCTGAGGACTTTATCGCACGGTATCCAGAAGTTTAATCAATACATTGCCACACATGCTGGAAACAATTCTATTGAAGGTGATTTTGCTTTCGAATTGTACGATACCTTCGGTTTCCCGATTGACCTTACCGGATTGATGGCTCGTGAACTTGGCCTGACTGTTGACATGGACGGTTTTAGTAAGGAGCTGGAACTCCAAAAGGAAAGATCAAGAAAAGATGCTAAACAGGAAACCGGGGACTGGGTTGTTTTTGATGATTCTTCAGCAGAAAGTTTTGTTGGATATGATGCTCTTGAAACAACAACCAAAATCACTCGTTACCGCGCTGTAATGTCCAAAGGTAAGCAGTCATTTCAGGTTGCACTTGCGGTAACACCATTTTATGCAGAGTCAGGTGGACAGGTTGGCGATACTGGGTATATAGAAGCCAATGGAGAGAAAATTTTAGTTCTGGATACAAAAAAAGAAAATAATCTTATTTTACATACGACCACTGCATTACCTTCTGATCCAAAATCTGAAATTAAAGCGGTAGTGGATGCGGATGCACGAAGAAAAACAGCCGGTAATCACTCGGCTACCCATTTGATGCATCATGCATTGAGGGATGTTTTGGGAACTCATGTTGAGCAAAAAGGGTCATTTGTAGGGCCTGATTATTTAAGGTTTGATTTTTCTCATTTTCAGAAACTGAGCAATGAGGAAATAAATACCATTGAAAAGCAGGTGAACTCATTGATACGGCAAAACTTTGTTCTGGAAGAAAAACGTGATGTGCCCATGGAAACAGCCAAAGCGTCCGGAGCACTGGCCTTGTTTGGTGAAAAATATGGCGATAATGTAAGAATGATCCGATTTGGCGATTCTGTTGAATTGTGTGGAGGTACACATGCCCATGCTACCGGTGATATCGGGAGTTTTAAAATTTTGTCGGAGTCTGCCATTGCAGCCGGAGTCCGCCGGATTGAAGCCATTACTGCTGAAAAAGCCGAATCATTTTTCGAGCTCCAGATTGAAACGCTTACAGAAATAAAGGAGTTGGTAAAGAATCCGGTTGATCCTATCCGGGGAGTTAAGAATCTTATTGAAGAGAACAGTCGGCTAAAATCGGCACTAGATAAGTTGAATGCCGGGAAAGTGAATGATTTGTTTCGTGAGCTTCAATCAGCGATTACGTCTCAAAATGGGATAAAATTGATTGCACGTAACCTTGATGTCAGCCCTGCGCTTGCGAAGGACCTTGCCTTTCGGCTTATGGAGTCGTCAGATGATCTCATAATTGTTTTGGGAACTTCGTTTGAAGGCAAACCCGGGATTACTATAGGCGTTTGTGAGCCACTTGCCCGGGATGGGAAATTCAATGCTGGCAGCCTTGTACGAGAGCTCGCCAAAGATATAAAAGGCGGTGGGGGCGGTCAGCCCAATTTTGCCACTGCCGGTGGTAAAGACCTTGCCGGCCTCGTTGGAATTCCTGAGAGAGCCTTTAAGTTGATTTTTAAGTAATTTTTGATCATCACTTACACTGAAGTGTTAATAAGTTCTACAAATGTTGAATTTTTAACGCGTAAAGTTTAAACAGTCCAAACTTTTGTTAATAAATATTGTTAAAGATTTGTACTGACAAAATCTCTAATAATGTTTTATACTGGGGAACAAATGATCAAATATTCCATCAAGGATCTTGAACAACTCACGGGAATAAAAGCCCACACCATTCGCATATGGGAAAAACGTTATCAATTCATTTCTCCTGAGCGAACGTCAACCAACATAAGGTATTATTCAGACAGTGACCTCAAGAAGCTCCTCAACGTCTCTATCCTAAACCGTGAGGGTGTTAAAATCTCTACTATTGTCAATATGAGCAATGAAGAGATTAATGAGCGTATAATGAGTGTTTCTGAAACTTCCTATGATTATGACAATCAGATAGAGCAGCTTGTTATTTCAATGATTGACCTCGATGAATCGAGGTTTGACCGAATACTTTCTTCCTCTGTCATTAAGTTGGGATTTGACGATACTGTTATTAAAGTATTGTATCCTTTTTTTGAAAAAATCGGTATACTATGGCAGATAGGTACGGTTTACCCTGCTCAGGAACATTTCGTATCCAACCTGGTTCGCCAAAAGCTTATTATTGCAATTGACGGTCAGTCTGGTTCCTATAAACCTGATGCAAAAACATTTTTATTATATTTGCCTTCAAATGAATGGCATGAATTGGGACTTCTCTTTTATAGTTATCTGGTTAAGAAGACCGGCTATAAAGTGATTTATCTCGGTCAATCGGTTCCCTTTGAAGATCTGCTTGAAGTGAACCGCAGGCACCAGATTGATTATTTCCTTACATCTATTACCACACCCGTTACACAACGAAAATATGCTGAGTATCTGCAACAGATGTCCCAGGCATTTACCGGGAAGAAAGTCTTTATTACTGGTTATCAGACCAATGAATTCAGCATTCATTTACCTATAAATGTAGTAAGGGTAAGTGGACCTGAGGAGTTCTTAAAAGTATTGCAGCAGGAAGAATAAACAATTTTATTTTTTTTGCATTAATGGTGCGGCGATTTTTCGTTTGCACTTATCTGTATATTTCTCTTTTATTTACATATAATACAATGATATTCAACCGTATATATAATTAAATAAAAAATATTACAAAGTGCCAGTATCTTAATAAAAAAATTATTTCCCAATTTAGTACATAATTTGACTTTATTCCTTTGGATATGATATTGTTTACGGATTGTATATCAATACATTAGTATTACAAGTTTATTGGTCTGTTGGTGTGGCTTCATTTTGGGACAATATGTGTCCTGAAATGGGAATGCTAAATGTAAGAAAACTTGTTTAATTGAAATGGCCAAAAAGTTCCACAAAAAAACATTATTTCGAAAATTGCATAGACAATTCAATATCAAGTAATTACAATGACATGTTGGATTTTTGACCTACTTTGAATATTAAAATAATGTTAAAATTGTCGAATGTGTTTAATTTTGCATTATATTTGTTAAACAGTAATCAGAAAAACCAAAAACCATATAACCATGACAGCTATTGATTTCAGCAGAAAGCTCATTGATCTTCATGACAACCTTTCCTATTTTGCCAACACATTAACCAACAATCGCGAAGAAGCGAAGGACCTGATTCAGGATACTTACCTGAAGGCTCTGACCCATCGTGATAAATTTGCCGATGATACCAACCTAAAAGCCTGGACTTACACCATCATGAAAAATACCTTCATCAACAACTACCGAAGGAATCAAAAGGCAAATACCATTGTTGATACTACCGAAGATCTTTATTACCTGAATATTCCCCGTAAATCTGATTTTGTTTCACCTGAAAGTGCCTTAAGTACAAAGGAAATTAAGGCCGGTATTGCGCGATTGGAAGAAGATCAGCGCAAGCCCTTTGAAATGCATACTTCAGGTTATAAATATAAAGAAATCGCTGAAAACCTCAACCTTTCCATTGGAACGGTAAAAAGTCGCATTTTCTTTACCCGTAAAAAACTTATGGACTCGCTCAAAGAGTTTCAAAGTTAAGCCAGAACATTAATCGAGACTTTTTCAAATGCCCTGAATTTTTTCAGGGCATTTTTTTTAATTGTGCTTGATAGAAGAATTACAGTGAAAAGTATTGGGAAACTCACAGCAAACTGTGGCTATTAAGCAATAATCCAAGGTTGATCAATGTTAGATTAAGCCCGTAATAAGGAAAGAATTCTTGAAAAACAACTATGTAATTACAATTCAATAGGGTACAATAGATTTGTTATTTTTCAGCACCCTAATTTTGATAAGGCTTTCGTTTCTCTGCTGGCTCATATGGAATTGTAAAACTGAAGGTAGAACCTTTGCCAAGGGTTGATTCAGCCCACATCTCACCACCAAGCAATTCGACAAACTTTTTTGACAGCGTTAGGCCAAGTCCGATGCCGCCAAAATTCCGACTGTGTCCTTCGTCAAACTGCCTGAAACGCTCAAACAATATGTCCAGTTTCTCCTGCTGGAAACCCATTCCACTATCTTTTACGTAAAACTGAACTTTTCGGTCTTCCAATAAATTATATCCAAACTCTATGTTACCTTCCTCTGTATATTTTAAGGCATTTTCAATGAGATTAACGAGGGTTTGCTTGAGTTTATGCTCATCTGTCAGAATGGCAAATGCAGCGTCTTTATTGCTCTTTTTAACCCGAATGCCAATATGCTCTTTGTCTGCCAGCATTTTTTCAATGTTGAATTGTGAGGCAAGGCTCATGAGGAGGCCATTAACCTGACATGGTTCATATTGTAGCGTAACTATTCCGGATTCAATCTGGGCTATATCAAATATCTCGCCCATAACATCCAGTAATTTATTGCTATTATCATGAATGAGGGTGGCAAACTGGTTTCGTTCCTCGGCAGAAAGCGTGCCATCATGTAAAAGTGATGAAAAGCCCATAATCGCATTTAAAGGCGTGCGAATTTCATGGGAAACATTTGCCAGAAAATAGGTTTTTAAGCGATCAGATTCTTCTGCTTTTTCTTTTGCAAACTTCAGATCATTATGAACTTTAAGTGTTGAGGTGTTCTGAGTCTTAAGTAACTCTATCATTTGGTTTTTTTGGCGGGCAAGCTTGATGTACCAATATAAAATTAAAATAACAATTAACGCAAAAATAATAAATACCAGCAAAATTTCCGAGATCGAAAGATTGATTATTTTGTAAGCCAGAGTATAAATAGATGTTGACATAGTGTTATTCGGAGATTAGAAAAGCGGGCTTAATTCTTTCATTTATTAACAAATATAGTGCAAAGTTAACAGAGAATGGTTCTAAATAATGACATACGACCTATAGGAAGACTTGTTAGGTGGAATTGGGAATACTGGTAGGTTGTAATGCAGTGTGATTGGCTAACAGCTGCGAAGTGAAATACCTGTGCAGTGTAAACAGACCTTTTATAAGTTGGAGATTTGAAGTGGATTAATGGTGTGTGTGCCAATGGGATAATCTTTCATGACAATATTTTTAAGAATCTCATAATGTTCGCGATTATGGACGAAGTCAATTTCATTGGTATCAATGATAAGAATCCGCGTATCGGTTTGTTGCCGGATGTAATCAAAATAGCCACCCTGTATCTTGCCCAGATATTCGTGTTTAATGTCTAATTCATATGGCCTCCCGCGTTTAACGATGTTGGATTTGAGTTGGTCAACAGACAAGTACAGATATACCAGTAAGTCCGGGCGTGGAAGGGATAGGTTGATAATGTTAAACAAGCGGGCATAAAGGGCATATTCATCATCAGGTAGCGTTTGCCTGGCAAAAATGAGCGATTTGTTGATGAAGTAATCGGAGATGGTAAAGGATTTGAAAAGGTCATTTACTGAAAGTTGTGTTTTCAATTGTTGAAAGCGGCTGGCCAGAAAGGATAACTCCAGGGGAAAGGCATACTTATCAGGATCGCGGTAAAATTTAGGCAGGAAGTCGTTGTCTTCAAACTGTTCAAGTATGAGCCTGGCATTGTAATCATTGGATAGCATGGTGGCCAGAGAGGTTTTTCCCGCACCAATGGTACCTTCAATGGCAATATAGTTATAATCCATTTGTCAAAAGTATTATGAGGCTGTTTCAAATAGTTCTACACCCAAATTGTCCTCACAGGCATTTAATAATTCAGAAATATTTTGATTAAGTGAAGGATGAATAAAATCAGGCTCAATTTCACACAGTGGTACAAGGACAAAACGTCTTAAGTGCATTCTTGGATGAGGAACAATCAGATCCTTTTCATTTATGATAAGATTATCATAAAAGATTATGTCAATATCTATACTGCGAGGTTCATTTCTGTATCCATTCCGTTGCCGGCCAAGTATTTTTTCTATGTTCAGGATGTTTTGGAGCACTGCCTCCGGACAAAGCTCAGTTTTGATACTCAATGCCAGGTTCACATAAGGTAGAGGGTCTTCCGTTCCCCAGGGATCAGTGTGGTAAAATGATGAAACATCCACAATGTCTCCTATTTGTTCGCCAATTTGCTCGATGGCTTTGTTTATGAGGTGGATGCGATCGCCAAGGTTACTTCCCAACATTAATATTACGTGCACAGTTTATGTTTTAAAATGAACACAAAAGTAAGAACCTTATACAAATAATGGATCGGTTATTTGTCAATGTTACCAGTAAAATGTTGAAATATTGTAAATTTCAGGGATGTCATATGCTGAGAAACGCGTCATTTCAGTATAGTTTATTGTAACCCAGTGACGGTTGTTACGTCATAGCAAATGTAAATCGACAGGAGTATTGAGGGGACGAATCCATGTAAAGCAATAAAAATCTGTACCTTTGACCCACTTAAAAATGAAAATATGAAACAGTTCTTTAAATTTATGTTCGCTTCCATGTTGGGATTTCTCCTGACTATGGTGATTGTTGGCCTCTTTATTGTGATACTCATAGGGTCACTTGTGGCTTTATCCGGGAAACAAGAAGTTTCCGTAAAACCAAATAGTGTATTGTTGCTTACCCTGGAGCAGCCGATCCCTGAACGAAGCAACGATAATCCTTTTAGTTTTAGTCAAACCTCATTTTTTACAACCAACAATGTTCCGGGTTTACTCGAAACCATTGATCTGATTGAAAAAGCTGCGGAGGATGATAATATTAAGGGTATTTATCTCAACCTTAGTCAGGTAGGGTCAGGAATGGCTACTCTTGAGGAAGTGAGAAATGCCCTGCTTATGTTCAAAGAATCAGGTAAATTCATTGTTTCTTATAGTGAAATGTATTCACAGAAGGCTTATTATCTTGCAACGGTTTCCGATCAGATATGTTTAAATCCGGAAGGTGCTCTTGATTTCAGAGGGATGGCTGCTGAAATTACTTTTTTCAAAGGCTTGCTTGATAAGCTTGATATCAATGCGCAGATAATCAGGCATGGGAAGTATAAGAGTGCTATTGAGCCATTCATCAGTGACCAGATGAGTGAAGCAAATAAAGAGCAAACCCTTTCATACATTGGTTCCATCTGGAATCATATTCTCAATGGTATAAGTGTCGCGAGGAATATTCCTGTTGATGAACTAAACCTGATAGCGGATTCTTTGTTGATCCAGACACCCGCAGACGCAGCAAAATATAAATTGGCGGATAAAATCATATACAAGGACCAGCTTTTAGACCTGATGAGGGAAAAGTTAGAAAAGGGTAAAGATGATAAAATTGATGTAATTACACTGGCTAAGTATAAGGATGCCCCTGCAAAATCAAAGAAGTACTCCAAGGATAAAATTGCCGTAATATATGCCGCTGGAAGCATAGGAGGTGGCGAGGGCGATGAAACCTCTATTGGCTCTGAAGGTATTTCAAAAGCGATACGCAAAGCGCGTAATGATAGTTCTGTTAAAGCTATCGTATTTCGGGTGAATTCCCCTGGTGGAAGTGCTTTGGCATCTGATGTTATTCTGCGTGAGATTAAACTTGCCCGTGAGGTAAAACCGGTAGTTGCTTCAATGGGTGATTATGCTGCTTCGGGAGGTTATTACATTGCCTGTGCAGCCGACACTATTCTTTCCAATCCTACAACCTTAACCGGTTCAATAGGTGTTTTTGGAATTATTCCTGAATTTAGCAGTATGCTCAAAAATAAATTCGGCATCACTATTGACAGGGTGATGACCAACAAACATGCGGATTATATTTCGGTAACCCGGCCAATGAGCCCATACGAAGAACAAATGATGACCCGGAGCATTGAACGCATTTATAGTGTATTTACAGGTCATGTTGCTGAAGGAAGAAATATGACCATGGAAGCGGTTGATAATATTGGACAAGGAAGGGTGTGGAGTGGAACGGAAGGTTTGAGTATCGGTCTGGTTGATAATCTCGGTGGTTTAAAAGAAGCCATACAGGTTGCTGCAAATATGGCCAATCTTGAAGATTACCGCATCACTTCATTGCCTGAGGTTAAAGATCCCTTCACCAAAATTATGGATGAATTGCAAGGCACCCCTTCCGATACCCACCTGCAAAAAGAACTTGGAGCATTTTTCCCTCTGTTTATGGAATTGAAGACCCTCACTGAAATGGAAGGTCCGCAGGCACGTTTACCATTTTTTATGAATCTTTATTAATTCTTTAAATATTTGATTGAATCCCGCCATGCAGCTTTTTAAGTCTGGCGTGATTTTTTTTAAGAAACATTTTTTCTTTATCCTTATCGAATGATGATAGGAATTGATGAACAAAAAACGCTTATCAGGCGTGAAGTAAAGACTCGGAAAGCGGCACAGTCCACCGAGATGTATTATGTTGCTTCAAAACTAATTTTGTCAAAATTGGAGTTGCTTCCTGAATTTCAAAAAGCTGAAACTGTACTTGCTTATTGGTCAATTGCCGGTGAAGTATTTACGCATGATTTTGTAAGGAAATGGTCGAAGATCAAGAAGATTCTTCTGCCAAGCGTGGAAGGTGATTTGATGTTTATCAAAGCGTATAGTAATGATAAACAATTAATTGCAGGAGATATTTATGCCATACCAGAACCCGATGGACCTCGTTTTACCGATTATAATCTTATTGATTTTGCCATTATCCCCGGGATTGCTTTTGACAGGTACAATAACCGCTTGGGCAGGGGCAAAGCTTACTATGATCGTTTTTTAAAGACACTTAGTGCTTATAAAACAGGCGTTTGTTTTGACTTCCAGTCTTTTGATGTTATTCCAGCCGATGTATTCGATATAAAGATGGATTGTGTAATTACAGAAGTAAATTAGAATGATTTTAAAGCCTGCCGGCGTTTCTCAAAGTTGAGGGAGTCTCCAAGCCTGGGATTGTAGCCATAAAGTGCATTTTCCCAGTCACCATACATGGCGTTTGGAAGTACAATAAACTTTGTTCCGAATTTATTGCTGGCATTGTCTACCGCAGCAAAGCGCGATTTAACATCCTTGCCTTCAAAGTCTTCCGAAAAGTCATTCAGGTTATCACCAAAAAGCAATGAGATGTGATATTTTTCAAGTAAAGTCTGTCGACGGCCTTCTTTGCTGGCTTCAGCTGAGCGGGTGATTACATGCTCTGCATCCGCATGAGGGAATCCTTTGTCTTTCAGGTTTTTTATGGTTACTTCTTTTAGGTAGTCCTTTCGATTGGTAACATAAAAGATGCTGACACCATTGGCCCGGGCATAATTTAGAAATTCAATGGCGCCTGGGAGAGGTTCTGCTTTAGCTAGTTTGCACCATTCATCCCAATAATCAGGGTAAGAAGAGCTGTTAAGTACTGACTTTGCCTGGAAAGGACTGTTGTCGAGTACTGTTTCATCAACATCCAATACAATAATCCGATGTTTATCTACTGATTGATTTGCCAGATCTGTATCCAGCATAAACCGTCCTATGTTGAATGCCTGATAGCATAGAGCTCTGTATTCTGCTGCAGTTTGCTGAAAAAGAGTGGCTAGTACCATGTGCTCATTCCTTACCTTAAGCCTGAAGGCAGAATCGATGACAATAATTGTATCTGTTCTTTTGGAATGCTCTTTCTTATTCTCAGTGGTTTTATCCTGATGGCAAGAAGATAAAACAATGGCAGTAAGTGTAATCAGGAAGAAAATATATTTTTTCATTGTCTTGTAAAATAAAAAGAGCCGGGAATATTCCCGGCTCAAAATTAGTTTGATTCTGCTATACTTCAAATTATTTTTTCGAAAAGTCCATTTCGGTTAATCTGCGATAGCTATAGTAGCGCCATTTGGCATTCTCCTCGGCAGCAGCAAATAATTCTGAGGCTTCTTTGGGGAATGACTTTTTAAGCGAGGTGTAGCGAACTTCTGACTCGAGGAATGATTGGAATTTGCTAAAATCAGGCTCCTTTGAATCAAGTTGGAATGGATTTTTACCTTCAGCCTCAAGCATTGGGTTGAATCGATACATTGACCAATAACCTGATTCCACCGCGTGATTCTGTTGTTCCTGAGCTTTTCCCATTCCTGCTCTGATACCATGATTGATACATGGTGAATAAGCAATAATAAGTGATGGTCCGGGATAGGCTTCAGCTTCGCGCAGGGCTTTGAGGTATTGTGTCTGGTTTGCGCCCATAGCAACCTGTGCTACATAAACGTATCCATAACTCATGGCCATCATTCCAAGGTCTTTCTTGCGGATTTTTTTTCCACTGGCTGCAAATTTGGCCACAGCACCAACCGGGGTTGATTTGGAAGCTTGTCCACCAGTATTTGAGTAAACCTCAGTATCCATTACCAGAATGTTCACATCTTCGCCTGAGGCGATAACGTGATCTAATCCACCATAACCTATGTCGTAAGCCCAACCGTCGCCTCCGAACATCCAAATGGATTTCTTAACGAAGTATTGTTTTAGTGCCAGGAGTTCTTTCGCAACATCCGAGTTTTCTTTTTCGAGCAGTGCAAGCACTTTAACAGAAGCTTCGCGGGAGAGGGCAGCGTTTTCCATGCCATCAATCCATTGCTGACAGGCAGCTTTCAGTTCACTGTTAAAATCTCCTTTGAGGATGCTGTCCATGCGGAGGGCAATGCGTTCACGCAATTTGGAAACGGCTGTAGCCATACCAAAGCCGTATTCAGCATTGTCTTCAAACAATGAGTTTGCCCAGGCTGGTCCTTCACCTTTTGCATTTATGGTATAAGGTGTTGAAGGAGCAGATCCACCATAGATGGATGAGCAGCCCGTTGCATTGGCTACCATCATGCGATCGCCATAAAGCTGCGTAATAAGCTTAATGTAAGGCGTTTCACCACAACCTGAACATGCGCCGGAGAACTCGAATAAAGGTTGAGCAAACTGGCTGTTTTTAATGTTTTGTTCTTTATTCGCGATGGTATCCTTGTATGAAACTGTTTTTGAAATGATATTCCAAAGATTATCCTGCTCCATTTGGCTTGCAAGTGGTTCAAGCTCGAGGGCTTTTGTTTTTGCAGGACATACTTCAACACAATTACCGCAACCGGTACAATCCAGCGGACTGAGCTGTATCCTGAACTGAAGTCCGTCAAAGGATTTTGGAACCGCTTTTAGTGCTGGTGTTCCTTCAGGAAGGGCCTTCATTTCATTCTCATCAATCAGGAAAGGACGGATACAGGCGTGAGGGCAAACATATGCACATTGATTACATTGTATGCAGTTTTCAGATATCCATTTGGGTACATTTACTGCAATTCCGCGCTTTTCATAAGCTGTGGTTCCTGCAGGGAAAGTTCCGTCTTCGCGACCAAGGAAAGCACTTACGGGAAGGTCATCGCCTTTCATAGCATTGATAGGCATTACCACATTCTGAATGAACTCCGGAACGTCGAGTTTTACGGTTTCTTTTTTAGCTGAAAGGTTTTTCCATTCCTGTGGAATTTCTACCTTATTTACTTGTCCACCGCGATCAATAGCTGCGTGGTTCATTTTAACCACTTCTTCACCCTTACGACCAAAGTCTTTGATGACAGCTTTTTTCATGTACTCAACTGCCTTTTCGTAGGGGATAACTTCCGAAATGCGGAAGAAGGAGGATTGCATGATGGTGTTTGTGCGACCACCAAGTCCGATTTCTTCAGCAATTTCAGTTGCATTGATGATGTAGAATTCTATCTCATGATCGGCCATATAGCGTTTCATGTAATCAGGAAGATGTTTCTTGGTCTCTTCTGCATCCCAAATGCTATTCAAAAGGAAAGTGCCTCCTTTTTTAAGGCCTTTAAGCATGTCATATTTATCCAGATAAGCAGGAACGTGACAAGCAACAAAGTCAGGAGTGTTAACAAGATATGGTGAACGAATGGGCGTGTTGCCAAAGCGAAGGTGTGAAGTAGTTACTCCTCCTGATTTTTTAGAGTCATAGGCAAAATAGGCCTGGCAATATTTATCGGTGGTTTCACCAATGATTTTGATGGAGTTTTTGTTTGCACCTACCGTACCATCAGCGCCAATTCCAAAGAATTTCCCCTGGAATGTGCCTTTGGGAGAAAGGTTCATTTCGGGTAATAGTGGCAAAGAGGTAAAAGTAACATCATCAACAATGCCTAAAGTAAAGCCATTCTTAGGTTCTGCACTCTTCAGGTTGTTGAATACAGAAAGTATCATGGATGGAGTCGTGTCTTTTGAACTTAATCCATAGCGACCACCAACAATAATGGGTTTTTCAGCTTTGCTGTAGAACAAATCCTTGACATCAAGGTATAGAGGTTCGCCATTTGCGCCAGGTTCCTTGGTGCGATCAAGAACACAAATACGTTTTGCCGAAGTTGGCATAACATTGAAGAAATATTTGGCAGAGAAAGGTCTGTACAGATGTACAGAAACCAAACCTGTTTTTTCGCCCTGTGCGTTAAGGTGGTCAATAACTTCCTTGATGGTTTCAGTAATTGAACCCATGGCAATAATTATGTTTTCTGCATCGGGTGCACCATAATAGGTGAACGGATGATATTCACGTCCGGTTAGTTTGCTGATTTGTTGCATGTAATTTTCAACAATATCAGGAAGTACATTATAAAAAGGATTGGCCGCTTCGCGGGACTGGAAGTAAATGTCAGGATTCTGAGCAGTACCACGTGTTACAGGGTGTTCGGGATTTAATGCACGTTCACGGAATGCTTTAAGGGCGTCCCAATCAAGTAATGCAGCCATGTCTTCGGTGGACGGGGCTTCAACTTTTTGAATTTCATGAGAGGTGCGGAAGCCATCAAAAAAGTGAAGAAATGGTACCCTTGATTTTATTGAAGCCAGGTGAGCAATACCTGCAATATCCATAATTTCCTGAACGCTACCCGTAGCCAGCATAGCAAAACCTGTTTGGCGCGTTGAATAAATGTCAGAGTGATCGCCAAAAATAGAGAGTGCCTGAGCAGCAAGGCTGCGGGCTGACACATGGAATGTTCCGGGTAGTAATTCGCCGGAAATTTTGTACATGTTCGGGATCATCAGCAGTAAACCCTGCGAAGCAGTAAAAGTAGAGGTAAGGGCACCTGCCTGAAGTGAACCGTGCAGAGCTCCGGCAGCTCCGGCCTCTGATTGCATTTCGGTTACCTTGACAGTTTCGCCAAAAATATTTTTTCGGCCATTGGCCGCCCACTCATCAACATATTCTGCCATGGTTGATGAAGGTGTGATGGGATAGATGGATGCTACTTCGCTGAACATGTATGCAACATGCGCGGCAGCATAATTTCCGTCACAGGTAACAAAATTTTTCTTTTTACTCATATTGGATTTTGGTTTAAAATGCTCATTAACAGTTAGTACCATATTCTTCAATAAGGCAGAGCAAAAGTACTGATTTTAAAGGTTCATTTACTTGTTTTTGGGTGGTATTAAATACTGAAAGGCCTAATTTATAATCAATTTAATTAAGACGTTAGAAGTTCTATTGTCTATTGGTTTATGTTCATTTGTTGGAATATCGTAGTAGCTTTCCCTGACAGTTATGGTAATTTATGCATATGTAATTCATATTTCTGTAAGGGAGGTAATGCGGAATTTTTAAGTCTTACTTGCTCAGCACTGAGGAATGAAAGGATATATTCTGCCAAAAACATCAAGCGGGGGTTCAATGATGTATAAAAAATGAAGTTTAATAGATGATAACCTGCAAAACAGACTGATTTATAGAACAAATGGATTGGTAGCGTTGTTAAATCATTAGTCCATAAATAGTATCAACCCAAAATTAGAGATCAATGACAAAATTGGCCGTAAATTACATGGGAATTTCTTTGAAGAATCCCCTTATTGTAGGTTCAAGTAACATGGTAAGCAATCCCGACCTTCTCAGGCGATTGCAGGAAGCCGGTGCTGCTGCAATTGTTTTTAAATCACTTTTTGAAGAGCAGGTGCAGTTGGAAAGTATTCAGTTTCAAGATGAGATGGAACTCTACAATGAGCGTAATGCGGAAATGGTTACACTTTATCCCGATATTGATTACTCCGGTCCCGAAGAGCATCTGTTGAAACTAAAAGAAGCAAAAGCATTGCTGGACATACCATTAATCGGAAGTTTGAACTGTGTTTTTACTGAAACCTGGGTCGAATATGCTCAACTGATACAGCAAACCGGGGTGGATGGACTGGAATTGAACTTTTTTGCTGTTCCAAAGGATTTTTCAACTGAGGCCAAGTCGATTGAAGATGAGCAGGTTTCAGTGGTTGAGCAGGTTTGTAAGAAGGTGAAAATTCCCGTAAGTGTGAAATTAAGTCCGTTTTATACCAATACGCTGCAGGTTATTAAGAGGATGGAAAAAGCCGGTGCAAAAGCATTCGTATTGTTTAACAGAATGTTTGAACCTGATGTGAATTTAGAAAATCTCACGCACACAACACCTTTTAACCTTAGTAATGACGGGGATTATCGTCTTGCCCTCCGTTATGCAGGTATTTTGTATAAGAACCTGGATGCTTCGGTATGTGGTTCTACGGGAATTTATAACGGAAAAACACTTGCAAAAATGTTGCTGGCTGGAGCTGATACTGTGCAGATTGTTAGTGCATTATATAAAGGAAAGCCGGAAGTGATTTCTGATATATTGGCCGATCTTGAAAATTTTATGGATTCCAATGGATTTAAAAATATTGCTGAATTCAGGGGCGTATTGTCTAAGGCCAACGTAAAAGATCCATATGTTTACAAACGCGCACAATACATTGATCTTCTGCTTCATTCCGAAAAGATATTCAATAAATATCCTACCATTTAGTAGATTATCGTTGATTCTATATTTCATTTTTTTTAAAGTCCAACTGAATGTTCTTTTTCAGTTGGACTTCTTTTTTCTAATAAAGTCAAATTAGAAACTTAATTCCTACTGTGTAGATAAACTTAGGAATAACAAACTAGTTTTACCAGACTGGCGATTTGATGGTTGTTGTGAAGTCAGGATAGTTAAACCGATATTCCTCGGCTGTTAACAGATTGTATTTATGGTATGTTTCCCTTAGGGCTTGATAATAAGTGATATGTGTTTATTTGAAGAGGTTAGTTGGCTGATTTTGATGAATTTACTTTGTCATTTTAATTGTGTAAACAAAAGAATATTAGGTAAAATTCAGCACTTTTATCGCATCAAACTTTAAAAATAAAAGCTTATGACATTAACTAAAAAAGTTGCAGCCGAGTTTTTAGGAACTTTCTGGCTGGTACTGGGAGGGTGTGGAAGTGCAGTTCTTGCAGCAGCCTATCCTGAACTGGGGATCGGTTTCGCAGGTGTAGCGCTGGCCTTTGGATTAACGGTATTAACAATGGCCTTTGCTATTGGTCATATTTCAGGATGCCATTTAAACCCGGCGGTTTCTCTGGGTTTGTGGGCAGGAGGCCGGTTTAAAGGATCAGAGCTTTTGCCTTATATAATTTCGCAGGTGGCTGGTGCTGTTTTTGCTGCATTTGTCTTGTATCTGATCGCTTCCGGGAAGGATGGTTACACCGGAGGATTGGCTTCAAACGGCTACGGAGCCCATTCTCCAGATGGGTATTCTTATATGTCGGCACTTCTGATTGAAGTTGTCATGACTTTTATGTTTCTGATTATTATTCTGGGTTCTACTGATGTGCGCGCACCCAAAGGCCTTGCGCCAGTTGCTATTGGACTTGGTTTGACCCTTATCCACCTGATCAGCATTCCGGTAACAAACACTTCTGTTAATCCGGCAAGAAGCACCGGCCCGGCTATTTTTGAGGGAGGTATTGCCTTGCAACAGTTGTGGTTCTTTTGGGTAATGCCAATTATTGGCGCCCTCCTGGCAGGTTTTGTTTATAAGTGGTTGGGTAAAGAGAAGAAGTAATTGCTGAAAGTATTCTTGATTTTCTAAGAGGACTTCGGTCCTCTTTTTTATTAAAAGGGGAAGTCCTCTGTGGTTTCTTTAATTATTATTTCTTCCTGAACAGGTTCATCTGCCAGGGTATGAAGCAGATTGCCTTCCACAAATATGGCACGGTAAGGCTTTGTAGGGCAGGCATATTCACAGGCCCCACATCCAATACATATTTTATCATCAACCGCTGGAATAGTTAGCCCATCTTTGTAGGGTATCATATTTACTGCTTTGGTGGGGCAGTGTTCCGAGCAGGCGCCGCAATCTGTGTTGTCGGTAAATACTACACAATTTTCCTTGATAAAGTGAGCAACACCCAATTGGGTGAGTTTTTTCTGTTCAGGTAAGATTTTCTGAATGGCACCTGTTGGACAGACATCGCCACATAGTGTGCATTCAAAATTGCAGAACCCGGCGTGGTAATCCATATATGGTTGCATGAGGCCATGTAATCCGTATTGAAGAAAAGAAGGCTGTAAAACGTGGGTTGGACAAACACTTACACATAAGTGACAGGCAGTGCAGTCATCGTTAAAATGCTGATGGCCTGCGGAGCCGGGAGGTGAGGCGACATTTTTCTTGTCTTCGGCTATATTGGTTGGTTTAGCCCCACCGGTTAAGCGGGTTGCAAATGCACGGGTACTCACAAAAGTGGCAATAAGCATGAATGCTTTTATCATAGTTCTTCGGTCATGCGAACCGGCTAGTGCATGATTTGATTTTTTGATCTTGTTATTCAGATTAAATAGTACACCATCATCAGGGCAGGAGTCAAGGCAATTATAACAGGAAACACAACGGGAATAGTCGATTTCTTTTGTTTTAACATCAATGCATTGTGCTTTGCAGACTTTAGCACAGCGACCACAACTATTGCAACTGGCTTTGTTTATTGATATTTTAAAAAGGGAAAATTTTGATGCAAGTCCAAGCAACGCTCCGACAGGGCAAATGGTGTTGCAATATAGCCTTCCGCGGGTTGCTGACATCCACCCGATTAACAGTAAAAAACTTCCGGAGAAAATAATGGAAAGTGCATGGTGATTCAGAATGGTTTTAGGCATCCAGAAAATGTCATTTTTTTCAAGGACAAAAGCCAATCGATTGCCCCCTGTGAGTATTGCGGGTCTGGCAAGATTGTTCATGATCCGGCCAAAGTTACTGTATGGATCCAGTAAATTGACCAGAAGGGAACTGCCTGCAATAAAGAAAATTACGGTCAGGGCCAATATTGCATAGCGCAAAATGTTATTGGCCAGGGCATATTTGAGGGTTTTTGGTTTGGAAATTTTACGTTGCAGCCAATTTATAATGTCCTGTAATGTTCCAATCGGGCAAACCGAGGAGCAGTAAAGTCTTCCAAAAAGAAGGGTTAGGACCAGGAAAACGATAAAACCAGTGGCGATCCATGCTGTGTTATGCATGAATTTAATCAAGGAAGGAGTAAACTGTGCCCATGTAACTGCCTGGGTTACCCATGCTGGAATCCATTGAGCCGGGTCTAGAAATATAATTCCGGTTAAGAGGAGAAAAAGAAGGGAGATGCAGATTCTAACTATTCTGAGCCAAAATAATTTTCGCATTTCAGATTTTGATTCTATTGATGGAAAGTTTATCAAGTGCCATGTTGCCCACTTTCATATCATTGGCGATGCGGATGTGTGGAATGTCCTCAGGTTTGCTTCCGAATATAAGGGTGGCCGCTGCATCGGCAGCTACAATATCTGAAGAAACAATCAGTTGTTTCATAGTAACCACATCAGCTTCAGAAACACCGCGCGGGCCGTTGCGCATCATTACTCTATAGCCGTCAATTACATTCAGAGTAGGTGTGCGCCAGGTCACCAGGTCGGCAATGCATTGATGAAGATCATTGCGGTGCCAGTATCGTCTGTCCCATACTATGCCCATCAGGTTTTTCATCGAGAGTGAAATACTTGCTGAACTGTGGTGCTTCAACACCGGAACATTGATAAATACATCTGAAGAAAGGATGAGTTCATGTACTTTGGCTTCTTTCAGGCTTTTGCCACGGGGAATTTTGACGGTTTGATAATAGCCTTCAGTATTTCCGGGGACTATTTTCCCGCCCATGTTTTTTACTGCTTTCTCTATTCCACTGTTTTTGTAGCAAAGATTCCATGCATCGCAGGTATTGTCGAAAACATAAACTTCTGATGCCCCGGCGTCCAGACAATGTTTGACTATTCTGCTTACCAATTTGGGGTTTGTATTTCCGGCGCGTTCAGGAATTACATCCCAGCCAATATTAGGTTTAATAACCACTTTTTGACCTTTTTTCACAAATCTGGTCATGCCGCCCATGGAGGCAATGGCCCGGTCGAACATAATATCAGGCTCTCCGTCACGTACAGCAACCAGATCCCAATTGTTTGTTGGTGGCGGCGTTGAGGCCAAACTGGAAATTCCTCCAAAACCCACGGCAGCACTGGTTACCAGACCAGCACTTATTCCCTGTACTAAAAAGTCGCGACGTTTCATGATCAATGCATTTACTTTAAAATAACCTGATGATGAATTCCAGATTGATTGAATCTGATGGTAAAAATAGGAAATTCGTGAAAAATGAATAAGATTTAAAGAAATAATTGCTGTATTAAAACAAAAAGGTATTTTTGTGTTCTAGTGATATTGACTAAATCGTACCAAAAAATTAGCGTTTATGAATACAATGGCCACCTCCCAGAAAACAATGATAAACAGCCTCATCATTAATTCGGTTGCGCTTTTATTTATTTATTTTACTCCGGCACTTTCGCATCTTTTAAATTTCCCATTATATCTTGTTGAACCAATGCGAATTATGGTTGTGCTGGCAATGGTGCATGGCGATAAACGTAATGCTTTTATCCTGGCGGCTACTCTTCCTTTGTTTTCGTTTGCGATATCTGCACATCCGGTTTTTTATAAAATGTTGCTGATTTCTGCTGAGCTTTCTTTGAATGTTTGGCTGTTCTACGTATTGAAGGAGCGAATGCGCAACAACTTTATGGCTATGATTTCAGCTGTCGTGCTAAGTAAAACAGCGTATTATTTATTAAAATCAGTGTTTATTTCTGCTGCATTATTAGGCGCTGGATTATTTTCAACTCCTGTTTGGATTCAAGGGCTAACCACCATTCTGTTTGGGGCTTATGCGTTTATATGGAGTAAAAATAATTAATTGATATTGGAGTGAACGGCTTGGTTAGTCACATTGGTGGGATTGGCATGTAGAAGCTGAATATGGATGCCGGACATAGATTGATGTGTTCAGTACTGAATCATTTCAATGATTATGCTAATCGCAACCATTCAAACAGGCCCTAAGATGTGTCATTGATACGTGAATGCCTTTGTAGGGGATAATTGACATTAAAAAAAACTATTTTATTCTGCTTTTAATTGTTCCGGTCGTTGCTTATGACCGGATGTGTTGATTTTTACAATAGCAGTAAGCATGATGGCCACACTAAACCATTGAATCAGGTTAAGGGTTTTGCCATGAAAAGCATAATCAAAAAGAATGGCAGACAATGGGAAGCATAATTCGAAGACGGAAGCAAGCATCGCAGGCACTTTGTTCAGCCCGAAATAATATAAATAAATTGCTCCGGAGCCAACTGTCAGCGAGATAAGGATAATGATTTTCCAATTTTCGGAGGTGACCTTTTGAAATTCAAATATGCGGTTTCCTAAAAGAACGAATACGAGCATAATCAGGGTCGTGAATCCATATCGATAAAATGTTGCCGTTGAGAAGGAGAGGTTGTTCAATAAGCTTTTTCCAAGTACGGTTGCAGATCCAAAGCAAAATGCAGCAAGCAGCGAGTAGGCGGCAGCCAGGCCGGTTTTTTCGCCTGTTTCAAAGTGGGGGTAATCAAAGCCAAAAGTTAGAAAATAGCCTGCAAGAATGGCTATGGTTGCCCATAGTGCAAAATTTTTATTTATTTTTTCACGCAATATAATGGCTGCCAATATTATAGCAAATACAGGTTGTAATTTTTGAAGTAGAACGACTACCGATAGCTCTTCGAATTCAACTAAAAAGAGCGCCTTAACAATGGCCATGGTGCCAAGAGCCCCTCCGGTAAGCGCAACCAGAAAGAGGGTGAGAAAATCCTTGCCTTTAAATGTTTTTAAAAACCTGTATTTTCTAAAAAACAGGATGTTCATTAATAAGAAAGGTACAGCATGCAAAACGAATACAACAAAAGTGATATCAAGGTTATACAATTGGGGCGTAAGAACAATGCCATCAAGTCCCCACATGGTTGCAGAAATGCAGATGGCTATTGATCCTGTAATTAATGTTTGGCGCGTCTTTAACATTTGGTGTGGCCTGTATAACTAAATTCACTGCAAAACTATGAAATATAAGGAACTTTCCAGCTATAAAGTCTTAGGGCCTTTCTCAGATGAACGTTTTGTCAATGACATTTCGCCTATGTTCAAATATCGAAATGATCTTTTTACGGATAAACCAACCGGCAATTAATTGGCCAATTTTCCCCATTGGAAGGGTGTAGGTTACTGTATCTGTCATCATTACTCCCTCGGGTACAACCTCAAAATGATGCTGATGATGCCACAGTGAATAGGGGCCTTTGAGTTGGTTGTCAATAAAATAGTGGGGCTTTGAAATGTGAGTAATTTCTGTTATCCATTCCATTCTTATTTTTATCAGAGGACTTATACGGTAGCTTATAATCATTCCTGGGTACATTGAGGGCATTGGATCAGGAAAGAGAATTTTGAAATTCATTTCCGGCGGAGTGATATAGACCAGATTTTTAGGGTCAGAAAAGAATTCCCAGCATCTCTCAATGTCGATTTTTACCAGTTGGTTTGTTTTGAAGACAGGCATATTGTTAATTTTTGGATTATAGGTGACCAATGCTTCGCAACTTGTTACTATGTCTCCTGAAGTTTTTTTTATGCTTTTTTCTTCAGGAATATAGATTTTGATGGCGACACTTAGTGCTAATATTTAAATAGTCGGGCGCTGAAGTTTGTTTATTGACACTGCAAAGATAGTTTAATAAAAATGAAAAATAATTAAACAAAAGAATAAAAGTAGAAATTCCGTAAAGAGTTTATAGTCAATAAAATAAGATTATTATATTTGATTTTAATAAAAATGTCACGATATAATGTTCAATAAAAATGATATAAGATTAAACAAAATGGTTGATCTGGAGTTTTATTATTGTAAGTTAACCAATAATAATTAACCAAAACCTAAATTAAGATGAAAAAAATGAATCTTACTTTCCGTTCCTTTTTGTTAGGCCTGTTTTTATTTCCAGTGCTTGCTGTTTTCGGACAGGCTCGCGTACAGGTGATACACAACTCAGCCGATGCTGCTGCCGCACAGGTGGACGTATGGTTGAACGATCAGTTGTTGATTGACAACTTTGCTTTCCGCACCGCATCTCCTTTTATTGATGCACCTGCCGGCGTTGATTTTGATGTGGTCATTCAGCCCGCAAACTCAACTGATACGACCAATGCTTTAGCACGTTTTACCTATAACCTTATGGATGGTGAAACCTATGTTCTTGTTGCCAATGGTATTGTTGTTCCAACAGGCTACAATCCAGCTACGCCTTTCAATATTTATGTCGAAGCTATGGGACGTGAGTCAGCAAGTGTAGCAACCAATAGTGATGTACTAGTATTTCATGGTGCAACCGATGCCTCAACTGTTGATGTTGTTGAAACCGGTGTTGGAGCAGGTACCATTGTTGATAATCTGTCCTACGGTGAATTTGCCGGCTACCTTGAATTACCAGCCGATGATTACGTATTGGCTGTCCGCGACGAAACCGGAGCGGTAACTGTTGCCATGTATGAGGCCCCGCTTGCCACACTTGGATTGGATGGTGCTGCCATGACTGTAGTTGCTTCCGGATTCCTCAACCCTGCTGTGAATAACAATGGAGAAGCCTTTGGCTTGTTTGTTGCCCTTCCTGCTGGTGGTGCCCTGGTTGAATTGCCCGCTTACACACCGAAAGCCCGCGTACAGGTGATTCACAACTCAGCCGATGCTGCTGCCGCACAGGTGGACGTATGGTTGAACGATCAGTTGTTGATTGACAACTTTGCTTTCCGCACCGCATCTCCTTTTATTGATGCACCTGCCGGCGTTGATTTTGACGTGGTCATTCAGCCCGCCAACTCAACCGATACGACCAATGCGTTAGCACGTTTTACCTATAACCTTATGGATGGTGAAACCTATGTTCTTGTTGCCAATGGTATTGTTGTTCCAACAGGCTACAATCCAGCTACGCCTTTCAATATTTATGTCGAAGCTATGGGACGTGAGTCAGCAAGTGTAGCAACCAATAGTGATGTACTAGTATTTCATGGTGCAACCGATGCCTCAACTGTTGATGTTGTTGAAACCGGTGTTGGAGCAGGTACCATTGTTGATAATCTGTCCTACGGTGAATTTGCCGGCTACCTTGAATTACCAGCCGATGATTACGTATTGGCTGTCCGCGACGAAACCGGAGCGGTAACTGTTGCCATGTATGAGGCCCCGCTTGCCACACTTGGATTGGATGGTGCTGCCATGACTGTAGTTGCTTCCGGATTCCTCAACCCTGCTGTGAATAACAATGGAGAAGCCTTTGGCTTGTTTGTTGCCCTTCCTGCTGGTGGTGCCCTGGTTGAATTGCCCGCTTACACACCGAAAGCCCGCGTACAGGTGATTCACAACTCAGCCGATGCTGCTGCCGCACAGGTGGACGTATGGTTGAACGATCAGTTGTTGATTGACAACTTTGCTTTCCGCACCGCATCTCCTTTTATTGATGCACCTGCCGGCGTTGATTTTGACGTGGTCATTCAGCCCGCCAACTCAACCGATACGACCAATGCGTTAGCACGTTTTACCTATAACCTTATGGATGGTGAAACCTATGTTCTTGTTGCCAATGGTATTGTTGTTCCAACAGGCTACAATCCAGCTACGCCTTTCAATATTTATGTCGAAGCTATGGGACGTGAGTCAGCAAGTGTAGCAACCAATAGTGATGTACTAGTATTTCATGGTGCAACCGATGCCTCAACTGTTGATGTTGTTGAAACCGGTGTTGGAGCAGGTACCATTGTTGATAATCTGTCCTACGGTGAATTTGCCGGCTACCTTGAATTACCAGCCGATGATTACGTATTGGCTGTCCGCGACGAAACCGGAGCGGTAACTGTTGCCATGTATGAGGCCCCGCTTGCCACACTTGGATTGGATGGTGCTGCCATGACTGTAGTTGCTTCCGGATTCCTCAACCCTGCTGTGAATAACAATGGAGAAGCCTTTGGCTTGTTTGTTGCCCTTCCTGCTGGTGGTGCCCTGGTTGAATTGCCCGCTTACACACCGAAAGCCCGCGTACAGGTGATTCACAACTCAGCCGATGCTGCTGCCGCACAGGTGGACGTATGGTTGAACGATCAGTTGTTGATTGACAACTTTGCTTTCCGCAACGCATCTCCTTTTATTGATGCACCTGCCGGCGTTGATTTTGACGTGGTCATTCAGCCCGGCAACTCAACCGATACCACCAATGCCCTTGCCCGTTTTACCTACAACCTTATGGATGGAGAAACCTACATACTAGTTGCCAATGGTATTGTTGTTCCTGCAGGCTATACACCTGCGACTCCTTTCGACATTTATGTATATGGCATGGGTCGTGAGGAAGCTACTTCGCCAGCAAATACTGATGTGATTGTATTTCATGGTTCTACCGATGCCCCAACTGTTGATGTTGTTGAAGTGTATGCCGGAGCGGGTACTATAGTAGATGACCTGTCCTATGGTGAGTTTTCAGGTTACCTTGAACTTCCTACAGCAAATTATCAACTTGATATTCGTGATGCAAGCGGACAAGTAACTGTTGCCACTTTTAATGCTCCTCTTGGAGATCTAGGTCTTCAGGGTGAGGCACTTACTGTAATTGCTTCCGGGTTTCTTGATCCTGCTATCAACAGTAACGGTGCTCCGTTCGGAATATTTGCTGTGCTTCCTTCAGGTGGTGCATTTGTAACCCTTGGCAACACAACCGGTATTGAGAAAAATGAGATTGCTACTGATCTGAAAGCATATCCTAACCCGGTTCGTGACATTTTGAATCTTTCTTTTGATCTGCGAAGCAGCAGCACAGTAAGCTACGGAATTTATAACATGAACGGGCAGTTGGTAAACCAGTCTGATATGGGCTACCTATCCTCCGGCGCACAACTAATCAATGTTGATGCTTCATCACTTCCTTCCGGGTTGTATGTTATGAAAATTAATGCCGGAAATACTATTACTACTTCAAAAATCCAGGTTGTCGATTAATTGTTAATTTGGCTAACTACCCTGGAGGGCTACCTGTATAGGTAGCCCTTTTTTTGTATTTGGCAAAATAAACTAAATAAGCTGCAGGTTATCGATGGCTGAATAATGTTGACTTTTTTTTAGTTTACATTCAGAATGGTGTTGTCTGATACGGGTAGAAATTAATCTTTAAAATGCCTTTAATTAGTCGTTTATTCCTATTTTTGAAGGATTGAAAGCAAAGATGAAAAAAATAACACTTCTGTTGATTTGTCTGGCAATTCACTTCTCGATCTTTGCTCAGAGAACCAATGAGATTTTTGAAGAGGGTTTTGAAGGATATCCTGATTTTTCTGTGGATTTGTCGCCCTGGACTACAATCGATTTGGATGAAAGGCCTACCTGGGGTATAGAAAACGTAAGTTTTCCGCATCAGTACGAGCCCATGTCATTTATCGTTTTTAATCCATTGGCAACAATACCGGCAATGGTTAATCCGGAGATATTGCCACACACAGGGGATCGATTGGCCGTTAGTTTTTCTGCCAATGGAACAAAGAATAATGATTGGCTGATTTCACCCGCGCTTGTGGCCGGAACCAACTCTTCGGTTTCTTTTTATGTAAAATCATACACCTCCCAGTTCGGGCTTGAACGTTATAAGGTGGGAATTTCTACCACGGATACTCATCCTGAAAGTTTTACCATCATCTCAGGCCCCAATTATTTTACCGCTCCTGCTTTGGCATGGGAGCAAAAAATCTTAAATCTGGATGCGTTTGATGGACAAACCATTTATATTGCCTTGCAGTGTGTCTCGGATGAGGCCTTTATTTTTATGGTTGATGATTTTCGTTTTACAACGGAATTGCCTGATGTTTCTATATTAAGCGGCAAGGTCACCAATGCATTGGATGGAGCGGCCATTCCCGGTGCTGAAGTTTGTATTGCCGGGCTATGTGCAATCACCGATCAGGATGGTAATTATTCTATTGGTCAGGTGCCCTCAGGAACCTTGTTGCCTGCTTTTGGTGCAAATCCCGTATTTGGCAGTGCGCCACTTGTGGTACAATTTAACGATCAATCTACCGAAAATACACATACGGTAAGCTGTTCAAAACCAGGATACCTTACGTATGTAAACCAACAGGTTTCTATACTGCCGGGGGATACCTTAAATCTAAATCTGTCCCTCTCACCTGAACTTCAGGAGGGCAATGTCCGCTTTGTGCTTAACTGGGGTGTTACGCCTACCGATCTTGATTCCCACTTACTTACGCCTGAAATAGAAGGCAGTGTTTATCACGTTTTTTTTGATAATAAGGGCAGTCTCACAGCCCCCCCATTCGCAAGGCTTGATTTTGATATTACTACGGGTTTTGGTCCTGAAACCATGACCATTTATGAACTCCGGCCTGGGAATTATGGTTATTATGTCCGCAATTTTTCAGAAAATCCTTCCATCACCCTTTCCCATGCGGTGGTTCAAATTTATGGTGTTGATGGCTTACTATATACGGTGCAGGTCCCTTCTTCCGGAAGTGGTTATTATTGGCATGTTTGTGATATTGATGGGCAAACAGGGGATATCATTATTAAAAATACTATCCTTGACGAGCCCCCGTCTCATTTTTTTAATACATCTGGAAATAATACTTATTCAAAAATACATGGTAATCGCTATATAAATTCGTGGTTGTGGGACTTTGGTGATGGATCTACCTCCACGCTCAGGCATCCACTTCATACCTATACCGACGAAGGAAGTTATTCGGTGAGTCTTAAAGTGGAGAATGGAGTAAATCAGGAGATGTTGGTTAAAGAAGCTTATATTCAGGTTGGTCCTCAGTCAATTGAAGAAAATAAGGTTGAACATCAGCTAGTTATTGCTCAGTTACCTGGGAGTGAGGTGTTGAATATTGTTTCATTGAGTGAAATACTTAACCTGCGCATTATTGGTATTTCAGGAAAAGTGTTCTTGAGTAAATCCTGTATTGGAAAGGAAATGTCACTCAACATTGGGTTCCTTCAAAAGGGAGTCTATCTGATTGACATTGAAACCAATGCAGGTAAATTCGTTAGGAAGTTCATTCGCTGGTAACTGTATTCCTACGCACTTAAAAAAAGTTTGTTCTTACCTCTTTCTTTAAAAATTCCAATGCTTTGTACAAGGTTGATGCGTCGCCGGTAATGTCATTTTCAAAAATTGCCTGTGCAAGATCGGTAGCAGATGCTTTTTCATTAAGCTTTTCAGCTGCCGAGTTGATGTCAGAAACTACCGCTTCACGTGCATTTTTTATGAGTTCCCATGCATTGGACGATATATAAACCTGTTGGGATAAATTGTGCTCAAACTCCTGGCGGATATTCGAAATAAGTACATTCTGTAGTTCAACCGCGCTTTGTCCACTGCCAATGTTGCGCATAATAAGCTGGGAGGGAGCTATGCGTTCAAGCAGCATAATCATGCGTTCATAAGCCTGTAACCTTAGTGGGGCAATGAGTTTGAATTTTTCACCATCTTGAGAATGGAGCTGCTTCAGCGCTTCGGCATTCAACAGGTTTTTTAATACCAGAAAAGTCGTGGCGCCCACAAGCAGTGCCGGGACAAGAATGAGTATTAAATCGCGCAAAATGTACATAATTGCCATATTTATGTTGTTATGATGCAAAGGTCGTAAAAAATCGAACTTTTAGTTAGCAAAATGCTTGTTTCCTGAATTTTAATTTCTTTACATTTGTTGCCTTTATGTTGAAACCGAATACACACTTTTTAGTTATGAATATACTTTCTGACAGAATCAACAAACTTTCCGAATCGGAAACCCTGGCAATGACCAGAAGGAGCCGTGAGCTCAGGGAACAGGGATTTGATGTGATCAACCTTAGCATCGGACAACCCGATTTTAACACGCCTGATTACATCAAAGAGGCTGCAAAAGAAGCTATGGACCAGAATTTTACCTTTTACCCACCCGTAAGCGGTTATCCTGAACTCCGAAAAGCCATTTGCATGAAGCTGAAACGGGACAATAACCTGGATTATAAGCCTGATCAGGTAGTTGTTTCAACTGGTGCAAAGCAGGCCCTGGCCAATACCATGCTTTCATTGGTTAATCCTGGTGATGAGGTTATTGTTCCAGCGCCCTATTGGGTTTCATACCGTGAAATCATTAAAATGGCAGAAGGGGTATCGGTAGGCATACAGGCTACGGTTGAGAACGATTTCAAAATTACGGCTGCACAGCTTGAAAAAGCCATAACGCCTAAAAGCAAAGTCTTCATTTTTAGCAGTCCCTGTAACCCAACGGGTTCGGTTTATTCGCTTCAGGAGTTGGACGCTTTGGCTAAGGTATTTGAAAAGCATCCGCATATTTTTATCATTTCCGATGAAATTTATGAATTGATTAATTTTAACGGGAGGCATGAATCCATTGCCCGGTTTGAAAGTATAAAAGATCGTGTTATTATTATTAATGGTGTTTCAAAAGGATTTGCCATGACCGGCTGGCGTTTGGGTTACAGCGTTTCTAGTCCCGAAATTGCCAAAGCATGTGATAAAATTCAGGGACAAATTACCAGTGGAGCAAACAGTATCGCACAAAAGGCTGCTATTGCTGCTATTCAGACTAATCCGGCTGAATCAGCACAGCTAAAGGAAATGGTTGAAATTTTCAGGCAAAGACGAGATATGTTTTTTAATCTTATTAATGAAATTCCGGGATTTAAAACCAATTTGCCTGATGGTGCATTTTACTTCTTCCCCGAAGTGAGTCATTATTTTGGTAAGCGTCTTGGAGATACAGTAATTAATAATGGTACTGACTTGTGTAATTACATTCTTGACAATGCCTATGTGGCGCTTGTTTCGGGTGAGGCATTTGGTTCCGACAATTGCATCCGGCTTTCCTATGCTACTTCTGAAAAAGATTTGATTGAGGCAGCTCGAAGGATAAAGGAAGTTTTAGCTAAACTCAGCTGATAAGGATTTTGTAAAACGGAACAGAGCGGAACTTATCATTCCGCTCTGTTTATTTATACTATTCTATAAAGTCCTGATTAGGTTATATGAATATTCCTCAAATGAATTGGTAATGATGTGCCAATGCAATTAAAGCATAACTAAGGCAGAATGCAATTGCCGGCGCGATTAGCCACATCAGAAAGAATTTCTTGACTTCGGTTTTCATGAAGATGTTTCGTGGACCAAGTTTTGCTACGCCAATGCCCAGGATCGCAGCTACATTCAATTGTACCAGTGATGTAGGAATACCCTTGGTAATAGAGGCTAACAGCAAAAGACTTCCGGATACGAACGAAATAATGATTGCTTCAAATTTCCCAAAAAGAACAATTTCTTTACCTGTATTTTTCAGAATTTTATTTCCAAAAACGGAGCTACCTATTCCAAAGGCTGGTGCAATCATAAATACAGAGATGGTAAGCAACAGGTTGAAACCTTTCTGATCCGAAATGCCCAGTTCATTGGCTGTCATTGAGGCTATGGGCCCTGCAGCGTTGGCTACGTTGTTTGCCCCTATGGAAAATGCAACGTATAGTGACATGAAAACAATCAATGTATTAAGCACTGGTTTGCTGTTTACATTGCTCGATCGGGATATGGTGAGTCCCCGCCTTCGCATGGGTCGGTATATATATTTTCCCATCAGGTAACTGATAAAATACGCGATTACAGGTAAAATTAACCAGGCCGGAATAATCTCTGTCAAAAGTTTATGCGGATTCCCCTGATTAAAAAATGTTGCAGCGGCCATTACGGCCAGTACCGTTGATTGGCTGGTGGATTGAGGAATGCCCGCTATATTGGCTATCAATAATGAAATAGCAACAGAAAATAAAATTATTGAAACCAAAGTGAGATTCATCAATTCAGGATCAATCAATCCCTTGCCTATGGTTGTAGCGGTTTGCTTTCCAGCGATGATTGCCCCCAAAAACACCATGATGCCAAAAAGCCCGGCAATGGCACTTTTCTTCAAAACACCTGAGCCATATGCAGCCGAAAAGGCCGGTCCAGTGCCACTTCCACCCATGGTGATGGCCAGAAAGAGACCGATTATGAAAGGAATAACGAAGTATCCCAGTAATGAGGATGTTGCCATAACAGCGTTTTTAAATTCGTCTTAAATTGTTCCAGGAATAGGCCTCGTATTTTCACTTAAGTCCGAATGCTGCAAATATAAGACGGGATTCTATGTGAATTGAATTCCATATGAATATTTTTTAGGACATAAATAATCAATGAATGATATAATTTGTCAGGTTCTGCTAACTTTGTCCAATAAGATATAAAATAAGGACGATGAAAAGGAAAATTACTTTTGGTTTTCTCACCATTATGCTTGGTGTTCTCATTGCAGGAGCGCTTTATCTCAACTCGCTGATGCCTATAATTACAGGCTATGCTGCGAAAAATCTCGCCTCTGCTGTTTTTGTTTCAGGGCGCTCCCAGGCGGACGTAGAAGCACTTGATCTGAATTTTTCTTTTATTAAATACACGTCCAATACAGTGGATAATGAACTTAATAAAGTTACCAGCCGTTTCCTGTGGGGTAAATCGGTGGCCATTTACCGCAAAGGTTTTGGTTGCACCCTCGTGCGAGAAATAGATGAAGACTCATTGAGAAGTATTAAGTTTCCTGAGATGGTTCCCGTAAATTATGCACAGGATACAACTCCATGGCCTTTGGGGAATGTGCTCCCTGATACCTCAACAGGAATTGATCTTCTGAAGCTAGAACAAATTGCAATGGCATTGATGGATGAGCATGCATATGGTGGACATGCATTCTCCTTTCTTGTACTTCACAAAGGTTTTCCTGTAGTAGAAAAATACAACCCTGGTATTAATGAAAATACCCGTCTGCTTTCCTGGTCAATGGCCAAGAGTTTTACCAGCGCACTTGCCGGTATTATGCAAATGGATCGGAAGTGGGATATTAATACCCCGGCAGCTATTGAAGCGTGGCAAGGCGATAAACGAAAAAATATTACCATAAGTAATCTGCTTCAAATGCAAAGTGGACTGGAATGGAACGAAGATTATGGCAACCGCTCCGATGTAACGGTAATGCTGCATGATAAGGCTGATTTTGCACGTTTTGCCTATGAAAAAACGATTAAGCACGATCCGGCAACTTATTGGTACTATTCTTCCGGAACTACCAATATTGTAAATCACCTGATGCGTGAGGCAATTGGCGATGATAATGAATACTATCAATTTGCCGCAAACCGTTTGTTTAATAAAATAGGGATGCCCGATGCTGTTTTTGAGGTGGATGCTTCAGGTACGCAGGTTGGGTCTTCTTATATTTATGCGACTACCCGTGATTATGCACGTTTTGCGCTGCTTTATCTGCAGGATGGTGTTTTCAACGGAGAACGTATACTGCCTGAAGGTTGGGTGGATTATACAAGAGCCATCGTTCCGAACACAAAAGGGGCCTATGGAGCGGGCTTCTGGTTAAATCATAGGAAGGATTTGCCCGCTGCACCAGCCAGTATGTACCGTTGTCAGGGGCACGATGGTCAGCGTATTTTTATCCTTCCCGACCAGGGAATGGCCATTGTCGTACTTGGCTATTCTCCCAAAAAGACCAACGATATGGATTTTAACCGTTTGATTGGTGATGTGTTGAAGGCAATAGAACCATAGACAAATTGACCACCAGGTTATTTTCTCCGCTGTTAAAAAATGATTAAACACCAAGGCACTGAGGGCACCAAGACACACTAAGTTTTTTACCCTGTCAATTGGACACTGAGGCACTGAGGACATTATGGTCCACAAAATTCTTTTTCTTTGGGGCTAACCAGCGTAGAAATTAGAAATTAGGAAATACTATTTTTCTTTCCTAATTTCTATTTCCTCTTATATCCATGTTTATAATTTTACCGTAACCCCCAGCATAAAGTTAATTCCTGCCTGAGGGAAATACCCGTCGTAAACGCCATAGCTACCTTCGCTGTAATACCGGTAAACCCAGGCATTGGTTTCATATGCTGCATTCAGCAGGTTGTTTACATTCAGGTTTATTTCCAGACCGCGCATAAAATCAGGTTCCGCAACCCAGTTCAATCTAAAATTGCTGACAAAATAGGGGTCAAGACTGCGTTCCTTGGCTGAAGTATTGTCAATGTACTGTCGCGAAACATATTTCCCGTTCAGGGATGCTTCAAAGCCTTTGGCAAATGCCCAGCTAAATTCTCCGCCTGCAATCAGGTTTGGTGAGAAGGCAAGATTTGTGTTTCCAAGGGGATTCTCAATTTGTGAACCCCAGTTGTCCCAATCATCCACAAATTCGGTGAAATTTTTAATTTTATTGTCGCTCAAGGTCAGGTTGGCTGTAGCATGAATGTTTTCGGTGATTTTGGCCGTTCCGCTTAATTCAATGCCTGTGCGCAATGATTCCGGCACATTGGCCATTATGGCTGCACCAACGTCATTGATCTGTCCTGTAAGGGCCAGCTGATCACGGTAATACATGTAATAAAAGTTTGCAGTTGCTTTGAAGTTGCTGCTTTTGAAATGATATCCTAGTTCATAGTCATATAGGGTTTCGGCAACCGGCGAAGGTTTTGATGGGTCGGCATCGGTGTAATTGTCTCGGTTGGGTTCGCGATTGGCTATTGCGAAGCTCAGGTAGAGGCTGTTCGCAGTGTTGAGCTGGTAAAACAACCCTGCTTTGGGATTAAAAAACAGAAAATCATGACTTTGTGTGATATCACGTAAATCATCATCAATACCCGCGAGGCTGTAATTTATGCCCCGAAGCTGTAAATCAGCATATAAACTTAGTTTTTTACCAGCCTGATATTGTGCTTTGGTGTAAAAGTTCAAATCACGTTTGTCGCCTGTACCTTCGTACCAGCGGTGGTCATATCCTGCTGTTTGTGCAAATTCTGCCCAAATTACATTACCATAATGCAATCCATCATAGATGTTTCCTGAGCCACCGGCTACTAAATTCAATTTGCCTTTTTCATAATTGAGCGACCAGGTAAACCCATAAAAGTGATTGTCGAGGTTTTTACGTCGAATCAGGTCACTTTGTGTAATGTAAATGCTGTCTTCTCCTGCCACTTCTATTGGAGAAATCAGATAATCTTCCAGATTTTCATCATCTTTGAATTGCTCATAGTAGCCAAAGCCACGAGTATAATGGATGGCAAAATTTCCGGTTATCCGTGATGAAATTCGCTGTGAAACAAGGAATTGATAGTGATCTTGCTGGTAATTATCTGTTTCATTTTCATAATATTTCGTATTTCCCTGATAATCGGTGTACATCCCTATGCCATTCCAGGTGCGGTTTGTGTCAAGAATATAAGAAGGAATTCCGTCCCAGGCCTGATAAGTCACTTCCTTGCCGGAAAAAATATTGAGTTTGGCAATTGTATTCTTTCCATAATATCCCCCGGAAACGTAAAACGACTTCAGATCTGAAGTTGCCCGGTCAATAAATCCATCGGAACTGAGTTTTGACAAACGTGCATCCATTGCCCATTTGCCGTTGATTAGTCCTGTGCCGGCTTCTACATTGTGGCGCCAGGTATTGAATGATCCATAAGCGTTGGTAATCAAGCCGTAAGCTTCGGATGGGGGAGGGGCGGTTTGCAAATTCACACTTGCCCCGAATGCTGCGGCCCCGTTAGTGGAAGTGCCCACGCCACGTTGTACCTGCAAACTTCCCACTGACGAAGCAAAATCAGGCATATTCACCCAGAAAACACTGTGGGATTCGGCATCATTCAATGGAATTCCGTTTACGGTGATGTTGATCCTGTTCATATCGGTGCCACGTATGCGGAATCCGGTGTATCCTACGCCCGCCCCTGCATCGGAAGTTACAACTGTGCCGGGCATCTGCTCCAGCAGGAAGGGAATGTCACGTCCCTGGTCTTTTTTTGATATTTCTTCGGCATTAAGATTCTGATAGGCTACCGGAGTTTTTTCATTCGCTCTGGTTGAAGTGATAATAGCAGCCTCACTCATAATGGGGGCTATATTCATTTTAACATTCATCACTTTGTCGCCATTTAACTCAATCAGATTTTCCCATGTGTGATAGCCCATATAAGAAACTTTCAAACGATATGTGCCCGGCTTTAATCCGGAAACATTGAATTGGCCTTGTTCATCACTAGTTGTTCTCACCAGGCGGTTGTTGAGGTTTAGGTGAGCACCTTGCAGTTGTGCACCGGTTTGCGCATCCATAACTTTTCCACTGAGGGAAATTTGTGCCATACTTAAAAATGGCATCAGTACCAGCAAAGCCGGCAGCATTCGTAATTTCATAAATGTGATTTTTTCAGATTAAACCCTGGAAGGTTGAATTGGGTCTTTAACCCTCCGTAATCAAGTTTTCTCTACAATCCCTTCGTCGGCATTACCCGTAGCAGGTTCAATGAGTATGATCTCAGCCCGTTTGTTTAGGGCACCCCAAATGGAAATCACTGCAAAGATATGGCTTTTGGGTGGTGATTTGCAAAGAAATTTTGTATTTCTGTCCATTTTTTGATTGAATGAATTGTAATACTGGCTTTTAATTACCGTTTGTAAGCCGGTGAATTTTATCTTTGCAGAACAATAAATAATGCAGCTTTTCGCTTTAATTTGAAAGAATCGTTAAAAATGAAATGGTGGACCGGCATCCTTACCCTGTTGCTGATTGCTTTTATGGCATGCAACAAAGATGAATTTCCCGATGAATTTTCAATTATTGGCTCGTGGATTGAGCAATCCACTGATACCAATAAAATTGAAATTGAGTTTAAAAGCAGCAATCGCGTATATCTGAATTTTCAAGATGGCCAACCTATTGATACTTTGCGGTATAAGCTTGAGAAAAAGGATGAACTTCAGTTGTTTCTGCCCGAAGACTATCCCAATGGGATACGTTCCACACATAGCATATCCTACTCTACACGTACCGAAGAGCTGATTATTTACAGTTTGCTGCCAGCGATTCCTGAATCGCCTTCACGCACCGTTTTTAAGCGGAAATAAGGATTTTACACATTTCCACATCTCTATTAATTATGAAGATCTGCATCATTAACGGACCAAACCTTAACCTTACCGGAAAGCGGGAACCTGAAACTTATGGTAATATTGGTTTCGATGAATTTATCCCGATGCTTCAAAAAGAATTTCCGCAGGTTGAACTGGATTATTACCAGAGCAATGTGGAAGGTGAACTAATCAATAAAATACAGGAAGCCGGGTTTGAAAGTAATGGTATCGTTTTAAATGCCGGGGCTTACACGCATACTTCGGTAGCCATTGGTGATGCAGTGAAATCTATAAAAGTGCCGGTGATTGAGGTGCACATGAGCAACATCTGGGCTCGGGAGGAGTTCCGGCATAAGTCCTACATTTCAGGGGTTGCCCGTGGGGTGATTGCTGGTTTCGGCTTGGGGTCCTATCGCCTGGCTTTGATCAGTTTGCTCACGTTGTAACTCTTTCGTGGAAACCGCCCTGAGCCCTATAATTCCGCCCAGTATCATCATCACAAACAGTAGTTTTAGCAACTCTTTCGATTCGCCGAAAACAAAAATACCATAAATCACGGCACCAATGGCTCCAATGCCGGTCCAGACAGTATACGCGGTGCCCAGGGGTAAAGTCTTCAGTGAAATCGCCAGTAAATAAAGGCTGATGATCATGGCTATTGCGGTGATTACTGAAGGCCATAAGCGGGTGAAACCGTCGGAATATTTCAGGGCAACGGCCCATACCGTTTCAAATAATCCAGCTATGATCAGTATTGCCCAGGTCATTAGGAAGAGAATTTATTGGCAGGTAATTCCGAGAATTTTTTCTTGCCCCGGATGAAATGGTCCACCACAATATTTTGTTGGTAAATTCGCGAAACCTGACTGTGATTAATTTGTTTCCGCTTTTTCCGATGATCGTTAAACCGTCGATAAAAGCTCATATGTGCGCGTACAACTGCCCAAAAGTCAGCAAATCCACCATCGGCAAGAAATTTGAAGGCTGCAACCCCATCCAGAATGAAACGGATGACAAACACCGGCACCAATCGCTGGGGTGGTAAATTTTTGTACAACATCGAAATGTTGTTGCGCATGTTAAGGTAAGTTTTAAACGAAGATTGCTTGGGCAATGTGCCTCCGCCTACATGAAATACCTTGGATTCAGGACAAACCATGATTTTATACCCCGCATGTTTGGCACGCCAGCAAAAGTCAATTTCTTCCATATGGGCAAAGAAATCAGCATCAAAACCACCTAATTCATGGAATTTAGCGGCTTTTACAAACATGCAGGCACCAGTTGCCCAGAATACTTCGATGGGTTGGTCATATTGACCGAGATCTTCTTCCAGGTTTTGGAAGATCCGGCCACGGCAAAAGGGGTAACCATAGGCATCAATAAAACCACCTGATGCTCCGGCATATTCAAACTGAGCCGGGGAGTGGTAGGAGCGGATTAGAGGTTGACAGGCAATAACCTCTGGGTTGCTGTCCATTAGTTTAATAACCGGCGCTATCCAATTCTCGCTAACTTCAATGTCAGAATTGAGTAAAATGTAATACTCTGCCTCAACATGCTTCAAAGCTTCATTGTACCCCTGTGCAAATCCCCAGTTTTTAGCATTAAGAATAATTCGGACAGTCGGGAAATTTTCTTCTAGGAAGGTTACGGATTGATCAGTGGATGCGTTGTCGGCAACAATAACGTCAGCAAATTCCTTGCTATTCAAAATAACGGAGGGTAAAAATTTTTGGAGGAAATCTTTACCATTCCAGTTAAGTATAACTATTGCCGTTTTTGCCAAAGTATGTAATTGCTATTTATTGCAAAAGGGAACCTTCGATCCTATTTTCTGTACAAACATACAATTTTATCAGATGGAATAGATGAGGCAAGTTGATATAACGTGTTTTTCTTCGTTAAATTGCCGTTAAAAAGGATTGTTATAGTATGTTGCGGACCGTCCCCTGTCTTGTCTGATTTGGTCGGAATCCATCTCTCCATCACCTTTTTGTCTGACCAATTGTGTTTGCCAGTTATAGTCCTGAATTTCTCCGGTCACATCTGAATGAACTAAGGAGTAGTCTCTTACACCTAGTTCTGAAGAAATAAAAACAAATTTCTTGTTGCGTTCACGATTGTTATTTATGCTGTAATAATGCCAGATTTGATAAGGGATCGAGGGGTCGTTCAATAAACCACTGGCGTCGAAGGGCCGGTCGGTAATGGTGTTGGGTGGCCCGTATTGCAGGTAAACCCTTCCCATGTCTGTATCATAGCCTTTTTTTACCTGGGTTGCATACGAATTGTTTACTCGCATCACTTCTACGCGGTACTTTTCCCACTCTCCTGAAGGATCAATATCATTGCGTGTTTTCCAGAAATTGAAGAGAAATTGTTGAAGTGAGCTTATGTCGCTGTTCATTAGTTGCGTATTGATAAAAATGCGTTCCATTTCAGTGGCAATGGGCCTTAGAGAACGTATGTTTTCCTGAAGGGTATCAAGGTTGGTATATCTCAATACAAAACTATTGGAGATGTCAATCGCGGCCAGGTCAAATGCCGGGTTGGTCATGTTTTCATTAAAACGTTGGAAAAAGGCGGCGTTTTGTGCCAATAGCTCGTTTTTCTTATTGCGTACACTGATTACAAGATTGTAGTTGCCGGAGGGCAGGTTTTCTATGTTGAATTCATTAAAAAAAGCAGTAACCGGTTTGGCTGTTTCACGTTTGATGCGCACAAAATCGTTGAGCATTTTTTTTGATTCAAATGATTCTATGTGAGCCGAGATTAAAAACATATCCAACTCTTCTGAAGAAGGTATGGGATTGTATATTTCGCTATAGTAGGTAAGTTTTGATTTATCGGTTGGGAAAAAATTATCTACAAAAGGAATCAGGTCATATCCGCTTTTGCTGAGTACATTTTCAATGGTTGTTTTTGTGAACGATTCAATGAGCTGAATTCCTGAAATTGATATTTCTTTGTCAGGAATGGTTATTTCGATGGGAATTTTGGCTGCCAGTGGTTTGTCATTGATGTTGACGTCGGCAAGGCTTACATCAATTATATACGTTCCATTTGGAAGTGAGAATCTTTGTTGGTCAATAAAGTCTTTTTTAATGGAAGTTGAATCTATCAATTCCGGGCTGAACAATTCATATTTTCTGAAATCAACAATACTGGTATCTTTTTTAATGATGAGCAGTACCTGCACGCTCCCTTGATATTTGCCTGAAGCATTTTCTTTGTATTTCAAGGTGTTGCCTTGCACCTGAAGGTAGGTTTCCAGATAAGGTCCATCTCCAGGGACTGAAAAAACGGCATGTGAGAAATAGGCTTGCAGACTTTGGGCAGTTGCCGGAAATGTTGCAAATACTACTGAAAGTATGTAAAGTGGGATAAATATTTTTTTCATGGCTTTATGGTTTTTGTGACAATCTGAAGGCAAATTTGCGCAACTGGGCAGATTAATATTTTGTCACGTATTGTACTACAAAGATACGAATTTGTAAGGTTTGGTTCAAGGGTAATAGCTTAAAAAATGGACCATGGTGTAAGTTATCGAAAAAAGTTTTTTGGGATTTCGAAAAATAGTTTAATTTTGCCCTCGGAAAGATGGCAGAGTGGTCGATTGCGGCGGTCTTGAAAACCGTTGACCTGCAAGGGTCCGGGGGTTCGAATCCCCCTTTTTCCGCCAGACAAATAAGGTGCCCCGCGATAGCGGGGCATTTTTATTTTACAAACCCCATTTGCCAGGCTTGTCTGAGCATATGGGGTTTGTAAAATAAAAACATCTGCCTTTTGGCTGATGCCTTATTTGTCTGAAGCCTCCTTCCACCGGGATCAGCGAAGCTAATCCTCCTTTTTTGCCAGGCTTGTCTGAGCATATGGGGTTTGTAAAATAAAAACATCTGTCTTTTGGCTGATGCCTTATTTGTCTGAAGCCTCCTTCCACCGGGATCAGCGAAGCTAATCCTCCTTTTTTGCCAGGCTTGTCAGAGCATATGGGTTTCGGCAAATAAAAACATCCGCCACGGGCGGATGTTTTACATTATGAAATCTTAATTTTTCTAAGACTTACTCAGGTTGATCAACTATAACTTCAGAATGTGGATTACCAGCTTCCGCTTGCGCCACCGCCGCCAAATCCACCGCCACCAAAGCCACCGAAGCCGCCTCCGCCACCGCCAAATCCGCCGCCGGATGAGCCACCCCAGCTACTTCCTGACCTTCCACCACCTCCGCTACCTAACATTGAAAGTAATATCCAGAGCGGTAAATTTGAAGAACCAATATTGCTTTGTCCGCCACCTTTATTTTTGCCCATAAGCACTATCACCAGGATAATGATTACCAGTGGGATGATAAACGACAGGGGGCTGTCTTCTTTTTTTTCGTATTGGTCGGCTTTATAACGGCCCGACATCAGGTCAAAGATTATATCTACGCCGGCGTTTATGCCACCATAGTAATCATTTTCCTTAAAAAGGGGAATCATTTCGTTGTCCACAATTCTGCGGGCAAGGGCATCCGTAATAAGTTCTTCCATGCCATAACCTGTCGAAATTGCTGCCTGTCCCCGATTGTTCCCTGTTTTTGGTTTAATAAGAATGATTATTCCATTGTCGGTGGCACTTTGGCCTACGCCCCACGCTGCGCCAATGCGCTGTGCAAGGTCATCAATATCATAGCCATTCAGGTCTGATAGGGTGATTACAACAATTTGAGTAGAAGTGGTGTCATTGTACTGGACCAATTTACTTTCAAGGTTGCTGACCTGATCAGGGGTAAGCAGGTTGGCCAGATCATTTACCAGTTTGGGCGGATTTGGTCTGGGTGGAATTTGCGCCATGGCTGTGATGTTCAGCAACAGCGACAAAATAATCACTAAAAAGATTACGGAATGTGTTCTTTTTTTCATTCGTATAATATTTTAATCAGATCCGAATGAAATTTCATCAGACAACTCATTTACATCTTCAGCCTGGAAGGGGAAATGTTTTTTCAGTTGTATACCTGCTTCAGCAATTCCCTCTACCAGTCCTTGGGCAAACCTGTCTTCTCTGAAATGGTTGATCATGAGCATCTTGGTGGATTCCCAGAATTCTTCAGGTACAACAGCATTAATGCCCTCATCTCCGATTATTGCGAATGTGCGTGTTTGAATAGAAAGGTAGAATAAAACGCCATTGTGCTGATCGGTTTGATCCATATGTAATTTCTTAAAGATATATGCTGCTCTTTCGAGGACATTACCTTTATGCTTATTTTCAATATGCACACGGATTTCACCGGATGTATTCAACTCAGCATCAAGTATGGCTTGCTTTATGTCATCCTTTTCTTCGCTGCTGAAAAATTTTTTAGCTGTTTGGGGCATTTTAGGAGCGGATAAAATCTAAAATTGTACTTCAGGTGCTTTTTCAGCTCCTGCTTCGGATTGGAAGTAGGCTTTCTTTTCAAATCCAAACAAGCCTGCAATGATATTGTTTGGAAACCTTCTTATAGTTGTATTGTAAGCCTGTGCAGTTTCATTAAACGCCCTGCGTTCAACGGTTATGCGGTTTTCTGTTCCTTCAAGCTGAGACTGCAAGTCCATAAAGTTCTGGTTGGCTTTCAGATCAGGATACTTTTCTACAACGACCATTAATCGTGATAAAGCAGAACCTAAACCTTGCTGTGCCTGCTGAAATTGCTGAAGGTTTGCTTCGGTAAGATTCCCAGCATCGATGGTGGTGTTGGTTGCTTTGGCCCTGGCTTCAATAACAGCAGTAAGGGTATTTTGCTCGAAGTCAGCATAACCTTTTACAGTATTCACCAGGTTGGGGATGAGATCGGCACGGCGCTGATAAACATTTTCAACCTGAGACCAGGCTGCAGTTACACCTTCTTCAAGCGTTACAAGTTTGTTGTACCTTCCGCTTAATGTCATAACGATCAATAAAATGATACCAATGACAACTACAATGGCAATCAGGGATTTCTTCATGTGTCTGGTTTTTGATTTGGTTATAAGTTTATAACAAAAAAATGTTTTGCGATGATAAAAATACAAAAAACACCGGGTGTATGCCGGTGTTTTTTGTTAATTATTGCTCAATCAGGTTTATACTTCGTTTAATGAATCCGGTCAGGTCTTCACCTTTAAGCAAATTCTGTGATAAACGGGCAAGGTCAAACAATTGCTTGACCAACTGCTTATTCTCATCGGCAGACTCGTTGCTGTTTATTTTTGATATGAGTGGGTGATTACTGTTTACCACCAGATTGTATGCATCAGGAAGGCTGCCCATGTATGACATTCCTCCCATAGCTGACATGTCTTTCATCCGGCGCATAAATTCAGGACGGGTAATCTGAAGTGGCAAATCTGTCTCGCTAAGACTCTCAAAAACAATAGTAAAATTGTCTTTTCCTACAACTTCATCAAAAACAGGCTTTATTTTATTCTGCTCTTCTTCAGTGAGTTTGGAGGGTAATGCGTCTTCTTTCTTAATCAATTTGTCAACCACATCGGAATCTACCCTAACAAAGGCACTATTTTCAAATTTTTGTTCCAGTGTATTAACAAAATGGTTGTCAATCGGTCCATCCATTACTAAAACGCTATATCCTCTGGCGGTAGCAGATTGAATGTAGGCATGTTGTTCAGTTGTTTCTGAAGTATATAGAAAGATAAGTTTGTTGTCTTTATCCGTTTGTAAGGGTTTGATAGACTCTTTATATTCTTCAAAGGTTTGGTATTTGCCGGAAGTGTCCTTCAGCAAACAGAATTTTTCCGCCCGTTCAAAGAATTTAGGTTCAGAAATGATTCCATACTCAATGAAAATGCGGATGTCATCCCACTTTTTTTCAAATTCTTCGCGGTTGTTTTTGAAAATATCTTCAAGTTTATCGGCCACTTTTTTCATGATGTGGTTAGATATTTTCTTCACGTTGGCATCGCTTTGCAAATAAGAGCGTGAAACGTTCAGGGGGATATCCGGTGAATCGAGTACACCATGCATCAGGGTGAGGAAGTCGGGAACAATGCCTTCCACTGAATCGGTGACAAAAACCTGGTTGGAATAAAGCTGAATTTTTTCTTTCTGTACTTCAAAGTTGCGTTTTACCTTTGGGAAATAAAGAATTCCTGTGAGGTTAAACGGATAGTCCACGTTGAGATGAATGTTAAACAAAGGATCTTCAAAAAGCGAAGGATAAAGTTCACGATAGAATTCCTTATAATCTTCATCTGTTAGTTCCGATGGTTTTCTTTTCCATGCAGGGTTAACATTGTTGATGATGCGTGGAGTTTCCTTTTCATCGTATTTATCTTCCCCTTTTTCGTCTTTTTCGCCTTCAACTTTCTCCCATTTTTTTTCATTTCCGAAACGGATGGGAACAGGCAGGAATTTGCAGTATTTTTTCAGTAATTCAAGTATTCGTGATTCCTCCAGAAATTCGGTGGAATCATCTGCAATGTGCAAGGTGATATCTGTTCCGCGTGAGTTCTTCTCCGTTTCGGTAAGGGTGTATTCGGGGCTGCCATCACATTCCCAGCGAACCGCCTTTGAGCCAGGTCCTTTTTTATAGGTTTTGGTGATAATCTCCACCTTTTTTGAAACCATAAAAGAGGAATAGAAACCCAACCCAAAATGCCCGATCAATTGCGCGGCGTCTGCCTCACTTTTGCCTTTGTATTTTTTAACGAACTCCTCGGCACCCGAAAAAGCGATCTGGTTGATGTACTTATCCACTTCATCGGCAGTCATGCCTATTCCATTGTCTTTTATGGTCAACGTTTTGTTTTCCTTGTCAACCACCACTTCAATGGTTAAATCGCCCAATTCTTCTTTAACAGTGCCCATAGAAGCCAGTGCTTTCAATTTTTGGGTGGCATCCACTGCGTTTGAAATCAATTCCCTAAGGAAAATCTCATGATCGGAATACAAGAATTTTTTAATGATTGGAAAAATATTTTCCGTTTGTACGTTGATTTTTCCTGTTTGCATGGTTATAATAATTTATTTGATTTTAGTTTTCTTTGCTGTTGGTCAAAGGTTGTGCCATTAAGGGTTTGGCTGACAAATTGTCTTATCAGTGGTATAAGATGTTACGGTAATGGTTGAAATAAAACTGCTTATCCAATCGTGGATAAGCAGTCAGGTTAAGCGGTTAGGAATATTAGAATTTATTTTTTGGGACTATTCCTGTCCCGGAACTTCTATAATAAAGGATGTTCCTGTATCTTTTTTGCTTGTAAAATAGATTTTCCCTTTCAGGTATTTTTCAGTGAGCATCTTCATGCTGTAGGTGCCCAGTCCCCTGTCAATGGATTTGGTGGAGAAGGAGCGGTTGAAAATCTGGAGCTGAATCTCTTCGTCCATATAGCTCGGGTTGTTTACCCATATCATGGCGCCTTTCTTTTGCAGTGGGATAATTCCAAAGGTAATTTTGCCAACTTCGCCTTCAGCTTCAAACGCATTTTTTATCATATTTGTTATTACGCGTTTGATGAGTACCATGTTGGCGCTGAAACTGAAGTCTTCACTTCGGCTATCCAGAATAAAATGAGAATTCCCAATCATGAATGAATTGAATTCAGTAGCCATTTCGTTGAACAACTCTATGGAATTGATTAAGGTCGGTTTGCCAATTTGTTCATATTGGTTTTCGTGGGTGATGAGCCTGTGGGTGTTGATTTCGTCGATTAGTTTTGTGGCTGATTTCATCAGCATGCCTAAAAATTGCTCCTTACTGTCATCGAATTCCCCTGAAATAAGGAGTTCTGTCATGCCGCTGACATTGTGAGCGGTGTTAAGGATGTCGTGATAAAAGATGCGCTCTAACAACAACCGCTTTTTCTCATTTGAGATGTCCTGAATGGAAAAGAGGATGAAGTCCTGACCTTCAATAGTGATTATTTCCGATTTTACAGCAATGTTGAGTGCTCCGTAGGAGGTGTTCAACGTGCATTCAGCGCTGCCTGATCCACTGTCTAAGCAGTCGTTCAGAGCCTTAAATGTCCCACAAACTTTACACGAAGGAGATGTTCCGCACCCATCAGCGCCATATTTTACATTGTGACAGCCCAGCATCTCTCCTGGCCTGAACCCGATCAGTTTCGTAATGTCATCAACATCCATCAGGTTAAGTAATGCGCGGTTGCCATAAATGAGTTGTCTTTCCTGATTGAGTAGCATGGTTGCTATTGGGAGCGCATTAAGAATTGATACTGCAAGAATATTTGAACTTACCAGTTCATATTCCTCAAGCAGCATTTCCTTGGTTTTTCTTCTAAAAAGTGTTTCGGTATTTATTTGATCCATTTTTGTATGCCCCTTGTTTTCAGGTGTAAAATTATAATAAAAAAATCGAACTAATTGTTAATAAATGTAATTTAGAATGTGAAGTAACCTTTCCATGGGTTATTTGACTGAAATTTAGATAGATTCTTATTAACATATATGATTAATTGAATTTAAAGAATATAAATAGCAACACTTTACGGCTATTTGCTACCTCGGTTTTTATTTATCCATGCCCAATATCCTATTAATATAGCTTCTGCTGCGTCGTGCGTTGGCGGATTTTGTGAACGAGCTTCAGAAGCATCAATAACTTGCTGCGCTCTCTGAATGGCTGATTCTTTTGCAATGGCTCCATTTCTGTACTCACGCTGAAAAAGCATATCTTTTCTCCAGACCGAAGCGTCAATTTGTTGTGTTGGTATGCCGAGTTTTATTGCAGCATTCAACCACACCTTTACAATTGGTCCTCCACCCTCAATCACTAAAAATGATAAGTTTTCAATGGATTTTAATATTGGATAAACCGCTTTTTTCAGCGATGACAATGAACCCATATTGTGGGAGCGGTACCAGACGAGTTTCCCGATTTCATCAAAAAGCGCCAGCCCGGTCCGTATTCCCGCGTCAACGGCTAGAAGATATTCCGGGTTTTTCAACATAGTCTTTAATCTAAGTAATTTTGACGAAATGTATTAATTTGGTATTTTATACTAAGGCTAAAGGTTCAGTTGATTGAGCCAATCGTCTATAATTATGCACTTCCTGCCTGGTTTGCTGCAGGGCAAAGATAAGAATATTGTTGCCCTTTTTGTTATTTGCGCTCTGGCGCGTCATACAACCCATTGATAATCAAATGTAAGGATCATTCGTTTTTTATTTGGCTAAATCACCTGTGGTAAAAAGTCTACCAACAAAGGGCAGCCATTTAGTTTTGCCAATCATGATGAACTGGTTTAATATGAAAATCTTTTTTCTTTGTCATTATTTGCGCTTGTGAAGTTGGATTTAAGACTGAATTTTGAGTTTAAGTTTCCCTGGAATATCGGGTTCTTTTAATGTGTTGATATATAATTAGTTGAAATCTGAATAAAAGTATAATATTCTCTTATTTTCATTGCCAATCAATGGAAAGTTTCTAATTTAGCCACAGTTTACACACCGATTTAAACAACCATTTAAAATATACTTTTATGTTAGATCTCGATTGGACACATTTACCCTTCGGGTACGTCAAAACCGATTACAACGTACGTTGTTATTACAAAAACGGGAAATGGGGAGAGCTTGAAGTTTCTTCATCCGAATTTATTCCTATGCACATGGCAGCTTCTGCTTTGCATTATGGCCAGGAGGCTTTTGAAGGAATGAAAGCCTTCAGGGGTAAAGATGGGAAAATTCGGATTTTCCGCTGGGAAGAGAATGCCAAACGTATGGAAAGTTCAGCCAATGGTGTGATGATGTCTGTCGTGCCGCATCAGCTGTTTCTCGAAATGCTTATTAAAGTTATCAAACTCAATGAAAGGTTTATTCCTCCCTATGGTACCGGAGCCTCTTTGTATCTGCGTCCATTGTTGATTGGTACCGGCGCCCGTGTTGGTGTTAAGCCAGCTGATGAATATCTTTTTATGGTTTTTGTAACACCTGTTGGGCCTTATTTTAAGGAAGGTTTTAAACCTGTAGCCCTTCAGATTGCGCGTGATCATGACCGTGCTGCACCTAAAGGTACCGGACGTTATAAAGTTGGTGGTAATTATGCCGCCAGTCTTACTGCCGGTGAAGAAGCGCATGCTGCAGGTTATGCCGCTGCCTTGTTCCTTGATGCTAAAGAGAAAAAATTTATTGATGAAGCCGGACCGGCAAATTTCTTTGCCATAAAGGGTAATAAATACATTACGCCACAATCGGAGTCTATCCTTCCCTCTATCACCAACAAAAGCTTAATGGATCTTGCCCGTGAAATGGGGATGGAAGTTGAGGTCCGGCCGATAGCTGTTGAAGAACTTGCAGATTTTGACGAAGTAGGCGCTTGTGGCACTGCAGCTGTTATCTCGCCGGTTTGTAAAATTGATGACCATCTTACCGGTCATGTTTACAAATATTGCAGCGATGGTCAGGCAGGTCCGGTTTCTACCAAGTTATACAAACGCTTGCAAGCCATTCAATATGGTGATGAGACCGACAACTTTAACTGGACTTATGTTGTAGAATAAACAGGCTTTAATTCATAAAAAAACTTCCCACTACTCAGTAACGGGAAGTTTTTTTATGCTAACGAATTTATTTTCAGATAATTCCTTTATTGGCTAATAACTTCGACATTTCTTTTTGCATATTTTGGGCCTCTTCTGCTGCCTTCAGGGCAAAGTCCTCACTATTTGAAGCAAAAATAATGCTTCGAGATGCATTCACCAGAAGTCCGCAATCCTGGTTAAGTCCATATTCACCTACTTCCGTTAGACTTCCACCCTGAGCGCCAACTCCTGGAACCAATAAAAAATGATCGGGTGCGATTTTGCGAATCCGCGTGAGCATTTCAGCACGTGTGGCGCCAACCACGTACATCAAATTTGAGGCGTTTCCCCACTGTTGAGCGGTTTTTAGTACGTTTTCAAAAAATGGCTGGCCGGTTTCACTTTCAGTTAATTGGAAATCATTGGCACCTTTGTTGGAGGTGAGTGCCAGTAAAATCACCCATTTGTTTTCAAATTTCAGGAATGGGCTAACTGAATCTTCACCCATGTATGGCGCAACTGTTACAGCATCAAAATTGAAACCAGAAGCTTTTTTTTCGAAAAATGCGCGTGCATATTGAGTTGATGTATTGCCAATGTCACCCCTTTTTGCATCAGCAATGGTGAAACATTGATCATTGAACTTCGAAAGATATTCCATCGTCCGGTGCAAGCTCAACATCCCTTTCATTCCGCGTGATTCGTAAAAAGCCAGATTCGGTTTATAGGCCACGGCATATGGCAGGGTTGCATCAATAACCTCACGGTTAAACTCAAATACCGGATCATCAGCACTTTTCAGATGGACAGGAATTTTTTCGATGTCGCTGTCAAGCCCTACACAAAGGAAAGATTGCTTTTTTTTGATCAGTTGGATGAGTTGTTCCCGGTTCATTTCTGGATTGTTTTGAGATGCTGGATATAATGGATGATGGGGTTGTGGAAGGTTGGAAGAATGGACGTTTGACTGAAATATTGTCTTCCGCTATTGGATCAGTTCACCACTTCTTTCAGCCGCTCGGCATTTTCAGCCAGCTGCAGGGCATCAATCATATCCTGTATATCTCCATCCATAAAGGTCGGCAGGTTGTAAACGGTCAGGTTGATGCGATGGTCGGTTATACGGCTTTGTGGATAGTTATAGGTGCGGACCTTGGCAGACCGATCGCCGGTTGAAACCATGGTTTTGCGTTTTTTTGAGATTTCATCAAGGTATTTTGCGTATTCTTGCTCAAAAAGGCGTGTGCGAAGAATGGTCATTGCTTTGTCAAAGTTCTTCATCTGTGATTTCTGGTCCTGAATGGCAACGGTAATGCCCGAAGGAAGGTGCGTAAGTCTTACGGCTGAATAGGTGGTGTTTACCGATTGCCCGCCGGGGCCAGAGGAACAGTATAAATCTTTGCGGATGTCGCTGGGTTTAAGGTCGATGTCAAACTCATCGGCTTCGGGTAAAACAACAACAGATGCGGCGGAAGTATGAACCCTGCCCTGAGTTTCGGTTTGAGGCACGCGTTGCACACGGTGTACGCCGGACTCATATTTTAAAAGACCATAAACATTATCCCCGGAAACATTCAGGATAATTTCCTTGTATCCGCCCACTGTGCCATCGGTGTGGTCAACCAATTCAATTTTCCAGCCTTTGTTTTCGCAAAATTTGGTGTACATCCTGTAAAGATCGCCGGCAAAAATGCTGGCTTCATCGCCACCGGTACCGGCACGGATTTCCAGCACTGCATTTTTTCCGTCCTGTGGATCGGAAGGGATAAGCATCAGGCGAATCTCTTCTTCCATCTTTTCGCGCTTATTAGTCAAAGTTGTTAATTCCTCTTTGGCCATCGCTTTAAATTCCTCGTCCTTTTCATTATAGAGGATTTCTCTGGAAGCATCAATGTTTGCCATCACCAGTTGGTATTCTTTGTACGCGGCAATGATGGGCTGTAATTCCTTGTAATCTTTGCTGAGTTTAACAAATGCCTTCATGTCGGCCATCAGGGCCGGATTGTTCATTTGTTCTTCAATATCGATATAGCGGTGATATATGGCTTCAAGTTTGTCGAGCATAGTATTTTTTTTGTGGGTGCAAAGGTACGAAAATAGAATTTCAGAGTCCGGCGGGCCAAATGATTATGATCATTAAAATTTTAATTGTTGGTTTGCCTGGTTTCAGTAAAGATTGATATCCTGACTGGTAGCCGGTTGTAAGGGCCTTGTAAACTTAATATTCAGCTCAATTATCTGATCGGGCGCTGCCCAGTTATCAATAATTTCCTATGAATAAGTAATAGGATTTTTATTGCCGATCGTTAATTTTCTGTTTTCTGCTTTCTCACATCTTCCCACCACTTTTGCCTCAATACCATAACTTTCTGAAATGGCAATCAATCCAGCGGCAATTTCTTCAGGTACATAAAGTTCCATGCGGTGCCCCATATTGAAAACTTTGTACATCTCAGCCCAATCCGTTCCTGATTGCTCTTGAATTATTCTGAACAACGGAGGAATTTCAAACAGATTATCTTTGATAATGTGGAGATTATCGATAAAGTGAAGCACTTTGGTTTGGGCGCCACCAGAACAATGCACCATCCCATGAATCCGGCTGCGGTAATTATCGAGTATTTGTTTGATTACAGGAGCGTAAGTGCGGGTAGGGGAGAGTACCAGCTTGCCCATATCTATGCTTTCAACCGGTGAAGGATCGGTCAGTTTTAGTTTTCCGCTGTATGCTAGTTCAGATGGAATAGAAGGATCAAAGCTTACAGGATATTTTTCAGCGTAAATATTTGAAAAAACATCGTGCCTGGCTGAAGTAAGCCCATTGCTTCCCATGCCGCCATTGTATGATTTCTCATAGGTTGACTGCCCGTATGACGCAAGACCAACAATGACATCACCAGCCTGTATGTTGTGGTTTGAAATCACTTCATCGCGGCGCAAACGTGCGGCAACGGTTGAGTCTACAATAATGGTCCTTACCAGATCGCCCACATCAGCAGTTTCGCCTCCGGTAGCGTGAATGCCTATTCCATGGGAACGCATTTCCTCGAGAAATTCTTCTGTACCATTAATAATTTCAGAAATAACTTCTCCCGGGATCAGGTTTTTATTCCTGCCAATGGTAGAGGATATCAGTATATTGCTGGTTGCACCCACGCAAAGCAGGTCGTCGGTATTCATCACAATAGCATCCTGTGCAATGCCTCTCCAAACACTTAAGTCGCCGGTTTCTTTCCAGTATAGGTAGGCAAGGGATGACTTGGTGCCGGCACCATCAGCATGCATAATGTTGCACCATTCAGGGTTTCCACCCAGGATGTCAGGAATGATTTTGCAGAAGGCTTTTGGAAAAATTCCTTTGTCAATGTTTTTGATGGCCTGGTGTACATCTTCCTTCCCTGCTGAAACGCCCCGGCGGATGTACCTTGACTCTTGTGTCATAACGGTGGATGGCTAAAAGAAATCCGGCTGCCTAAAGCAGCCGGAGGTTCATTGGTTAGTTAAATATCAGTTGTTTGTTGGCTTCGTCCAATTTGAACCGCCCAAGGATGCTTATGGTGCTTTCGCCCATAATGGCCCCTTCCATCAATTTATGCGAAACACTGGCTTCGACATTTGTTGCTGTTTTTGGGCCTACCTTTATTTCTTTGATCATAAATACGGCTTTGTCGGCGATAGAACCTTCGGCAAGTATTACGTTAGCATCACCAATGAAGTCATTTTTGGTAATGGCTCCGGATGTCAGTAATTTCTGGGCTTCGGACAGTGAAAATATCAGTCCACGGTCGCTGCGGTCGAGCATAATTTTTACTGTATACCCGTTTACTATGGTTGGTATCATTACGATGTTGCCTTTATCAACTTCAATGGGAACAATATTATCTTCTGGATTTACCGTAATTTCAACTTTTTGGTTGATTTGTTTATTTTTAGGTTTTGGTACAAAGTCTTTGCTCAGTACCCTGAATTCTGAGCGGCGGTTGAGGGCGTGCGCGGCTTCTTTCTGGGCTGTAGATGGCAATGTATCAATGTAGGCTTCAGTGAGAACTGTTCCGGTTTTAAATAAAAATCCATCTTTGGTAACGTTTTTGACCAAAGTCCGTGGAACCCGCTCGCCATATCCTTTGGCAACCAGACGCTCTGGGTCTATTCCCCTTTCAATCAGGTAATTAACAACTGATTCAGCCCTCCGTTGTGAAAGAATGTCATTGCGTTCATCACTGTCGCGGGTGTCAGTATGTGAAGCTAACTCAACCACTACGGTTTCATTTTCGAGGAGTGTTTTTATCAGCCCCTGTAAGGAATCCTGATATTGTGGTTTAAGGTCCCATTTGGCCAGATCGTACAAAATGTCGGGCAGTACCACCGGTTTTTCCGGAATGGGTTCAAGCATGAAATCTATAACAAAATCTTTATTTTTTTCCAGACCAACGGTGGTTTCACTGGCTTTCTTATTAAAGTAATTGTCCTTAATTACCGTTAATTCATAAGTTGTATTGGTCTTGATTTGTGATTTGCTGAAGGAATAAAATCCTTTGGGGTCGGTTTTTCCATCTACGGATGAACCGTCAGAACCTACCAAACGAACGGTAGCCATCGGCACAAATTGCAGGGTTTGTTCGTCTTTTACTGTTCCTTGCAGGGTAAATACCAACGGTGGATTTGCAAAGGCATAAATGTCATCGCCACCACGGCCACCTTTTCGGTTTGAAGTGAGAAATCCTTGTTCTTCGCCCGGTTGGAAGATAATGGCAAAGTCATCGGCATTGGAATTGACCGGTACTTCCATATTTATTGGCTTAATCCACTCGCCGTTGCGTTTAATGGTCTTGAAAATATCAAGGCCACCCAGGCCGGGATGACCATTTGATGCAAAATATATGGTTGAATCATTTTTTATGAATGGAAATACTTCATCTGCTGAGGTATTAATGGTTTCACCGAGGTTCAGCGGCTTTTTAAATTTGTCACCGATTGATTCACGGGTTGCAATCCACAGGTCTTTACCCCCTTGTCCACCTTTGCGGTCGCTTGAAAATATGAGGGTTAGTTCATCCGGGCTGATTGCCGGATGCCCGTTGGTTACTGTACTGTCGTTGCCCAGGTCAAGCACTTCAAGTTCACCCCAGCCTTTACCGCTGCGTTTTACCATGATTATTTTACAGTTGGTTGCTTCGTCTTCTGCATTGCCACAGCGGGTAAAATAAAGTGCGTTGAATTTTTCGTTGAAAGCCGGTGTGCCTTCATTGGAGGTTGTGTTTATTTTTTTTTCAACATCAGCAAGGGTGGGTTCGCTCCATTCCCCTTTTCTGTCCTGTCGTGATAGGAAAAGGTCGCTAAAGTTCTGACCGGTCCAGTCATCTATCCCTTTGCCTGTGCTTCCTTCCCGTGTGGAAGTGAAAATCAGGGCGTTATAGAATTTATCGGCATATGTTGACGCGAAATCGTCGCTTTTTGAATTGAGTTTTTTTACATTATCCACTGAAAATTTTGTGGGGTTTTCAATCCATTCTGCCGCCAGTTCACATGATTTTATGCCATTGGGTCCGCGTGGGTCGTCAGGCACATTCTCAACATAAAGTTCATAATATTCTTTGGCATCTTCGTATTTTTCATTGGCCCGTAGCATGTCGGCATAATGAAGGTAGGTGATGGGGTTACGCCGGGCATAGTCACTTTTAATAATTCTGCGGTAGGTAATTTCAGCTCTTTTTGTATTGTTTATCATCCGGTAACTCTCCGCCATCTGAAACGAAATTCTGTCCTTTTCGGGGCGGCTCTTTGTTTTGGAGTAAGCTTTTTTATACCGGTTCACCGCCAGGTTGTATTGGAAGTTGTTGAATGCTTCCTCTGCAGCTTGCAGCCGGCGGCTTTGTGCATCAGCAGAAAATGGAGCAATAATCATGAACAGTGCTGTGAAAAATAATGCACTGTATATTCTGGAAGTTTTTGACATGTGATGGATGATGGATGATGTCATTGTAATTCGCCTATTTGCCTGCTAAGTTAGGCATTTTTTAATTTGATGATATCCGGGGAAAGCAATTCAATGAGTTGCCCCTGTTAAGAACGGTGATTATTTGCAATAATTGCACCTTTTCTTGTTAAGTTGCTTGATTTTCTTTGTCTTCAGGCTGCGTTTCAATAGTTTCGGCAGGTTTTATCGCAGTGTTAACTTCAGCTGGTTTTGGATCAGGATACATACTGACATCATCGGGGGCAAGCGTTGCTATGTCGGGGATGCTTTTTCGCAATGCTTCTGCTTCGCGCCTGACACTTTCCCTTGCTGTGGAGATTTCACGTGTAATTACACTTGTTTCATCCCTGAACTCTTTGGTGATATCGCTTGAGGCTTTTTTGAGTTCATTCATGACACGGCCAATTTTTCGTGCCATTTCAGGCATTTTCTTAGGGCCGAAAATCAGAAATATACCCAAAAGTATGACCAGAAATTCACCACCGCTTATGTCAAGAAATAATAAAGGGTTTACATTCATCGGGCAATCTAAATTTTGGGTAAAGTTACAAAAAATACCTGTGTTCAAAATGAAGCATCTGTCTTAAAATAACAAAGCCCGCTGTTAATCATTAACAGCGGGCTTTGCTTTAAAATTATCAAGTCTTATTTTGTGGCTTTTTTCAGGTCTGCTTTTCTTTTTTTGCGCTTGTTGCTTATGGAAATAAAGTCGAAAGCAATGGGTGACGCAATAAAGATCGAAGAATAGGTTCCAACAGCAATACCTATCATAAGTGCGAATACAAAACCACGAATAACTTCACCACCAAAAATAAAGATGGCAATCAATACAACGAGGGTTGTACCTGCTGTATTGAAGGTTCGTCCAAGGGTGCTGTTCATAGCGTGGTTCATATTTTCTTCAATGCTCCGTTTGGGATATAAACCAATGTATTCCCTGATACGGTCGAAAATAATCACCGTGTCGTTGATGGAATATCCGATAATGGTAAGCAAGGCCGCAATAAATGCCTGGTCAACTTCCAGATTAAATGGCAAGATGCCCGAAAATATGGAATATAGCGAAAGGGTTATCAGTGTATCGTGCGCAAGAGAAAGTACACCACCAATACCATATTGCCACTTCTTAAAACGGATAGCAATATAAATAAAGATGATGATCAGTGCAAAGAATACAGCCATTACCGCACCTTGCTTGATGTCGTCTGCAATGGTTGGCCCTACTTTTTGTGAACTCAGGCGGCCCAGAACTTTCGTGTCATCATCCGAAGTGAACTCTTTAAAGGTCATTGAGGTTGTGTAATACTGCTTTACTCCTTCAAATATTTTAGACTCAACAATTGAATCGGCCGATTGGGTGTCCTCTTCAATCATGTATTTGGTTGTAATTTTTACCTGGTTCGAAGATCCGAAGGTTTTTACTTCTGGGGCTTCTCCCATTATATTGCTCAGTGACTTACGAACATCGTTAGTGTTTACTTCCTTATCGAAGCGTACCACGTAAGTTCTTCCTCCTGAAAAGTCAACTCCAAAGTTGAGGCCTTTTGTCGAAAGCGATATAATTCCGATAAAAATAAGGATGCCTGAGGCAATGTACATCGTTTTACGCATGGAAATAAACTTGAAATCCACTTTGGTAAAGGCGTAACGGGTATAGGCATTGTCAAAAGAAATATTCTTATTTTTCTTCAGGAGGTTTTCAAAAATCATCCTTGAAATAAAGATGGCTGTGAAGAGAGAGGTAATGATACCAATGATAAGTGTAGTGGCAAAGCCCTGAACAGGTCCTGAACCGAAAATATAAAGCACGATACCTGTAAGCAGTGTGGTTACGTTACCGTCGATGATGGCAGAGTATGCATTGTTATAACCATCGGTGATGGCAAGGCGTAAACCTTTGCCGGCACGTAATTCTTCCCTCACACGTTCGTAAATAATTACGTTGGCATCCACGGCCATACCCAGGGTAAGCACAATACCTGCAATACCAGGTAGTGTTAACACAGCGCCCAATGAGGTGAGTACCCCAAAGATGAAGAATATGTTGGTAACCAGCGCAAGGTCGGCAATCCAACCAGCCCTGTTGTAGTAAAGTACCATATAAATGAGTACCAGGAAGAAGGCAATGATGAAGGAAGCAAGTCCTGCATTGATGGATTCACGTCCGAGTGATGGTCCAACTACTTCTTCCTGAACAATCCTGGCAGGAGCAGGTAATTTACCTGCTTTGAGGATGTTGGCCAAATCCTGTGCCTCTTCTATGGCGAAGTTCCCGGTGATGGATGAACGTCCATTGGGGATTTCTCCATTTACACGTGGCGCTGAATAAACATAATTGTCAAGAACGATGGCAATTTGATTTCCGATGTTGTCTCCAGTAAGCCTTTTCCATGTTTTCGCTCCTTCAGCGTTCATCAACATGGTGATTTCAACCCTTCCGTTAGGATCGTAATCCTGACGGGCATCAATAATGGCTTCACCACCTAATGGTGCTTTTCCATCACGGCTGGTAATTTTAAGCGCTACGAGTTCGAGCACATCCGGACGATCTTTCTCTGGTTTAACCGTCCATTGTAGTTTCAGGTCTCTTGGGAAAGATGCTTTGGTTTGTTTCAACAAACTGTTAACTCGTGCTGTATCTTTAATTTGCGCGTAACCGACTGTGGCGCCTTGTCCCGGGAAATACTGTCCTTGAGCGTTCGGGAAAAATGCAGGGTTCAGGTAGGCATATAATGGATTTTCTTTTGCATATTTTTCAAATGAAGCTCCCTCTTGGTCTGTATCAGTTGTGTCACTGATTTTGTCGAGCAGTGCTGAACTTGATGTATCCGTAGCTTTCACTGTTGTGGTATCAGTTTCTGCTTGCGCGATTTCAGTTGGCTGTTCAACGATGGAATCATTGCCCAGACTATCGGCAACTAACCCGCCCTGAGTTTCTATCAGCCGTTTATTGGCTTCATTAAAATAAGAAACCAGGTCAGCAAACTGATAGGTTTCCCAGAATTCAAGCTGGGCGGTTCCCTGCAGGAGTTTTCTTACACGCTCAGGTTCTTTGATACCAGGTAATTCAACCAGGATACGACCGGCGGTCTGTAACTGCTGAATGTTTGGCTGTGCTACCCCAAACCTGTCGATACGGGTGCGGAGAATGTTAAAGGTGCGGTCAATGGCGCCTTTGGTTTCTTTTCTGATAACGCTGAGTACTTCCTCATTTGTTGAGTTGAAAGAAATTCTGTCTTTCAGGTCAACGGTATTAAAAATAGCAGCAAGTTTAGCGTTTGGGTCAACTTCAGTGAAAGACTCCCCAAAAAGAGTAACAAAATCCGCCTGGGAATTTTTTTGTTTTTCTAAAGCTTTGTCAATGGCCTGAGTAAATACAGGGTTGGTGCTATAGCCTGAGAGGGCCCTCACGATGTCAACCACCGAAACCTCCAGGGTAACATTCATACCGCCTTTAAGGTCAAGTCCAAGGTTTAATTCACGCTCCTTAACTTCCTGATAGGTATATTTTCTGACCAGGATGTTGTAGACGGTTTGTCCTGACATTGAGTCAAGATAATATCTTTCCCTGGATTTGCTGATTGAATCGAGCATTACCTGCTCCAGCATTGCATCGCCTTTGGCCAGTTCTTTTGCCTGACTTACTGCAGCTTCATTCCGTGAATATTCCACGGCTTTTTTCTCAACTCTTTTTGAAAAGAAAGTAAATGAAAGCTGAAAAAGGCACACAATTGCCAATGCAATCGCGAAGAATTTAATAGCACCTTTATTCTGCATGTTTGAGTAATTTAATTGTATTAGACTATTTTTTTGAGCCTGCAAATATAGGACTTCTTACCGAAATTACCAATCCTGAATATTTGTTTTTTTTGCGCTTACTTATTATGGTAATGATCAGATAAAGAGGAAAATAGCATTAAATGCATGTTGCCATAATATGAAATTATGAAAGAATAATAGAGTATTCACGGCTTTTTTATTTCTAATAATCACGGCTTTTTATAATTTTACAAAATTGTTAAACCCAACGATATGCGTACTTTTTCCTCTTACCTGCTATTTGTTTTTTTTTATGCTATGCCAACCTTGCTCTATGCTCAGATTAATGAAGCTTTTGGTTTTGAGCTATGGAACGGCCCACAAGTTACGGTTAATGATGGCACCCTTTGCAATGCATGGGCAGGAGGATTAAATAATGTTCAGTTTGGAGTTATTGATTTTAACGCAGATGGTTTTGATGATTTGGTCGTTTTTGATCGTCATGGCGACCGCTTGCTCCCTTTTGTTTTCTTGCCTGAAAGTCAATCTGTTCCTTATCGGTATGCCCCGGAATATCGACGATATTTCCCGATACTTAAACAGTGGATGCAGTTGTTGGATTATGATAATGATGGGCGTACTGACCTCTTTACCTACACCCCGGGTGGTATTATGGTTTATCGGAATGTAGGAGTGGATCTGCCGGAATTTATTGAAGTGGTTGACCCATATATATTGTCGCTTCAAGGGACTATTTTTACCAATTTATTGGTAACTTATGTTGATTATCCGGTGATTCAGGATCTGGATGGTGACGGTGATTTGGATATTCTTACTTTCTGGGGATTGGGCTCTTATGTTGACCTGCATCAAAATATGTCTATGGAAATCTATGGCAATGCCGATTCCCTCATTTTTCACAAAGTGGAGGGCTGCTGGGGGCGTTTTGCTGAGAATCCTGAGTCAAACATTATATACCTGGATACTTGTTACCAGAAATCTTCGGTAAATGATTTTCCTAAACATACTGGTTCAACCTTTTGCCTTCTGGATATGAACGGGGATGGGAAGAAGGATTTGATTTTGGGCGATGTGGATTACAGTGAGCCCGCTTTCCTTATCAATGGAGGCGATGACTTCAATGCCTTAATGACCGGACAGTTGTCGGTTTTTCCTGATTCTGCCAGTATTGATTTATGGTCTTTCCCTTTGGTGCAGCACCTCCAGATCGGGAATTTTAACAAAAAATCACTTCTTGTATCATCTTTCGATCCAAGTCTGGTGAAATCGCGTGGGGATAAGAGTGTATGGTTGTACGAAGATGTGTCAGCGGGGGCTGTACCAGATTTTAAACTGCGATCCCGTTCTTTCCTGCAAAACAGCATGATTGATGCCGGAAATGGTGCATATCCTGTTTTTGCTGATGTCAATCAGGATGGTTTAATGGATATTGTGTTGGGAAATTATGGCAATATCGATACCTGTCTTTATAACAATAATGGTCAGCTAAAATGTTACTATAGCGGCCGGTTGAAACTATTTATCAATTCGGGCGATGCGCATGATCCTGCTTTTACTTTGGTGGACGATGATTTTGCCAACGTTTCTCAATACAATCTTCAGGGTGTGTTTCCTGCTTTTTCAGATTTGGATGGCGATGAAAAAATGGATATGCTACTGGGCAATGTGGATGGGAATCTGTGGTTTTTCAGAAATGTATCTGCCACCAATGGCCTGCCTGAATATGATCTGCCAACTGCATCTTATCAATCCATTGATGTCGGAGCCAGCAGCACACCCGTTTTTGTGAAGTTTTTAGAGGATGACAAACCTTCGCTGGTTATTGGCAATGCAGAGGGTAAACTGCATCTATACCAAAATGATGGGAGTCCTGAAAATCCGCTTTTTAATCTGAAAAGCGACTTTTTTGGTGGCGTTGATGTAAATGATGCCCTGGTTTCCTATACCGGATATAGTGTCCCCTGTTTCTTTAAAGATGCAGAAGGGCAGATTAACCTGTTGGTGGGCTCCGAAACAGGATACCTGCACCATTACACCCAGATTTCATCCGATCCTGCGGCTGTTTTTAAACATGAGAGCGGGCACTTCATGTATATTTCTGAAGGAGTCCACACAGCACCCGCTTTAGCTGACCTCAATGGAGATGATTATATCGACCTGTCCATAGGGAATTATGCAGGAGGAATCACTTTACTTAAGGGGAAAGCGCCCGGTCCCATCGGCATGGAAGAATACGCTGCCGCATCTCCACAAATGAATATTTTCCCTAACCCTGCCAATGCTGAATTTTATATTAGGTTTAATGAACCAGGCGATTGGAATATCCGGATTATTGAATCACAAGGGAGGTTAGTCAAACAAATGCAGCTAAAAGCAGCATCAGAGGTGGTCTTTGATGCTGAGACTTTTGTACAGGGAATATATTATGTGTTGGCTATTAACCAAAATCAACCCTGTGAGATGAGAAACGGCAAAATATTGATTACTCGATAACCTTATTCTCGGGAACTTCTGATGGCTCCTCAAGTGCATTGATTTCAAGAACGCGTTCCTCAAATTTAAGGGTGGCTTTGCAATGGCGAAGCAAATCACAACCCATCAATCCGTCAATCTGTGGGTTTCCCATTCCCCTGAATGCCCGGTTGATGTGTCCCAGGTCAACTGCAGTTGCTTTGTAATTTTTAATAATTACTGACCCTATTTCCAGTGTTTCAAGGGTTGCCTGATAGCTATACACACTTGATGAACCCGGTGACAGATTCTTGCGCGCATTGCGTTTGAGTTCGGTCTGATTTACAAACTTTTGCATATGATCGGTATCCAGTACAGTTTGTGCTGAGCTGGTGTCGATTAACAATAATCCTGGCTTCCCATTGATCATTACCCTGGCAAGCAGGTTGTAACCTCCGGTTGCAAAATTGAGTTGAATAAGTTTTAAAGATGTCATGTCGTTTGTTTTTTTAAAATAGTGAAAAAATAGAGAAATGATCCCGGCAAATCTCAGAAATTAGGCTTTAGTGCATATTTATTATAGTATTCATCAATGATATTTACCGCTTCTTCTGCGGTATCTACCATGCTGAAAATATCAAGGTCTTTGGTTCCGATATTCATTTCGGTAAGCATTACATTCTTCACCCAGTCAATTAAACCCTTCCAGTAATCAGTAGATACCAGGATAATGGGGAATTTTACAGTTTTGTGGGTTTGAATGAGGGTAATGGCCTCAAATAATTCATCCATAGTGCCATATCCACCCGGAAGAACAATGTATCCTTGCGAGTATTTCATGAACATTACTTTTCTAACAAAGAAGTAATCAAAGGAAATGAGCTTGTCTGGATCAATAAATGGGTTTGAACCTTGCTCAAAAGGCAATTCAATGTTAAGTCCAACCGATTTCCCGCCACCAAAATGTGCGCCTTTGTTAGCGGCTTCCATAATGCCCGGGCCTCCGCCCGAAATAACCCCGAATCCTTTTTTTGTGAGCAGGTAAGCAATCTCTTCGGCCAATTTGTAATATTTATGGCTGCTCTTTGTTCGGGCTGATCCAAAAATGGTTACGCATGGGCCAATTCTTGCCAGTTTATCATACCCATCAACCAACTCGGCCATAATTTTAAAAACAGCCCAGGAATCACTGGTCATGATTTCATTCCAGTTTTTGGGTGTTATGGCTTCCCTTATTTTGTCTTCTTCGGTTAAGTCTTCAGCGTGCATGGTGCAATTTGAAATGAATAAATCAGATTTATTTTGTCAAAATGTCGAATTAAACGGCGGTAAATATAATAACATGTTCTTTTAATGACAAAAATAAATAATTATTTCATCAGGATTATCCCTGATTATAAATTTAATTCTTCTTTAATGTATTGACCTGTTGCACTTTCTGTATTTAAAGCCACTTCTTCAGGTGTTCCGGTGGCAACAATTAGTCCGCCCCTCATTCCGCCGGCAGGTCCAAGGTCAATAATGTGGTCAGCCACTTTAATTACTTCCAGGTTGTGTTCAATTACCAATACCGTATTCCCCTTGTCAACCAGTCTGTTAAGGACACCCAGCAACACATTTACATCTTCAAAGTGAAGGCCGGTGGTTGGTTCGTCAAGGATGTACATGGTTTTCCCTGTATCTTTTTTGGAGAGTTCGGTGGCTAACTTTACGCGTTGCGCTTCACCTCCTGATAAGGTGGTGGATTGCTGCCCCAGGGTGATGTATCCAAGTCCCACTTCTTTCAGAGTCCTGATTTTTTGGATGATGGACGGGATATTCTCAAAAAACTCAACGGCCTGATTGATGGTAAGGTTAAGTACATCGTTTATGGACTTTCCTTTGAACCTGACTTCTAATGTTTCACGGTTATAACGTTTGCCTCCGCAGGTTTCGCAGGGCACATGTACATCGGGCAGGAAATTCATTTCAATGACCCTAACTCCAGCGCCACGGCAGGTTTCGCAGCGGCCCCCTTTTACGTTGAAAGAGAACCGTCCGGCTTGATATCCCCTGATTTTGGCTTCGGGTAAATTGGCATAAAGCTTACGGATTTCATCGAAAACGCCGGTATATGTTGCGGGGTTTGAGCGCGGCGTTCGCCCGATAGGCGACTGGTCGATTTCAATTACCTTGTCTAGGTTTTCAAGCCCTTCAATTTTGTCATAATGCAATGGCTTTTTGTCCGACCGGTAAAAGTGCTGGCTCAGGATTGGATAAAGCGTTTCGTTGATGAGTGTCGATTTCCCGCTTCCTGAAACACCCGTTACACAAACAAAAATTCCAAGCGGAAGGTTAAGGGTGACTTTTTTCAGGTTATTTCCTGTTGCCCCACTGAGTTTTAATCTATTGCCATTTCCGGTACGACGGATCGCGGGAACTTTAATTTGCTTTTTCCCACTCAGGTAACAGCAGGTAATGGATTGGCAGTCTTTCATTTCGCCGGGAGTGCCGGTCGCAACTATCTTCCCTCCGTGTCTGCCGGCTCCCGGGCCAATGTCAACAACAAAATCAGAGGCAAGGATCATGTCCTTATCGTGCTCAACCACAATAACTGAATTTCCAATATCTCTTAGGTCCTGTAAAGCCTTGATTAACCGTTGGTTGTCGCGTTGATGCAGGCCAATGCTGGGCTCGTCAAGGATATAAAGTACGCCAACCAGTTGAGACCCTATTTGCGTAGCCAAACGAATACGCTGGGCTTCGCCTCCTGACAAACTGCCAGTGGGACGGTTTAATGCCAGATAATCCAGACCGACATTGAGCAGGAAGCTTATCCGGGTTCTGATTTCACGAACAATTTCGTGTGCTATCATTTTCTTTTTTGGATCGGCAAACAAATCTTCAGCCCGAAACCATTCATCAAGTAGGGTAAGATCCATTTCGGAAAGGTCGGCAATGGTTTTACCGGCTATCCTGAAGTTGAGGGATTCAGTTTTTAACCTTGCCCCGTTACATTCAGTGCAGGTTTTCAGGTTCATGAAGTTTGTGGCCCATTTGCGCACTCCGGCCGAGTTGCTTTCTACCGACTGGTTGGTGATGTAGTTGACCAATCCATCAAAATTCAGGGAATAACTGGAGGTTACCCCCAGGTATTCGTTTTTTACTTTTAAGATTTCGTCTGATCCGTAAAGTATGGCGTTGATCGCTTTTTCAGGAATTTCAGAAATAGGTGTCGTAAGTGTGAATCCGTACTTCTCGCCCAGAGCTTCTATCTGCCTGAAAATCCATGTTGATTTGGCTTCTCCCAGGGGAGCGATGCCGCCTTTCTTTATATTTTTTGAAGGATCAGGAATTATCTTTTGGATATCAATTTCGGTGATGGTGCCCAATCCATTGCAATGTGGGCAAGCACCGTAAGGTGAATTGAATGAAAAGGAGTTTGGCTCCGGTTCATCAAAGGCATTTCCTGTAGCGGGGTCCATCAGCTTTTTGCTGAAATATTTTTCTTCACCCGATGCTAGTTCTATAATCTGAATGGTGCCTTTGCCTTGTTTTAGCGCGGTCTTCACCGAAGCAGTCAATCTTTCGGATGTTTTTCCTTTCAGGCTTATTTTATCTACCACCAGCTCAATGTCGTGGGTTTTGTAGCGATCCAATTGCAGACCGAAACCAATTTCGCGTAAATCTCCATCCACACGGGCCCTTAGAAAGCCCAACCTGCGCATTTGTTCAAACAATTCACGGTAATGGCCTTTTCGCCCTTTCACCAGCGGGGCAAGTATTAATATTTCTTTTTCATTGTATTGCTCTGCTATGGTATCAATGATTTGCTGTTCACTGTATTTTACCAATGGTTTCCCGGTTACGGGCGAAATAGCATCAGCAGCCCTGGCATACAACAGGCGTAGGAAGTCATATATTTCGGTAATGGTGCCTACAGTGGATCGTGGATTGCGCGAGGTTGACTTTTGCTCGATCGCAATCACCGGGCTTAATCCATTAATTTCATCAACATCCGGACGTTCCAGATTGCCGATAAACTGCCGGGCATAGGCCGAAAAGGTTTCCATATAACGCCTTTGCCCTTCAGCGTATATGGTGTCAAAAGCCAATGATGATTTCCCGCTGCCACTTAATCCGGTAATTACGACAAGTCTGTTGCGCGGAATTTCTAAGTCAATATTTTGAAGATTATGCACCCTGGCACCATATATTTCAAGTTTCGGACCATCCACATTGGCAATCTGGGCTTTAACAGGAATTTGAAGATATTCTTTATCGGTCATTTGGTTTATTCACTCATTGATTGTCCATGCTTATGCACAGCGCTGTCTTTCTGGTTAAAAATGGCGTCAGGGTTTTTAATTCCTTCAAGAAGCCTGGAATAACTCAGCCATTTTTTCTCCGGTAATTCAATTTCGTATGATTTCCCCGGCGATACTTTTAACTGATCGGTTCTTAACCACGGATTAAATTCCTTCAATATCCGGTAAGGGACGTCGAAATTGTTTGCAAAATTAATCAGATTCGTAATACTGGTATCAACTTTAATGATGTTTACCGGAATTGGGGGGTATAAATCCTTATTTCTCAGATAAAAACCGTAATCTGTCGGGTTTTCATAAACCAATTTCAAAGCCAGAATCCTGTAAATGTATCTTGACGTTTCAGGATTCAGGTACAAATCATAATAGTTGTCAACCACTTGTTTCTCCCCTTCGCGGCTGATGCGACCCTGTCCGGCATTGTATGCGGCAGCTGCCTGGGTCCAGTTTCCGAACCTTTTGTGGGCATCCTTCAGGTATTTACAGGCCGCTTCTGTTGATTTGCTGTAATGATAACGTTCATCCACCTGTTCAGTTACTTCCAGTCCGTATTGGCGGCCGGTTTTGTCGAGAAATTGCCAGAAGCCAGCTGCATTCGCCGGAGAAACCACATTTACAAGGCCGCTTTCAATCAACGCCAGGTATTTAAAATCATCTGGAATGCCATTTTTTTTCAGTATTGGCTCTATCATAGGAAAATATCTTCCTGCACGTTTGAGCATCAGTATGGTGTTGGAATGCCAGTAGGTATTTACCAATAATTCACGGTCGAGGCCTTCCCGCACATAATACAAATCAAGCGGAACTTTTTCATCGGCAAAATCTATGGCTTCGGGTAGGGGAACCGCATAAAACCGGGTATCACTGGCAAAGGCTTCCCGATATTCTTTGTCTTTATCGGCTGAAGTGCCGGTGAAGTGCAGAAATACGGTTGCAGTGGCAGCAATAGCAAGAACTATTATTGAGCCGAAGATGGTTTTTTTTATGGTCATGGTGAAGGTTGAATGGAAAATGTGGTGGCACAATGCTTTACTATCTCATAACGATAAAAGAGGCGTATTCGTCTAAGGGGATGAAATTTTATGTGCAACAAATTATCCTTCAGCCGGTTGCTATTTTGTTTTAGATCAGAAAATTTGTTCCAGTGAACTGAAAAATGGTGCAATACTGTCCTTCTCCGACAAATTGGGTTGATTGGTGCCCCAGTTTATATTAAGTTCCGGATCGTTCCAGCGTATGCTGCCTTCCGAAAGTTTATTGTAAACATTGGTGCATTTGTAAGAAAAAATGGTGTTGTCTTCTAAAGTAAGAAAACCGTGCGCAAAACCTTCGGGAATCCAACACAGCCATTTGTTTTCGGCAGTTAGTTTTATGGCGACCCATTTCCCGAACGAGGGCGACGACTGTCGTAAATCAACAGCCACATCCAGCACAGCACCCTGGATTACTCTTACCAGTTTGCCCTGAGCATACGGCGGTTTTTGAAAATGCAATCCACGCAGTACATTTTTTGCAGATTTGCTTTCATTGTCCTGAACAAAATCGACATTAATGCCAACTTCAATGAGCTTCTGGCGACTGTAGGATTCAAAAAAATAACCCCGGTCATCGGTGAAAACCAGTGGTTTGATGATGACTACATCGGGAATGTCGGTAGGAATAATCTCCATTTAGAAAAAATAAGAATGCCTTCCGGTTTAATTTCCCGGAAGGCTATTGAAATATTATAAGTGGATAACTTCGTCGTAGGCTGCTGCCACGGCTTCCATAATCGCTTCCGACATGGTGGGGTGGGGGTGTACCGCCTTAATGATTTCCTCACCGGTGGTTTCCAGTTTGCGGGCAACCACCACTTCGGCAATCATTTCAGTTACGTTATCACCAATCAGGTGTGCGCCCAGCCATTCGCCATATTTGGCGTCAAAAATTACTTTTACAAATCCGTCTTTCGAGCCGGCTGCGCTGGCTTTGCCTGATGCTGAGTAGGGAAATTTGCCAACTTTTACTTCATACCCAGCTTCTTTAGCCGCTTTTTCGGTCATGCCGACAGAAGCAATTTCAGGGTTGGTGTAAGTACAGCCCGGAATATTGCCATAATCCAGCGGTTCAACATGCTTGCCGGCGATTTTTTCAACGCAGAGAATGCCTTCGTGTGAGGCAACATGCGCCAAAGCCGGGCCATGAACGATGTCGCCAATAGCATAAACGCCATCAACGTTCGTTTTATAAAAATCGTCAACTTTTACCTTGCCTTTTTCGGTTTCCACGCCAACATCTTCCAGTCCAAGCCCTTCCAGATTGGTTGCAATGCCAACGGCTGAAAGAACGATTTCAGCTTCAACCACCTCTTCGCCCTTTTTGGTTTTGATGGTTACTTTGCACACTTTACCTTTGGTATCCACCGACTGAACTTCAGCAGATGTCATTACCTTCATGCCTGCTTTTTTGAAACTGCGTTCCAGTTGTTTAGAAACTTCCTCATCTTCAACAGGAACCACATTGGGCATAAATTCAACCAGGGTAACTTGCGTGCCAATGGAGTTGTAGAAGTACGCAAACTCTGAGCCAATAGCACCAGAGCCAACCACCACCATACTTTCAGGCTTTTTCGGCAATGTCATGGCTTCACGGTAACCGATAATTTTCTTGCCATCCTGTTTCAGGTTGGACAATTCGCGTGAGCGGGCTCCCGTCGCCAGAATAATATGATTGGCTTTGTAATCGGTCTTTTTGCCATCGGCATCGGTAACCTCAACAGTTTTATCTTTCTTGAGCTTGCCTGTACCGGCAATGACTTCTATTTTGTTTTTCTTGAAAAGAAACTGAATGCCTTTGCTCATGCCATCGGCCACGCCGCGGCTGCGCTTGACAATGGCCTCAAAGTCAGGATTAACCTCACCCTGCACCGATATACCATAATCGGAGGCATGTTTCATGTAATTAAATACCTGTGCGCTTTTAAGCAGCGCCTTGGTGGGGATACAGCCCCAATTCAGGCAGATACCACCCAGTTCGGAACGTTCAACCACGCCCACTTTCATGCCCAGTTGCGAAGCCCTTATGGCAGCTACATAACCGCCCGGCCCTGAGCCAATGACTATAAGATCGTAATTCATGTTGTTATTTTTAATTCAAAAAATTCAAAGATTCAAAAATTCAAAGATTCAAAAGATTCAAAGATTCAATCCCGAATTGCTTCGCTATCGGGATTATAGGTTTGAGATAATGGATTTTAAAAGTGAAGATTCAAGTTTTTGATTTGAAAAGCAGAAACCTGCCAGCCGGCAGGCTGGTTAGAAATTAGAAATTAGAAATTCTTTTCCGTTTCTCTCCATCTTCTTGTCCCCTTGTCTCAACCCTCGTCCCTACTTTCTGCAAAATTAATCATTTTAAGCCTTTTAACAAGTGGGGATGGGTTTTGTTTGGGAATTACCTATGCTGTATTATGAATTTAGCTTTACGGCCTGCTTTCTGTATTTTCGCATTGGAATTTCAGGTTTCTATTGGTTTTTGTAATAGTAAAAAACAATCCCATGAAAATACTTCTTGCAACCTTGATTGTATTAATTTCTAATGCACTCATCATAGAAACATCTGCTCAAACAAAGATTTACCGCGGCAATTCCGAAAGTTATTCCGATTGCCTGTTTACCATTCAGGACAATAAAATATACAGAAAGAATTCCACCAGCTACTCCGATTGCCATTATACCATGAAAGATCAAAAGGTTTATCGGGGCAATTCAACCAGTTATTCCGATTGCCTTTATACAATATCAGGAAATAAGATTTATTCAGGAAACAGCACCAGCTATTCCGATTGCTTATACACCCTTGCCGGGGACAAGATTTATAAAGCCAATTCAACGAGTTACAGCGACTGCCTGTTTACCCTAAAATTAAACAAGGTATATCAGGGCAATTCCACAAGTTACAGCGATTGCCTGATAACCATAAACGGGGTTTTTAAATTAACTGAGGTGGCCTGGCTGATTGGACCTTATTAAAAGGGACGAGGGATGAGTGGAAAGGGACGTTTCCACCATTTGCAGTATATTTAAATCGAGAAATAGGGATTAGTCGATCAGGTGGGTTTCCTGGTTTCGCCGTTTAGTGCTTCGCGTTTAACGTTCAACTCTTAACGCTTCACCCATAACCCTTTACTGATCACTGATCACTGATCACTCCTCACATCCCCAATTCCCTTTCAAAACCCGTCTCCAATGATATAAACGTTTCCGTAAAAGTGATTTCAGGAATGGATTGAATCTGCTCAACAATGATCTTTTTCAGATGCTCATTGTTGCGGGTGAAAATTTTAAGCAACAGTGAGTACTTACCTGAAATATGGTGACATTCAACAATTTCGGGGATTTTCTCAATCTTTTTGAAGACTTCATCGTGCGTTGAAGTGGAGGTGAGGTTTACCTGAATGCCGATAAATGCGCAGGTTTGAAAGCCCATTCCATGCGGATTCAACCTGAGCGATGATCCGGCAATGACTTTTGCTTCTTCCATTTTGGCCACCCGCTGGTGAATGGCTGCACCTGAAACCTTGCATTGGCGGGCAACTTCAACAAAAGGCATCCTTGCATTGGCGTTCAGTAAATTGATGATTTTTTTATCGAGACTATCAAGATGAAAGTTAGCATCCATGTTTAGTGGGTTGAAGATTATAATTATCCGCAAAAATGACTAAAAAAGTAATATAATTTAAATAATATTGACTATTTGAAGAAATAATATCAAATATTATACTTATTCAGTTCATTAATGATACTTTTGAAGCATAAATTAATTGGTAAAAAACCATCCTAAAAATCACATAAAATTAAAGAAACATGAAATTCGATCCCGCAAATCAGATCCAGGACCTCCGCCAGTTTGGCGAGCATGGCGACGTAAACCCTTCCGTTTGTGACTCCGCCACTTTTACTTTTATGGAAGCCAAAACCATGGTTGATACTTTTCATGGTGAGGCTGAAGGCTGTTTTTTGTATTCACGCCACTGGAATCCCAGCAACAAATACCTGGCCGATGCACTTGCCGCAATGGAAGGCACCGAAGCAGGCTGGGTAACCGGCAGCGGAATGGCAGCCATCACTACCACCATTCTTCACCTCATTTCGTGTGGCGACCACATCGTTTCGAGTGTAACTACCTATGGAGGAACTTTCGCGTTTCTTTCCAATTACCTGAAAAAATTCAATGTAGAGGTTTCTTTTGTTGACATCACCGATTTGAAAGCTGTGGAAGCTGCTATACGGCCAAACACTAAGTTAATCTACACAGAAGCTATGACCAATCCATTGCTTCAGATTTCGGATATTCCTGCTTTGGCAGAAATGGCCAATAAAAACAACATGAAACTGGTGGTTGACAATACCTTCACGCCCATGATTATCAGCCCTGCCCGCCTGGGTGCGCATGTGGTGGTGTATAGCCTCACCAAGTTTGTGAATGGTAAAAATGATTGTGTTGCCGGAGCTATCTGCGCCAGCAATGATTTCATCAACAGCATGATTGATGTGAATGATGGTACCGCCATGCTCCTCGGTCCGGTGCTTGATCCTTTCCGTTCATCGTCCATTTTGAAAAACATTCATACGCTTCATATTCGTATGAAACAGCATAGTTACAATGCTGCGTATCTTGCTGAGAAGTTTACGGCTGCCGGCTTACGTACCATTTACCCGGGCTTGCCCAACCATCCCGGACATGAGTTGCTCAAAAAGCAGATGAACCCGCAATTTGGTTTTGGTGGCATGATTGCCATTGACCTTGATACTGCCGAAAAAGCCAGTGCCCTGATGGAAGACATGGAAGCAAATGATGTTGGCTACCTCGCCGTGAGTTTGGGTTATTTTAAAACCTTGTTCAGCAATTCAGGAAAGAGTACTTCAAGTGAAGTCCCTGAGGATGTACAGCGCAAAATGGGATTGAGCGAAGGTTTGGTTCGTTACAGTGTAGGTCTTGATAACGATATTGAACGCACCTGGTTGAAAATTGAACAGAGTCTTAAAAAAGTCGGATACTTGAAATAGAGGCTTTTTACTTAGAGAACGAATGAAAATTTCTTGAATAAGTTAGGCGGAACTACAAATTTTGTCTAATACCCTGAATACTGGCTAGGCGGAATTTGTAATTCCGCCTAACTGCTTTTAATATTAATGTACCTGGGATTTATTCTGAAAAGGCATTGTAACAGAACTATTTGTTTGCTTTTTTTTAACAAGCTGAGTTAAGTTTTTATGCTTTATATCCGGGAGCGGAATTAGCTTCGCTGAGCTCCCGCCGGTCGGTTGTCAAATTTCGCTCAGCCATCATCCTGTAAACGCTCAAAGTTTCACTAAGAAAGTAGGAGAATAAGTTAAGCGAAATTACAAATTCCGCTCAGCCAATGACGGCTAAGCGGAATTTGCAATTCCGCTTTTAAGATTGTTGAATTTGAACTTCAATCCGTTGATATTTATGCATATATAGCTATTTACTTGTTGAACTATCTATATGACGAGAGCGGAATTAGCTTCGCTGAGCTCCCTCCGGTCGGTTGTCAAATTCCGCTCAGCCCAAACTGGATAAATGACCGGAGGGAGCTCAGCAAGGCTAATTCTACCTAATTTTTTATTATCCTCTAAATAGAATTATATACGTTAAATCCAGGAGTGGAATAGCAAATTCCGCTCAGCACAATAGGCTAAGCGGAAATACAAATTCCGCTTAAAGATTTGATATATAATAAGTTAAATTGTAATTTACACGTTAAACCGGATGTTCAGAATATCCCCATCCTGCACAATATAGCTTTTCCCTTCCACAGCCAATTTTCCGGCGGTGCGGCAGGCATGTTCTGATTTGAGTGCAACAAAATCAGTGTATTTCATCACTTCGGCACGGATAAAACCACGTTCCAGGTCGCTGTGGATAACTCCGGCAGCCTGTGGGGCAGTCATTCCTTTTTTGATGGTCCAGGCGCGCACTTCCATGGGGCCGGCGGTGAAGAATGACATGAGGTTCAATATGGCATAGGCCGAGCGGACCAGCCTGTTTACACCTGGCTCAGAAAGGCCTGCATCTTCCAGGAAAACTTTCCTGTCCTCACTGCTTTCCAACTCGGCAATCTCGGCTTCTAAAGCACCAGCAATCACAATGACTTCAGTATTTTCGTGTTTTACGGATTCTTTAAGTTGTTCAACATATTTGTTGCCGTCAACAGCTGATTTATCGTCCACATTGCAAACGTATATCACCGGTTTGTCGGTAAGCAGGTACATGTCATCAATAAAACGGCGGTCTTGCTCGCTGATTTCCAGGGTGCGCACCGATTGAAAATCTTCCAGGTGGTTTTTAACCCGGGTAAGCACATCAACGCCATGTTTGGCACCTTTGTCGCCGGTCTTTACTGCTTTCTCAAGGCGTTGGATTTTTCGTTCCACCAGGTCGAGGTCGCGGATTTGTAACTCAAGGTCAACGATTTCGCGGTCGCGCACCGGGTTTACCGAACCTTCAACATGGGGCAGGTTTTCATCGTCGAAGCAGCGTAAAACATGGATGATGGCATCGGTCTGCTGAATGTCGGCCAGAAATTTATTGCCCACGCCTTCGCCCTGACTGGCACCTTTTGCCAAACCCGGAATGTCCAGAATTTCAACGGTAACCGGAACAATCCTGGCGGAATGGATGAGCTGGTCAATCTCATAAAGCCGATCATCCGGCACATTTACCTGACCCAGGTTTGATTTATTGGTACTATAAGCAAAATTGGAAGTTTGCCCTTTTGTATTTGATATACAGTTAAAAATGGTGGTTTTACCTATGTTGGTAAGTCCGACAATGCCGCATTTTAATGCCATAAGTTGAAAAATCTAACGGGTTTTGAGGGTGCAAAGATACGGGTTTAATGCGTTGGTTTGAGGCTTAAAAAAGCCTGACTTTTTGTAGTCTTCCCTGGTATTTAGAAGTTTTGTTTCTGAAACCTTCATCGTATAAACAGAATCAAAGGATAGATACCTTTATAAAAAGATCACTATTTCTCCCCCGGTCATCAGAACAACTTATCTTAAAAATGTGTTTGCGTGCGAGGTGCCTGAGCGCAGTCGAACGCCTAACGCGTGCATATTACTGTTACTTTAGCAGACTTATGCAAATGTTCTGGACAGGAATGGTGTTCAGTGCTTAACTTTTAAAAGCATAATTATTCATCTTAAAGGCGACAAGGCACGCGTTTGGAAACGCGCGCCAGCGCAGTTTTGGAACAATACTCTGTTAATATTTTACAAACACTTGATTTTCAATTTATTAAATAGTTCATTTTGGGATATTAAGTTGCTATTAATCAATGCATTGCGTCTTTGCTCCCGCACCTGCGGGATTGCGTGGGATAAAAAACTAACGGACTATTATTGGAATACTTATGCGAATATATAAACAATAAGACAAACCCAAAAATCAAATAAACGATACGCTAATAAAAACATCGCTATTCCTTCCCCGGTCATCCGAACAACTCACTTTATAATTACCTGCATCGGGCGTGAAAAACACCTTTTCATTAGGACTAGATGCTTTGTAAAAACGGTCGTTCAAATACCAGTAAACCTTTCCCACGCCGCTTTCGGCATTGCAGGTGAGCATAAGTTGTTGTTTACGGCCTTTGAAGATTAGATATTCAGCGCCATCGGTAAGGGAAGTGATGAGGGGTGCTCCGGCTACTTTTACATTCGGGCAATCCGGATTGTGCGGTGGAACGGCTTTGTAGGGAATCTGCATTTCGTTGTACCAGGCGATCAATTCCGGGGCATGATAAGGATAAAAAACTTCACGGTACCCCTTTTCGGGAAGGCAGTTGCGGCAGTAACTCATGGTTTGCGCTGCATTTACAAATTGTTTCTGCAGGTGGTTGCAGCGCATGGAGGGCGATATTCCCGGAAGGAAATAATCCATCACCTGATGATGGCAGAATGTATCCGGTGGCATTCCCGTTTCGCTGCATACCAGCCGATAATCCAGGTCGGCGGTAGGCGCAAACCAATCCTGCGATTGCTTTGGCTGAATGGCATTAAAGATATTGAAAAGCAGAGGTACGGCAAATTCAGTGCCATTCAGTTCCGGTACACCGTTTCCCGGAAAGTTTCCCGTCCACACGCCTATGGTATATTCGCGGTTGTAGCCAATTGCCCAACCATCCCTTCTGCCATAGGATGTGCCTGTTTTCCATGCAATTTTCGGTAGATTGGCGGCCATTTGGTATTGATTTGGCAAATCGGGACGGTGTAGCTGGGTAAGGATGCTGGTAATCATGTATGCGGCTCCCGGGGAGTAAACCGTGTCAGAAAATTGTCTTTCCGACTCTTTTATATATTGTAATGGATGGTAAATTCCCTCATTGGCGAAAGAGGCAAAGAGTGCGGTCAGCTCTTCCAGGGTAGTGCCACAGCCCCCGAGGATTACCGAAAGTCCAAGTTTCTTCTTATTTGTGGAAATCCAACGAAATCCCGCGTCAGATAAGGCATGGGTAAACCTTTCTACACCTAATTTGTCGAGCAATTCCACGGCCGGCACATTCAGCGAAAGCGACAGTGCCTGCTCCACCGTCACTTTCCCACGATAGGTTTCATCATAATTCTCAGGGCGGTAGCCAGCGAAGTTTCTCGGAACATCGGTAATCACCATTTTGGGTGTAATCAATCCATCGTCAATGGCCAGGGCATAAAGCAGTGGTTTAAGCGTGGAGCCCGGCGAACGAAGGGCGGTAATTCCATCTACCTGTCCCTGATAGGCATCTTCGTTAAAACCCGCTGAACCTACATACGCTTCCACCTCCATGGTTTTATTGTTTACCACAATTGCCGCCAGATTTCCGATCTGCATGGAACGTAACCGCCGTACATAGTTGGCCGCGAGTTGCTCCACGCGGTGTTGTGTTTCGGGTTTAAGCGTTGACCTGACTTTACCACCAGAACTTATATTTCTGAAACGGTATGCATAATGTGGTGCTTCACGTGGTATCTCCACTCTTTCGGATGAAAAGGGCTCATTTAACGCATCTTCAATCATTTGGGCCGGAAACAATTTCTTTTGCTGCATTTCCTCCAGCCAATGGTTGCGCCAATGCAAAAGGTTGTCGGCATTTGCGCCCGGCCTTAACTGATTGGGGTCGTTGGGAATGACAGTGAGCATTGTAATTTGTGCCAGACTTAGTGCTTCGGGCTCTTCACCGAAATAAATCAGGGAGGCGGATTTTACCCCTTCAATGTTGCCACCATAGGGTAAAAGGTTAAAATAGAGTTGCAGAATTTCATCTTTGCTGAGCCTCCATTCCAGTTGCAGGGCACGAAACATTTCCCTCATTTTTACCCAAAGCGTTCGTGGAGCTGGTTCCAGCAGGCGGGCAAGTTGCATGGTGATGGTGCTGGCGCCTGAGGTTCGTCGTCCTTTGCGCAGGTTATTCACAGCTGCCCTCATGATGGCAATCGGATTTACCCCGGGATGCCACCGGAAATACTTGTCTTCTTTAAAAATAAAGGTTTTTTTCAGGTCGGGGGTAATTTCATTTAGTCCTGCCTGTATCCGCCATTTATGGTCGGGGGTGAGGAACCCATGCAGCAATTTCCCATCCGCTGAAGTGATGGTTACAGAATAATCCCTTTGCATGGATGGCAGCGGGAAAAGAAAATTCAGCAACAGAAAGAGGAAGAAAGGCAGAACAACAAGAACAAGCAGTGATCGCATCCAGTTTTTGCGAAGCAGGGCAGAAAATCGCTTTCCGCTGCGTTTCCAAACGGACGTAACTTCAGCCTGTTTCATGCATTGCTATTTCAGTAATCTATTTGTATTAAACCACTGCCATTGCCGGTAATTTCACCAATCACGGCATGGAAAATATGTTGATCTCTGAGCGCAGACATATATTTTTCAGCCTCGGCAGGTTGTAAAAATATCAATAATCCGCCTGACGTTTGTGCGTCGCAAACCATAAATTGCTCGTTTGGGCTCAAAGGGCCAAAATCGGTCCATTCCATTGCAGTTTCTGTGTTGGCATGGGAGCCTCCTGGCACAGCACCTGCCATTACCAGTGATTCAACGTTTTGCATAAACGGAATTTTCTTGAAATTCAATAATGCATTAACCCCTGAAGCCTGAGTAACTTCATGCAAATGTCCAATCAGTCCAAAACCGGTAACATCTGTGCAGGCATTCACCTGGAAGTTCTCCATTTTTATCGCTGGGGCGGCATTGAGCATGGCCATCCATTCATTGGATTTCACCACGGTTTCCTCATCGGCAAGCCCCATCTTATTTGCCGTTGCTATAATCCCGTTTCCTATGGGTTTGGTTAATATCAGCACATCTCCTGGTTTGGCGCCGGCATTGCTCAGTACCTTGTCGGGGTGGCACAATCCTGAAACCACCATGCCAAATTTCGGTTCGTTGTCTTCGATAGAGTGCCCGCCAAGTACGTATATTCCGGCTTCAGTAGCCTTGTCAGTGGCACCCCGGATAATTTCCTGAAGCACTTCAAGCGGAAGCCGGTTTACCGGGAAGGCGGCAATGTTGAGTGCGAAGATGGGCTTTGCGCCCATGGCGTAAACATCGCTCAGTGAATTTGCTGCTGCAATGGCTCCAAAAAGATAAGGATCGTCCACCACGGGCGTGAAAAAGTCAACGGTTTGTATCAGCGCCAATTCTGCTGTCAGCCGATAAACGGCGGCATCATCCCGCTTGTCCGCCCCAACTAAAACGTTCGGGTCCAAAACCGGTGGTAAATTGGCAAGCACTTTTTCCAGGTCAGCAGGGCGGATTTTGCAGGCGCAACCCATGCCGTGTGTGTATTGGGTTAGCTTTATTGTATTTCCCTGGTTGGCTTTTGCGGAGGCTGAACCGCTTCCTGAGTGAAGTGATAAAATGGTTTTTGAAATAATCTTGATGGCTTCTTCAATTTCTTCATCGGTGGTATGCCGCCCGAGTGAAAAACGGATGGTTCCCTGTGAAAATTCAGGGGAAACCTTCATCGCACTAAGCACACCTGATTCGCTGATATCGCCGGTATGGCAGGCAGCCCCGGCCGAAGCGGCAATTTCGGGCATTGCCGACATGATGGTCTGGGCATTCAGGTTGCTGAAACCAATGCTTAACGTATTGGGAAGGCCGTTTTCCCGGGGACCATTCACATGCAAAGGCCCAAGTATTTCTTCCAACCCGTTCAATAGTTTGAATTTTAAGCGTTTGGTATGGGTGTGATATTCTTCGAGTTTTTCTTTTGCAATCTCACAGGCTTTGCCCAGGCCAACAATTTCAAGAACATTTTCAGTACCTGCCCGCAGGTTTTGTTCGTGGTCTGCACCATGAATCAGTTTTTCAATTTTTACCCCTTTGCGGATATAGAGTGCGCCGACGCCTTTTGGTGCGTATAGTTTATGTCCGGCCACCGAAAGCAGGTCAACATCCATTTCCTGCACATCGACAGGGATTTTTCCCAGCGATTGAGCTGCATCACAATGCATAAGTGCGCCGTGTTGGTGCGCAATGGCGGTTATTTCAGTAATGGGTTGAATGGTTCCTGTTTCATTGTTGGCATGCATCACCGAAACGAGGATGGTTTCCGGCCTGAGAAGATTTTTGATGGTTTCCGGGTTTACCCAGCCGAACTCATCTACGCCCGCTATGCTTATCTCAAATCCCTGACTTTCGAGGAATTTTGCCACTTCGCTCACTGCCGGGTGCTCTACGGCTGAAATAATAAGGTGATTCCCTCTATATCGCAATGCGTAAGCAGCACCTTTGATGGCCATATTGTTTGCTTCGGTACCTCCACTGGTAAATATAATTTCCTGCGGATGACAATTCAGCAGATCAGCAACACGAGTTCTTGCCTTTTCAACGGCTAAACGGGTTTTTGTGCCAAAAAGATGCCCGCTCGATGGGTTCCCGTAATGTTCATCAATAAACGGGCGCATTTCTGCTGCAACTTCGGGAGCTATTGGGGTGGTGGCGTTGAAATCGAGGTAGATCATGTTTTTAGTCGGTTAGTCGTTAGTCGTTAGTCTTTGGTTTTAGGTGTTAATCGTTAGGAGACTGAGTCGCTTCGTTCGCTCAGTCGCTGAGGTCGCTTAAGTCGCCCTCTCGCTGTGTCGCCTTATAGTTGTTAGTCAGGTAGCCGCTTCGTTCGCTTAGTCGTCCCATCGCCCCATCGCCTCATCGCTTAAGTCGCAATTTCAACTGCCTTTAAAACCAGTTCAGCATTTAATAAAGCATTCCCCGTTTCGGTTTTTACTTCCGTTATTTCCCTGTTGGTGTATTTGGTGAGGGCTTTTTGGTAGGTTTTATCGTAGTAGGCAAGCACCAGCCGGATAGCAGGAGCAAAATCATCGTTCAAAATATTTGTTTTGGTTTCGGCAATACCTGCACCGCCCATGGGTTGCGCAATTTTAGTCAGCGCGTCAAGCAGCAACTGATTGTCAAAGCCAGCGTATTCCTCGACCAACCTTTTTACCCTTTCTTCTACCGGAACATCCAGCAAAAGTAATGGAGAAACCTTCATTCGGTCAAAAAACGGAGCCGGCAGCCCAACTGCGCCAATGGATCGGCTTTCATCCTCAAGCCATACCGGTTTTTCAGGGTCCAGCTTTAACCATTCAGCAAACAAATCGTTTTCAAATTGTTCGTTACTGGGTTGCGGTAATTGTCCCAGATAACCGAAAACTGAGCCTTTGTTGTGTGCCAATCCCTCAAGATCAATAACTTGCTGCCCATGTTTTTGCAAATTATGAAGGATTTCGGTTTTGCCTGAGCCGGTCATTCCACCAAGTACAATCATGGGCGAACCAGTGCCTGATTTTTCCCGGATATAAGCCCGGCAAGCCTTGTATCCACCTTCAATCACATAGGTGTCAAATCCTGTTGTGCTGAACAGCCAGGCCATGGAAGCACTCCTCATGCCGCCACGCCAGCAGTAAATGGCCGTTTTTCGTGGTTTGCCATGTAGCACTGCGGTGAGTTTTTTTACAAATCCCGACATTTTAACCCCTACAAAGTCAAGTCCTTTGAAAATAGCCGCTTCCTTACCCGATTGTTTGTAAAGCGTGCCAACGACAGCCCGTTCTTCATTTGAGAAAAGTGGGATGTTAATTGCACCGGCTATGTGCCCTTGCTCGTATTCAGCCGGAGAGCGCACATCAATAACAGGAAGGTTTGTGTGTTGCTCAAAATACCACGATGCAGGGACTTTATTTACCATGCCGCAAAAGTACCTGAAATATTTATTTCATTGGATGTAAAATGATGAAGTTGCAGTTCCGGGCCTGTTATTGCACGACCTTTACCGACATTGTCAATACTCAATTACCTATTCGATGATCCTCATGCCACTTCCACCACCTTCATTGGCTCTTCCAGGTAAATCAGCCAGCTTCTTACTTCCGGATAACCCATTTTGTCAAGCAGTTTAGCATAATTGCTCACTTGTTCCTCATGGTATTGCATGGGTTTTCCCGATTTGTAATCAATCACATCGGTATGTTTGCCGTGCAGGATTACCCGGTCAGGGCGGTAGCTTTTCCCTCCACGGGTAAGAATTTCAGTTTCATTGATTACATTGATGCCAGATTCGAAAAATGGCTGTATTTCCGGATGATTCAGTATGGAAATGAGCCGCTGCTTCAATTCGTCCGCTTCTGAGGTTGCAATTAAACCTGAATTTACCATGTGGGCTACAGATTTATTGACATCTCCGGGTACAACAATCCCCGCGAGGGCCTGGTGCAGGATATTTCCGGCCACCTGCCCCGATTGCGGCGTCTCTGTGTGCCAATGCTGAGGTGCGCGCGTGGCAAAAAGTAAACGTTCCTGCCATGGCCAGCTTTGGAACCCAAGAGGTAGGACAGTGTCTTCCGTTTTTTCAGCATGTCCTTCTACCAGATTCCCTTCACCGAAAGTGAAAACATTCATCCCGGCCTTAAAAATCTGCTTTGATTGTAAAAATCCTACCAACAAATCTGTTATTGATGGCTCTGTTGCCTCCTTTTCTGCTGGTTTGCCCGATAAAATGTACAAACGTTCCGAAGCCCGCGTAAAAGCAACATAAATCGTGTTCAACAAGTCGAGTCTCCGTTTGTTCTGCTCCTCTTTCTGATAAGGCTCGTAGATGGTATCTTCCAGCGACTTGCTTAGCTTGAGAAAGGCTGTCTTAAGTTCTGGTATGGCTTCATCTTTCATTGGAACCCATATCTGTGAAGCTCTTGTGGCGATTTTGTTTGTTGCAAATGGATAAATAACCACCGGGAATTCAAGCCCTTTCGATTTGTGGATGGTCATAACCTGTACGGCATCGCTACGCATAGGCAGAACGACGGACAACTTCTCTTTTTTTGTTTCCCAGTAATCGAGAAATGCCGGAATGCCCCCTGAACCCGAGGTGGTGAATTTGAGGACTTCATCCAGGAAAAACTGCACATATAATGGGGCACGCGATTGGAGGTTGAAAGCGCGGATCAATGCTTCGGTAAGGTCAAACAACGATTGGTCGCGTAAAGCCTGTACCGAAAACCCTGGTGCAGCCTGCTCCACCATGCGCTCAAATTTTACCGGGTCTTTGGTCTCATTATAAAAAACTGCTTTTGGTTTGGTTTGTGGTAAGTTATTTTCAAACAGGTAATTGGCAATGGCTATTCTGGATATATCATCATCGGCATTGGCCAGCAACGAAAACCATGCCGCCAGAAAGACGACTTCCGGCGCATTTTTCAGCAACAGCGATTCCGATGAAACCACCTTAATCCCCTGCGTGTTTAGAAACACAGCAATATCTGCCGCCTCGGCATTGGTGCGGCATAAAACGGTAATATCGCCCGGTAGGTAACCTTCCCCGCACAGCGTGGTTACCAGCTCATATGTCCGGTTGATGTGCTTTTCTTTAAGCTTTTTATCGTCTTCTTCTGCGAATTCAATCGTAACCCTGCCCCCGGTTTTGCCCGATTCAGGTGTCTGGTTAACTTCGGCATATACTTCACTTTGTTCGCCGAGAAAGATGGGCGCTGCATAACTGAAAAAATCGTTGTTGAATTTTACCACTTCATGCGCTGAACGGAAGTTTGATCCCAGGTTATCATGCAAATAATCACGCCTGAGCGCTGCCGCCCTCTGTTCAATGATCGGATTGTTTTCCGGGTTATCCACCTCGGGCAAACGCACAAATTGTCCTACATCACCGTTCCGGAAACGATAAATGGCCTGCTTGCCATCCCCAACAATCATATTCAATCCTCCCTGGGAGAGCGAATTTTCAATGAGGGGCATAAGGTTTAACCATTGCAGTACAGACGTGTCCTGAAATTCATCAATCATGTAATGCCGGAACTTTTCACCGATTCGTTCGTAAATAAACGGGACAGGTTCTTCGGAAACGATGTTGGAAATGATCCGGTTAAATTCTGCAATGGGTAGCACATTTCGCTCTTTTTTAATGACTTCAAGCCGTTTTTTGATCTCTACCAGCACCGACATTGGGTAAAGTTGTTGCCTGATCATTTCTAGAATGATGTACCTGCCTACATTTTGGTCAAGGTAATTTAGAAGATTATTGAAGATGTCGGTTAGCTTAGGCGTGATGGAAAGTACCTGATCCTTCAGCGGTGATTTTTTGCCATCAGGGCTTAGCCAGTTGTCCTCAGCTACAACTTTTTTAACGGAATCTGTGGGTGGTTTGGTTAGTTGCTGTCCCGAGTTTAACTTTCTGAAATAATTGTATATGCCTTTGGATTTTCCGTTGAAGAGACTTTCATCCAGACCATTGCTATGGATTAGGTCAAATGCTTGCTTCCCGAAAGCAGCCATTTCACTTTCAAATTGTTTGGTGAAGCGTGAAATTGCGTTGCCGGTTTCTTTCAATTGCTGGATGTTCATCTTTCCAATCAACGGGAGGTAAGCGGCAGCCTGCTCTTTAAACAGGTTTTCTGCGAAGTCAATCAGTAGCCGGTCAATTTGCCAGCTTTCGTCTTCTTCTGCCTTTTGTTGTATGAAGTTCACCAGAATCTCAGTCAGTTCCTTGTCGTTCCCTACCGAACGTAACATATCCTCCACAGCCATCGAAAGCAGCATATTGTTGTCCATCTCTACTTCGAAACTCAACGAAAGCTTCAGGTCGAAGGCAAAAGCCCGTATCACTTTATGAACGAAGCTATCGATGGTGGAAACCGCGAAATCACTGTAATTGTGTAATATATGGGTAAGCGCCTGAGCGGCATTTCGTTTGAGTTCGGCAAAGCCAAGGCCCGTGCTTTTTTTGAGGGTAGCAATCAGGTTTTCTTCTTTTTTTTGCAGATGGCCTTCATCGGCTTCAGCCACCAGCTTCAGGTAGCCCAGCACACGCTGCTTGATTTCATTGGCGGCTTTATTGGTAAAAGTGATGGCCAATATATTGCGGTACCTGCCGGGATCTTTCAGTACTATTTTCAGGTAAACGAGCATCAGGGTGTAGGTTTTGCCCGATCCTGCGGAAGATTTATAGACAAGAAAGTTGTTCATTCCTGATGAGTTATATTCGGCTAATGTATGAATTTTATCTTTCAAAGATGTTGCAAGGGTTTAATTGTGGCTTTTGATTTTTATGACAGCGAGAGATGGTACAATCTGCAATCCGATCTCTGCAATTTGAAATCCGCAATCTGCAACCCGCAATCTGCAATCTGAAACCCTTATCTTTGCACCCTCAATATTTAATGGTATGATAAAAGACAACAACCTGCTTTACGGCATAAGGCCGGTGATGGAAGCCATTTCGGCCGGCCGTGAAATTGACCGCCTGATGCTGCAACAGGGGCTTAAGGGTGAATTGCTTCCCGAATTGCGTAAACTGATGAGCGAAAATAACATCCCTTTTCAATACGTGCCGATTGAAAAACTAAACCGTTTGGTACGGGGCAATCACCAGGGTGTGGTTTGTTTTGTCTCGCCTATAGCATTTCAACCCATCGAAAACCTGTTGATGTCAGTTTTTGAAAAAGGGGAGACTCCGCTTTTCGTTATGCTTGACCGCATTACCGATGTGCGCAACCTTGGCGCCATCGCACGCAGTGCTGAATGTGCCGGTGCGCATGGATTGATCATTCCCGATAGAGGAGGAGCACCCATTAGTTCCGATGCCTTGAAGACTTCGGCAGGAGCACTTTCGGTTTTGCCTGTTCACCGTAGCAGCAATCTCAAAAATACTCTCGATTATTTGAAAGAGAGCGGACTCTCTATTGTGGCTGCTTCCGAAAAAGGAGATTTGCCTTATTACGAAGCCACTTACCGTGAGCCTATGGTGCTGATTTTAGGTTCGGAGGAGGATGGTGTTTCACCCGAATACCTGAAGCGTTGCGATCAGGTGGTTAGTATTCCCATGCGTGGCAGCATTGGTTCATTGAATGTTTCGGTTGCCGCCGGCATTTTGCTCTTCGAAATCTTTAAATCCCAAACACTTAACGTTTGATCGTATTTTGACCGTTTTGCCTGATATGACCAAAGACTTGCCAATATCCAACACCGTAATCAGCAATCGTCAGTTTGCCCTGTGGGCTTTAATCATCGTTGCTGTGGGTCTGGGACTGAGGTTATGGAACCTCGGTTTTTCCTATTCCAATGATGAACTGAGTGCGCTCAGCAGGGTAAGGTTTGATTCTTTTACCCAACTGGTGCACGATGGCTTTTATGTGGATGGGCACCCGGGTGGAATTCAGGTTTTTCTTTATTACTGGGTTAAGCTTTTCGGAATGGGTGAATGGGCCGTGCGCCTTCCTTTTGCTTTATTGGGAGGTGTGGGCATATGGTTCACCATCAAAACTTTTGCCCGTTGGTTCGGGCATTTGGCCGGGCTTTTGTCAGGTGCGTTTGTGGCTTTTTTGATTTTTCCATTGGTTTACAGTCAGATTGCACGGCCTTACGGTGCCGGTCTTGCTTTTGCTATGATGATGGTCTGGTTCTGGACCCGTTTACTCTTTGATGAAAAGCCAAAACCCGGAATCGCTTTAGCTTATGCTTTATCTGCAGCAGCCTGCATGTACAATCATTATTTCAGTTTTTTACTGGCATTGATTGTTGGTATAACCGGCCTGTTTTATCTCAGAAAAGACAGGATACTTTATTACCTCGGCGCCGGTTTGGCAGCAGCATTGCTTTTTAGCCCACATATTTACATCACGCTCAATCACTTAAGTATTGGTGGTGTGGGCCTGTGGTTGGCAAAACCTACAGTACTCTGGCCGGTTTCGCATTTGTTTTATGTGTTTAACGAATCATGGATTGTGCTGTCGTTGGTGAGCGTTCTGCCGCTTTTACAGCTATTCACCTATAAGAAAACACCGGATGTGTTTAAATTCAGGCTGTTTTCACTGCTCTTTTTCATCCTTCCGCTTTTGGTCGGGTTTTTCTATTCACGGTTGGTGAACCCGGTATTGCAGCACAGTGTGTTGATATTCTCTTTTCCGTTTTTACTGGGATTCCTCTTTTCCTTTTCAGGAAATATTCCAAAAAAATGGTGGAGCTTTATCCTTGCCGGTACGCTTTTGCTTGGGATTGCTGATACCGTAATCCTGAAATCATATTACCGTCAACAACATTTTGGGGAATTTAAAGGAGTTGCCCAAGCCATTGGAGACTGGAACAATCAATATGGTGCGGATAAAATTACGACTGCCGTAAGTGCCAATAATCCCTGGTATATTCAGTTTTACTTTGACAAAATTAAATCAGGACCAATCACTTTTGCCCAGACTGACAATCGTGGGGGTGACGATTTGGATAGTTTGGTGCTTATTCTGGATGATTGCCAAACCCCCTACTTTCTGTATGCATGGACAAAGCCGGTGCCTCTTGAGATCAGGGATATGATTTTGGCCCGATTTCCCTATGTTGTAGAAAATGTTGATTTTCAGGGACTTTCAGCGGCAAGCCTGTACTCAAGGAAATCCGATGGCCTGTCTCAAAAGGTGTCCGATACGTTATTCTATAAGGAGTTTCCATTGCCTGATTCCACAATAACAGAACCCACAGCTGGTCCGGAGTATTTTCCTGGTTTCGAAGGTCGGTTGGTCGATTTATTGTCTTTTGCAGATGGCAGGGACGAATTGGTGGTGATGACCTCTGTGAAAATTGCGGATAGCCTGAGCGGTGCAGTGTTGGTGGCTTCGATAAATGATGAACAGGGAGAAACCCTTTTTTGGTCGGGGGCGAAATTTGATTTGTTTACCCGCATCAATTCCGAGAGCACCGTGCGGCTTACCTTGAAATTTCCAGAAAAAAATCTTTTTCACAAACGTTTGAAGTTGTATGTTTGGAATCCGAAAAGGGCATCTATACATCCCCGGTTCATCCTTCTGGAGAAGGAGTAAATCAGCTATTCACACGAAATCCCGCAAAATTAAACCGGGAGATAAAAAGAATCAAAATCATGTTAAAGAAAATAGAACTTTTAATTTTTATTGCTTTTCTGACTATTGCTTTTTCTTCCTGCCGGCGTGAAGTGGTTGAAAACCATCCCAATGGCCGCATAAAATCGGTGCTTCATTATAAGGGGAAGAAACTGGATGGGCTTTCCACTTATTATTACCTGAATGGAAGCAAAGAGATGGAAGTAGAATACAATAATGATGCGTTGGATGGTAAAACCACGCGCTGGCATTACAATGGGAGAAAGTCCTCTGAAGATACTTACGCTAACGGTAAGCGCAACGGTTCTTCTATTGAATGGACTGAAGATGGCGTGAAAGTGGATGAGCGGACCTACCAAAATGATACCTTGCATGGACCCTACCGCATGTATCATGAGAATGGGGAGTTGAAGATAGAAGGAAATTATAAAAACGGCTTATTCGATGGTATCTGGACTTACTTCAATGAGTATGGTTTTAAAATAGGAGAGGGGACTTATTCAGCTGGAACAGGCGTTCAAAAGGCTTTTCATGCCAATGGGAAGCTCTGGAAAGAAGTTGAATACAAAAACAATATGAAAAATGGGGAAGAGAAAACCTTCAATCAGGTGGGAGAGTTAATCGGTATCATTGTTTATAAGGATGACATCATTGTTTCTGAGAAGGATACTATAAGGGGTGACGCTCAAGCTGAGAGCAAACGATTGCATTAAAATGAAGTGGTGGTATGATAACTAATTGGAATTATTCTAAGCCGCTTAAAAAGAAAAATTTAGGTTTTAGGAAATGGATAAATCCATTAAAAAAATTCTTTTCCTGACAAATTTGGAAATCTCATTTTTTATACCATAAATTTGCCCGTTATTTAGTTAACATTGTTACAAAATTCACATAAATTTAAACATCCTAAACATCCACAAGATGAATTTGGAAAAAATCATGACCGACCTGGAGAAAAAACATCCGGGAGAAGTTGAGTACTTGCAAGCAGTACGCGAAGTTCTTGAATCTATTGAAGAGGTTTACAACGAGAACCCACAGTTTGAATCAGCCGGTATCCTTGAGCGCATAGTTGAGCCAGACAGGATTTTTACCTTTAAGGTTTCCTGGGTTGACGACAATGGTAAAGTTCATGTTAACCTGGGCTACAGGATTCAGTTTAACGGAGCCATCGGACCTTACAAAGGCGGACTCCGTTTCCACCCAAGTGTTAACTTAAGCATATTGAAATTTCTCGGTTTCGAGCAGATTTTCAAAAATAGCCTGACTACATTACCTATGGGTGGTGGTAAAGGCGGAAGCGATTTTGATGCTAAAGGCAAATCAAACGGTGAAATTATGCGTTTCTGCCAGGCATTTATGCTTGAGTTGTGGAAACATATTGGTCCTGAAACTGATGTTCCTGCTGGTGATATTGGTGTTGGTGGACGTGAAATCGGTTACATGTATGGCATGTATAAGAAATTAGCCCAGGAACATACCGGTGTTCTCACAGGTAAAGGTCGCAACTGGGGTGGAAGTATTATGCGCCCGGAAGCTACCGGTTTTGGTGCTGTTTATTTTGCTGCACAGATGCTTAAAAATGCTGGAAATGACCTCGCAGGAAAAACAGTTGCCATCAGTGGTTTTGGCAATGTTGCCTGGGGTGCAGTAACCAAAGCTACCGAGTTGGGTGCTAAGGTTGTTACTATTTCAGGTCCTGATGGTTATATTTATGATCCTGATGGAATCTCTGGTGCCAAGATTGATTATTTGCTTGAACTAAGGGCTTCAAACCAGGATATCGTGAAACCGTATTCTTATGAGTTCCCCAATGCACAATTCCACCAGGGTAAACGTCCGTGGGAAGTGAAATGTGATGTTGCCATGCCTTGTGCTACACAAAATGAACTCGGAATGGAAGACGCTAAAATGCTGATCAAAAATGGTGTAATCTGCGTCGCCGAAGGTGCAAATATGCCTTCAACTCCTGATGCAGTAAACACATTTATTGACAACAAAATTATGTTTGGTCCGGGTAAAGCTGTTAACGCCGGTGGTGTTGCAACTTCAGGACTTGAAATGACTCAAAATTCTATGAAGATCAGCTGGACTGCCGAGGAGGTAGATGCCAAACTTCATCAGATTATGTCAGAAATTCATGCCCAGTGTGTTAAATATGGTACACAGGAGGATGGTTATGTTAACTACGTGAAAGGTGCCAACATCGCTGGTTTCCTTAAAGTTGCCAATGCCATGCTTGATCAGGGTGTAATCTGATTTTTATTTTAATGTGGATAATCGCAAAAAAGCCCCGGAATTCCGGGGCTTTTTTGATAATGCTGCCTTTTTAGTTTTATGATTATTCCGGCTCCACCTTCCTTCGCGGCTGTTTTTGTTATAAATTGCTATATTTGTTGCTGAAAAAATACCTGACCTATGAAACCATTTGATACCATTGATGAAATTCTGTTGTTCGCCATCAATTCCGAGCAGGAGTCTGTTGATTTTTACACACGCCTGTCAACACAATCCGTTAACCCCGAAATGAAACTGATTTTCAGGCAATATGCGCACGAAGAAATGGAGCATAAGTCTAAACTTCTTGGCATAAGGGATTCCGGGTTAATGTCAGTTAGTAAAGAAAATATTCTGGATTTGAAAATAAGTGATTATACAGTGGACGTGATGCCGGGGCCAAATCTCAAATATGACGAAGCACTGGTTGTTGCAATGAAAAAAGAGAAGGCTGCTTTCAAATTATACATGGATTTATCCGACAGAACTTCAGATGCATCCATGAAAGAGCTTTTTTTGTCATTGGCTGTAGAGGAGTCAAAACACAAGCTTCGTTTTGAGATAGAATATGATCAGTATGTCTTAAAGGAAAATTAGTTTACATGCTATGTAAAGTAAACCATCCTTTCGGGTGGTTTTTTTTTTATTCAGGTAGTTACTTTTTATCCATTTCGATATAAATAATAAAAGACCGTGGCTCAGGTCGCTGACCATCATCAAAATTTTAAAATTGAAGCTTATGAAAACTCTTAACTCAAAGGACGATGCGTTACATTTTGCGATGCACAATGCGCAGGAATGTGCCAATATTTTCAATAGATTGGCCTTAAATGCAAGGAGCCAGAAACTTAAAAAAGCATTTAGCAATTATGCCCGCGAAGAGTTCTCAAATATGGTCAATTTGAGCAGGCTTCGTCAGACTCCGACCGATGATCTGCCTGAGGATATGTTTACCGGTATTGAAATCAACGGATATCTGAATGGATATCATCCGGAAGAGGATTTAAAATATTTCGAAATTCTAGAAGCGGCAATGCGTAAAATTCACCTGGGATTGAGGTTGTATCTTGATATGGCATCACGCGCTTCTGACCAGGAAATACGTGAATTGTTCAAGTCGATGGCTGTGAAGGAAAACGCTCATAAACTACTTGTTGAAACTGAATATAACGACTCATTATTGCTCTGCTGAACTCCAGCGACTTGACGAATTCCTGGCCTGGCATCTGCCGGGCCTTTTTTTTGCCCGGAATCCATCATTGATTTACATGCTTTACCATTTCATTTTAGATGTAAATGATTTGGATTTCTGCAACCTGCCTGGCCCGATAAAGATCGCTTCTTAATTAAAATATTGCTGGTCAGTTTGGCAGGTCGGTAATCTGTATGAGCTTTTTTTTAAAATCTTTCCAGATTTGCTAACTTTGCAACCCAACAGTGCTGATAAGAATTTATGCAATTTGTTAACCCTTCCTTTCTCTTCGGATTTTTTGCGCTTGCCATCCCTATCGCCATACACCTTTTTAATTTCAGGCGTTACCGGAAGGTTTATTTCAGTAATGTAGAATTATTGCGAAATTTTCAGAAGAAAACCCGGAAACAATCCGAATTGCTTCATTACCTGGTGTTGGCTGCCAGAATCCTGGCCATTACTTCTCTTGTTCTGGCATTCGCGCAACCTTACATTCCTTCTGGTGAAAAGTTGGTTACCGGCAGCATAAATGTGGCAGGAATTTTTGTGGATAATTCCTTTAGTATGGAAGCCGGCAGTGCTGAAGGTCGGAAACTTGATGAGGTCAAACGGAAAGCTGCTGATATTGCTTCAGCCTACGATGCAGATGATCTCTTTCAGCTTTTAACCAATGATTTTGAAGGTCGTCATCAACGCCTGGTTCCCCGTGATGAATTTTTGCTGATGCTCAGGGAGGTAAAACCCAGCCCTATGTTCCGCAGTTTTGCTGAAATTATCAATCGACAGACTGGTCTGCTTCTGGATGAAAGATATCCTTCTTCTACCTCATTTGTTTTGTCTGATTTTCAGCATTCTACTTTACTTTCATCCATCCCCGACAGCCTCCCTGGATTTCCTGTTTTTCTGGTGCCTGCGGATTCCCGCATTTCGGGCAACCTTTTTATTGATAGTTGCTGGTTTTCCAACCCCATATTAAGAATAAACCAAACGATAGAGCTGAACGTTAAAATAACCAACATTTCGGAAAATAATCTAGAGAAAATTCCGGTAAAACTTACCTTGAATGGTGAGCAAAGGGCGGTGTCAGCCATTGATATTGCGCCGGAGACATCCTTTACTACTACACTTAACTTTAGTGCAAACAAAACGGGCCAGCAAAAGGCTGTGGTTGACATCAGTGACTATCCGGTTACGTTTGACGATGCATACTATATGGTTTTTGAAGTGAGTGAGGAAATTCCGGTACTTGCCATAAATCAGGAAGATCAAAATGCTTACCTGAATAGTGTTTTTGCCCTTGACTCTGTGCTGAAACTGCATAATTCTCCGGTAAGACAAACAAACTTTTCAGCGCTTGATGGACAGCAACTTGTTATCCTGAATGGGGCTGAAGGGCTATCTTCCGGGGCAAATGATGCTTTGGAAAAATTTGTGGAACAAGGAGGGACGCTTGTTGTTTTTCCTCCCCGTGAAGTTGACATATCATCCATGAATCTCTTGCTCAATGCATTGGGCGCTCCATTCTATGGGCCAATGGATACTGTTGTGCAGCGGGTTTTCAAAATCAATCGGGAGCATGAGGTATTTACCAATGTTTTTGAAAAAAGTGTAGAGAAGGGAAATGCCGACCTGCCTGTCGTTAAGAAGCATTATAAAATAGTTGATCCGGCTGACGGGCTCTCTGATGACTTAATGACACTTGATAATGGTGACTCATTCTTCACCATGAAGCACATCGGACGTGGAAAAGTATTCGTGAGCGCTGTTGCCCCGGATGATTCGTGGAGCAATTGGGCACGTCATGCGCTGTTTGTGCCCGTCATGCTTAACATCGCATTCCAGAGTGAAAATCAGCCATCAATGATGTATTATCCCAATAACAAAACCGGTATTGATCTGGGTCTGTATCAGGCTGTGGGCGATAATGTTATACGTATTACCCGTGAGGATGGATCTGATGAATTTGTCCCGGAGGTCAGGCAGGTGCAGGGCCGGGATGTATTTTTTGTACATGATTACATTGGAGAGGCTGGTTTCTATGAGGCAAAGGATGGTGAAAAGGTAATTAAAACACTTGCATTTAATTACGATCGTACCGAATCGGACCTCAGGTGCGCTGACTTGCCGAAGTTGAACGAACTGGAGGCATCATTGCCGGGAGTGAGTGTTTTTGATGGTAAGCGAAATATTTCAAAGTTGATCGCCGAAAGAAATCATGGCCAAAAACTTTGGAAGTTTTTTATTCTGGCGGCTTTGCTATTTATCACGATCGAAGTATTATTGTTGCGCTTTTTTAAAAAATCCTCAGAAGTGAGTATTTAGAATGTTTAGTATTGGGAATGATGAATTTATTTGAGAGATGGCAGAAGAAATAATAAATGATCCGGAAGAACTTCAACCAGAAGGGACTGAGGATATAGGAAGTGAACACGAAACGGCTGAAATTCAAAAAGCGATGCAGCTTTCTGGAATGTATCGAACCTGGTTTCTGGATTACGCTTCTTATGTAATCCTGGAACGCGCGGTACCGGAGATTCTTGATGGCCTGAAACCGGTTCAACGGCGCATACTTCATGCAATGGATGAATTGGATGATGGACGTTACAATAAGGTTGCCAACATTATTGGTCATACGATGAAGTACCATCCTCATGGTGATGCTTCAATTGGTGATGCGCTGGTACAACTCGGACAAAAGGATTTATTGATTGATACTCAGGGAAACTGGGGCAATGTGCATACCGGTGATCGGGCTGCTGCTCCGAGGTACATTGAAGCCCGATTGAGTAAATTCGCCCGGGAGGTGGTTTTTAATCCTAAAACCACCAAATGGAAGTTGTCCTACGATGGCCGAAATAAGGAACCCATTACCTTGCCGGTGAAATTTCCCCTTTTACTTGCTCAGGGTGTGGAGGGGATTGCTGTAGGGCTTGCTTCTAAAATATTGCCCCATAACTTTATTGAACTCATTGAAGCATCAATAAAAATATTGCAGGGCAAAGAGTTTGAATTGTTCCCTGATTTCCCAACCGGTGGACTGGCCGATTGCTCCAGGTACAATGAAGGATTGAGGGGTGGAAAAGTAAGGCTGAGGGCCAAAATCAGTCAACTGGATAAAAAAACGCTGCTGGTTAGTGAGTTACCTTTTGGGGTGACCACCGAAAGCCTTATAGACTCCATTGTTACTGCCAACGATAAGGGGAAAATAAAAATCAGGAAAATAGACGACAATACCGCGCAGAATGTTGAAATTCTTATCCATCTGACTCCCGGTGTTAGTCCTGATACCACCATAGATGCTCTTTATGCATTTACCGATAGTGAAATTTCGATATCTCCCAACAATACGGTTATTCAGGAAGGTAAGCCACGATTTCTGAGCGTGAGTGATATTCTCAGGGAGTCTACCTTCTATACGGTCGAATTGCTGCGTACAGAGCTTGAAATACGTAGAAATGAATTGCTTGAAAACCTGCTTTTTGCCTCTTTAGAGAAAATTTTTATTGAAAACAGGATATATCACAACATTGAAGAATGTACCAGTTGGGAAGAGGTGCTTGAAACCATTGATAAATCACTGGAACCTTACAAGCCACAGTTTTATCGTGAAATTACCCTCGAAGATATTCTCAGACTTACGGAGATAAAAATTAAACGTATCTCGAAGTTTAATTCATTCAAGGCGGATGAGACCATGCGTAACCTGAATGATGAAAAAGCCCAGGTAGAGCATTTTCTTGCCAACCTCACAGAATATGCTATTGAGTATTTTCGTACCATCCGCAGGAAGTATGGCAAAGGTCAGGAAAGACGCACAGAATTGCGGAATTTTGATACCATCGAAGCCACTATGGTGGCTGCTGCCAATCAAAAGCTTTATGTAAACCGAGTGGAAGGTTTTGCAGGCACAAGCTTAAAGAAAGATGAATATGTGTGCGATTGCTCTGATATTGACGATATTATTATTTTTCGTGAAGAAGGCACTTTTGTGGTGACTAAGGTAGCCGACAAATTTTTTGTGGGTGAAAACGTTGTTCACATTGATGTTTTCCGAAGAAATGATGAACGTACCATTTATAATATGGTGTATCAGGATGGCAAGAACGGTGGCGCTTATGTCAAGCGCTTCGCAGTGGTGGGCATTACCAGAGATAAAGACTATATTCTGACCAAAGGCAAACCCGGATCCAAAGTGCTTTACTTTACGGCCAACCCCAACGGTGAGGCAGAGACCATAAAAGTTGCCCTTAAACCGAGGCCTAAGCTTAAGAAGCCAAATTTTGATTTCGATTTTAGTACCCTGGCCATCAAAGGTAGAGGCTCTCAGGGTAATACCCTTTCGAAGTATCCGGTAAAAAAGATTGTTCAGGCAGAGGCCGGAATTTCGACGCTTGGTGCCCGGGATATATGGTATGATGACTCCATCAGAAGGTTAAATACTGAAGGCAGGGGAAGACTTTTGGGCGCCTTTTCAGGCGATGATAAAATTCTTACCATCATGCAATCGGGAAACTATCGCCTGTTTAATTACGACCTGGCCAATCACTTTGATGAAGATTTGCTCATTATTGAGAAATTCAACGAGGCAAAGCCGGTAACGGCAGTTTATTTCAATGGGGATAAGAATTTTTATTACCTCAAAAGGTTTCAGGTAGAAGTAACGGACAAGAAAACGGATTTTGTTGGTGAAGAGTCTGATTCTAAATTAATACTGGTGTCTACTGATTGGTTGCCAAGGGTATTGGTACTGTTTGATGAAAAGTTAAACAACCGAACCATTGATGATGAGGAAATCATTGTTTCTGACTTTATTGAATCCAAGAGCCATAAGGCCAAAGGCAAAAGGATTACGACTCTCGCTGTTAAAAAAATAAAACTGCTTGATTCATTACCCTATACACCACCGGAGGAACCTGTTGAAGAGGCACCTGCAAATGTTGTTGAAAAACCTGTTGAGCTGCCCTCGAAGGATCGTAAACCTCCGCATGAGGAGGAGGATGATGCCAAGCAAATGACTATAGATTTTTAATGATTAATCAATACCTTTTAAATTCAAATGAAAGACGCTAAAGTACTTGATGTTACAAAAGATGTGAAATGGATTGGCGTGCTCGACCGCGACATCGTAACTTTTGATGTGGTGATGGAAACCCTATACGGAACCACTTACAACTCCTATTTTATTAATGCCGAAAAGAAAGCCATTGTTGAAACTACCAAGCTAAAGTTTTGGGATACCTATCTTGAGAAGATTAACCAGGTGTGTAATCCCGCTGAAATTGAGTATATTATCCTAGATCATACCGAGCCAGATCATTCTGGGAATCTGGAAAACCTGTTGAAGCTTGCACCTAAAGCGACGGTTGTTGGAAGTGGTAATGCCATCAGGTACTTAAAAGATATGTTCGCCATCGATTTTAAATTTTTGCAGGTAAAGGATGGCGATACACTCTCATTGGGCAATAAAACCCTTCGGTTTTACAATGCGCCCAACCTTCACTGGCCTGACTCAATTTACACCTACCTCGAAGAAGATAAAGTGTTGTTTACCTGCGATTCTTTTGGTGCGCATTATTGCTCCGAGGAGATGTATGATGATCTGGTTGAAAACTATGATGATTCCTTCAAGTACTATTTTGATGTAATTCTAAAGCCTTTTAGCAAGTTTTTTTTAAAGTCAATTGAAAAAATCAAGCCACTTGAAATTAGTGCTATTTGTACCGGGCATGGACCTATACTTCGTTCAAACTGGAAAAGGTATGTAGCGCTTTCTGAGCAATGGTCGCGGGAAGCTATTGAGAATCCTATGAAAAACCGGGTTTTTGTTGCTTACGTATCTGCATATCACAACACCGGAGATCTGGCGCACAGTATTGCTAAAGGGTTGAAGCAGTCGGGTGATATTGAGGTAGTGGTTATGGATATAGAAAAAAGCCCTGCCGGTGTGCTTGAGGAGCAATTGTCTAAAGCTTCGGGAATAATTCTTGGTTCGCCCACCATCAATCAGAATATACTGCCACAGATATATAATGTTTTTGCCTTGATGAACCCAATCAGGGATAAGGGTAAACTTGGAGCTGCTTTTGGTTCCTATGGCTGGAGTGGTGAAGGTGCCAAATTCATTGAATCCAACCTTAATAACCTGAAGTTAAAACTTTTTGACGAAAATTTGTTTATTAAGTTCACACCTGCTGCCGATGAGCGCACTAAAGCTTATGAATTTGGGCTCAAGTTTGGTGAAGCACTAAAAAACAATCAGTGCGGAGGGACTAGCAAAGAATAAAAACAGGATATATTATGTGCCGGAAACAAGCATTTTTGAAACCATTGTATTTATTAATGGCAGCGTTGTCTATGTTGTTGCTGGTTTCATGTAGTCCGGAGCGTAAACTAGCCAAACAATTTATTCATCAGAATGGGGCAGCAGCATTATTGTTGCTTGCCCCTGATTATGTGCACAAAACTGGTTATAAATTACCTGATTCTCTTGACCTTGATTTGTTATCAGGGACTGAAAGAGATTCTGTACTTTTAGCCAGCACAACAATCCTGAAGCGCACCACGGACAGTATTTACCTGGAGGAATTTCTGCATGGTTTTCGTAATGAGTTAAACCTGATGGGATTTCAGGTGTATGATTCGAAGAATGCCATTGATTTTTTAACATCGGGTAAAAGAGCTTTGATTGTGAATCTGGCTCAGGCCGGGCTGGAGGAATTTTATGACTCTGTTGGTGCGTCTGCTCAGTTTAATGATGAGGATATTTATTCTTATGATTACCTGATTACTTCTTTAAATATGAACTTCTGGTTTGAGGTGACGGGTATGAATAAATATGACTCAGCAATGCATGTCCTGTTTAGCCAGCAAACCATCAGCGATTGGGTGGAAGGAGATTTTCGTTACTTCCACTTTTCGGGCGATGTAAAGTATATTTATAATGTTGACAGCCTTAGCCTGAACGATTTATACTATGCCGCAGGTAAGGTTGGGGAGTTGAATGCTGGTTATCTCCATGATTATCTTATGAATAAGTACATAGAAAATCACCTGAATTATTTGCCCCAAAAAGCTTTTACTTTAGACCGTTATACCGGAGCCATCAGGCGTTTGAAATCCTGGGGTTTTACTGAGATTGTGGATGAATAGTAGATTTAATATTGATAAACAACTGCTGTATTTATTTTGAGGATATTGAATTACGGTATACAGAGGGTAGTTTCCCGCTGTATTTTTTAAATGATGCCACGAAAGTAGAACGGGAATTGAATCCACAGGTTTCAGCAATCCCTTCAATGCTATAATTGTCATAGAGCGGGCTCCTAAACATTGTAATGACTTTTGAGCAGCGGTAATCGTTTAGAAAAGTATGAAAGTTTTTACCAAAATGTTCATTAATCACCTGAGATAAATACTTGGTGTTGGTCCCTACCATGTCGGCAATATCATCAATCCGAACTTTATAATTTGTGTAGGGCTCTTTCTCTGCCATCACATGAAGTAGTTTTGCCAGAAGTTCCTCTTTTAAATCTGCGCAAATACAGGAAGACTGGTATTTTGAGCCATTGATGGCAGATTCAATTTCTTTCTCAGAAATTTTGTATTGCAAGGCTGGCGGCATGATACATGGTTCATTCGTTTGGATATCCTGGCATTCATAAAGATAATTATCTTCAAAGCGGAGTCCAAAATAAGCAAGGCCAATATTCAGGAAAAGCAAAGTCAATATGAAAAAAGTGCTGCCATAACTATCCTCAGATACATGTAACAATCGATGGCTGATTAATAAAAGCATCAGTATAACGAAGCTTGCTGCAAATATTTTTATACCCGTAATGAAGTAATTTAAATCTTTACATAGTTCTACTGAAATTGACCGGCAAAATTCTTTGTATAGCCTTTTCCCTTTAATGCTATAGAAAATTAATTGTGCTGCTACAACAGTTTTTACTGCGATCTCGATAAACCACGTATGTTTGCCGGGCACGCCTGTCATCAGGAAGCCATAAACTGAATTTAGTTGCCGGGGATGATTTGAAAGAATCAGCACCCAGAATGGTATTAAAAAAATGGCCATTATGATGGATGGTAAAAAATGCTTCAAGTCATTTTTACTTATTCTGAAATCTCTAATCAACAGTGATTTATGGTGCAGGTAAAACAGGGGTATGAGGGTCAGCCCAAAGCAAAAAGCAAGTGGATAAAAAGCAAAAAATGACGAACTATGCTCGAATAGGTGAACGTGTATCAGGAAACTGGCAAGTCCGAAGCAAAGGAGAAAAAAACCAAAAAGAAGGCGTGAAATACTCTTTTTCTGAAAATGCAGAAATAGGATATAAAAGAAAAACCCAAGCGATTGATAACTCAGCACTAACCATAACGCATGATTCAAAATTTCCATTCTGGTTAATTGTTAGGGTTAAAGCTCTTTCTTATACAATGTGCAATTGATTCAACCAATTTTAATGCATCCTGAACCTTTCATCCCGCAAGATGCTTTGACAATTACAGCAAATATAGGAAAAATTCCTGTTTTCAAACAAGTATAAAGTGGCAATAGTTTGTAATTAAAAGATAGTAAGTTCTTTAGCTAAGAAAATAGAAGTAATTAGGTACTTATATGTATATGATTTCAAGTATCTGAATGTTTGATATCAGGGAAAGAGGTTCGTATTCCTGTATTGAAACGTCTTTAATTTCTGGGGTTGATTGAACCCTTATATATTTGTATAAGAACATCGTTTAACCATTAAGCAGGATCAGGCATAACTCATCTTGCAGACTGTTAAGATTAATCGTTTAATTTAACCAAAAACCAAAATTATGAAGCATTTCTTTAAAGCTTTGACAGTTACTTTGGTCAGTGTGTTGATGACATGTGCTGTTGTGCATGATGCCATGGCGCAGAAAACACTTGCTGACGTTAAGAAAAGCCGTGGTCTTAATGACGACGATGTACTGGGAGCAGTCAAAACCTTCATGCCCCGTGGCGGTCGCGATGAGTATTTCGCCTTTATAGGTTCGGGCAATTCAGGAACGATGATTGTTTATGGATTGCCGTCGATGCGTATTTATAAGTATGTCGGTGTATTCTCCCCTGAGCCATGGCAAGGTTACGGCTTTGATGACGAAAGTACGCTCATGCTTAAAAAAGGATCGCTAGATAACACCTTATTAAAATATGGTGACATGCGGTTTCCGGCATTAAGTGAAACCGAAGGCAAATACAACGGGAAATATCTGTTCTATTCTGACGGTGCCAATTCACGCATTGCCATGCTGGGGCTTGATGATTTTGAAACCAAACAGGTATTGATGCATCCGCTCTTTATAAATGCATATCCCGGGGTAAGTGTGTCTGAGAATACGGAGTTTGTATTTCAAACCAGTGAGTACCCTACACCATGGGATCACCGTGAAGCAGATGTGGTTACAGAATATGAAACAAAATTTAAGTCCGGTATTACATCCTGGAAGTTTGAAGATAATGAAACAGAGGCTGGTGAAGGCCATCATGTGGGACGAATTATTAAGGAGAAATCATTTACGCTTGAGCTGCCACCTTTCACACTTGGTTACTTTGACGCAGGCAGAATAGAAAGCAATGGATTGCTGGTTGGTTTGGCAACATACCAAAACAAGAATTACGTTTATGTGTATGATTATTTAAAAGCACAGGGCTTGAAAACCAGTAATATAAATGATTTTTCGGTTATATCTTTTCAGGAAGGTATAAAGGCCGGAGTTTTTGCTTTGATTCCATTGGATCAAGCAGCCAAAAGTGTAAAAGTTGACCCTACGGGAAAATATTTTATCACAGCATCCAACACCTCAATGGTTTTTGATTTTGCAAAAGTTAAAGACGCCCTTGCAAAAAAGAGTTTCTCAGGCACAAGTGTACTTGGGGTGCCCGTAATTGATGCAGCTGCTGTTTTGCATGGGAAAGTTGAAATAGGTAAGAATGTGATTGATCTGGCATTTGATTACAGACCAAATACTGTATATGCATCTGCTGGTGATGATAAGAAAATTGTGCGTTTCAATTATGAGAGTTTAAAAGTTGAGCAAAGCCTCACCTTGAAATTTAAACCCGGCCACCTGATGACTCCTCAGGGTAATTCAGCCCAGCCACACTCTAACTATCTTACTGTTACTGATAAGGAAGCTTTATTCCCCAATATGGTCAGCATAGGTCCAACCAGACCAAGCTATCAGCACCTTATTGATATTTCTTCTGATAAAATGCGCGATATTTACACGATGTCTGTGCCTCAGGCAAATATATATGGTTCAGTGAGTGTATTACGTACGACCATAAAGCCCATTATTCGTTACCCATTGGGAACGAACACCAGAACTGGTGAAATATCAAGATTTAAGACCGTTGCCGGTCAGGAGAAAATTGAGCGCAAAGACAATCGGGTTCACATATTTGGTACGTTGATTCGTTCACATATCACACCAGAGATTGTAGAAGTTGAAGAAGGTGATATTGTTACTTTCCACCTCACCAACCTTGAAAGGGCCGAAGACGAAACCCACGGTTTTACCGTATCTACCTATGGTATTCATGGTAGTTTTGAGCCGGGTAAAACAGCTTCACTAACCTTTAAAGCTGATCGATCAGGGGTTTTTCCATATTATTGTACGGAGTTTTGCTCAGCCCTTCACCTTGAAATGGAAGGTATTTTACTTGTCAGGCCAAAGGGATATGTACCTTCTGCCGCTGATGTGGAAGATGCCAAACTGACACCGGAGCAATTGGCCGGATATAAGAAAAACTACGAAGATAAAATTAAGGTAATCAACGAAACCCAGGATATTATAAATGGTGTAGTTACTTACCTTAAGGAGAATAACTACCAGAAGTATCCATACGTAGAGGCATTGGTTGTAGATGCCCTTGATCAATTGGATCTTGCTAAAACATCAAAATCAAATTACGAGCGTTATGCTGCTGAAGGTAAATGGAAAGATGCATTTCTTTGGGCAGAGCAGTACTGGCAGTATCAGGTTAAAACTGCCGATGTCGGCCTGCGGGCTAAGAAGTTGTTGGATGAACAACTCAGCAAGTAATCTGAAATTTATAAACGAAGAAAATTTGTGCGATGAAAAAACATAATATAAAAAACAGTCCTGGTCTTCTTCTCACGGTTATGATTGTTGCTGCATTGGCATTAATGACATCCTGTGGCACCAAAGGAGACAAACAAGAAGAGATCACCGGAGCCCCCCGTGGCGAAGAATCGTTTGGCGATGTAGTTAAGCGCAGGGGCCTTGATGCAGATGATGTTCTGGCAGCAGCCAAAACATATACTCCTGATAATCTGAAGGATGAGTATATCGCTTTGAACTCAGGTGGACAGGCCGGTAACATGATTATGTATGCGGTGCCTTCAATGCGATTGATGAAATACGTTCCCACTTCATCACGCCAGCCCGTAAACGGATTTGGTTACAGTAAAGAAAGTGAAGAGGTGTTGCGCTCAGGATACATTGATGGTCAGGTGATTGATTGGGGCGATACCCACCACCCGGGATTCTCTGAAACCAATGGAGATTATGACGGGAAATGGGCTGTTGTTAATGATAAAGCCAATCCACGTGTATTTGTTATCTCATTAAAAGATTGGGAATTAAAGCAAACGGTTAACAATCCGATTTTTCGAAGTAACCACGGCGGTTGTTTCTTTACCCCGAATTCAGAGTACATTGGCGAAGCCTCGCAGTATCCGGCGCCTATAGATCGTAAGTATTATCCATTGAATGAAATGAATTTCAGGAAATACTGGCGGGGAGGTTTAACCTACTGGAAATTTGATAACGAAATCGGAAAGATTGATGAAAAGAATTCTTTCACCGTGGAGTTTCCTCCCTATACCCAGGACTTAACTGATATGGGTAAAAACGCCAGTTATGGCTGGTCGTTTACCAACTCATTCTGCACCGAGATGTATTATGGTGGTATCGAAAGTGGCCGTCCGCCCTTTGAAGCAGGCTGTTCCTCCCGCGATGTTGACTATTTGCATATTGTGAACTGGAAAAAAGCTGAAGAGCTTGTCAAGCAGGGAAAATACAAAATTGTGAATGGCCATAAAGTCATTCCCATTGATGTTGCTGTGGCAAACAATATGTTATACCTGGTGCCTGAACCTAAATCCCCTCACGGAGTGGATGTTAATCCTGATGGGAAATACATAGTTGTTGCTGGTAAACTGGATTCCCATGCCTGGGTTTATTCCTGGGATAAGATTACCAAAGCTATGGAAACCAGGGATTTTGAGGGAACTGACGAATACGGAATTCCCATTATTTCACTCGAAAAGGCGCTGCATGGAAGTGTTGAAGTTGGATTGGGTCCTTTGCACAATCAGTATGATAAAGAGCCGGGCATCATCTATACCTCCATTTATGTTGACTCCCGCATTACCAAATGGGACTATATCAACCTGAAGGTGATTGATTATATTTCGTCGCATTACAATGTAGGCCATCTGGTTGCTGCTCACGGCGATGCTGTCAACCCCCATGGTAAATATCTCATCTCTCTGAATAAACTGTCAATCGATCGTTTTAACCCGGTTGGACCTTTGCATCCGCAAAATCACCAGTTGATTGATATTTCCGGAGATAAAATGGCGTGCATTTACGACTTGCCTTTACCTATGGGAGAGCCTCACTATACTGCACTCATTTCAGTTGATAATTATAAGGCAGTCGAAACATATCCAATCGGAACAAACATCTACACGATGGAGAAATCACCCTATGCTACTGATTTAGGCAAGGAGCGTGTGGAAGTCAAAGGCAATAAGGTACACGTTTATGCAACCCTGAATAATGGTGTTGTAACTCCTGGCAATATAAGTGTGAACCAGGGGCAGGAGGTTGAACTTCATATTACAAACCATGGTCAGACTAATCTGGATCATTACGTATATGAAATTGCAGCTTACGACCAGATGTATCGCTGGCGTCCTGGTGAAACCGCTACCCTTGAGTTTATCGCAAGCCGGGCAGGGATGTATCCTTTGTTGCTTGATAATTATCATAATTCTGAAGCCCGTCAGCTACAGGGCTACCTCACGGTGAAACATAGTGAAGCAGCGGAAAATACCCGTTTGTTAGCTTACTCAAAGCGTGTGCAGGCTGATATGCAGATGCAGGCCTTCCAGCCTTCAGCCATCGAAATGGAAAATTTGCTCGAAGGTGAAATGGAATTCCTTAATTATGGCTGTAATGCTTGTCATAAATTTGGTGAAGATTTTAATGGACCCGATTTATTGATGGTGGATAAACGCCGGACGGAAGAATGGCTTAAATCATGGATCATGGATCCTGAAAGCCATTTTAAAGAAGCGGACATAGAAGCGATGCGTCAGCGTTACAAACTGGCAATGCCAAATCAGAATGTTTCTGAAGCGGATGCGCCTAAGATTATTAAATATCTCAAGTTACGAACAGATCAATTCATAAAGGAGCAAAAATAATGGTATAATTCCCGGGGGATAGTTTATCCCCCGGATTATTTTGTTTAAATTTGAGCTCAATTAATCAATTCTATCATTAACTAAACGAATTATCAACGATGAAAAAGAATCTTATTGCCTTAATTGGAGGATTACTCTTTGCAGGTGCACTTATTAGTTGCGGTGGTGGTGGCGGTGGCGCTGATGCTAAAGCTGAAGGCATGAAAGCCGACCTGGCCAATGGAGAAGCTGTTTATAACAAAGCATGTATTGCCTGCCACATGACTGGTGTTGCCGGAGCTGCTGCACTTACTGACAAAGTCCGTTGGGAAGAAATTGCCGCCAAAGGAATGAAAACCTTAACTGAGGATGCACTCCATGGCTATACAGGTAATTATGGTGTAATGCCCGAAAAAGGTACATGTATGGATTGCACAGAGCAGGACTTATTTGACGCCATTAGCTTTATGTTGAGCAAAGCTGGAGTAACTGCGGCTAACTAATATTTCTTCTTTAAATACCTTGAAATTATGAAATCAAAATCATACATCATCTTTGCTATAATTGGGGTTATTCTTATCGGTGCTACGTATTTTATGCCAATGTGGGGTGTGGCCCTTCAAAGCATACAATACCCCAAGTCCATGTACCCTAAGGGAATTCGGATAAATTTCAAATTTAATGGTGTATATAATGGTTGCGAAGGTGTAAAAGAAAGAGAAGAACTGGCTACCAATGAAGGAGCTGATTGTCTGAGCGAAATGAATGCCATCAATCACTATATCGGTATGTATCCCATTGTGCAGGGACGAAATAACCCTCCTGAAATGGATCATCCGAGCTTTTATGTTTTTGATACTGAAAAAGATAAAGCAGGTAATGCATTGATTGATCCGGCTACAGGTCAGGAGATTAAGGTGAATGTTACGCCAGGGGCACTAAAGACCCTTAATTTTATCATGGTAAATTCACCTTATATTTTCATAGGATTTATATTATTGGGATTGCTTTTTGCTTTTACTAAAAAACGTCTAAACCTGATTGTCGGCCTTATTCCGGCATTGGTGCCATTTTACTTTCTTTTTGTGTATATGTTTTACCTGTATTGGTATGGACACAACCTGGGATTACATGGCGGAGGGGCTTTTGCAGGTATCAAACCTTTCATGCCAACGGTTTTTGGTGAGGGTAAAGTAGCTCAGTTTACAACTGAATCTTATCCCTACATTGGATTCTTTGTAGCTATGGGTGCTTTTGTTTTCATGATTCTGTCTATTTTATTGAAGAAAAAAGCCTTGCGTTCAAATTAATGACTTAATAAATTAAGCGTCAGGATATCATAATCCTGACGCTTATGATTGCTTATGAAAAAACTGCATCTCCTTTCTGTACTTGTATTGCTTCTTCTTTATACGGGAGTTGGAGCACAAACAGGTGATCTGGAATTCGGTACACGCGTTCCGGTAAAAGGTTTTGCTGATCACTCAAAGCCTATTCCCCTGCAGAAAATTATTGATCAGGCTCCTCCCGGAAAGTATGTCAAACTTGAGCCTGGATATTATGTTGGCCCTGCCGTTATAAAAAAAGATGCCATTACGCTTGATGGTGATGGGAAAGTAACAATTTCAGGTTTGAATAAGGGTTCTGTTATTTATATTGAGGCGAACACTGTAAAACTTAAAGGATTGCACATTATGGAATCTGGAGGGTCGCACGATAAAATTGATTGTGGAGTAAAAATTACCGGAAATTATAATGTGGTTGAAAACTGCCTGATTGAAGAGTGCCTTTTTGGCGTGGATATCTTTCAGGCGGAGAATAATCGTATCCTTAACAATGAGATAACTTCACTTTCGAAAAGGGATATGGCGCTTAAAGGTGATGCCATACGGTTGTGGTATTCAAAAAATAACCTCATAAAGGGCAATTACTGGCATAATGTACGCGATATGGTGGTGTGGTATTCGTCAGAAAATACGTTTGAAGCCAATAAAGGGGTTGGAAACCGCTACAGTATTCATTTTATGTATGCCCACAATAATCGCATCAAAGACAATTATTTTACCGAGAACTCTGTTGGCGTTTTTCTGATGTACAGCGAAGAAACGGTAATGACGGGTAATACCATTATGCACTCTAATGGGGTAAGTGGAATGTGCCTGGGTATGAAAGAAACTTCCTCCAATCAGATATTGCACAACCGCTTTATTTATTCTGCCGAAGGTATTCATGTAGACGTTTCCCCTTTCGTTCCTGAAAAGATTAATACAGTAATGTATAATGAAATTGCTTTCTGTGGAACCGGAATCTTTTTTCACACCAACCAGGAAGGGAATTTATATAAACACAATTATTTTCACAACAATCTGGTGCAGGTTGAGGCAGAAGGTAAAACAGCAAACCTTAACCGCTGGCAGGCTAATTATTTTGATGATTATCAAGGTTTTGACAATGATGATGACAATGTGGGGGATGCCCCTTACACTCTTTTTTCATATGTGGAACATTTGTGGTCTTTTAACAAAGATGTGAAGTTCTTTTATGGTTCTCCGTTACTCCTGGTTCTTGACTTTTTGGAGCGTCTTGCGCCATTCTCGCAACCAAAGCTGGTGTTAAGGGATAAATCTCCTATATTCAGATGGGATGACGAATGGGATAGGAAAATTAATGAAAAATTATGAAACGTACTTTGTTGGCATTGGTACTTTGTATACTGCATCTGGCATTCATTATTCTGCCGGAAGTGCAGTTGTGGCCATATCTGAATGCAATTGCCAGCCATCAGAAGAACAATGAGGTGTCCATCAATAAAACTCATCAATCGCCGTTGACAGGCGACATTACCTATCTTAAGGCATTGGTGGAGCGTTCAAAAAAAATGGACGATACTAAAAAAGAAAATAAGATTCCCGAAACCACAGTAACCCACACAGGGTTGATTTATTTGCCATCCGAAACAACCGATAATCACTTGTATTGTCTGGAAAGAAAAGGTTTTTTTGCTGATTTTCAGCAGAATCCACTTTGTGGCATTAAGGATGTGCTTGCCCCGCCCCCAAAAATTACTTTTTGTTAAACCATCTCGTAAAACTGATATGATTGTCAGTTTTGTTAATTAATTCGTTGGTTTTTTGTGCTTTTATACGAAAGCACAGCTATTCATATGTAAAAAGTAATTTTATGAGAACCTTCAAAATTGTCACAAAAATAATCCTTACCGCTGTCTTGCTTGCTGCGGCAACATTGAGTTTTGCACAGTCGGATACGCTGGTGTTGGAAGAGATTTTAATAACAGCTAAAAACCCGCTCAATTTAACCAAATCTAATATCGAAGGTCGAACCATTCAGGTGGAGAATCCTCACGATGGAGGTGCTATGTTCATTAATCAGGCCGGTTTTGGTGTTGAAAAACGCGGGAATTACGGCATGGAACCTGTACTTCGTGGTTTCAAATACAGCCAACTCACCGTGCTTATTGATGGTGGAGTGCACAGTACCAATGCCTGCCCGAACCGCATGGATCCTGCTATTTCACAGGTTGCTCCTGAAGAAATAGAAAAGATTGAAGTAATCAAGGGGCCATTTAGCGTACGTTATGGTACCGCTTTGGGTGGTATCATTAATATTGTGAATCGTAAACCGGACCGCTCGGCCGATAAAAAAGTTACAGGAAGTGTAGATGCCGGCTTTCAGTCAAATGGGGGAAATTTATATAGTGATCTATTTGTTCAGACTGTGCTCAGCAAATTTGATTTTTCCCTTAGTGCAGGTTACAAAGACTATGGGAATTATAAAAGTGGCTCAGGTCAGGAAATAGCTTCTTCGTTCTCCCGCTTTGGCTATGCTACCAAGTTTGGCTATCAGTTTTCTGACAACCAGCGCTTGCAACTTACCTGGCGTCAGAGTATGGCTAAAGATGTATTGTATGCCGGTCTTCCAATGGATGCTGATAAAGACAACAGCAGTATGTTGTCATTGGATTATGCTGTCAACAATCTCACTCCGATGGCAAAGTCATTTAAAATCAAACTTTACGGCAGTTTCGTAGACCATGAAATGTCAAATACGTTAAGGCCTGCTTACCAGGCGGTTCATGCTGTATCCCCTGTTACTGCAAAGGTAATGGGTGGCCGGACCGAACTCGGGTTGCAGACTTCCGGGAATAACCTGCTTTATGCCGGATTTGATGTTAAGCACATTGGTAAAGATGGCTATCGTGAACGTCTGGTGTATAAGAATACCTGCAACGGGCAAGTGTTTGAGGATCCAATGTTGTTTATTGACAAAACATGGCAGGATTCCAATCAGGATGATTTAGGCTTGTTTCTGGAAAATAAGCGTGAGCTTTCCACTAGCCTGTATTGGTCTCTCGGGCTGAGGGGCGACTTTGTTTCCTATGGAATTAATGATCCCGTGATTGGATTTGAAGAGCAATACAACAATAAAATTCAGCCTGAAAGCCGATTGGACTTCTCTGCAACAACCAATTTGACCTGGTTTTTGCCAAAAGGCTTTAATTTATTCTTTGCTGTTGCCAGATCTACACGTGCCCCTGAACTTACCGAGTTGTTTATCAATCATCTGAGTGTTGGAATGGATGCTTATGAATATCTTGGCAATCCAAACCTGAAGTCAGAGGTTAATTATCAGGCAGATATTCGTGTGGAGAAAAAAAATGAGAAACTCGTTTTATTTGCCGACGTTTTTTACGCTTACATCAACGATTATATTACTGCATCGGTTGATACAACGATCCTCCGGATTTATACCCCTTGTCAGGATCCTAAGTTTACCAAGGTGTTCAACAATGTTGAAAAAGCGCTTCTCACCGGCTTCGAAGCTGGCTTTGATTGGCAGATTATTCCCAGGCTTAATTACAACCTTTCGGTATCCTATACCTATGGACAAAACTTAAGTTGGGAGGAGCCTTTATCAGAAATTACACCGCTAACAGTTCAAACGGCCCTGGCCTATAAAACTCAGAAATTTCATACCGAACTTCACGCACGTTTGGTGGGTGAGCAGGATAGGGTTTCCGAAAGCTTTTATGAGTCCAAAACTCCTGGATTTAGTGTATTTGACTTTTATGCCGACTATACATTGTGGGGTTCCTTAGAAATCATGGCGAGTGTGAGGAATATCTTTGATAAGAATTATGTAGAGCACCTAAGCCGTGCTTACAAGGCAATGGATATTCAAAGTATGTATTATGAACCCGGAAGAAGTTTTAACTTTGGTTTAAAGTATAAATTCTGATATCTTCAGGTAAGGGGGCAAAACACGCCCCCTGCCTGAAGTTTTTACTGGTCTTTAATTAATAACATCATGGACAAAGAAAAAAAAAGCATTAAGCGTCGTGAATTTTTAAAGGGAAGTATAGTTGCTACAGGTGCGCTGGCTGTTTTTGGTGCAGGAACCTTTGTGCTCGATCGCAAAGCCGCCAATGCAATCCCCAGGGAAGACTTTTTGCGCCCTCCAGGTGCTATTGATGAAGATGACTTTTTGTACGGCTGCATAAAATGCGGGCTCTGCGTTCAGATTTGTCCGGTGCAGGCCATTAAACTTGCCGGGGCTGGCGAAGGATTGGGTTTTGGAACACCTTACATTGAGCCCCGCGAACAACCCTGTGACTTCTCATGTGACGCACTGCAATGTGTAGAAACTTGTCCTACTGCGGTGTTGAATTTCAAACCATTTAAGGATGCAGGATTAAGAGCTGTCGAAGCTGCTGCCGCCGAGCCTGGAGCTGATTTGTCGCAGGTAAATCCTTTCGAAGTGCAAAAAGTGGCCATGAAACAGGAGGTTAAAATGGGCAAGGCACATGTAAACAAGCAAACCTGCCTGGCCCACAATATGCAAGGTTTTAAAGGGAAGCCGAGAGGTGGAAATTTTAAAGGTATTTATCGTTCACCACAGGAGGATGCAGACTCAGCAAGTCCGCTGGCAGATCGTGACTTCGACCGCGAAGTGTGCAATTTATGCGTTACGGAATGTCCTATTGGTGAAACGGCCATTATTCAGGCTGTAAGCCGGAGTGGTCGTAAACTGATTCCACGTGTGTTGGACGGATGCACGGGATGCGGCGTGTGCCAAATGGTTTGCCCAACCGAAAATGCCAGTATTGTTGTTGAACCTTTCTAAATCTTAAACCATGTCATCAGTATATTTTTCAAACGGAAAAAACAAAGAACCACTGCCACCTAAACCAGTGGAAGATATGCCACATACCCGTGCCGGGCTGAGTTTTAAAGATTGGCGGGATGCTAGAAAGGGGAATCATAAAATGCGCAACATACGCTGGTCGGTGTTGGTGTTTATGAACCTTTTATTTGTTGCTTCTTTCACGTTTGACCTGGCTGTACTGGAAGGATCACTGAGCGGTTCAAGGTTGATAGGTTTTTACCTGATGGATCCATTCAATAGCCTGCAATTGCTTGCTATTTCATCAACCACCGGCTATATTGCTATGCTTACCATGAACTTCTGGATAGGAATGATAACCATTCTCATTTTCTGGTTTATTCTTGGGGGACGTAGTTTCTGCTCATGGATGTGCCCGTATCATTTTCTTGCTGAATGGGCCGAAAAAGTCCATTTATATATGGTAAACAAAAAGAAGATAAAAGAACACCATTATCATGTGGGATTGCGCTTCGTATTTATGGTTGGTTTTCTTTTGTTAGCTTTGCTTACCGGTAATCTGGTGTTTGAAAACCTGAATGTGGTAGGAATTGTCTCAAAAGCAATGATTTACGGACCAAGTTTATTGTTACTTTGGGTGCTGGCAATCATTTTGTTTGAGGTGTTTGTCAGCCGCAGGTTCTGGTGTCGTTATGTTTGCCCGATTGGTGCTACTTACAGTATTGTAGGGAAATTATCGCCGGTGGCCATTAAATTTGAGCACGACAAGTGCGGCTATTGCCTTGAATGTCAAAAAGTTTGTTTGGTTCCTCATGAACTCTGGTTTGTAAAACGGGGCGCGGCAACGCAGGAAGTTCACTTTGCAGGCTCCGATTGCACACGATGTGGATTGTGTGTGGATGTATGTCCCGGTAAAGCGCTTACCTATTCAGTTAGGGGAGCTTCTTCAATATTATAATCACTTTTTAATACAATCATGACTGAACCTAAAGATAAAGCCATCATTCAGATTCAAGCCCTGACAAAAACATTCAAGCAGCAAACTGTAATAGATAAACTTACGGTAAATCTTAACAGTAACGATCGCATTGCGCTGATTGGACAAAACGGGGCCGGAAAAACCACGCTCATACGTTGTATTTTAGGCCAATATAATTATGATGGCCAGTTGGCGGTTATGAATATGGACCCAAGAAAGTCAAGAAAATTGATTTTGCAGGAAATAGGGTTTGTGCCACAAACCCCGCCACCCATTAAGTTAACCATTCGCGAGCTGATCAGCTTTACAGAAAAAATTACGAATACCTCAGCCACTGAATTTTACAAAATTAGTAGTGATCTTGGTTTAGACATTACACAAAATTTGGGTAAGCCGTTTTATAAACTTTCTGGAGGTATGAAGCAAAAATTGCTGATAAGTTTTGCGCTGGGGCGGAAAGTAAAGATTCTTTTGCTCGATGAACCATCGGCAAATCTTGATCCGCAGGCACGTGGGATTCTGTTTGAACACTTGAAAAACTACGCTCCAAATACGTTGATGGTACTAAGTAGCCACCGTATGGATGAAATTGCTGATTTGGTCAACCGGGTAATTGAAATGGACCTTGGGCAAATTGTTGTGGACAAGAGCGTAAATACACTAAAATCATAAAACATGAAAAATCATTTTAATTCAATGCTGATTCTTGCAGGACTGATCATTGTATCGGCCTGTACACGGAAAGCGGATCAAACCCCGCGGGAGATCAACTTCGACAGAGACATTTGTGTCAATTGTCTGATGGGCCTGGCCGATCAGAAATTCTCGGCACAATCCATCAATATGCGCAATGAAGTCATCTGGTACGATGATTTAGGCTGCCTCATCCAATATATGGATAGTCCTGATTGGGCAAGTTATGGGGGTGATGAAGCCGTATCATACATTGGCGATGCCAAAACCGGTGAATGGCTCAGGGTTGAGGAAGCCTGGTATGTTTTTGGCGTTGACACCCCTATGGGATATGGATATGCAGCCCAGAAGGATTTTCAGGAGGGAGCCTTTGATTTTGAAACCACCGCCCAAAGAATCAGGGATGGCCTGACCATGCGGGAAGAATTCCTGATAAAGAAGAAAATGCTACACCATGATGGGAATTAGTCATTGTAGTTAATCACTTGATAAACAAGATTATGCAATTCCAGAAAATTACACACTCCAGCCTTTTCCAGATAATGTACACAGATATTTTTCAAAATCTGCGTTCCAAATGGTTTTGGGTTTATAGTATTTTATTCGGCGGTTTTGTTGCGGTGATGTTTGCCACTGGTATCACTGAATCACAGATCATCGGATTTGTGGGCCTTAGCCGGCTGATGGTGACATTTATGCAGGTAAGTATGGTTATCTTGCCTATTTATGTGCTCATTACAACGGTGCGCTCGGTTGTTGGCGACCGTGAGTCGAATGTGATGGAATACATGCTTTCGCTGCCGGTGTCATTTACCGGTTATTTCTGGGGTAAGTTTGTAGCTAAATTCCTGATAACTTATATTCCGGTTTTTATCGCATTGCTGGGCGCTGCCGTTTGGGGAAGTTTCACCAACCTTGATGTTCCCTGGGATTTGTTCATGCTTTACAGCGCTTTACTGGGTTCAATGATATTTTGCTTCCTGGGTATAAGCATGTTTATTTCGGCTGTTGCCCATTCTCAGGATTTGGCCATCAGTACTGCCTTTGTGTTATGGCTGCTGTTGGTGGCTTTTCTCGATCTTATACTGATGGGGTTACTGCTTAAACTCAGGGTTGATGCAGGCACAGTTATTGGTATTGGGATGCTGAACCCGCTTCAGGTTTTCCGGACTGCTGTACTGGTACTTTTTGATCCTGACTTAACCGTTATGGGTGCCGCATCCTATTTTATCCTCGATACGGTTAACCGCGGTCTCTTTATCTTTTTTGCCATTGCATATCCCATCGCTTTGGGCGGATTTTTCGGATGGCTGGGTAATTATTTCTTTAAAACTAAAGATGTTTTATGATTTTTCAGAAATGGAGAACGGTTGTTTTTGTTTTGCTTTTGGGGTTTATCTCCGGGTGTTGCTGGCATCATACATCAACAGTGCATGAGCAGTTATTTCCCGATCCTCCGGATACAAGTCACCTGTTGGCCTTGCCTTCTTCAACAACCCTGGAATACAGGCAGAAGATTATTCAGGAGGAGGCTCTAAGGCCCGACGGCAAAAAACGCCTGCATGGCATTGAGTTTGTTCCCCGGGATTATGACGACTTTCGGTTTCAGAACCTTGACGATATGCAATGGACGGGGAAATCTGTACAATATGGCGATTTTAGAGGCGTAAGCCTGCGAACCTCAAATGCCAATGAAGGCAATTTTTCCTATTCCGATTTCAGGTTGGCTGATCTGCGCTGGTCCTCGTTCAACAACGCATCCATGAGGCATTGTAATTTTGCTCAAGCCATTTTATTTCGCACCGCGATGAATGAGTCCATCCTTGATTTCTGTGATTTCAGGGGGGCGAATATGTTTGGCGTTAAGGGGCATCGTTCATCCTTTCGTTTTGCCGATTTTAGCAATGCACTGATGAAGGAGTCCGATCTTACAGAAGCTGATTTCGCGAAAAGTAAGGCCTTGAATGTGAAATTTATTATTACTGTATTTTCCGGTTCGCGCTTTGATTCCGCTGATTTTAGCTATTCCGATTTTACCGGAGCCGGGCTTGAAATGTGTAGTTTTGATTATGCACGTTTACAAAATGTTTCTTTTAAAGGGGCACATCTTCAGGAAGCCAGTTTTAAAAATGCCGACCTGAAAAATGCTGACTTTTTTGCGGCTGAGCTTGCCGAAACCGACTTTAATTGTGCCATTAATATTCCTGAAGATCTTTTGCCTTTTATTGATGAAAATGGCATGGGAACCGGTGTAGTGTTTTCTAAAAACAATGGGAAATGAGATTTTTTTATTCATACAATAAACAGTTAGCTCTTCTGATATTTGGTGTCATATTCCTGGTTTTGTTTACTGGATTTGCTGTAGTTGTAAGTAAAAACGGGAAAGGTCATCATTACAGACATTACACAATTGATGTTAGTAACAGTTATATATTCTGGCGATTGGATGCACATCGGGGAGTAATTCCGTTCAGCAATGGAAAACTGGTTTTCGAAGGCGATAAACTGGTGGATGCACAATTTAAAGTTTGCATGGACAGTTTGCGCGATTTGGATATTGATTATGAGTTGATGCGCACCGTTTTGGAGAATACCATAAAATCGAAGGAAATTTTTCATACATCCAGATATCCACATGCTTTTTTTAGATTTGATGCTGCCGAACCGGTTTCAACGGATAGCCTTCTTATAACCGGTGACCTTGAAATCAGGGGAATTGAAAATTGTATTTCGTTTAATACCTTTATTAAACAAAACGGAGGGTCTTTTACTGCAAGTACCGACACCATTTCGATAGACCGCATTCGATGGGGTGTTATTGCCATGTCGAAGGAATTTGGGAAAAGCGATGATGGTTATGTAATCAGTGATAAATTCCAGTTGCAGATAATGTTGGCAGGAAATTTAGAAGTTGAAAGAGGCAGACATCCCAAACGCTAATATTTATCACACATTTCCACCTGAATCAATCAGGCAGATTTTTGTCATTTTTTTAAAATTATTCAATCAATCTCCTTAAATTGCCAATGCAAATCTACCCTGTATTGTTGTCGTTTTTATGGGTGGTAGTTACAATTGACTGCTTTGTAACATAAATCAAGTTAGAATGCTGAATTCCTGGAAAATAGTTATGAAGGGTTTCAGGATATGTAGTTTCAAAAAAAGCCAATGATATGCCATTCTGCAGCAATTGCGGTAACGCATTAAAGACAGGCGCAAAATTTTGCAGCAAATGTGGCGCACAAATGAGCCTTCCTGTTATGGTTGCCTGCCCGGTCTGTCACAAACCGGTTGCCGGAAACGAAAAATTTTGCGTGAATTGTGGGAGCCACATTTCCCATGCAGAAAGCGGAAAAGCTTCAGTTCCGACTCCACAGGTTGTTCCGCAACCACAGGTTCCTCAATTACCACCAGATTATACTCAACCACCGGTTACGGGGCAGGTAAAGAAAAAGAGAAAAGGCGGCTGTATTTGGAAAACCTTCTTGATTTTATTATTTCTTTGTATAGCTGCAATTACCGCGCTCTGGTTTTATGGCGATGAGCAGGGTGGGGGAGAAAAGGAATATGGGGAACTGTCGGGTACAGATATTCCTGGCATCGTGTCAATAGATGACTCCATATCCGAAGAGACGATGAATGAGCCCACGCCTGATACCGGCGATCCCTTGCAAGCTGCTGAAACAGTTGAAGACGCCTTTGCCCGCGCCGATACCACATTATTAAAAAAAATGCTTACACCGAGCAGTCAGGAGGTTTATAAAGAGGTATTCAGGGAAATCAAGCCATACATGAGTGAATATTCCAAAGCATTCAGCAACAGGAAGCTGAAAATGTCTACACCAATTTATTCATTGTATGAGTTTACAGATGAAGCCGGTAAAAAATATACAGCGGAATTTGCCCTGAGCGATGACGGACAATGGAAATTGGTGAGATTTTGAAAAACCTGGCATTATGAAATACATCAAAATAGTTACTTTGCCTTTTGTACTGATTTGCGCAATAAGCTTGTGGGTTTTGTTCGTAGGCTATGGAAATCAGAAAAACCATCCCACCCTCAACAAATTTATTGTGAAAGCTTTTCTCGAGAAAAACAATAAAGGCAATTTTTCGATGAAGAAATTTAAGTTTTATGAATTTAAGCTGGACAAAGCGAAACTCAGGGGTAATTATATAAGCAAGTCTGGTTTGTTCAATCCTTCAGAGATTGACCGTTTTCATGAAGATATGGCCAACTGGTTGTATGGTGAGACCACTTACACCGAAGAGGTTGGGGAAAAGACACCCCTTGAGTGGATAGCGCATGGTGGATATTCAGCCGATGTGCCCGAAGTGCCGGCCAGTTTCAGGCATTTTTACGATCCAACAAGGCCCGATGGGGAGAAACACCTGACCGATGATGTCAACAGTAAATTATTGAACTGGATTCAAACAAAATTTACCAACCCTAAAACTGATGGCGTTGCATGGGCCGTTGGCTCGGCAGGCTCTTTCGGGGCGCTGGAACACAATTATACCTGGGAAAACGGGAAAGTATTTATGAAAGGGGCTTTGGAGGAAAAGGACCCTGAGAAGCGCAATGCCCTGATGGCCAAAGCCTGGCGGTCGCTGGGCGAAACCCTGCACATGATTGCCGACAATGGCTGCCCCGCGCATGTGCGCAACGATGCCCACCCATCCGTCCCCTTCCGCATGATGTCGTATTTCGGCAACCCCGATACTTACGAAGAAATGATGGATGAACTCCAGAAGAACAACGATGCCGCACTGGATGAGTTTCAATCCGGGAAGACTGATCCGGATCTGGCCCTGAAACTGGAAAAATCAACATCTATAAAGGATGTAGCCCACAAACTGGCCGTTTTTACCAACGAGAATTTCTTTACCCTTGAAACCATTTCGGGCACCGACTGGAAAGGCAATGTGGTAAAACCCATTACCCATCCCAACTATGTTTACAATTCTCCGAAACTGAGTGCCGCAACTTATTCGAACAATTACTACAGGCGCAACATTGCTAACCGGGAGGTATTGATGTGCACTGATACCTGGTTTTTTAATAAATACCCGGTCTCGAAAACCTATCCGTACCTTGATGAGGATTGCGTGAAATCTCAGGCCTCTGCCCTGGTTCCCGCCATTAAAGAAGCCGGGCTTAATGCCATAAGGCTTTACATTCCCGATTTGAATGTGAAAATTACTTCGCTTTCTGAAGATGGAAGCATCACCGGCGAAATCATCCACAAAACTGACCCGGAATACACAAAAGCCATCAAATACAATGGCCCTGTGGTGATTAAAACGGCCACACTTGACCAGCTTGGGAAGTTTGAGGCCAAAAACGGCAGGTTTTCTGGCAAAATTACCCCCGTGGAAAATGTTTATCTTCATGCAGAAATTGAATTTGGAGGCGTGTTTGTGAAATCAGAGCAGAAAAAGATGAATCCATCTCCCCCAAAGCAAGAACCTGTTGTTTTTAGAGATTACACGCTCGAATTGACGGTGTATGCTTTCATGGTATATACCAATGGCTACAAAGATGATATACAAACATTCTATAAAAGCGACTACAAATCAATTGAAGGTCCGCATACGGCTTTTGTAATATCAAAAGGCAAACAATTTTCCGGTAAAATCACTTCCTGGGAGACTCAGGACGGATGGGTAGAAGGCGAATACAACGATCATCTACTGAGCAAGTTGAAGGCACACATACACTTAACCTGGTTTAATAATAGCAATAATAAGAGCAGAGAGCAATGGATTGATTTGGAATTACGTAATATTCCTGTAAACTACAGCGGTGCATCTGAATATGGCGTTACGTTTCATCGCTCAGGCTGGGACTGTGACAATTTACGACCTGATCCAGAGTTTGAGAAAAGTATTGTCAACATTAAACACCGGATAAAATTCTTTCCTTCAGGGGAGGAAGTTACGCTGGATTACATTGATTATGGCAGGTCGGAAGTACAGGCATGTAAGGATTGGCAAAATCTTTTTATCCCCCGCTCTTTTATTGATGTCAAAATATCTTATAACTACAACAGGTAAGTGGATTTTATAATAGCAATTCATGAAAAAAGTCAAAAATAAACAACGTATTGCTGCACGCTGGTTTTGGTTTGCAGGCCTGATATTTGGCATTGCCGCTTATCTGCCTTTCCGGCAAGGGAATTTTTTGAGTGGGGTATGGGCGGTTGTACTTCTGGGCTTTTTCCTGATGATTTCCTCATGGGTTACAGCATGGATTGTAGGCAAAAGGGCAAAAAAAACGGACCGCCTGTTAAACGGGCAACATTTGATAACCCAATGGACTTTTTCCCCGGAACAACAACGTGCCTATGCCAATTATATGAAATCCAATGCAATGGCGAAAAATAACGGATTGATGGGAATCATTGCCATTTTGTTTGTTGTAATTACCATTCCTTTTCTGTTTTTTCTTGAGAAAGATGAAATGGGTGGCTTTTTAGGCATTATGGGATCAATCCTCCTTTTCGTGTTCATCTTCTCCCGCATTATGCCCTATTACTACTATTCCCGCAACATCAAGGGTGATGGGCAGGTGCTGATTGGACCTAAATATGCTTATGTAAACGGGTATTTCCATAATTGGGATTTCCCATTGTCTGGACTGAAAAGGATAAAAGTCATCGCTGACCCCTTCGAAGGTATTTCGCTTACCTATTATTACACCGACCGCACCTGGAGGAATGAACACACATTGAATATTCCTGTTGAAAAAGGTGCTGACTGCAAATCGCTTATTGCCCGGATTGAGGAAGGGAATTAAACACTTAATCCATTCAACTGGCTTATTACCGATATTTTCATAATTATTTCGGACTATTTCCTATGATTTTTGTTGTATTGTTTCTGACTTTGGGCAATTTTATACATGAGAAATGAATTAAACCAACCTAAATATGTACCAATCAAAACGTTTACAGGTATTTGAAAAGCAGGTAAAGAACAAATTCAATATTTACAACGGGATTTTTCTGAACCTGCCTTACCGCCAGGATAGTAATATAGGTATTCTCATACCTGTTTTATACCAATCATGCCGCGAGGGGCTTGAATCAGGTAAGCACCCACAAGAGATTCTTGAATCATTTTTCAATAGTTTTGCAGGTATCGAAAGTGAGCCCGAAAAAATTGATTTGATGTTCAGGATTATACAATACGTTGAACGTCAGGTTGTATTGTACGATAGTGTGGAAGATGCTGCCTTCATGGAGCTTAAAAGTCTGGGCAACTACCTGCTGATTAAAGATTTCTTCAACCTGGTGGACAACCGGAAAAGCTGGGACAGGATACTTGAAAAGTTGTCAAGTTTCAGCGCACGTATTGTGCTTACCGCACATCCCACGCAATTTTACTCGCCTTCGGTGCTTGACATCATCAGTACGCTAAGGTCATTGATTTCGGCAAACCGAATTGATGAAATTGACATGAGCCTGCAGCAATTGGGTTTAACCTCGCTCATCAATTCAAAAAAGCCCACACCGCTGGATGAAGCCAAAAACATCATTTACTTCCTTCGGAACGTATATTATGACGCCGTTGGGGAGCTCTATAGCTACATAAAAGAGCACGCCGGCAGCCGGCAGTTTCAGAACCACAACATTGTACAGCTTGGTTTCTGGCCTGGCGGTGATCGTGATGGCAATCCATTTGTTACTCCTGAAATAACGCTGAATGTTGCCGATGAACTTCGTATGAGTTTGTTCAAAAATTATTATCAGGATTTGAAAGAACTTCAGCTTAAGCTGACTTTTAAAGATGTGGAGGAGCCGCTTAACCAGCTGCGCGATAAACTATACAAAGCAATGTTTAACCCGGATGAGAACCTTACGCTGGAGGAAATCACTCATCCATTGCTTGATGTTAAGGAAAAAATAATTACCCAATATCATTCTCTTTATCTCAAAGAACTTGATTATCTGATTGATAAGGTAATGATCTTTAAAACTCATTTTGCTGCCCTCGATATCCGTCAGGACAACAGCATTCACCGCAGAACAGTGGAAGCTATTTTACGCAAGGCCGGAAAAATCACAACAGATTTGAAAGAACTGGAACCTGAATTGTTGATTGAAATGCTGTTGTTTGGCGATATTCAGGCGAGTGCTCAGGATTTTGATGACCCATTGATTCAGGATACCATCCTGAATATTTCACAATTGAAAAGGATACAGGAGAAAAATGGTGAAGATGGTTGTGATCGTTACATCATCAGCAATGCGGTGGATGAATTCAGTGTACTATTTGTTTACGGCCTTTTCAGATGGTGCGGATGGAACAGGCAGCAACTCACCTTTGATATTGTGCCGCTTTTTGAAACCATGGAAGGCATGCAAAGTGCCGAATCCACCATGCAAAAATTATTCAGCATACCGGCTTACCGCGATCACATCACCAAAAGGGGCGAAAAGCAGACCATCATGCTCGGGTTTTCCGATGGCACCAAAGATGGTGGTTATTTGATGGCCAACTGGTCTATTTTTAAAACCAAGGAAACATTGACTTCTGTTTGTGATCAGCACAATATAAAAGCCATCTTTTTTGATGGCCGTGGCGGTCCTCCTGCCCGTGGTGGGGGTAAGACGCATCGTTTTTATGCGGCACAAAGCGATAAAATAGCCAATCATGAAATTCAGCTAACCATCCAGGGACAAACCATTACCAGTACTTACGCCACGCACGAAAAATTCATCCATAACTGCGAACAAATGCTCACGGCAGGTCTGGCCAATAGCATTTCGGGGAAAGTTCACACCATAAGTGCTGAATTCAGGCAACTGATGGAAGAACTCGCGCAACTCAGTTTTGAAAAATACAGTGCCTTGAAAGCACACGATAAGTTCATCCCCTATCTTGAGAAAAAAAGTACGCTGCGGTTTTATGATAAAACCAATATTGGCAGCCGCCCCGGGAAACGGAATGTGAGTAAAAAGCTGGAGCTTACCGATTTGAGGGCGATTTCTTTTGTGGGATCGTGGAGCCAGCTTAAACAGAACGTACCCGGTTATTTTGGCACCGGAACGGCCATTCAGCGCCTGGTGGATAATGGAAAACTGGATACACTCAAACAATTGTACCACCAAGTGCCATTCTTTAAGGCCCTGGTACAGAACAGCATGATGTCGCTGTCAAAAACCAATTTCAACCTTACGTCCTACATGCGCGAAGAAGAGGAGTTTAAAGACTTCTGGCAGATTTTGTTCGATGAATATGCATTGTCGGTGAAAATGCTGTTGTTAATCACCGATTCAAAAGAACTGATGGAAGAAGAGCCGGTTTCCCGCGAATCCATCAGAATGCGCGAGCAAATTGCCTTGCCATTGCTGGTGATTCAGCAGTATGCCCTGCAAAAAATCAGTGGAGGCGATGACAATAGGGAAGCGTATGAGAAACTGGTAACCCGTTCACTTTACGGGAACATCAACGCGGGCAGAAACTCGGCTTAGGGGATGTAAGTATTCCAGCAGGTCATTTCTTCCGCGTTCTTTCTCACTTTGGTGCGAAGTTTATAGCCTTCAACCGGATAACCCATGGAAATAACCAAGCCAATGGTTTTGCTTTTCGGAATGTTGAGTATTTTTTTTATTTTTTTCTCATCAAACCAGCCAATCATGCAGGTGCCAAGACCAAGTTCAGTTGCTCTAAGGCAGAAGTGCGTGGCTGTTATTCCAATGTCAATCAATGGCCATTCCTTGTTTTTTACCTGCATGGCCAGGCGTGTGAACCAGCGTGCTTTTTCAATCACTATCACCACCATTACCGGGGCCTGCAGGGTAAATTTATTGATGAGCTGAATGTCGGTAAATGTTGCTTTGGCTACTTCGGCTCTGAGTGGCTCTTCGTTTACCACAATGAATTTCCAGGGCTGCGAATTACTGGCAGATGGTGCAAGGCGGGCAGCCTCGAGGCATTGGTTTATTTTTTCGGTTTCAACCGGCGTTGAGCAATATTTCCTTACACTCTGACGTGCAAGAATAAGTTCATGGAATGACATAAATACAATATTTATACAATAATTCGGTTGCTGCAAAGGTAAATCTAATGTTGTGACTTTTGAGCCCAATTCTGAATACTGGCAATTCACATGCTTTTCAGATTATCGGGATAAAATTATTTCATAAAGTGTCGTTTTAGAAAGAAACATCTTAGTTTTACACTTCCGAATTATTAAAAACCTTAATATTCCGAATAAATTGAGCCATGCAACAGTTTGACCGCGAAGAATTTGAAAAACTTTTTCGTGCCAATTTCAAAGGGCTGTGTTTCTTTGCGCAGAAGTATGTCAAAGATTTTGAAACTGCCCGCGAAATTGTTCAGGATTCCTTTATCAGCCTTTGGGAAAAGCGTGATTCCATTGATGCCGGCCGTCAGGTTAAATCTTACCTTACTTCCATAATTCACAACAAATGCCATAATTACCTGCGCGATAACCAAAAATTCAACCACAGGCTGCTTGAAATTGAAAACCTGTCAGAGATCAGCGATATGGTCGATAGCGATCTGCTTGTTACCAAGGAACTTAAATTGGCAATTCAAGATGCTATTGGAGAATTGCCTGAAAAATGCCGTGAAGTTTTTTTATTGAGCCGATATGAAAATCTGAAATACAAGGAAATTGCGGTTAAACTGGGCATTTCAGTTAAAACTGTTGAGACTCAAATGTCAAAAGCACTGCAACACCTCAGGGTTCGGCTTGCTGAATATATGGTTGTAATTCTTGCTATGATTACAGTTTTCAAATGAATTGCAGAGAGTTTATGATGAGGGAACCTCAAAATATTATTTTAACATCAGGGTAAAACCCGGTTAAGGTGTATTATTAACAGAAGTGCATAATGGAAGAGCAAACTACATATTACAATAGCCTGATAGCGGCATATTTCTCCGGTGAAGCATCACCTGAGGAAATAACGAAACTATTGGCGTGGCTGGCTTTGGATGCTTCAAATCTTGAATTATTTGAAGAATACCGCAATGCCTGGATGCTTACCGGCAAAGATGCCATTAACTCAAAGATAGACCTTGATCGGGAATGGGCATCTATTACCTCCCGAATTGAAAATAAAGAAAACCCATCCCTGACTCAATTGCCTTCAGAAAGAAAGGGCCGCACATTAAAATTATTGTTGTCATGGAAAGCTGCCGCGGCATTGGTAGTGCTTCTGGTGGCAGCATCTGCACTTTTTTACCTGGCAACAGGGAACAAAAATATTGTAATTACAGCCGATTCAGGAAATCTCGAACAAGTGCTGCCCGATGGCTCAGAAATAACGCTTTATCAGGGTTCAACGATTGAGTATCCGACTGATTTTATTAGTAAAACAAGAAGAGTAAAGCTTGAAGGCGAGGCCTATTTCAATGTTAAGCATGATGCAAAGCATCCGTTTATTGTTTCGGGTGAAGATTTAAGGATTGAAGTTCTGGGAACCTCATTCAATGTGAATACCAAAGCAGGAAATGACAAAATCAATGTTGTGCTGACTACCGGAAAGATATCCTTATATTTTGATGATCATAGGACTGAGAGTACTATTCTTAATCCTGGTGAAAAAGCAGATATATCAGTTTCAGCAAAGAACATAACCACCGGCAAAAATACCGATCCGAATTACATGGCCTGGAAAACCGGAAAAATTACCTTTGACAACACTAACCTGAATCAGGTTATTGCCACGCTCAGTAAGGTATTTCACAAGGAAATCAGGCTTGCAGATCAGGAGCTTTCCGGATGCAGCCTTACAGCCACTTTTGAGAATCAGTCGCTCGCGCAGATACTAAATGTTATCGGAGTAACCCTCGATCTGGAGATAACAGAAGCAAATGGCCTTATCTTTGTCAAAGGAACTTCCTGCTACTAAATCACATTCAAAATAATAATTCTGAATTTAAGCAAATTAACATATCGCTTTTTGCTTTCAGCAGCCATGATACTGGCTGCTTTTTCTGGTTTACGCGCCCAGGAACTAGATAAGACAATCTCAATTCATGTAACTGATGTGACGCTTGAGAAAGTCCTGAAGGAAATCGGCCATAAAGGAAATATAAACTTTTCCTATAATCCGGGAAAATTGCCGATTTCCACCAAAGTGAGCCTTAACGCCGAAAATCAATCCATTCGTAAGGTGCTTGATGATTTGCTGACACCATTGAGTATTGCCTATTTTGTCAGTGAAAATCAAGTCGTACTTAAAACAGATGAATCTCATAATAGTCAAAATCAGGGACTGAAGGAATCATTGCGGAAATATACCATTAGTGGCTATGTGCGCGATAAAGCAAGTGGAGAAGTGTTGATTGGTGTTAATATTTATGACAAGAATACATACACCGGAACTACATCAAACGCATTCGGTTTTTATTCAATCACGCTTCCCGAAGGCGACTACCTGCTCATCTGCTCGCTCATTGGCTATGCTCATGAAAAACTTCCCATTGTCCTTTCGAAAAATGTAAAGATCAACTTCAGTCTTTCCGAAACTTCAATTGAGATGAAAGGGGTTGAAATATTTTCTGATTCTGAGGTGTCAGGAATTGATCCTGCTTCAGCAGGTGAAGTGCATTTATCGTCATCAACACTGAAACAAATGGCCGGTTTTGCCGGAAATATTGATGTGATCAAATCATTGCAGTCCATTCCCGGTATCAGTGCTTTTGGCGATGGTTCTTCATTTTATTATGTGAGAGGTGGCAACAACGACCAGAACCTGATGTTGATAGACGATGCTCCGATTTTTAATCCGGCTCATTTGTTTGGTTTTTTCTCAGCGCTCGCACCCGATGCCATTAAAGATGTAAAAGCCTACAAGGGGGATTTTCCTGCTTCGTATGGAGGCCGGCTCTCCTCGATTATTGACATAAGAGCACGCGATGGCAACCTCAACCGCCTGGGATTTTCAGGAAATCTAGGGATTTTCACCTCTGATTTTACCGTTGAAGGACCACTGGCAAAGGAGAAAAGTTCATTTATTCTTTCAGCAAGAAAATCAAATTTAAACTGGCTTAGTGATAAGGAGGTCAGCGGACGTTCCTTTACCATTAACTTTTATGACCTAAATGCAAAGCTGAACCTAAAGATTAACGATAAAAACCGTCTTTTTCTTACCGGTTTTACAGGAAAAGACGATTTCAGCCGATTTACCGGTGCTTCAGTGAATACTTTTGGCCTCAGCTGGGACAATACCACCGCCACAATCCGTTGGAACCACCTCTTCAACAACAAGCTTTTTGTAAATACAACAGTCCTTTTCAGCGAATACAACTACTATCTCTATATTTCGAGGGAACAGGATGATTACTGGAACTCCTCTATAAGAAACAAAACATTGAAAAGTGATTTCACCTGGTATCCAAATCCTTCAAATACCCTGAAGTATGGGATCGAAATCAGCAATTATTACTCAAACCCGGGCAATGTTCACTTTTCGGATGAAGAAACACAAAGAAATGCGCCACTGATTCCGGAATACAACGCTTTGGGTGTCAGCTTTTATTTAAGTAATGATCAAATAATTAAAGAAAAACTATCCTTAAAATATGGGCTTCGCTTAAGTTCGTGGCGAAATCTGGGTCCCGCTTCTGTTTATTTCTTCGATGGCAATCATAATGTAATTGATACGATTAATGTAAGTGACGGAAATTTTTTTTCGCCCTATTTTAACCTTGAACCCAGGATCAACCTGTCCTTTGCCACAAGTCCGGTATCATCCTTTTCAATTGGTTACAGTCGCAGTGCCCAATACCTGCAAATGCTTTCGAATTCAACCAGCCCGTTTACTTCGCTTGAAGTCTGGGCTCCGTCGGGACCCAACATAAAACCGCAGAAAGCCGATCAGTTTACCCTTGGCTTTCTGACAAAGCCGGGTAAAAAGGTTTTTAATCTGAGCGTGGAAGCCTTTTATAAACTTTTCCACAACCAGATTGACTATAAAGACCATGCCAATATGTTGTTTAATCCGTTGATTGAAGGCGAATTGCAATTTGGAAAGGCAAGGTCTTACGGAGTTGAGTTGTTGCTAAAGAAAAACGAAGGGAAATTCTCGGGCTGGATAGGATACTCCTATGCAAAATCACTGAAAACCATTGATGGAGTGAACGATGGCAATGAATTTCCTGCTTATTATGATCATCCACACAGCCTTTTTGCAAACCTGGTTCTGAAAGCAGGCAAACGATGGGACATTGCGGCCAACTGGTCTTATATGACAGGTTCTGCGTTTACATCACCTACAGGATTTATGCAGTACAACGGCTATGTTGTGCCGGTTTATGGCGCAAAAAATAACGATCGTTACCCTGATTATCACCGGCTTGATATTTCTGTCTCATTCAGACTGAACCAGCCTGAAAACAGGTTCCGGCACAATCTGGTACTTTCTGTTTACAATGCTTATGGCCGGCACAATCCATTCTCAATCAGCGCAAATAAGATAATGAACGATGTCGGGGATTTTGTTGTTCCTGCTGATTTGGATGGCAGTTATGAGATCATCCCAACGAAAATATCAGTGGCAGGCATTATTCCATCCATCAATTACACTTTTAAATTCTGATCGCAAACCGAAAAATTTCGAACAAAATGACTTCCAAATCTTTTAAAACATGGTTTTTATTGCTGACAGTATTACTGCTTGGGTCATGTGAAAAGGAGACTGCATTGAATACTCAATTTACGGATGGCGATAAAATAGTTGTTGAAGGGTTGATAACCAGTGAATTAAAGAAGCAACAAATAAGATTGACCCGGCCCTATGCAGAACCCAATAGTATACCCGAAGCTGTTTCCGGAGCTGCCATCCTGGTAAGCAGCAATGAGGATGTTTGCCGGTTCAGCGAAGATTCGGCCCGGCCGGGATACTATTTTTCAGATGTAGAATTTGCCGGACAGGCAGGTAAAAATTATTCGCTGTTCATTAGCAATAACAACACTGTTATTTCTGCAAAAGCTACGATGGTGCAGGGCACCGATTTTGTTTTTATGCGTTATGTGCGGAACAATAAAACCAATCTATTTAGAATAATCTGGATTGCAAACCCATATAATGCCCAAAGGCCTGCTATGTATGAAATTCTCCTTGACTGGTCAATGGTCGCTGGCTATGAACTTGCTGATCCTGAAACCACAAAAGCCAGGTTGCTCTATTACACCTTGCCTACCCTTGATGTAAGCCAGATATTTGCGCCGGAAATGGAGAGTATTTTATTTCCACCCGGTACATTAATTACCGAAAACCGCTACTCATTAACGCTGGAACATGCCGAATACATCAGGGCTCTGCTTTCTGAAACCAACTGGCAGGGCGGGCTATTCAATTCAGTACCAGCCAACCTGCCGACTAACGTGAGTAACAATGGTATAGGGTACTTTGGCGCCAGTGTTGTTACCACCAAGAGCGAAATTGCCCGAAACATTTTTTCTATATCAGAAATAAAAAGCCCTCAACAATAAAACACTTATTGCCAGCACTTTGAAAACTATTTTCATGAAATTGACAAAATAATTCTCAATTCTATCAGGGTAAATTGGGTTGCCGGTGTATTATTAACAGAGACAAATCAGAATTACCACAAACTTAAAAACATGCTCATGAAAACTCCAAACTTATTCCGCATCGTTGCCATGCTGATCGCACTAACCGGACTTACACTTTCCTCTTGTCAGAAAGACAAACTGGAAACCGGAACAAACGACTCATCATCCTTAATCCAACTATCCGCAGATGAGAGCACACTTGAAGACATTTCAAACGAAGCCATGCAGGATGTTGAAGGCGTGCTGAGCTACAACGGAGGCAATCTTAAATCAACAGACAGAATCCCCTGTAATGCAACCGTTGATTCAACTTCTATGATAAATGACACTATAACCATTTATATTACTTATGATGGCTTGTCGTGTAACGGAAGAAGATACAGAACCGGACAGGTTCAGATTAAAAAGCAGGTGGGTACCCATTGGGGAATGGAAGGTGCAAGTGTTAATGTAAAATACATCAACTTTTCAGTCACCAGAGTTGGCAGTGGAATTACCGTTGTTCTGAACAGCAACAAAACCTTCACAAATGTTTCGGGGGGCTTTATTTACATGCTTGGGCAGAATGGTTTTACAGCGCTTGTACATAGGGTTGAAGGAAGCATGTCGGTGACTTTTGATAATGGTACAACACGGCTTTGGAATGTTGCACGCCAGCGCACCTATACCGGCACGCCAGGCGAGCTACTTCTTACCATTGATGGATTTGGTAACGCAGGCGAATATTCAAACCTGGTAACCTGGGGGGCCAATCGACAGGGAGAGGAGTTTTACACGCAAATCAATCAGTCATTGGTACATAGAGAAGCTTGCGAGTGGGATCCGGCTTCAGGAATCAAGATTCACCAGATTCCCGCATTGGATAAAAGTGCAACCATCACATTTGGCTACGACAGCAATAATGAACCAATAACAGGTGACGATTGTCCGACACATTATCGTATTGACTGGCAAAACGGAACCTTTTCAGGGACCAGATTTTTGCCACTTCCCTAAAATATTTGATTTCTTCTTGTAATTTGCTGAAGCATCTGCCTGAACGGCAGATGCTTCTTTCGTCTGTGAAGCAGCGGGCAACCTTTATTTTATTCTTATTCGTAAATTTTTACTATGGATTTTACAAATGCAATTTGTCACGAAAGTCATTTTTTTTAGTCATTTTACCATTAAAGTTGTTAAATTGCACAGTTAAATCATGTTTTATGAAAAAAACCGGTTTCATTTTATTGCTCACCCTGTTGTCCTTTGCCGGCTGCAAGGCTGATACCTCTGAAAAAGTTAACAACGGAATTGCACCAGAACAAATTATACGGACTATCAACAAAGGCAAACCTGTTTTATTTATAGGAAAGATAATTACTGAGGACCTTAACTTTACCGATATTAAGACTCAATTTGTTTTTAGTTCATCCCAAAGGATTGCAATTGTTGATGTTCCGGTAACGTTTATTAACTGTATCTTTATGGGCAAGGTTAATATGAACGGGCAGAAAGACAACAGCCAGGTGAATATGCATTTCAAAGGTTCAATAACTTTTGAAGCCTGCGATTTCAGGGCTGATGTAATGTTTGACAATATGACGGTTGATGGGATGGCAAATTTTACCGGAGCCATTTTCAGGGAAAAAGCGCTGTTTAATAATGTTACTTTTAAAGGGCGGCAGACATACTTTACGGCCTTCAGTTCTGAGAAGTTGTTCAGTATGCAGGAATCTAAAGTTGAAGGCGCCATTGATTTCTTTAAAGGAAAGGTAAATGGCAAACTAAGCTTTCAAAGCACTGATTTCTCGGGTAAAGCAAGATTCAGTGATATGGACTGCAGCGGGAAAAGCGAATTTTCATTAACCAACTTTCGAAATGATGCATTGTTTACCTATGCAAATTTTGGCAATGAGTTCAGGATGTCAAATGCAATTGTTTGCGGGCGGCTTGATATGATAAGTGTTGATTTTCAAGCCGAAGTATGGTTCTCAAATTCTATATTCTATGGTTTGGTTAACTTTACAAAATCAAAGGCTAAAGCAGATTTTGACCTTAGTGGCTCATTATTTGCAATGGGAAAACCTGCTCTGGATGAATTTGAAGTATCCTTACCCGGACATATGATCAAATCCGGTGTGCGTTACGCCGTCTTTGATGAATTTATTGAAGAATAGACATAACCAGAAAATTAACCAATAAAATTACTCGTATGAGAAATTATTTAAGATGGAAGTCATTAAAGGCTTTTCTTGTAATAGCGATTGCTTTCAGCATCACAACCATGACTACTACAAGCTGCACCAAAGAGGAAGTTACGCAATTTCTGAGTGAACTGCTTGTTCAGACTTTGGCAAGCTGGAACGTTGACGATGAGCAGCTTGATGAGATACCTCAGGATCTTGATATCAATGATGAAACCGGAAACCTGCCCTCAAAGATTGATCTGGCCAGCAAGTTTCCACCCATCGGTGATCAGGGTGAATACGGAACCTGCGTTACCTGGGCTGTCGGGTATAATCTCAAAACCGCCTTAAATGGAATTGATAATCAGTGGACTGTGAGCCAACTCGCTCAAACACAAAATCAAACCAGTCCAAAGGATTTATTTTGGGCAATTCCTTCTTCTGATAAAGGGAGCAATTGTAATGGTACTCAATTTGAAGCTGCTATGGATCAGTTAATAGCCCGTGGTGGCGCATCATTGGCAACCGCACCTTATACAAGCCTTGGAGATTGTAGCCAAACGCCTCCATCTGACTGGACCCAGGATGCTGCCGACAATAAATTGGTGAATTACCGAAAAATAGCTGATCAGAGTAATGCTGCTTCCATGACTGTTGAGAACTTCAAAGCCTATCTTGCCGAAGGCAGGCCAATTGCGATCGGAGCCAGACTTGGCGATCGCTTTATGGGATGGAACAGCGACGCAGTAATTGATTATGATAGCTACAACAATCCTGGAATGCAGCATGCCTATCACGCAATGGTGTTGGCAGGCTATGATGATTCCAAAGGTGCATTTAAAGTTATCAACACCTGGGGAAGTACCTGGGGGAATTCCGGAACCGTTTGGGTTGACTATGACTTTTTCCTGAGTAGTTTCTGTTTCGCAGGTTTTGTTGCTCAGAATAAATCTGATGTCAATATTTCGGGCAATCAGGTGGGCTCCGGTGACATTATTTCAGGCTTGGATGTACTTGCCTGGAACCTGATTGATGAGGATAATCCCGATTCAAACGACCCATTGGCCCGTCAGATTACCTATAATGTGTATAATTCCGGGACTGAAACTGTGCTGGCTTCCGCAAAATGGAGCATACTTTATATGTATTACAATGCTTATGATGCCAACGATTACGATATTCTTATTCATGACTATTATTCTGATGAATTTAGTACCATCCCTGGCGCTAATGAATATTGGGCAGATGGATTGGGGATTTCGGGTAGTTGGTGGAATTATATTGATGTGCCTTCAGGGATAAGCGTTGCCGCTGCCTTATACAACGAGCCAGAAGCTGATTTTCTTTTTACCTATACCATGCCCAGTACCCTCACCGGGAAGTATTACCTTGTTTTGGCTGCAGATGGATTTAACGATCTTACAGAAGCCAATGAAGATAACAATTTCTTTTTCTATAGCAAAGACGATGGTAAACCATTTGAATTTGTTAATGGTGTCATTCAGGGAGGAAAGATAGCCAAACAATCGGCTAAGGAAGGCAACAAACCGAAACTTTTTCAGAATACTGAAAAACAGACCGTTGTCAGTAAGAATAATGTGAACGCCTACTCCCCAAAGGAAATCATGAAATTTATTGAGCATGAAAAGAAAAGTGGTAAACTTCAGCAAAAAGCCCTGAATTATAACCTCAGGAGTAAGGTAATGCAACAGATGAAGAAGAAAGTGACGTATTAATTTTAAATGAGGTTAATTGAATTAAACAATTTCTGATTCAATACGTTGACTTTATCAAATAAACATAGGCGAACATATGAAAATCCTTATAAATCATTTGTTTTCGCAAGACAAATCAAATATTAACTAAATTAAAAATCATGGCATCAATTGTGGACATTGAGGGCATCGGCCCCGTATTTCAGGAAAAACTTGCAAAAGCAGGAATCTCAACCGTAGAAGGACTTCTTAAAGAAGGCGCTGCAAAAAAAGGCCGCGTGGCTATTGCTGAAAAATCAGGTATTGACGAAGGCAAAATTCTTGATTGGGTAAATATGGCTGACCTTTTCCGCATTAAAGGCATTGCCAGTCAGTTTGCTGAATTGCTCAAAGCTGCCGGTGTGGACACAGTGAAAGAACTTCGCAACAGAAATGCAGCCAATCTTCAGGCCAAACTTGAAGAGGTAAATGCTGAAAAAAAATTAACCCGCGTTGTTCCTTCAGTTGAAAAAGTGACGGATTTTATTGACCAGGCCAGTAAACTTGAACCTGTTGTAACGCACTAATCAACAAAAAAAATAAAAAAGCTCATATTTGGGCTTTTTTTTGAGAATAAAAAATTAACATTGTTCAATATATAAACACTAATAATTATATTTGCATCGTTATTATTTGAAACTATGACAAAGAACAAAGAAATCCAGGAACAGCGTATTCGGCAATATTTCATCGAAGCAACGCGTGAAATCCTTAAAGGTGAAGGATTAAGGGCAGTAAATGTTCGCTCCGTATCTGAGCGGGCTGGCTATTCTTATGCCACATTATACAATTACTTCAAAGATCTGAACGAGTTGATTTTTATTTGTGTGCAAGATTTTATGTCCGATTGTGAAATTATGATTGATGAACAAACTTCTTATATGCAGCCCGGATTGCACCGCCTTAAGAAGCGAATGAAGGCATTTATCCAATATTTTACCCAGTATCCCGATATTTTTGAACTCATTTATCTGGAACGCATGAACGACCCCGGTTCCCGGCAAGGTACGGCCAGAATGATTTATGCATTCACAGATAGTATTATAGACGAAGACATTAAGACGTTAAGAGAGTGTCAATTCTTAGATGTATCAAGGGCTGAAAATATAAAACTCTCCCTTAAAAACAGTATTACAGGCTTGTTGCTGTTTTACAATAACCGGCTTCAGCCAACCGATTACAAGGATTTTTTAAAAATTGCAGACCTACAGATTGACATTTGTCTTACAATTTAAGCTAAAAGTATAATTTTTAAGGATGAAAACAAGAAAAGAGTTGAAGTCAGAATACAAGAATATGAAATTCAGGATGGGTGTTTTCCTGATAGTTAATAAAATAAATGGCAAAATCTACATCGGCAGCAGTCCCGACTTGATCGCAGCCTGGAATTCGCAGCGATTTCAGCTTGAAGCCGGGCTTCATTCCTGTGCTTCTCTTCAATCCGATTGGAAAACATTTGGGCAGGAAAATTTCACTTATGAAATCGTGGAAGAGATTAAACAATCCGATGATACGCCCAAAGATTACAGCAAAGATTTAAAAGCACTGGAAGAGTTGATTATAGAAGAATTGGATCCTTTTGGTGAAAATGGCTACAACAAAAGAAAATGAGACCTATCCATCTGTTAAAAATAAATTGGATGGAATTTCATTCCCTTTTTATTGATTTCTATTGTTGGAAGTGGAAATTTAATAAATCCCAAAAGCTTCAAAGCGAAGTTTAAGGTATTGTGCTTCGTTCTGATTTTTGTCAGGTCTATGTCAGGGGCAAGATAGAACTGTCTGTAACGGCTGAAATGGGGGAGGGGGACTCCATTTAAATCTTCAGGATTGGATGTTGCCCCTGTCATGCCTTCCGCGCCGCAGCCCACTGCAATATTTAGCCATTTTGGGAAATTTGTTTCTTTATTTTGGATGAAAGACTCAATATTCCCCGAAAGCCAGACGGTTTGTCCGTTATAATCTTTTAACATACGTTGTGGAAAATTACTCCCCAGCAATTCAGGATTGTATTTGGCATATCTGGTCGTATGGAAAGACCATTTCATCTTTATTCGTTGTTCATTCCAGCCCAATTGTTGCCCGATAAACAATGCGGAGCCTAGTCCGTTTGCCAGCAAGTCTCCTCCTGAAGCGCCCCATCCGGCAGAAAAACCATCAAGTGTCTCTATTACTGTTAGATAAACGAATCCAATACTTCCGCCAAACCAGATTGATTTTTTTTCATCAACTCCTGCCCACCTAAGTGATTCATATCCTGCCAGGCCTGTATAATAACTGGAAAGTGCGTGTCCGGTCTTGTCAGCCTGAAGCCATTCTTTGTTGTCGTTGATGAAATGGAATCCACCTTGCGGGTAATCTTTATACCATAATTCATATAGACCAATCATGCTGCCGGCATATACGGCTGATCCGCCGATGATAAGGCCACGTAGATGTGCTCTATTTAAGGTGTCTGAGTCTGCTGAAGTGCTGCCGGTTTGAGCGCGCACCTTGAATGAAGAAAAACAGGTGCAAATCAACAGAAAGACCAGCAAAAAACTGAATTTAAGGTTCTTTTTCACCCTGAACAATATACGGAAACAGTATTTCAAGGGCTTTGTTCTTTTTTGTTTCCAGCAATTCCAGACTTCTTGCTTCAGCAAGGAATCTTAAGTAAGGTTCCGTGTTGGAAGGCCTTACATTGAACCACCAATCCTTGAATTCTATCCTGTAGCCATCGAAATCATAAAATGCCAGCGGTTCTTCTTCCTCAGAAAAAGCCTCACGTAATGACTCCATCGCGTCATGTTTCCTGTCAATATGAAAATTGATCTCGCCGGTGCCAACGTAACGATCAATGTTGTCAATCAATGACGAAAGGGTGATTCCCTTTTTCTTGTATTTCTGCAACTCCTGCAAAATAATGAGTGCTGCAACATAAGCAGAATCAGAGTAATAGAAGTCTTTGAAATAATAATGGCCGGCAAGCTCTCCGCCGAACAGTCCGTCAATTTCACGGAGTTTTAGAGCGGCATAGGCCCTGCCGACCCTCCACATGTGCATCTCAAATCCCTTTTCCGTTACATATTCGGTTACCGATTTTGAGGTTCGTATATCTTGCAATGCTTTTCCGCTCAGCCCTTTATCGGCATAATAGCCAGCCAAAACAGCAATCATCCTGTCGGGCTGAATAAATCTTCCTTTTTCATCAACAAACATTACCCTATCGGCATCTCCGTCAAAAATTAGTCCAATATCACACTTCTCTTTTATGACTAATTTTTTCAGATCGGCTACATTTTCTTCCTCAAGCGGATTGGGCTGATGGTTTGGAAATGTGCCAATGCGTTCTTCAAAAATGTAATAGGGTGTGTCACCAAACAACTCTCTTGCCAGCAGAGAACCCATCCCATTTGAACAATCGATGGCAATTTTTAAGCCGTCGAGATTGGTTTTATATTTACTCAGAAACTCCAGGTATTCCTTTTTAAACTGAAAAGTACTATAGGTGCCTGGGATAGCAGCGGGCACTATATTGCTGGTCTCTGCCAGTTCCAATAGTTCTGATAACCCTGAGTCATATCCTACTGGTAATGCATCGTTACGCGAAATCTTTAATCCATTGTATTGTGCGGGATTGTGCGAAGCAGTAATCATAACGGAGGCCTGGTATCCAAACTTTGCCGTGGCCCAATAGATCATAGGCGTGGTGCATTCACCGGCAACATTTACATCTGCGCCTGAGTCGGTTATCCCCTTGCAAAGAAATTCCAGTATTTCGGGCGACGAAACCCTCACATCATGCCCAACCAATACCGTTTCTGCATTGAGTAGCGATGGAAGTAAGAACCCTATTTTGTAAACATCGGCACCATTAAAGTCTTTATTGTAGATGCCTCTGATGTCATATGCCTTGAATGCGTTTCTCATAGGATAGAAATAAATTTGACAAATTTTTCAATAATTGTATATCCATTGGACAAATATACAATTAACTACTGACCTTTTTATGGTTGTTCGTGTTTAAAGCTGATGTGGTTTTAGCACATAGCGTTAATTACTAAAACTACTGATAGATTTTGCGCCTGTTCAGAGCGGCGCGGTATCTGTTTGCATTTACGGCATGTTGTTCGATGGTTTTTGCAAAACTATGGTAACCAGAGAAATCATCACTGGCACAGAAAAACATATAATCATGGTTTTCATAATTCAGCACTGCCTCAATCGAAGAAATGGAAGGCAAACAGATGGGGCCTGGGGGTAATCCTCTGTTTTTGTATGTATTGTATGGTGAATCTATCTCCTTATGTATGTTCAGCACCCTTTTCATTTCAAAATTGCCATGGGCAAAAACCAGGGTCGGATCAGCTTCCAGAAGCCATCCCTGATTTAGTCTGTTCATATAGACACCAGCAACACTGGCTTTCTCATCGTTCATGTTGGTTTCTTTCTCAACAATAGACGCAAGTGTAATGACTTCGTGGCGGTTCATGTTTATTTTTGCCAATTGTGACTCCCTTTTCCCTGACCAGAATGTTTCCGATTCTCGTTTCATTCTGGTAAGGAATGCTTTGGCTGACGTATTCCAGTAAAATTCGTAGGTGTTTGGAATCAATATTGTAAAAACGCTGTTCCGTGTTACACCAAGTGAATCCAGAAACTGATTGTTGTTGATCAGTCCGATAATTGAAGCGGAGTCGGCTTCAATTTGTGTGGCAATGCGTCCGGCAAGTTGCTCAGGAGTGCGGATGTTGTTGAAAATGACGTTTAGTGGCGTTTGGTTTCCTGATCTTAACAGTCTGACAATTTTGAAATTGCCCATGTCGTTGGTTAGTTTATACCTCCCGGGTTTTATAGATGCCGGATATTTCTTGATTGAACTGACTAATTCGAAATTACGGCGATGAATGATTATCCCATTGCTGTAAAGTTCTTTCTTCACTGTCTCAAAATTGCTACCGGTCGGAATTTGTATAAAAACTTCAGTTTGCTGGCCGGAGTAAACATTGGGTTCCAGAAAGATTGTATAGGCCTGCCATGCGGCAACTCCTCCCAGGATCAGTAAAATGATGAGCGTGACAAAAATAAATCTGAAAGGTCTTGACTTCCCTTTCCTTGTAACATTACTATACCGTGGATGATAGTATGCGCTCATGTCAATTGAAAGTTATGTTGATTTTTTGAAAAATTAGTTCATCTTTCCATGTGCTTCCATGTTTAATCCAGGCCAGTTTACGGCCCGTATTGATAAATCCAACGTTTTCAAACAACCGTATACTTGAGGAATTGTCCTCTGAAATGTTGCTGTATAGCTGGTGAATGCCAAGATGATCAAAACAATAGTCTATCAGCACGATAAGGGACTCTTTGGCATATCCTTGATTTCGGAATTCATCGATGATAACGATGCCAATACCCGCACGACTGTGATGCGGGTCAAAATCGAAAAGGTCAATGGCTCCAATGGGTGTATTGTCCTGATCTAACAAGCAAATCATCAGCCTTAGTTGACGTGCGGCATAAATATCGCTACCTGCATTAATTAAATACTGTTCAATCGCAAAACGTGAGAATGGGGCAATCGTATTGCTTACCCGCCAGAGTGAGGTGTCGTTCTCCCATTTGTAAAGGATGTCAACATCGGCAAGTTCCGGAGCCCTTAAAAATATGCGTTTGCCTTGTATCAAATCGTTTTTATTGTTAATCGTTATTAAACCCAAAAGGTAATACTCTTAATTAGATTGCGGGTAAGTTAGCTTCAAAAACCATCATTGCCGGTCCTTTGAGCCTGATGTCTGTAATCTTTTCCTTCCCCTTGGCAAGACTGACATGAAGCATGCCGCCGTTTGTAAGGATATCCCATTCCTGTATACCTGTCTTCAAGGTGGCAACAATGGCTGAAGCAGTAACGCCGGTTCCACAGGAAAGGGTCTCCGCTTCAACGCCTCTTTCATAAGTTCTGACCCTGAGGCAATTTTTGCCAATACTCAACCAATTTACGTTTATGCCATCACGGGCATACTGCTCCGAAAACCTAATTTTTCGGCCTTCCTGCATAATATCAATTGTGTCCGGGTCTGGTGTGAAAATTACCAGGTGGTCTGTGCCTGTGTTGATTTCGATGTTGGTATCAGTATGGTGAGGAATGGTAACATCATTTATACTTACATCTACCAGCCATTCGTTGTCAGATATTACTGAGATGACTGCATTATGAGGGCCATCGCCAGCAAGAAAGCGGGTTTGCTTATCGCAGATACCTAGCCATTGTGCGAAAGCGGCTGCACATCTTGCTCCATTGCCGCACATCCTGGCAGGGCTTCCATCAGCATTATAATAGACCATTTCAAAGTCGTAGTCCTTTGCACTTCTAAGAATTATAACACCGTCAGCTCCAATGCCCAAATGCCTGTCGCACAAGTAAATGATTCTATCTTTTGACAGCATGCTGGCCTGATTGCGTCCATCCATCAGGATAAAGTCATTACCTGTACCATGAAATTTATAAATTGCTCCCATGAAGAAAGTCATTGACATTTTGTCAGTTCATATCGCAGGGTCAAAGGTAACCAATTACCATACATTGCCAATGAAATTGGGCATTTTATTTAACCGGGGTTTGAAAATTCAGGTTGGATGTCGGAGGTAAGGCAAATTTGCGAATTTATCTTGTAGATATTGGGAAATCAGAAATCAGAATCATCAATCAGAATGTTGCTGCAATGTTTCATGATGTCTGATTTTTTAAACAATGGCCGTGCTTTGTTCCATATGAAATGTTAGTTCACAATTATTGCGAGAGATTGGTTTTTGCACTAATCTTCTGCTTAACAATTTTTAACAGCAGTTGCTGTAACATTGGTATTTGAATTGCGTTAAAACAATCACATGGGTAAAATAAGAAATTTTGGCTCATGATTTCATAAAAGGAAAATAAACTTAAATAGGACTAAAAAATGAAAAAGTTAGTTGGAAGTTTGCTTATTGCAATCGCTGGTGGACTCATTGCTGTTGCTGCATACTCATATTTTGACGGCCGGAGCAACAATAAAAATCAAATTGTTAAAACTGAAAATATACCAGCTTACCTTGCGGCTATGCCAGGGACCAGTGGGCCTATGGTGTTGCCCGATTTTACTGAGGCGGCCAGCAATACCATCCACGCTGTGGTGCATATTAAAACCGAGTATAATCGCAAGAGTAGTGTTTATGATAATTTTTTCGATTTCCATGATTTTTTTGGAGATCGCGGGCAAAGGGATAATTCTCCCATTGTTGCCACAGGTTCCGGGGTAATTATTTCCCCCGATGGCTATATCGTGACAAACAATCATGTGGTTACTGAATCAAATCGGGTGGAAGTTACCTTAAATGACAAAAGATCATATGAGGCTGACGTTGTTGGGCTGGATCCTTCCACTGACCTTGCTCTCTTGAAAATTGATGCTTCAGATCTGCCTTATGTAGTTTACGGTAATTCTGATCAATTGCAAATTGGAGAATGGGTACTCGCAGTCGGGAACCCGTTTAACCTAACCTCAACCGTTACTGCCGGAATAGTAAGTGCGAAAGCCCGCAACATCAACATTCTGGGGTCACCTGACGGTTCGGCAATTGAATCGTTTATTCAAACCGACGCAGCTGTAAATCGTGGCAATAGTGGCGGGGCTTTGGTGAATACACGAGGTGAGTTGGTAGGTATAAATGCTGCTATCGCCTCTGGTACTGGATATTATGCGGGCTATTCTTTTGCTATTCCTGTAAATATCGTTCGCAAAGTGGTGCAGGACCTTCGTGAATATGGCGCCGTTCAACGTGGATTTATGGGTGTTAGCATACGTGAACTTGATAGTCAGCTTGCAAATGAGCAGGGAATTGATGACATCAAGGGCGTTTTTGTTGCTGAAGTTACTGAAACAGGATCAGCGAGAGAGGCTGGCATTCGCTCAGGAGATATTATTATTGACATCGAAAGTGTACCCGTGAACTCAACGTCTGAATTACTTGAGCTTGTAGGACAACATCGCCCGGGAGATAAAGTGAATGTAGGTGTGAAAAGAAACAATAAAGATTTGAGTTTCACCGTTATTTTAAAAAACAGGGACGGAAACACCAAAACGGTAAAGCGGGAAGAGTTGGATGTAAATTCTATACTTGGTGCCACACTGCAGCCGGTGAGTGATAACCTCAAATCACAACTTGGGCTGGACTATGGTTTACAAGTAGTTGAATTGCGGGATGGAAAGCTCCGGGATGCCGGTATAAGGCAGGGATTTATCATTACTCAGATTGATGGGAATAAAATCGCAAGTCGTGAGGACCTTACAAACATCTTATCCAGAAAAAGTGGCGGGGTTCTTGTTGAGGGTATTTATCCTAACAGAACAAGGGCATACTACGGTTTTGGATTGTAAAACTGAATAAAAAGGTGGTTGATATCCTTGATGGAAATACATTCGATGCGTGTCTCCTTAATAATTTAATCATCAAAGAGGTTGGCAAAATGCAAACTTTTATGCCAAACAATTGTTAGTAAATTAATTGGGCTTTTTCTATGATAAGCCTGTAAAAGTCAAAAGTATGAGACAACTCAAGATAACCAAATCAATAACCAACAGGGAAACCGCGTCGCTCGATAAGTATTTGCAAGATATTGGCAAAGAAGAACTTATTACAGCAGATGAAGAGGTTACCCTTGCCCAGAAAATTCGCCAGGGCGATCAGCAGGCGCTTGAAAAACTCTGCAAGGCGAATCTGCGTTTTGTCGTTTCTGTTGCCAAACAATATCAAAATCAAGGATTGAGTTTGCCTGACCTTATTAATGAGGGCAACCTTGGGCTGATAAAAGCTGCACAGCGATTTGATGAAACCAGGGGATTTAAATTTATTTCATACGCTGTTTGGTGGATTCGTCAGAGTATTTTGCAGGCCCTAGCGGAACAATCGCGTATTGTGCGTTTGCCTTTGAACCAGGTTGGCTCACTTAATAAGATCAAAAAGGAGTCATCGCGCCTGGAACAAAAGTTTGAGCGTCCGCCTTCATCCGATGAAATTGCAGAAGCATTAGAAATACCCGAATACAAGATAGATGCTGCCCTGAAAATTTCAACGCGTTATGTGTCTATGGATGCTCCGCTCACCGAAGATGAGGATATGAAACTTATTGATATCTTCGTTGATGATGACGCCCCGGTTACTGATGCTGGTTTAATGCGCGAATCACTTGCCCGTGAAATTCAACGCTCCTTGTCAACCTTGACCGAAAAAGAGCGCGATGTTGTTAATCTTTACTACGGAATTGGGATGAATCATGGACTGACCCTGGAGGAGATAGGTGCAAAATTCGACCTTACCCGGGAAAGGGTTCGGCAGATTAAAGAAAAAGCGATCAGAAGGTTAAAACATACCTCCCGGAGTAAACTGCTGAAATCATACCTTGGGCAGTAAATAAATTTAATTTAATTGGCTTGCAACTTGTGTTTATTTTTACACAAGTTGCTTTTTTCATATAATTTTTGTTTTTTTATATTACCTTTGTGAAAAAAAATGATTAACCATAATATAATAGTCGTTTCGTTGAAACAGAAAGATAAGAAACTGAATTCCGATGGGCCAGGATAAAAAGGAAATAAGGGTGTTGATAGCAGAGGATAACGTTCTGAATCAGCGGATAATAGAAATTCTTATAAAAAGGATGGGGTGGAATTATACCCTGGTGGCTGATGGAACTGAAGCAGTATCTGAATGTTTGGGAAGTGAATACGATGTTATTCTTATGGACATTGATATGCCCATCATGAATGGATGGGATGCTACCATAGAAATAAGGAAAAGGGATGCTAATATTCCCATAATAGCTCTGACGGCTTACTCCGAAGAGTCGTTCAGAAAAAAAAGCTTTGAAGCAGGTATGAACTTGTTTCTTTCTAAGCCCTACAATAAGGAGGAAATTTATGATGCAATCCTCAAATCGGTAAATTTAGAGGCTGTATAACACGCCATTGTGCATCATTTTCAGAAACTTTTCATTTTTTCTTAACAAGATTAGCTGGTTATGCAAATGCATTTGTACTTTTGCTAATGATTAGGGCGTTTATTAATGCCTTGTTTTTCGTTTCTTAACTCAAATTGTTGAATGGCCTGATGAATGTCAGGTTTGTTTTTTTTAATGAAACAAAGAACTACTTTTCAGTAAAGTAGGATTTCTAATAAAAATAATAGCAACATGGCTTCAACCAAATATGTATTTGTAACCGGAGGTGTGGCCTCCTCTCTGGGAAAGGGGATTATTTCCGCATCACTTGCAAAGCTTCTTCAGGCGAGGGGGTTTAAAGTTACTATACAAAAACTTGATCCTTATATAAACATAGATCCTGGAACGCTCAACCCTTATGAACATGGGGAGTGTTTTGTAACAGATGATGGTGCTGAAACAGATTTGGACCTGGGGCATTACGAACGCTACCTGAATGTTTTTACATCGCAGGCAAACAATGTAACCACCGGCAGGATCTACCAGGCTGTAATAAATAAAGAACGGCATGGAGATTATTTGGGCGAAACTGTGCAGGTGATTCCCCACATAACCGATGAAATTAAACGCCGTATAAAATTACTGGGAAATGAAGGTAATTATGATTTCGTGTTGACTGAGATTGGAGGTACGGTTGGCGATATTGAGTCGTTGCCATATATTGAAGCTGTGCGTCAGATGCGCTGGGAAATTGGCAGCGATTGCCTTGTTATTCATCTCACGCTGGTACCTTATCTCGCTGCCGCAGGTGAATTAAAGACAAAACCAACTCAGCACTCTGTTAAAACCATGCTGGAACAAGGGGTTCAGCCCGATATTATTGTTTGTCGTACCGAAAAGCACCTGAATGAGGGCATGAGAAATAAAATTGCCCTGTTTTGTAATGTTGACCCTACCTCGGTGATTGAGTCAATAGATGCAGAGTCGATTTATGACGTGCCATTGCTGATGCATGAGGAGAAACTGGATATTGAGGTGCTTGAAAAAATGAAAATGCCAGTTCAGCCGGAACCTGATCTGGAGAACTGGAAGGAGTTCCTCCAACGATTGAAAAATCCGAAAGGAGAGGTTACCATTGGATTGATTGGAAAATATGTTGAGTTGAAAGATGCATATAAATCTATCAATGAGTCTTTTGTTCATGCCGGGGCTACCAATCAGTATAAAGTAAAGGTTAAATCTGTTCATTCTGAGTCCATTACATCCGAAACTGTTGAAATGTCATTACAAGGCCTTGATGGTATTCTTGTGGCTCCGGGTTTCGGATCCCGGGGTATTGAAGGGAAAATTGAGGCCATTAAGTTTGCCCGCGAAAATAAGATTCCATTTCTTGGTATATGCCTTGGTATGCAATGTGCAGTAATTGAATTTGGTCGTAATGTGCTTGGTTTTACCGATGCTCATTCTACCGAAATGGACCCTGCAACATCACATCCGGTAATCGACATTATGGAAGAACAGAAGAGCATTGAAGATATGGGTGGAACCATGCGTTTGGGTGCTTATCCCTGTACGATTGAAAAAGGAACCCGTACATTTGATGTATACGGTATCGACGATATTGTCGAAAGGCATCGGCACCGGTTCGAGTTTAATAATAATTTCTTAACCCAATATCAACAGGCAGGAATGCTCACTCCAGGTATTAATACCCGCAATAATCTGGTTGAGATTGTCGAACTCCGTGATCATCCATGGTTTATTGGCGTTCAGTTTCATCCTGAATATAAAAGCACCGTGGCCAATCCCCATCCACTTTTTGTGAATTTTGTTAAAGCTGCAATAGAGCATCATAACAAGGGTTAGGAACAGTCTGATGATTGCTCCGGTAATGCCTGACTCAATTTGATACTGGTTCATTGGCTGGTTTTAATTACTTTTGTTGCGTCTTAATCTCATTTTATCTTTTATTTACATGAATAAGAATACTATCATTGGTTTGGTCCTGATTTTTGCCATAATGGTTGGTTACACCATTTTGATGTCACCTTCAAAAGAGGAACTGGAGGCAAAAAAACGGCAGCAGGATTCCATTGTGAACATTCAGCGTGTTCTTAATGACTCAGCTATAGCTATTCAACTGCGGCAAGAGCAACTGAAAACAGCAACTGAAAGTGCTGTTGCCGAACCTCAGACACAGGTGGCTGACTCATCCATAAAAACCGGGGACCGGTCTGTTTACGGGGCTTTTGCAACTTCCTCAATCGGCACGGATCAGAATTATATCCTCGAGACCGATCTGGCTAAATTTACCATTAGCAGCCTGGGGGGCAGGATAAGTCAAGTGGAAATGAAAGAGTATAAAACTTACGATGGAAAGCCCGTTGTCCTTTTTATACCTGATTCTTCATCTTTTGGACTCGCCTTTTATTCTGAAGTTAAGGCAATCTCAACCTCAAACCTTTACTTCGTTCCGGAATTCTACAACAACCAATTGAATGGGAGCAATGTACTGGCTGTTTCTGGTAGTGACTCCCTGAGTTTTGGTATGCGTTTGTATGCAGGTGAATCAGATTCCGTTATTTCCACCGATAAGTACATCGAGTTTAAATACACTGTCAGGGGTGATGATTACATGATTGATTTTGATGTAAATTTCGCCAATATGGAGGGTGTGATTGACCCCAATGCCAAAGAAATGGTCATCAATTGGGATGCACGGCTTATGCGGCAGGAAAAAAATCTGGAAAATGAAAAGCTTAATACGAGCATTCACTATCGCCATTCAGATGGAGAGGTCGATTACCTGAACGAGCGTAAAGACGATAGTCAAAACATCAATACCCGCATCAAGTGGGTTTCATTTAAACAACAGTTCTTTTCTGCAACAATTGTAGCTGATGAACTTTTTCAGAATGCCGAACTGGTAAAAGTACGTGAGCCTGAAAAGGAAACGAAATACCTGGAGCAGATGGATGCTATTCTGTCATTGGACTTTAACCCCAATGTAGATAAAACCCTGGGCATGCGTTTTTATTTTGGGCCCAATAAATACAATATTTTGCGTGATTACAAACTCGACCTGGAGCGGCAGATACCACTCGGTTGGAGTTTTTTCCTGATGCAATGGATAAATCGGTTTGCGGTAATTCCCGTTTTTAACTTTCTGGAAGGTTTTGATATTAATTACGGGATTATTATTTTGATACTCACTGTCCTATTGAAAATATTCCTATCGCCAATTGCATATAAAACATACCTGTCTTCTGCCAAAATGCGGTTGTTGAAACCCGAAATTGACGAAATAAGCGCAAAGTTTCCCAAGAAGGATGATGCCATGAAAAAGCAGCAGGCAACTATGTCGCTGTATAAAAAGGCGGGTGTAAACCCTATGGCTGGCTGCGTTCCTATGTTGCTTCAGTTTCCGATACTATTGGCCATGTTCAGGTTTTTCCCGGCTTCTATCGAATTGCGGCAAGAATCGTTCCTCTGGGCAACCGACCTTTCGAGTTATGACTCAATACTTGACCTGCCGTTTACTATTCCATTTTATGGCGACCATGTGAGTTTGTTTACTCTTTTGATGACCATTTCAACCATCATCTATACAAAGATGAACAATGACATGATGTCAACCGGTAACCAGATGCCTGGCATGAAAACCATGATGTACCTGATGCCGATTATGTTCCTTGGATTCTTTAACAGTTATTCTGCCGGACTGAGTTATTACTACCTGCTTGCCAACTTATTCACTTTTGCTCAGATGTTTCTTATCCGCAGATTTGTCAATGAAGAGAAACTTCATGCCAGAATTCAGGAAAATAAGAAAAAACCGGTTAAGAAGTCCAATTTTCAGAAACGCCTGGAAGAGCTTCAAAAAAATCAGAATAAGAAATAATTACTGCTTTTAATATTGAAAATGACCTGACGTCTATTTCACGATGTCAGGTCATTTTTCTTTTTGGTACCGCCTGGATAGATGGTTTCATTGGTCTTCGATCTGACTGTAAATATGCAGATTATGCCTTTATTAAAAAGATCCCTGAAAATTAACCATTTACGGTTTTGTAAATTAAAAAAATAATTACCTTTGCACCCCGGTTTGAACAGTGCCTTTCCCAATGTAAATTAAAGGTGATCCTGCCTGTACAAACCTGTCAATTCACTTAGTATTAACCTGGTATCGCAGGATACCGCAAAGAAGAATTAAATGACAAACGACGAATTAAACGTCAACGAAGAGTTGCCAAAAGTTGAGAATACTCCTGTGGAGCCAACAACTGAGGTAAACGAAACTCCGGTTGTGAATGAAGTTGAAATTGAGGAAGCTCCTAAAACAGAAGCAGAAGAAGCACCCGTTGCTGAACCTGTTGCTGAAGAAGTATCTGTTTCTGCTCCTGTTGCTGAAGAAGTGCCTGTTGCTGCTCCTGTTGCTCAGGTTTCGGAAACTGATGACGATGATGAGCCTACTGTTGAAAAACTTAAAGCCAAAATCATACCGCAGGTTTCACTCGAAAATTTCGACTGGGATGCTATCGGTAAAAAGCATGAGAATTATACCAGCGACGAACGCGCCAAACTGGAATCAGTTTACGACAAAACCCTCAGTTCTATTGTTGAACATGAAGTGATTGACGGAACTGTTGTAGCCATCAGCTCCCGCGAGGTTGTTGTTAATATTGGTTTTAAATCCGATGGCGTTATTCCACAATCAGAACTTCGTTATAATCCGAATCTGAAGATTGGTGATACCATTGAAGTTTATGTAGAAAGTCAGGAAGATGTCGGAGGACAACTTATACTTTCACACAAAAAAGCCCGTATTCTCCGTTCATGGGAGCGTGTGAATACTGCCTTTGAAAAAGAAGAAATTATCAATGGTTACGTTAAATGCCGTACCAAAGGTGGCCTTATTGTTGATGTATTCGGCATTGAAGCCTTCCTTCCTGGTTCACAAATTGACGTTAAACCTATTCGTGATTACGATATTTACGTTGATAAAGTAATGGAATTCAAGGTTGTTAAAATCAACCAGGAATATAAAAATGTTGTTGTTTCGCACAAAGCACTCATCGAAGACGAACTTGAGCAGCAAAAAGCAGACATTATCAGCAAACTTGAAAAAGGCCAGATTCTTGAAGGTACCGTTAAGAATATTACCTCATATGGTGTATTTGTTGACCTTGGTGGTGTTGACGGACTTGTTCATATTACTGACCTTTCATGGGGACGTATTAATCATCCTGAAGAAATCGTTGAACTTGATGCCAAAATCAAGGTGGTTATTCTTGATTTTGATGAAAATAAAAAGCGAATTGCCCTCGGTCTTAAACAACTTACCCCTCATCCATGGGATTCACTGGACGAAAACGTTAAGGTTGGTGACAAGGTTAAAGGTCGCGTAGTTGTTATTGCTGACTATGGTGCATTTATCGAGATTGCTCCTGGCGTTGAAGGTCTGATCCACGTGTCTGAAATGTCATGGTCGCAGCATTTGCGCACTGCCCAGGATTTCCTTAAAGTTAGTGACGAGGTTGACGCAGTTATTCTTACCCTGGATCGTGAAGAGCGCAAAATGTCGCTTGGTATCAAACAGCTTATTCCTGATCCATGGACAAATATTAAGGAAAAGTATCCACTCAACAGCAAGCACGAAGCAACCGTTCGCAATTTTACCAACTTCGGTATTTTTGTTGAACTTGAAGAGGGTGTTGATGGCTTGATTCATATTTCTGACCTCAGTTGGTCGAAAAAAATCAAGCATCCTGCAGAGTTTACCAAAATTGGTGAAAAGATTGAAGTAATGGTTCTTGATGTTGATGTTGAAAACCGTCGCTTAAGCCTTGGTCATAAGCAACTTGAGGAAAATCCATGGGATGTTTTTGAAAGCGTTTTTGCTGTAGGATCGGTTCATAAAGGAACGGTAACCAATGCCAGTGATAAGGGAATGGTCGTTGCTCTGCCTTACGGTGTTGAAGGGTTTGCCCCTCTGCGCCACGTGGTAAAAGAAGACAATACCCAAATGAAGGTTGATGAGTCACTCGATTTTAAAGTGATTGAGTTTTCAAAAGAAAACAAAAAAATCATTCTTTCACATACCCGTATCTTTCAGGATGCTACCGCTTCTGAACGGGTAAAGGAATCTGCTGTAAAGGAAAGTGCTGAAAATTCAACCAAACGTGCAGTTAAAAAACTCAAGGATAATCTTGAGAAAACCACCTTGGGTGATCTTGAAGCATTGGCTAACCTCAAATCGGATATGGAAGCTTCTGAAAAGAAAGCCAAAGACGAAAAAGGAGAATAAACTTCTGATTGAAGATAAAAAAGTCCCGCAAGGGACTTTTTTTATGCCTTGAATTTTTTCATCCTGGAGGTTTTTCTCATCTTTACAAAAATTATCTATAATCCTTTTGAACTTTATATCATGCCTATGAAGCATTTTTCAGTAACCATTCTGGGAAGTAGTGCTGCCGTTCCCACCACAAAGCGAAACCTTAGTGCTCAGGTGCTTTCTTATGGGGAGCAATTGATTTTAATTGATTGTGGTGAAGGTACCCAGATGATGCTCCGAAAGCTGAAGATCAAGGCCAACAATATCAGCCACATTCTGATAAGCCATCTTCACGGAGATCATTTTTATGGATTAATCGGGCTGATTTCTACCTGGCACCTGATGGGTCGGAAAACGTCATTGAATATTTATGGTCCTGAAGTGCTTCAGGAAATTATCGAATTACAGTTGAAAGCTTCCATGACCCAACTATGCTACCCGCTTAATTTTTATCATACCCAGGCGGAATTTCCGGTTATGATTGCCGATACAGGTAAATTAACCATTACATCCTTTCCACTGGTACATCGAATTCCTACTACAGGTTTCCTGATCAGCGAGAAGCCGTTGCCGCGTAATGTCCGGCGCAGCGAGGCAGACAAATATGGCGTGCCTTTTGTATTTATGGAAAGATTAAGGCAAGGTGAAGATTTTGTTGATGAGGATGGAAATATTGTTGCAAATCATTTACTCACCATTTCTCCACCGCAAAAGAGATCATATGCTTATTGTTCGGATACTGCATTTTATGAACCCATAGCTGAATGGACAAAGGGTTGTTCTATGTTGTATCATGAGGCAACCTTTTTGAATGACAAAGAGGAAGCTGCCAAACAAAAGATGCATTCAACCGCTGCTCAGGCTGCTCAAATTGCATTAAAAGCCAATGCAGGATCCTTATTGCTAGGGCATTTCTCAGCTCGTTATGACGATTCCAATGTTTTTAAAATTGAAGCAGAAAAGATTTTTAAGAATGTTGTGGTTGCGGAAGATGGTGCAATTTACGAGATTAATAGTAGTTAACCGGAAAAATAAATCTTCTATTTATATAAAATTGATGAAAATAATTTGAGAAGCGTTTGTTTGTCATAAGGTTTTGGAAGGTAATGAGAACAGCCGTTTGCAAGCAGTTTTTCCCTGTCACCATGCATGGTATAGCCGGTAACTGCAATAATTGGAGTGCTTTTATTGATTTCGTAATTTCTTACCTGATGTGCAATGGAAAGTCCATCGGGCCCTGCTCCCAGGTTTATGTCCATGAGTATGGCATCATATTTCCGTCGTTTGATTTTTTCGATGGCAACGTAACCATTTTCAGCCATTTCGGTATTGCAAATTTCACGAAGATATAGCGCAGCCAGTCTTCGGTTGATTTCATTGTCTTCAACGATCAATACTTCAGGAACAGAACCGCGGCTTAATCTATGTGTACGAATGGTTGGACTAGTGTCTGCGGTCAGTTGCTCGTCGATTTCGCCAGGCAGTGCTATGGGTAATTCAACGAAAAAATCGGAGCCTTTGCCTTCCACACTGTCTACCCATATTTTTGCATTTACCAAACGTGAAATCTTTGAACACAATGATAATCCGAGCCCACTGCCTTCAAAAGTTCTGGAGAATCCTTCGCTCACCTGTCTGAATTCCTCAAAAATCATCCTGTGGTGTTCCGGAGCAATCCCAATTCCGGTATCACTGATTCGAATAGTGACCTCTGTGCTGGTCTTATTTAGTTTATAAGCACTGATAGAAATTCCGCCATCAACGGTAAATTTTAAGGCATTGTCAATAAGGTGGTGCAATAACTGGCTGAGCAATTTTTCGTCTGAATGCACAAATAAATCGGGAGGAATGGCTGTGCGCAGGTATAGCCCCTTGTCGCTTGCAATTGAGTATGCAACCTTTAGCAGAGGCTGCATCATTAGTCTGGTGTTTACTGATTTCAGGCTAAGTGTATTTTTGTCGGCTTCCAGTGCAGAAAGGTCAATGATGGAATTTAGCGTTGACATTAGTCGTCCAGCAGACTTAAAAATGGTTCCAGCCATGGATTTTAGCCGCGGGTCTTCAAGTTCTTCATTCAGGATTTCAGAAAAACCAAGAATTCCTGTCATTGGTGTTCTCAGTTCGTGGCTCATGTTTGCCAGCAATGATGACTTTAGCCGGCTTGAATTTTCGGCGGTGTTCTTTGCTTTAATGAGAAACTCTTCACTTTTGATTTTATGGATGGCAAGCGCAATTTGTTCAGCAATGAACAGAAGAATCGTCTTTTCATCTTCGCTGAAGGTGGTTTCCGTTGTAAATGATTGTAAACATAGCACCCCAATAATACTTTCACGGGTTTTTAACGGAATACCAATCCAGGATTGTGGGATCTGACCTGAATGTTCAATGATTTTTTCTGAAATCATCAGGTCTATTGCAGAGGCGGATACGAGAAGTGGTTCGTTGGTTTTGAGCACATATTCGAGTAATCCATTCTGTTTATTACTTCTTTCAGCTGCTGTATTGTGCCCGTTAACCAGGTATTGTGCAAGATTGCTTCCTTCATCCAGCGCAATCAACATTTCAGGTGCGGGCATCATGGAAGTGATAACCTGATGAATGACTTTTAATAGCAATTCGAGGCTATGTTGTGAGTGTATGAGTTGGGAGATCTGAAAAGCTGATGATTTTAAGGTTTCAGATTTACGAAAAGAGGTAATGTCCTGTAAAATCCCGGTCCAACGGCTGAGGTTTCCGTTGTTATTGTATTCCAGGACTGCATTGTGTTGAATATTCCTCACCGTGCCATTATTGTCCGAAATCCTATATTCGCAATTAAAAGATGTCAGTTTTTGAGATTCAACCTGCAAAAGCAAGTCATTGTAGTCAGACAGGTCATCAGTCCAGATAATTGATCTATGGAGAATATCGTTAATTGTGATTGAATTTCCCGGATTTGTGCATTGTAATAATTCAAAAAGGTTGGAGACTTCAAAGAGTTGCTTCTCTGCAAAAATTATTTTGTAAAAAGCTATCCCAGACTGCTGGTGAAGTTTTTGGGGGCTTTGTGACAGCAACCCGGCTGTTGTTTTAATTTCGGCAGATGAAATGGTTTGTTGAGCAAGATGCTCTTCATCAATAAAGGAATAAATTCTGAATCTTTGTTGTTCGCTTTCAAAATTGCTGAAGCAATAAAAGCACTTTTTTATTGTATTTTCAATTTGGACAATTTGTTTAATCCACGTTCCGGCTGTTGGCTGTCCGTTTGAGCGTTGATCAATTCCCAGTATCTGGAAAAGATTATATGGGCTGGATTTGAGATTAACTTCTACTTTGCTGAAGGTAATAAACGCTTCATTTGCTTCAACAATTTCACCTTCAGAGGTTGTTGCCACCATCGGAATGTGATTCTCTCTGAATTCTGGCGTATTGTATAAGCCGGGAGTTAGATTACTTAAGGTGCTTTTCAATTCAATATTTCCCATTAAGCGATGAGAATAAATTAAAACTTATTCATGTCGTGGGTGTAAATTTATGTTATTTTATGACAAGATTATAATTATTGGAAGAACTTTTTTGATTGCACTATGCATTTGTTAAATATTTTTTTGTGTTTATGTACTATTGATAAGGTTTTTGGATTGTATTGACTTTGTATTTAGTTTATTTTTATTCATTCTTTTTTCTTGATTTTGATTTAGTATTGATGAACCATTTTCTTGGATTTTATTATTCCCGGAACTGTGATTGGAATAAATTACAGCTTAATGCTCATTGAATGAAAAAAATGTGTAATTTTGCCGCCCGTTTCAGGTTGCCTTTTTGTTCCATGCATAAAAACTTAATTATTAACTAACCTTTTGACAATCAAAAGGGTGATAGTTTTGTTTAGTCTTCCTGAAAAAAATATTACAACAAAACTTAACATGACATTAAACAAACTCAGAAACATTGGTATTGCCGCTCACATTGATGCTGGTAAAACTACCACAACAGAACGTTTATTATTTTTTACGGGTGTAAACCGTAAAATGGGCGAGACCCATGATGGCCAATCGACCATGGACTTTATGAAGCAGGAGCAGGAGCGTGGTATCACCATTGCATCCGCGGCAATAAGTTGTACATGGAAAGATTTTAATATTAATATTATCGATACCCCGGGTCACGTCGATTTTACCGTTGAGGTAGAACGTTCACTAAGGGTTATTGATGGGATGGTTGCATTGTTTTGCGCTGTTGGAGGCGTTGAGCCTCAAAGCGAAACAGTGTGGAATCAGGCCGAACGTTATAAAGTTCCGCGTATTGCTTTTGTAAATAAGATTGATCGCACAGGATCCGATTATTTTGAGGTAATCAAGCAAATGAATGAAAATCTTGATGCCCGTGCAGTAGCATTCCAGATTCCTGTCGGACAGGAAGATGATTTTCGCGGGATCATTGATCTTATAAACTGTAAAATGTACACGTTTAAAGATGTAGAGACCATCGTTTCTGAAATACCTGATGAAATTAAATCTCAAGCCAGGGAATATAAGCAATTGTTGATTGAAAAACTTGCTGAATTCAATGAGGAAATACTTGAACTTTTCCTTGAAGATAAGGACGTTCCTGATGAGTTGATCAAAAGTGCAGCTCGTGAAGCTACCCTGAAATTGTTGATCACCCCTGTATTTTGTGGGGCAGCCTATAAGAATAAGGGTATTACCCAATTGCTTGATGCAGTTATTGATTATTTACCTTCACCGGTTGATAAAGGTGCAGTCGTAGGACTCGATGTGGATGATCCGGAGAAGGCACGTCATCGTAATCCTTCACCTAAGGAGCCTTTTGCCGCACTGGCATTTAAATTAATTCATGACCCATACGTAGGCCAACAAACTTTTGTCAGGGTGTATTCCGGTACATTGCGTAGTGGAATGCAGGTAATGAACTCAACCAAAGGAAAACCTGAGCGTATTGGACGCATCCTTAAGATCAGGGCTAAAGATAGGGAAGAGGTGTCAGAAGCGATTCCTGGCGATATTGTCGCTCTTATAGGTATGAAATATACCAAAACCGGTGATACCCTCTGTGATATGGATAATCCGCTCTATCTGGAAACCATCCATATTCCACCCAGTGTTATCGAAATGAAAATCAATCCGGTAACCCGCAAAGATCAGGGTAAACTGGGAGAAGCTCTCTCGAAATTGGTGAATGAAGATCCTTCCTTCCACGCCCGCTTTGATGAAGAAACCGAAGAAACAGTTATCTCAGGTATGGGGGAATTGCATCTGGAAATAATTGTTGATCGTCTTAAACATGAATTTGGTATTGAAGTAATTGTTGGTGAGCCAGCAGTTGCCTTCCGCGAAACCATTTCCGCCGAAGTGGAAACGGAATATCGCCACTCCAAACAATCGGGTGGTAAGGGACAATTTGCTCAAACTTATATCCGCATGGAGCCCAACGAAGGAAAAGGCTACGAATTTGTGGATAAAATTAAGGGTGGTTCTATCCCGGGTGAATACATTCCTTCTGTTAATAAAGGAATTATCAAAACGCTTGCTGACGGAGTCCTTGCTGGCTTTCCGGTTGTGGATGTTAAAGTCGTGTTGCTTGATGGTCAGTTTCATCCTGTGGATTCTTCTGATTTTGCCTTCCAGATCTGTGCATCTATTTGTTTCAAGCAAGGATTCATGAAAGCTAATCCAGTTTTGCTTGAACCGGTAATGAAGATTGAAATCAACACACCAGATGATTATATTGGTGATATTGTTGGTAACCTGAATAAGCGTCGTGGAAAAATTGAATCTATGCGCCGTCATAGGAAAGGTTCTCAGAAACTCAATGGTTTTGTTCCTTTACAGGAGATGTTTGGTTATGCCACAACATTGAGGAATCTCTCCAGTGGACGTGCAAACTATTCTATGGAGTTCTATCAGTACATGCCTGTGAGCAAAGCCATACAGGAAGAAGTACTTAAAAAACTGGCCGAGAAAAAACGCCAGGCAAATAAATAATTTAAAAAAACCTCGAAAGAGGTTTTTTTTATGGCCCTTGGTCAGGTTTGGATATGAATAGCATTTATTTGTGTTACTTTGCAGAAAAATAAATGCTCATGAACGTATTGATATTGGGTTCCGGTGGCAGGGAACATGCATTGGCATGGAAATTCTCGCAAAGTCCATTGCTTGGACAGCTATTTATTGCGCCCGGTAATGCAGGCACTTCTTCTATTGGGGTAAATGTTCCGGTGAGTATAAATGATTTTGAGGGGATCAGGTCGTTTGTGCTTAAGAAGGGAATTGAACTTGTAGTAGTTGGGCCAGAAGAACCATTGGTAAACGGGATTTATGACTTCTTTAAGAACGATCCTTTAATAAGTCATATTCCGGTAGTTGGCCCTTCAAAAATAGGGGCACAACTTGAAGGTAGTAAAGATTTTGCCAAATCGTTTATGCTCAGAAATCATATCCCCACTGCCGCTTATCACACCTTTACTGCTCCTGAAATGGAGGCAGCCAAAAAATATCTGAGTAGTCTTAAGCCTCCTTATGTGCTTAAAGCCGATGGGCTTGCTGCAGGTAAAGGCGTCATTATATGCGATACGCTTTCTGAGGCTGTGAATGAACTGGAAGAAATGATGGTTAAGGCCAGGTTTGGAAAGGCTTCTGCAAAGGTGGTAATTGAAGAGTTCCTGGAAGGAATCGAACTATCTGTCTTTGTGATTACAGATGGAAAGACCTGGAAACTGCTTCCTGAAGCAAAGGATTACAAACGTATTGGAAATGGTGACACCGGCCCGAATACCGGGGGGATGGGAGCTGTTTCGCCCGTACCATTTGCTGATAAGGATTTCATGCAAAAAGTAATCGATCGCATTATTCAACCAACCATTAACGGCTTGAAGGTTGAATGTATTGATTATAAGGGGTTTATATTCTTTGGGCTGATCAAAGTAAATGGTGATCCTTTTGTGATTGAATACAATGTGCGATTGGGTGATCCTGAAACTGAGGCCATTCTTCCTAGAATTACCAATGACTTGCTTGAGGTATTGAACTCCCTGGATAAAGGAACTTTGAATAATTATACGATTCAGACGGATAATCGGGATGCTGTAACTGTAATGCTTGTATCTGCCGGCTATCCGGGAGATTATCCCAAGGGGCTGGAAATTGATTTATTGGATAAGGTTTCTGGTAGTCTGGTTTTCCATGCTGGTACTGCCATGAGTAAGTCGGCCGATAGTATTGTTACTTCTGGTGGTCGGGTGATTGCAGTGACAAGCCTTGCCAATGGCGTGCTTCAGGCGCGCGATCTGGTATATCAATCTGCCAAAACCATCGATTACCTGGGTAAAACCTTCAGGACAGATATAGGATTAGATCTGGTCAGCTAATTTTATGATTTTAAAAAAGCTCTCTCAGTCAGGAATTTTTATTCAGTCTGGTATAATTCTGCTGGTTCTGTTTTCTCATTTTTATTTCCCGGGTGCTCGAACGGGGTTTAATTATGACTTGTTTTCTCATTTGATACTTTTCCATTCACTGAGTTCAGTAATTCAACCCCTGGGGCTTTTTTGGTCAGCGTTTTGGGGAGGGACATTGATTTTATTATGTGGGTTTGCATACAATCAAATTGCAGTTCAGGCTGATTTATTACCCAAACAAAAGGTTTTTGTGGTGTTGATATATAGCTTATTGCTATTGTTGGGCGGTTTTATGTTCAATTTTCTGGTTTCAGTTCTCATTACTTTGCTTTTGCTTGGAAGCTTTTATAATATGTCTGGTCTGGTTTCAGGACAACATTCATATTTTAAAGTGATGAATGCGACCCTTGGTATTTCAATCGCTTCTTTGATTGTTCCACAGGCTGTTTTTTTTATGTTATTTGTATGGCTGGGATTTCTTACAGTGCGCATAGGTGCATGGCGCGAATGGGTTATTTCGTTAATCGGTTTTCTTACCCCTTATTTTTATTATGTAATTTTCCTCTTCTTGTCGGATGGACTCAATGAGGTTATTGAGGGATATCAGTTGTTTTTTAAGGGGTATAAATTGAATTTTTCAGGCTTTGGTTTTTCTGAAATGGCAATTTTTACGGTTATTATATTATTGGCATTATTTTCAATTCCTTCTTTTCTTTCGGATGCTGGTGAAAGGATCATCTCTATCCGAAAGAAAATGTGGTTGCATTTCCATTTCTTTTGGATTGGTTTAATTGCACTGGGTTTTTCATCGCAAGGGGCTGGTATCTGGATGCCGGTCGTATTGTTGCCCATTGCATTGTTTATTGCCCACAATGTTGTTTTCAAGCGCAAGTCATGGGCGATTGATGTGTTAATGATTGTTCTTATTGGTTTGATTGTTGGACTAAGAGCCGGATTTTAGTATGTTAAAATTATCATATTCGAACAATGTAGTTGTTGAAGCGGGGTGTGATGAGGCCGGACGTGGTTGTCTCGCTGGACCGGTGTTCGCTGCGGCTGTTGTCCTGCCTCTCGATTATGCAAATGCTGATTTGGATGATTCCAAGAAATTAACGCCTGCAAAACGGGACAAACTAAGGATTGAGATTGAGAAGGAAGCACTTCAATGGCATGTTGCAATGGTAAGTCCGGAGGAAATTGATCGTATAAATATTCTTAATGCTTCGTTTGCAGCCATGCACTTCGCCATCGCCCGGCTTGAACCCAGGCCGGCCTTGTTGTTGATAGATGGTAACAGGTTTAAACCTTACAAAGATATTGATCACCGGTGTATTATTAAAGGTGATGGTATTTATATGTCAATTGCGGCAGCTTCAATTTTAGCAAAGACCCATAGGGATGAATTTATGAAGCATTTACATGCACAATATCCGGTTTATGGGTGGGATTCAAACATGGGTTATCCTACCTTAATGCATCGCCTTGCTATTATGAAACATGGGCTTTCGCCCTGGCACAGACTGACTTTTAAAGTTAGTGGGAATTATAGGCTGGATCTTGAATAGATTAGCAGTTTACTGTGAAAATGAGGTCAGATCCCTGAAGCAGAGTTTTACAAAGAAGTTAAATTGCGGATAAAATCCTTCGTATCCTTCAAGTTTTATTTGTTTGTAATATACGGTTACTCCAGGTTCGATGGCAATGGCCTGGCTGAATTCAAACCGACCACCAAGGGTTCCGAAAATACCGAAACCTATGCCCCCCTGCCTTGTTTCATATGATTGTAATGCTGCACCCGGAATGTATATCTGCCCGGTAGAGTATACATTAACCATATTAAATGAACGGTCTTCAATTCTAAGTATCGATTCTTTTACCAGGGTATTGTTCATATTAATTCCACCACCAATATTAAAGCGGGAAACGGGGTTGTCCCCAATTATATAATTGAACCCAAGATCAACAAGGTTTCGTTCTTCAGTACCTATAACCGGATAGAGGCGTATGTCAGGTTCAGCCAGGTAATCTATAGGCGGGTCAACTTCGAATGTGATGATGTCTTTGACTCTTAGTTTCGCATAATGGAACTGAAGGTAAAAACCCGTATGACAGTCAACGTTGTATTTAACAAATAGCCCAAAACTAAAAGCTGGGTTGTATTTTGTTTTTCCGGGATATTCTTTGATGATTATTTTGTCATTTGCTCCGACTAGATCGTAAATTTCATCATACCAGTATTTATTGTTCATAACGTATAGGGCATTGTTTACATTTTCGGGTTCCCCCGAATAAAATTGTGCACTACTATTTCCGGGGATATAAAACCCGGCAATTCCACCATATTCAAATCCACTGCGACTTTTACAATTTTCCTTGTCCGCGTAATAACTGTTCTGTGCAATTGCTGAATGTTGGGAAAGCAATAAAATGGTAGTAATGAAAGTGCAAAATTTAAACATACCACAAGTGTTTTTCACTTCAAACCTACAGCTTTTTTCTCAATATTTTGCAATTTGACAGGGAATATTGTTTTGAGCAACTGCGGATTGGTTTTTAATTCCCGGTAAATTGCTTTTCAACATCCTATTGTTGATTAGTTCTATGGTTAATGGCTTATTTATTCTGGATAAAAGTATATATTTGAGGGTCTTGTAATGATGCTATGAAGAAAAAAATATTACTGATATCGCTTATTGTTTTGTTTGCCATCGGGCTTATTGTTTTACTCAGGGGCGCTTACTCATACTATTCTTTCCTGAAGCAACCCTTACTGCCTCTTACTCATGCGGTTCCTGACGAAACTGTAGTTATTCTCAGGTCAGGTTCTGTAGCAGGTTTTATCGAAAAATCCCGTTCATCAGGGCTTGGGGAAGTATTGCAGACTTCGGGAACAAAGGTAAAATTTAACGATCTGGCTGCAATTGTGGACTCTTTTTCACAGCGGGATGTGTTTTTTGAAGAAATATTTAACAAGAATCCTTTTATCTTATACGTTGTTGCCGGAGCAGATGCTTCTCCCGGGTTACTGATCTCTATTGAATTAAGGGGGAAATCATTACATTCATTGGAAAAAAGAGTGCAATCAGCATACAACGAAACTGACTTGTTAATCGTTGATAAGATTGATCAATATCCTGGTGTTTCACTTATCAATACCGGAAAGGATTCTGTCTGGTATTATCTGGAAAATGGAATATTTACACTGGGGTTTGATCCGGTTTTGGTAAGTAAATCCCTCACCGCATTGCACAGCGACCATCCGTTGACACTGGATAAGCATTTTGCCCGCCTGAATGATGCATCAGGGAAAAAAGTAGACGCAGTCCTATTCCTAAGAAATGATTTGTTGCTCAGGTATTCTCTCGCCAATAAGTCATTTAATACTATCGGGATGGACGAATTTCTTCATTCATGGAGCGCATTGGATATACTTATCGGGAAAGATAGAATTACTTTGAGTGGCTTTACCCTGGCTGACAGTTCAAACTGGCTGGTTGGGCAATCACCACTGAGTTCAGGGTCATTTAACAGATTTCCTGGTGAATACGCCACGGCTTATTCTATTTCACTGAGTGACCCGGATTTGTACTTTGCCGATGAAAATATAAGTGATACCCTGCAATTTGCAGATCGAGGGAAAGGATCATTGAACATCTTCAGAATAAAGGATCATCTTAGTTCATGGATGGGTAATAATGCCAGTTTGTTGACTGAGGTGAGACATGGCTCTCAAAATAGCCCTTTGGTGCTTTTGGACTGCCGAAATGCCGATAGCGCCAGAAATGCGTTGTCTTCATTTTCCAATTTTACTGCAGAGCCATTGCCAAAAGTAAGGGTGCGCGGCATTTTCGACCGACTGTTTGGTAAGCAGTTTGTACAAACGGATTCAGTGTATTGTATGTTTTTACCCAATAAGGTCCTGCTTTCACCTTCTTCTGATTTACTCTTTCTATATGAAGAGCTGTTGAAAACGCCATCGGTGATTCAGTCATCAATAAATCCTTCAGGATTGGTTAGTGATAAGGGGAATTTGTTGTTTTATTTTTCCGCCAGTGCGCTTTTTGCCGAACTCAATCATTCGGGGAATAAGTCTTCATTGTTATGGACTCGATTTTTAAAGGCCTGTGAGCATATTTTGCTTCAATATAGTGGCGGTGACAGCATGATTTATACGCAGGGCAGTGTAGTATTCAATCCATTGGCTTCGGCTGGAAGGGAAGTCGCTGAAAACAAGATGGGAGTAGATACACTATCAATAGCAGACTCAGCCGGTTTTGTTGAGAAAAAGATGGATGAATCAACCGGAGAATACACAAATCATATAACAGCTATCGATGGGTACGCTATTGCACCGGTGGTACTTGGCGGGCAAAAAGGTGGACAAAAGGTGGTGTTTGTTTCGGATGAAGAAAAGGTCACCGTATTTGATGATACAGGAAAGCAGCGCTGGCAATTCAGGTGCAAAGGAAGACCTGCCGGGGGGATTTTTGAAGTCATTTTGCCCGAAAATGGAAAGAAGTATTATTTGATTGTAACTGATTCTTATTTTCATTTGCTGGCAATGGATGGAAAAGAAGCTAATAATTCGCCCAAAAAGTTGCCAGGCGGAAATTCGGGTTCTGCTGCTCTGTTTGATTATGACAGTAAGCGAGATTACCGTTTGATCTATCCTGCGAAAGATGGGAAGATTTACAATATCACCTTGCAAGGACGTGAATTGCCTGACTGGGGAAAGCCTGCAATTACTAATTTGGTTCAAGAGCCATTGTTTTTCAGGAGTACAGGAAAGGATTACCTGATGTTTTTAACGGCTCAGGGTAAACTCAGTATTGCGGACCGCAGAGGGAAAACCCGAATTGCGGTACCTGATATTTATAGGCAATCGTTGCACGCCGGAATTTTTGAAAATAAAACCAACAGTAAGGGATTGTTTCTGAGTGCATCGAAGGATGGCCGGCTGGCTTATATTACTGCTGAAGGCTTGATTTCATACAGTAGTTTTGGCAATTTTGGGACCAACCCCTGGTTCAATTATTTTGATTTTGACGGGGATAACTCAATGGACTTCTTTTTTGCCGGTAATGGTAAAATTGGTATTTATTCAAGAATGAAAAAAGAAATATCGATATATGAGAAGCAGGGTGCTGAATTTGGCCGGCCATTTATTTATTCGCCTTCGTCTGGAAGAAAATGGGTAGTTCTGAGGGAAACAGGAAGTGGGAATATCATTTTCTTCAAGGATAAAAATTCTAAACCAGCTGTCTTGAAGCTCAAAAGTGAAACTGATCCTGTAATTTTTAACCCCGGTGGCCGTAATCCTGAAATTTTGGTAACCCTGAAAAACGGCCAGCTGATATACACTGAACTAAAATAGCGAAGCACCACAATTGCGGTGCTTCGCTAAAACCAATTATTAACCAAATAGATTAACCATTTTGCAACCATTAATCGCTGGAGCTATTTGAAACAGAACATGCCAGGATTCTGAATAATGCGATTGGTTGCAATATCATAAGTTAATGTGATTTTTTTGAAAAAGTAATGGGGTAGAGGAGTTTTTGTAGTAAAATACTTGCCTGGGAAATCACAATGTTCAAACACTATATGGCCTGTGGACTTATGTGATTCATGAACTAAGGTTTGAATAAATTGGCACAACAGATTGCATAGAAAACTACATCGTAAAAAAATAAGGGTAATAATCGCATATGTGATTAAGGAAAGGTGTTGATTATCAATACCTCCGTGCCAGTTGAATTACTGTCCCGCACATGCTGGATTGAATCTTTGAATCTTTAAATCTTTTATGCTCTCAGCTATCGTCTCAATTTAATTGTCGTACCCGCTATTGGTTCATTACCTGGTTGTATTTTGTTGAGCCGGTAAAGTGACTTTAATTTAATGCCGTAATACTGGGCAATTCCACGCATGTTTTCACCATTCGAAACGCGGTGTACACTTTTTTCCTTTGACTTGTTCTTTTTAGGAACAATGTAAATGGCCTGTCCTTCAGTAATGGATTCATTTTTACCAAGTTCATTGTATTTAATAATCTGAAATGCATGAATCCCAAAATCTTCTGCCAGGGTGTGGGCATTGTCTCCCTTGCGGGCAAAGGTAACTTTTACATCATTATTGAGATAAACCGATCGGTTACCGGTGTATATTTCGTCAAATTTAAGATCAGCGGGACTTAGCTGAATGTTTGAAGGTTGATCCTTACCTGATTTATTGACTTTTTTTGTCTCGTTTTTCTTTTTGTGGTGCTTTTGTGCATAAGCCCCTGAGCTTGAAGGGCTGTCATAAAGATAAAGCTCATTTTCTTCAATAATTCTTATGAGAATTTCAGCATACTTGGGATTAGTAGCATAACCGGCACTTTTTAAGCCGTAAGCCCAGCCTTTGTAGTCTTTTAGGTCAAGTGTGAAGAGGTTTGCATATCTATCACGTGTTGTAAGGAACAAGGAGTGATCATTAAATGATTCCTCTGCGGAAGCATATTTTCTAAAACATTCGTCCTTAGCATCATCATCCATGGTATAGGTCTTGCCTGTCCATTCTTTATGACATTTTATGCCGAAATGATTGTTGGCTTCAACCGCAAGGGCCGATTTGCCGCATCCTGATTCCAGAATGCCCTGTGCAAGGGTAATGCTTGCAGGTATGCCATATTCGTTCATCTTTTTTACTGCGATATCCCTGAATGACTCAATGTAATCCAGGTAGGCTGGATTGTGCGCTGGTTGTGCACTGTTAATGAGCGGTAATACCGTGAGAAAAACGAGAAGAAAATATATAGTGAACTTTGATTTCATTTCAATGTTTTTTGGTGGACAAAGATAGTTAACACTGCAATAAAGCAGTAGCAGGAGATAATAAAATTATAGGCAAAACCACACTATTCCCGGAATATTGCGGAACAGCCATTCATATTTTTATATTTTTGCATAAAATTGCTTTATCTTTAGGAGATCAACCGTATGTACCGGAGGATCTCAAAAGCCGGTTTGTAAGGTCTGAGTTCAATATTTTATTTGTAACTTAGTACGCACAATTTACCCTTAATGTTTCCCTATGTCCGTACCAACTATTCTAATTGTAGAAGACCATGTAAAAATGGCAGATTCCATCAGTAAAGGACTGGAGGATAGTGGTTATAAGGCTGAAGTGGCTTATGACGGATTTATTGGTAAACGACTGAGTGAGACCAAAAGTTATGACCTTATTATCCTTGACGTGAATTTGCCTTTGATGAATGGTTATGAACTTTGTGCCAATATCAGGGATCGTGATACAGAGGTGCCTGTGATAATGCTCACAGCCATGGGAAGTACCGAAGATAAACTTATGGGATTTGACCGCGGTGCTGATGATTATATCGTGAAACCTTTTGAGTTCCGGGAACTTCTAGCCAGGATCAAAGCCTTGCTAAAGCGTTCGGCGGCGGAGAAAAACGATCAGAAGCTCCTTAAAGTAGCCGATCTGGAAGTCAATCTTGATAGTAAAACCGTGCGTCGTGGTGCTATTCCCATCGAGCTTACAGCCAAAGAGTTTTCACTGTTGGAATACCTTATCCGCAATAAGGGAAAAGTAGTTTCCAAAGCCGATATTGCTGAGAAGATCTGGAATATTAAATTCGATACAGGTACCAATGTGATTGAGGTTTACGTTAATTTTTTGAGAAAAAAAATAGATAAAAACTTTCCGGTTAAACTCATCCATACACATATTGGGATGGGTTATGTGCTTAAAGATATTTCGTCCGATGCAAATTAGGACTCGTTTAACCCTGCAATTTGCCTTAATGGCCGGGGGTATATTGGTGGCTTTTTCGCTGATTGTTTATTCATTATCAGCGAATTACAGAAAAATGGAATTTAAGGAGAGGCTAAAGGAAAAGGCCATCAATACAGCTAAACTTTTAATTGAAGTAAAGGAAATTGATGATGGGTTGATGCAAATCATCGACAGTGCCAACTATAGTTCTCTTGAAGATATTGAAGTGGTTGTTTATGACTACTTTAAACGAAGCCGGATCTATGCTTCCGGGGTTAATTCAGGAATTGATTTTAATGAAGAATTGCTTTCGAAAATCCGGAATAATGGTGAATTTGTTTTCAGCAGTGGCGAAAGGGAGGCTATTGGCTTGCTTTATACCAATGGATTGCGACGTTTCGTGGTCATTGCCTCTGCTTCAGACAGGTACGGTGTTTCAAAAATAAATAATCTGTTGTTGATTCTTATACTCGGGCTTCTTGCTTCAACTGTATTTACCATCATCATAGGGTTGTTTTTTTCAAGGCAGGCGTTAAAACCAATTTCCGGTTTAGTTACAAGGGTTGCTTCTATTTCAGCAAGTAGTCTGGGTAAGCGGCTTGATGAGGGAAACGGTACCGACGAAATTGCTCAGTTGGCCATTACTTTCAACGAAATGCTTGATCGTATTGAAAAGGCGTTCCAGATACAAAAAAGTTTTGTTTCCAACGCTTCTCATGAGTTACGAACGCCGCTGGCCGCCATAACGAGCCAAATTGAAGTAGCATTGATTAAGGATAGGTCCGGCGATGATTACAAAGAGGTGCTTTCCTCCCTGCTTGAGGACGCCCGTGGTTTAAATAGTCTGGCCAACAACCTGCTCGAAATAGCTCGTTCAGAACAAGACATCAGTGCCTTAAAGCTTGCTCCGGTGCGATTGGATGAATTATTGATTCAAACGCAGGCGGAAATCAACGCAATACATCCTGAATACGTTATTGAGACCGAAATTACTGAAGCCTTGTCAAATGATGAGCAGGAACTTACCATAACCGGAAATGAGAATCTCTTGAAGCTCATCTTTATCAATCTTCTCGATAATGCCTGTAAATTCTCAGAAGGTGGGGTGGTGAAGGCTTCACTCGGCTTCTTTCCCGAGTATGTGGTGATTTCCATCAGGGACAATGGCATTGGTATTTCAGGCGAAGAGATTCAATACATTTTTGAACCATTTTTCCGGGCAAAGAATGCAGTAAATCACCGGGGGCATGGTATTGGCTTGTCCCTGATTCAAAAAATTGTCAGACTTCATAAAGGTACCATAGATATTGAGTCTCAAACCGGTAAAGGCACTACGGTAACGGTTACCTTGCCTTATTCTCTAAAATCCGATCAATCAACATGGATATTATAAATAAATACTTTTCAGAATTGACTCCTGTTCAGACTGCTCAGTTTGATGCCATGCAGGGACTTTACGAAGAGTGGAATGCTGCCATTAATGTCATTTCCCGCAAGGATATGGAGCATCTTTATGAGCACCATATTCTTCACTCACTGGGTATTGCAAAAGTTATTCGTTTCGCACCAGGAACTTCTGTGCTGGATGTAGGCACCGGAGGCGGTTTTCCTGGAATTCCACTTGCCATTCTCTTTCCGGAAGTTAACTTTTATCTGGTGGATTCTATTGGAAAAAAAATCAAAGTGGTAAATGCTGTAAGTCTGGCATTGGGGCTGAAAAATGTAACCGCCGATCAGGTGCGGGCTGAGGAAATTTCTGAGAAATTCGATTTTATCATTAGTCGTGCCGTTACTGCTTTGCCCGAATTTCAATATATGGTGCGGAAGAATATTACTAAACGAAGGCTAAATCCCTTACACAATGGCATCCTTTACCTAAAAGGAGGAGATATGACCGAAGAACTCCAGCGAACCCCAGCCCGCCACCAGATATATCACCTTAACCGATATTTCTCGGAATCATTTTTTGAAACCAAATCGGTTGTTCATCTCTGGTTCTGATTTAATTTTACAGGGGGCAATATGCCTGAAAAATGAACGTTTATCCATTGTCACTGGCTTAAAAATAGTAATTTAGCCGGATAGAGTAAATTTATGGAATCAATCATCAAAAAATAAATTTTATGAGCAATCAAATCTTGAATCTCCAGCCTGCTATGGTTTGGAAACATTTTTACAGCTTAACTCAGGTTCCCCGTCCTTCAAAAAAAGAGGGAAAAATTATCGAATTCATGAAGAAATTCGGTGAATCTTTAAATCTTGAAACCATTGTAGACGAAGTGGGGAATGTAATGATTCGCAAACCGGCTACACCTGGCATGGAAAACCGTAAAGGGGTCGTCCTGCAGTCGCATCTGGACATGGTGCCTCAGAAAAACAGCGATAAAGATCATGATTTTGAGAAGGATCCCATTGAAACGGTTTTGGACGGTGAGTGGGTGCGAGCCAACGGAACTACCCTTGGTGCCGATAATGGTATGGGTGTGGCCGCAATAATGGCTGTGCTCGAGTCAAAGGATATTCAGCATGGTCCTGTGGAAGCTTTATTTACCATTGATGAGGAAACCGGCATGACTGGTGCATTTAACCTCAAACCGGGTATCCTTAAAGGTGAAATTCTCCTCAATCTCGATTCGGAAGACGAAGGTGAGTTATATATTGGTTGTGCTGGTGGAATTGATGGCAATTTTGCTTTTGATTTTAAAAAAGCGGCAGTAGAAGCTGACAGTGTTGCCCTTAAACTTAACGTTAGTGGATTAAAAGGTGGCCATTCTGGTCTTGATATTCCTCTGGGACGTGGAAACTCGGCAAAGATTGTGGCTCGTTTGCTTTGGCATGGTGTTGAAAAACATGGACTGCGACTGGCAAATATAGAGGCTGGGAATATGCGTAATGCCATTCCTCGTGAAGGACATGCAGTTTTTACTTTGCCAAAAGCAGAGGTTGAAAAATTCGAAAAATGTATTGGTGAACTAACCAATGCCATTAAAGCGGAGCTTTCAGTTACAGAGCCGGGGCTTAAGATTTCTGTTGCCAAAACAGATATGCCTGATGGACTCATGGATATAGATACCCAAAATCGCATGTTACGTGCCGTTTACGGATGCCCCAATGGTGTTATTCGTATGAGTGATAGTATGATAGGCCTGGTAGAAACATCTACCAATCTTTCAATTGTGAAAATTGAGGGGAATACAGTTAAAGTAAGTTGTTTGTTGCGCAGTTCTGTAAATTCAGCTAAAAAAGATCTGGTCACCATGATGGGCAGCATTTTTGAACTGGCCGGTGCCAGTGTTGAATTTGTAGGCGAATATCCAGGATGGAAGCCTAATCCTGATTCTGCGATATTAAAGGCTATGCAGGGTGTATACAACAACCGTTTCGGTAAAATCCCTGAAATCAAGGCGATACATGCTGGTTTGGAATGTGGTCTCCTGGGATCGGTTTATCCTGGCTGGGATATGATTTCTTTTGGACCTACCATCCGTTTTCCACATTCTCCTGATGAAAAAGTGAACATTGCCTCTGTGGACAAATTCTGGATTTTCCTGACCGAGACCTTGAAAAATGCTCCGGTAAAGTAATAATTTTATCAGTTAGCCATCGGGAAGTGAATATAATTTCCTGATGGCTAATTGTTTAATGATAATATGCAGGTTTACTTAAAAAAGCTGGGAAAATATTTGCTGGCTTCAAAAAAGTTAATATCTTTGCAGTCCTAAAAAATACGACTATGAGTAAGAGAACATTTCAGCCGTCACAGCGGAAAAGAAGAAACAAACATGGTTTCAGGGAAAGAATGGCATCCGCCAATGGCCGCAGGGTTCTTGCTGCACGCAGGGCTAAAGGCAGAAAAAAATTGACTGTTTCTGACGAAGCAAAACATAAATAGTCAGATATATAACCTTTCGGGGTTAGCTGAATTTTATTTGAAGGGAGGTAATTTATTTTGCCTCCTTTTCTTGTTTATTCGTTTCTCTCAGGTAATATTAACAATGCGCAAATTATAGGCAATATTCCTGTGTGCACTATAAAGCCTGCGGTTGTTATACATAATGTGAGATGATATTTTAAATGCTAAGGGTGTTGACCTGAATAAAAAACAGTAAATTCGCATTCCATTAACCTTTAATTTCTTCTGCCAATATTATGGGAATCATTCGTTTTCTGGCCATCGCAATTATGGTTTACCTTTTTTTTAGGGTATTGTCCGTTTTTATATTGCCATGGCTTGTTAAATTCTGGTTAAAACGTTTTCAAGCCCGATTCTATGATCAAAATCCTCATTTGCGAAAAGAGCAGGATTCCAGAGAAGGTGAAATCACTATAAAGAAGGTGGCAAAGGACGATCCGGTCAACATACCCGATGATTTTGGTGATTACATTGATTATGAGGATGTTAATGAAGAGAAAAAATAGGTCACTTATCTTTTAAAAAAAATGAAAGAACTTCATCTCAAAAAAATTATTCCGCACCTTGCAGTTGTGCTGATTTTTCTGGTTGTTATTATTGCCTATTTCAACCCATTGCTCGAAGGTAAGCGACTTCGACAATCCGACATCACCCATTGGAAAGGCATGTCGAAAGAAATTACCGATTATCGGGCAAAAACCGGTGAAGAAGCGCTTTGGACAAATTCAATGTTTGGAGGGATGCCTGCCTATCAAATTTCTGTAGAATATAAGGGTAACCTTATTCGCTATATTGATGATATTCTCAAGTTTGGTTTACCTCATCCTGCCAACCTGGTTTTTATTTATTTTATAGGGTTCTTTATTTTGCTTATGGTGATGAAAGTTGATCCATGGCTTGCACTAGCGGGTGCGCTGGCATTTACTTTTTCATCATATTTTTTTATTATTCTTGAAGCCGGGCATAATAGTAAAGCTCATGCCATTGGATATATGGCGCCTGTTCTTGCAGGTATTTTGCTGACTTATCGAGGGAAATATCTTACAGGAGGTTTGCTTACTGCTGTTTTTCTTGCCCTTGAATTAAGGGCCAACCATCTGCAGATTACTTATTACCTTGCCATGATGGTTGTTATACTTGGAATTTTTGAACTGATCACTGCCATCAGAAAACATCAAATTCCGGCTTTCGCCAAATCTACCGGATTGCTTTTTGTGGCGGCTTTATTGGCCTTATCTGCGAATATTACTAACATATGGGCTACCTGGGAATATGGAAAGGAAACCATTAGGGGTAAAAGTGAATTATCTTCGAATGCAGAAATACGTACCAGCGGTCTCGATAAAGACTATGCCACCCAATGGAGCTATGGCGTTGGTGAAACTTTTTCATTGCTCATTCCCAATGCAAAAGGCGGTGCAACCGGAAGCCTCGGTAACAACGAAAAGGCCATGGAAAATGTGGATAATATTTATGCACAGTCCGTGGCCGGACAAAATCAGTATTGGGGTGATCAACCATTTACTTCCGGACCGGTGTATGTCGGTGCCATCATGATGTTCCTCTTTCTATTGGGTTTGTTTATTTTAAAAGGAAACTTGAAATGGTGGGTGCTTTCGGTTACCATTCTGAGTATTTTACTTTCCTGGGGTAGAAATTTCATGCCATTAACCGATTTTTTCCTTCATTATGTGCCAGGTTATAATAAGTTCAGGGCAGTTTCCATGATCCTTGTCATTGCAGAACTGGCCATCCCATTTCTGGGAATCCTGACTTTGAAAGAAATTATAGAAAAGCCGGATATTTTGCGCTCAAAACAGAGATATTTCTATACTGCGTTTGGCCTCACCGGTGGACTTGCACTCATTCTTTACCTGATGCCTCAGGTTTTCTTTAATTTTTTGAGTTCAATGGAGGTGAGTGCAGTTGCGGAGCAACGACAGTCCTTGGAAGCTGCTCAGCTTAACCAGTTTGATGCATTAATCTACAACATGGAATTAGCCCGGGTTGCTATTTTTAAGGCTGATGCTATCCGGAGTTTTCTTTTTATTGTCATTGCAGCAGCTTTGTTGTGGTTGTATTCTCGTTCTAAGTTGAACAAATGGATGATTGTTGGTAGTATGGTCGTCCTGTTGGCTGCTGATATGATTCCTGTTGCCCATCGCTACCTGAATAGCGATAATTTTGTTAAGAAAAGCATTGTTAATAACCCTTATCAGCCCACCAATGCCGATCTCATCATTATGAAGGATGTTGATCCGAATTTCCGGGTATTCAACATGACCGTCAGTACGTTTCAGGATGCCAGTACTTCGTACTTTCATAAGAGCATTGGTGGTTATCATGGAGCCAAACTTCGCCGTTATCAGGAGTTGATAGATCATCATATTTCAAAAAGAAATCCTCAGGTACTCAATATGCTCAATACCAAATACATTATTGGAATGGGTGAAAACCGGGTTCCTGAAGTTCAGATTAACATGGCTGCACTTGGTAATGCCTGGTTTGTTAAAGAGGTTAATCTGGTTAACAATGCTGATGAGGAAATTGATGCCCTCACCGCTTTCTTCCCCGAGAATACCGCGGTGGTTGATAAACGTTTCACTTCAAATTTGGAAGGCTTTACTTTTAAGGCGGACAGTACTGCCAGTATTGAACTGTCAGAATATCAGCCAAATAAGTTGAGGTATGCATTTAATTCTGCTGTAGATCAGTTGACTGTCTTTTCTGAAATTTATTATGACAAAGGCTGGAATGCTTATGTGGATGGTAAGAAAGTTCCTCATTTCAGGGCTGATTACGTGCTTCGGGCAATGGTTATTCCGGCTGGAAAACATGAGATTGAGTTCAGGTTTGAACCGAAAGTCTTCATGGCAGGAGAGAAGATCTCGTTTGCAAGCTCCCTTTTATTGATACTGATGATGCTGGGACTGGCTGGTACGCAATTGTGGAAGTTTTTTAAAGGTCCGAAAACGGGAACTAACTAAGATGGATGTGCCGTTGCGTAAAGTATTAATCATTACCTATTATTGGCCGCCCAGTGGAGGTGCCGGGGTACAGCGATGGCTAAAATTTGTAAAATATCTGCGCTCATTCGGTTGGGAACCGGTGATTTTTACGCCTGAAAATCCCGAGTATCCATCCAATGACGAAAGTCTTGTAAAGGATATTCCCGAAGGTGTTCAGGTAGTTAAAATTCCCATATGGGAACCCTACCAATTTTACAAAAAACTTATAGGCGCTGGTAAAAGTGAGCGTATCAATGCCGGTTTTCTTTCCGAAAAGAAGCGGCCCGGTATGGCCGAACGTTTTTCCATCTGGCTCAGGGGAAATTTTTTTATCCCGGATGCCCGGAAGTTCTGGATAAAACCGGCGATAAAATTTCTGACCATTTACCTGAAAAATCATCCCGTAGAGGCCATCGTTTCTACTGGCCCGCCGCACTCTATGCACATGATTGCCAAAGGTGTAAAGAAGAATACCGGGTTGCCCTGGCTGGCTGATTTTCGCGATCCATGGACCAATATTGACTTTTATCATGAGTTGATGCTGACAAAATGGGCTGATCGTAAACATCACCGACAGGAATTAAGCGTTTTGAAAGAAGCCGATGAAGTGGTGGTCATCAGTAACAGTATGAAATCCGATTTTCTTAAAATATATGACCGGAATTATATGGTCATCACCAATGGCTTTGATATTGATGATGTTGCTGATATGGAAGTTTCCCTGGATAGGAAATTTTCAATCGCTCATATTGGTACTATGGTGAAAACCCGGAATCCTCAGGCTTTGTGGGAAGCTTTAAAAAGCCTTATTGTTGGAATACCAGGTTTTGATGAGGATATCGAAATTAAACTGGTAGGTAGTGTTGACTTTTCTGTTATGGAGAGCATCGCAGACACTGGCTTATCGGAATATGTGAATAGGATCGCTTACCTGCCACATCATGATGTGATCAGGGTCCAACAGCAGTCGCAGGTATTGTTATTGCTTATTAACGATACACCCAATGCAAAAGTCATTCTTCCTGGAAAGTTTTTTGAATACATGGCCGCAAAACGTCCCATTCTTTGTATTGGGCCTAAAGATGGAGATGCTGCTAAAGTGATTGCTGACACCGGATCAGGATATGTGATTGAAAAGGAAAAAGTTGATGGTATTGCAAAGGTCATTTTGTCACTATATACTGAATATAAATCCGGACAATTGAAGGTCGATAGCCATGGCATTGAACAGTTCTCGAGAAAATCGCTTACCGGGATGATGGCAAAGCGATTGGATTCTATATGCAAAACATAAGTTATACCAGCGTCGAATAAGTTTTTTTTGACAATAAATCCCTGAAAATGATACTAACCTATAAAACAGAAAAGCTTCCTTTCAACTTTATCGCATTTGGTGCTTTGCTTTTTGTTGTTGGTATATGGAGAATGATTGTTTTAGATTGGATAGGTATTTTGTTTTTGCTGATATCGATATTTATTTTGTTTCTCAGATCAGGTATTCAAGTTGATTCGGATAAAAAGAGGTTAAAAAAGTACACAGGACTTTTCTGCTTTCGAAAGGGCCGTTGGGAAGATTTTGGATCAATAATGCATCTGCAGGTTGTAAAAGTAAGGGAAACTCAGAAAATGAATGTCCTTTCCATAACCAGAACAGAAACTGTAGAGCTTTATAAACTCATTCTTGTTCAACAGGATAAGAATATTGAGTTAATGTTGGGAAAGAAAGAGATTATTTTCGGTAGAGCACGGGAAATAGGCGCAGCATTGAATGCTTCCATTATTGACAATATCTGACAATCTGAAAATCGGCGTTCGTTTATTCGTAAACTGTGCAAAAAAATGTAGACAGTCCTTATGAGAAATCCAGGTTTTGTATTGGTTTAATCATTGTTGCCGGCTCAATGTCCATTTGCTGCAACCGGTGGCAATTCATTGTTCAGGATATTGCCAATAAACTTTTTTACGTCATAGCCGCCCTGGAATATTTTATTCAGTTCGTTGAGCATAAAAAATTCATTCTCAGGTATCTGCATGGCTTTGAGTCGTTCACTGATGATGCCGGCTGCAATACGGCCTTCCAGAACTACCTTCCCTGAAATATCGTCCGTGAAAAAGCCTTTTCCTATGAGCAATCCTAGGGTGCGGTTACGGCTTAGGTCGTTGAGCGCAGTCAGCCCAAAATCACCAATACCACAATACCTGAACATGGTTTCCTGTTTGCCGCCGAACTTCAGCAAGATGTGCCTCATTTCGTTGAATGCGCGGGTGAAAATCATAAACCTCAGATTTGGCGAATCGAAATGTGCATCCACAATACCAATGGTAATGGCGTAAATATTTTTGAGGATACTCAGCATCTCTACTCCGGTAATGTCTTTGGTATAGTCGATATGGATGGTAGTGGACTCAAAAACCTCGTTCATTAAACGGAAAATGCTCTCGTCATCAGCACCAAGGGTCATTGCAGTGGGCATGTGATTGATAATTTCCCGGGCAAAAGTTGGCCCTTTTAATGTACAAACAGGGTTGCCCACAACTTTTCGGAGGTTGTCAACAATGGTTTCATCCTGGCTGCCGAAGCCTTTGGCTAAATTTATAAGTAAAGCTTTTGGGTTGAGGAATTCGCCTAACGATTGAACGTAAGGGACAACCACCACCGAAGGAATAGCCAGAAAAACAATGTCAGCCGACTGAAGAATGCCGTTGTCCATTGTTGCCTTTAGACGGGGATTTAGTCTTATTTGTGGGAAATAATGGGTGTTGACATTATTATCGTTGATGTCGTTGACTACATCCTTTTCTACAGAAAGCAATTGTATATCAAGGCTATCTTTTTCAGCCAGCACATTGGCCAGTGCGGTTCCGATGGTGCCAGCCCCAATTATGCAAATGTTGAGATTCTTGTTCATTTTTTCGGTTAAGCTGCAAATTTACTTAAATAGTCAGGCAACTTCGGCTTTTTAATTGATTTTTTCTATACTTTAGTGGATGGTTCATGTGTTAATGCGTTGTGGATCAAAGCACAGAAGAGTGAAATATTTCAGCCTGGCGCTGTTTTCGATACTTTTATTTTTGCGGCTATGGATAATCAAATCAAGATCGTATTTACGGATGTGGATGGCGTTTGGACCGATGGGAAATTGCACTATTCGGAGAACGGCATAATTTTCAGGTCATACAGTGTGTTGGATGGGCAAGGAGCCTCTATGTTAATGAAGTCGGGCATCGTTCTGGTCGTGCTCACAGGCGAAGATACACCTGATATTAAAAAACGGTTCAACGATCTTAAGGTAAAATACCTCTATACGAAGTTGCGAAACAAACTTTATATTGCTGATGAAGTGTTAAAGAAGCTAAATTTGTCCTTTGCCGATGCCGCTTTTATTGGCGATGACCTGTCTGATCTTCCATTGATCAGGGAAGTATCATTCAGCGCTGCGCCTGCCGGGGTTTCTGCTGACGTAGCAAATGAGGTTAATGTTAACCTCTTCCGTAAGGGTGGAGAAGGAGCCTTCAGGGAGTTTGCCGAAATGATTCTCAAACACAACAAGGTTTGGGATGATTATCTGGAAAATTATATGCTAAGGATTTCAAAACGACCGGACCATGGCTAACAATATCTCCTTTATTGAAAAGAACAGATATTGGATAGTATCCTTACCTTTGCAGCATTACGCAAGCTTAATTTATTTATGGAGATAAAGGACAATTTCTGGAAATCAAAAAAGGTGCTCGTTACCGGTGCCGATGGATTTATTGGATCACATCTGGTGGAAATACTCTTGTCAGGAGGAGCAGAAGTTAGGGCACTCTCACAGTATAATTCATTTAATTTCTGGGGCTGGCTGGAGGATGTTCCTGGAAACTCCAATCTTGAAATTCTTAGCGGAGATGTGCGGGATGCGCACTATTGCAAAACCATTTGTAAGAACATTGATGTTGTATTTCATTTAGCAGCATTGATTGCCATCCCGTTTTCATATCATTCTCCCGGTAGTTATGTTGAGACCAATATAAACGGAACCCTGAATATGTGTCAGGCTGCGCTTGACAATGGTTGTAGTACCTTTGTCCACACATCAACCAGTGAAGTTTATGGGACGGCGAAATATGTGCCAATCAATGAATTGCATCCTATACAGCCGCAAAGTCCATATAGTGCCTCAAAGATTGGTGCCGATGCCCTTGCCATGAGTTTTTTTAATGCTTTTGGATTGCCACTGATAATTGCACGGCCATTTAATACCTATGGTCCTCGTCAATCGGCACGGGCAGTAATCCCATCCATCATTACCCAGATTCTCTCCGGCAAACAGCATATTGATCTTGGAGACACTTCCCCTACCAGGGATTTTAATTTTGTTTCAGATACCTGTAATGGCTTTTTGAAGTTGGCTGAATCCGGAGAAACCATTGGGAAAACCATTAATATCGGAAGTAATTCCGAAATCAGTATTTTTAACCTCTTTCAAAAAATTAAAGAAATCTCAGGCCGTGATGTTGAACTGAAACTTGATGAACAACGTTTGCGCCCCGAGAAATCCGAAGTACATCGACTGGTTTGCGATAATGCACTTATTCGGTCCATTACAGATTTTAAGCCGCTGGTTTCCATAGAAGAAGGGTTGAGAATTACGTTCGACTGGTTGTCCGATCCTGGAAATCTGGCAAAATACAAGGCGAATATTTACAATATTTAATGGTGCTGGCATGACCGGGACATCAATATTCACAAGGTTTTTACAATTTACCAGCGGATAGTATAAGCATGGAAAATAAACAAATCATACTGGTAGGAGGCGGTGGTCATTGTATTTCTGTCATTGAAAGTCTTGAGCGTTCCGGGAAGTATACGATCAAAGGTATTTCGGATGTACGGGAGAAAATCGGACAAAGATTATTGGGTTACGACATTCGTTGGGCTGATGATCAGCTCTCTGCGATGATAAGCGACGATGTTGAATTCCTGATTACAATAGGACATATTAAGAGTCCGCAGATCAGAAAGCGGCTTTTTGAGGAATTATGGGCGTTAAAGGTCAGATTTTTTACCCTCATTGATACTCATGCAGTGGTTTCTCCCCGCGCTGTGATTGGAGATGGAACGGTTATATTGCGCAATGCTTTTGTGAATGCTGGTGCGGTGATTGGGTTGAACTGTATCATCAATTCCGGCGCTATGATTGAGCACGGTTCAACAGTTGGTGATCATGTGCATATTTCTACCGGAGCAATTGTTAATGGCGATTGTAAGGTTGGTAATGGTTGCTTCGTGGGCAGCGGTGCCATTATTTCAAATGGAGTAAGCATTTGCGATGATACCCTGATTAGTGCTGGTTCTGTTGTATTCCGTGATATCAATACTCCGGGAACCTACATGGGTAACCCTGTCCGTTTTGTAAAATAGTTGGAATGAAAAAAGTTATAATCATTGCTGAAGCCGGGGTAAACCATAATGGAGACCTGAAACTTGCTGAGAGGCTTATTGAGGAAGCTAGTAAGGCAGGTGCTGATTATGTGAAGTTTCAGACCTTTAAGGCTTTAAATCTGGTTACTTCCAAAGCACAAAAAGCCAATTATCAAAAGGCTGATAAGGCCAGCAAACCTGGAGAATCACAGCTGGATATGTTGCAAAAACTGGAACTTGACCGTGATGCACACCTGCATCTTATCAGGCATTGTAAATTGCATAATATCAGGTTTTTATCAACAGGCTTTGATCTGGAGAGCCTGAATATGTTGAGTGATTTTGGATTGGAACTATTTAAAGTCCCTTCCGGGGAAATTACCAATTTGCCGCTTTTGATGAAAATTGCCGGTTTCGGCAAGCCGGTTCTGCTTTCTACAGGTATGGCAAACCTAAAAGAGATTGGCGAAGCACTTGATGTAATTACCTCGAATGGGATTTTATTAACAGATGTAACGGTATTACATTGTACTACCGAATACCCTGCGCCCATGGACGAAGTAAATCTTAAAGCCATGTTTACTATTAGGGATTCCTTTGGTGTGCAAATTGGTTATTCCGATCATACCCAGGGAATTGAAATTCCAATTGCCGCTGTTGCTTTGGGAGCCCGGGTGATTGAGAAGCACTTCACCCTCGATCGCTCCTTACCAGGACCCGATCACAAAGCCTCGATTGAGCCGGATGAATTGGCCGAAATGGTGAAATCTATCAGAAATGTAGAGTTGGCACTTGGCAATGGCATCAAAGAACCTGCAAAGTCGGAGCTTAAAAATAGGATAGCAGCACGCAAAAGCATTCATTTGGCTTCAGATCTGATGGCCGGTCACACCATCACGTTGGATGATCTGGCGATGAAACGGCCTGGAGATGGTATCAGCCCGATGCAGCTCGGCCAAATTGTTGGAAAAACGTTAAAGCAGGATTTGCCTGAAAATACACAGTTAACCTTGGATCATTTGTTGTGAAAATAGGTATTTTAACCAGTTCCCGTGCCGATTATGGTATTTATAAACCTCTGTTGAAGGTACTTCATGCCGATCCTTTCTTTGAGGTGCACATGATTGTATTTGGTAGTCATCTGATTTCGGCATTTGGCATGACTGTTGGCGAAATTGAGGCAGATGGTTATACCATTGATCATAGGGTTGAGGTCATGCCTGCGGATGATAGCCCGGAAGGTATTTCAGCAGCGATTGGAATGATTATTCAATCATTCAGTAAAATATGGCATATGAGTCAATACGATCTGGTTTTTGCTCTAGGCGATAGGTTTGAAATGTTTGCTGCGGTAGTTTCGGGGCTGCCTTTTAACGTTCAGTTTGCTCATATTCATGGAGGCGAAACTACCAAGGGAGCCATTGACGATGCATTTCGCCATTCCATCAGCCTTATGTCTTCATTCCATTTTGCCAGTGCGGAGGTATACAGACAGCGGATAGTTCAGTTGCTTGGAACCGATGAGCGTATATATAATGCCGGTGCATTGGGGATGGATTATATAAATTCTGTTTCTTTTCTTTCAAAGCAGGAATTTAAGGCTAAATACGATATTGACCTGACCTTTCCCACAATTCTCAGTACAATTCACCCTGAAACGGTATCCTTCTGGCAGAATGAAGATTTTATAGATGCCTATGTTGAGGCCATGAAGACTGCCCTGGAGTTTCAGGTAGTCATAACCATGCCCAATGCAGATACTTTTGGTAAGATAATCAGGGATAAAATTCAGGTGCTTGCTACAATCCGACCAGGCATTTTTTTAATTGAAAATTTTGGTTCTACGGATTATCTTTCGTGCATGAGATATTGTGAGATGCTTATCGGAAATACCTCAAGTGGTTTTTATGATGCTTCATTCTTTCCCAAGTGGGTAATCAACCTTGGCGACCGCCAACAAGGACGCATCAGAACGCCCAATATTCTGGATGTTCCGTTTGATTCCGGGAAAATACTTAATGCTATGGCTTTTGTTTCAGGCAGAGATTTGCCTGTTTTTGATTCGGTTTATGGTGATGGCCATGCAGCAGGAAAAATTGTTAAAATACTAAAAGATGAAGTTAATACAAATTGAGAAACATACCATTAGGCAACAGGAATCTTTAAAGGAGGCATTGTCTAAACTCAATAATGTTCCTGAAAACCTTACCATTTTTGTGCTAAATGATCAGGATCAATTGGTTGGGACCTTGACGGATGGCGATATTCGCCGGGGATTATTGAATGGAAATGATCTCGATTGTCCGGTGGAGCAGATTATGTTTACCAATTTCAGATACCTCAAACATGATAATTTTACATTGGGCGAGGTAATTGAATTGCGTGAAAAACGTATTAACATGGTGCCATTGCTCGATAAGGAAAATCGGATTGTTCGTCTTGCTGATTTGGCAAGACTTCGGTCACTTTTGCCGCTAAATGTTTTGATTATGGCTGGGGGCCGTGGTGAGCGTCTTAAGCCCCTAACTGATGATTTGCCCAAACCAATGCTCAAGGTAGGTGAAAAACCTTTGTTGGAACATAATATTGATCACTTGATCAATTATGGGTTAAATCACCTTCATATATCTGTTAACTATCTGGGAAATAAGATAATGGATTATTTTGGAGATGGCTCAGAAAAAGGTATTACCATCGATTATATACAGGAGGAAAAGCGTTTGGGTACTCTGGGTGCTTTATCGCTGGCTGAAAACCTGACTTTCGAACATATCCTGGTGATGAATGCTGATGTTCTGACCAATATAGATATTGAAGATTTCTTTGCTGAATACGAAAAACAGCAGGCAGATATGGCTGTGGCTTCTGTCCCATATAAGGTTAACATGCCTTTTGCCGTGCTCGAAACACAACAGAATCGGGTGCTGTCATTTCGTGAGAAACCACAATATACATACTATACAAATGCAGGTATTTATCTGATTAATAAAAAGGTAAGGCCAAGGATACCGGTGGATTCGGTTTATGATGCTACTGATTTGATGGATAATCTCCTGAGCAACAATGAGAAAATTATTCAATATCCCATTCACGGATTTTGGATGGATCTTGGCCGGAAAGAAGATTTTGATAAGGCGCAGGAAGAAATTAAACATCTACGTTTCTGATGAAAACATTATTTGTAATCCCGGCAAGAGGTGGCTCGAAAGGAATTCCTGATAAAAATATAAGGCCTTTTGCCGGAAAGCCATTGATTATACATTCGCTGCAACTTGCCCGCTGTTTTGCTGAGGATAAGGATATCTGCATTACAACTGATAGTGAAAAAATTGCTGAAGTAGTTGCAGTGAGCAATTATCAGGTGCCATTTATGCGGCCTGATGCTCTTGCTACTGATGAATCTGGAATGTATGGGGTTCTGCTTCATGCCCTTGAGCATTATAAGGAAATTGGAAGGGAGTATCAGCGTATTGTATTGCTTCAGCCAACGTCTCCATTCCGGTTGCCTGAACATGTAAATGGTGCACTTGCTGCATATACCAATGAAATTGATATGGTGGTTTCCGTAAAGGCTGCTGAGGCAAATCCTTATTACGTGTTGTTTGAAGAAAATATGAATGGTTTTCTTGTTCACTCAAAAAAAGGTGATTTTTTACGACGGCAGGATTGCCCTCAGGTATGGCAATACAATGGTGCAATCTACGTAATGAACGTAGAATCACTTGAAAATAAGTCTATTAACGAGTTTGAGAGGATGGTGAAATATCCTATGGATGCTCTGCACTCAGTTGACCTTGATTCAGCGCTTGACTGGCAATTTGCTGAGTTTCTTAATGAGAAATATCAGATAATTCCCCTGTAATTGCCGATAAACAGCGTTGGGTGGCTTTCCCGTCGATGCTAAAGGCATATTTATGAATAAATGCAGCATATTTTCCCTTGTCAGGGATAAGTTCCCCTCTTAAGATTTCTATAGAAAGAGATGACAGGCTTTGTGCATCGGTCGCTTGCCAGGCAACCCCATCGGCATGATAACCCAATAAGTCGGTACGATGGTGGTCGAGTATAATCAGGGGTTTGCCGAAATATATCGCTTCACCGCCTACTGTAGAATAACACGTTATGAGTAGGTTACATCCGGCAATGAGTTCGTACAAATCGACATCATACAGGAAACTGGGATTTTTATAGCCTGTCTGATTAGCAATTTCAGTATAATATTGCACATCATTTTTTTCAGCAGGATGAAGCTTAACAACCAACCTGGCATCTTTTATCCCGGCAAAAGATGAAAAGACATCATAAGCAGCTTGCCAGCGTAAAGAAGGGTCAGGAATTGGTTGTGAAGCAAAAACCACCATCTTGGAGTTTTGGGAATACTTAGTTTTACTAAGTCCTGCATAAGCCAATAGTTGAGGAATAATGTCAGTTCGTATTTGTCCTGTGATTTTTACTGAGTTTGGATCAAAATTTCCTTTAGCAACAAGAACCTCTTTCCAGTAGTCCCCCCAAACCAAGGTGAGGTCTGCCATTATCCTGTTTTTTCTGTCCAGATCAGTATATTTATAGGCAGGTTGTGCTGTGCCAATATTGCCATGCTGAATTCCGATGGTCTTACTGCCTGATAATCGCGCAGCATCCAGAATACAACGGGTCGCAGGACTATTTTCGTCTATGGCAGAAATAGTGATGAAGGGGTGCCTGGTAAAAAATCTTCGGAAAGCCAAATGCTTAAGGATGAAAAATGAATTGGTCGGGTTAAGGTCTGCGAAAGCCTTAAAAATGAGTGATTCTTCCGGTGAAAGTCTGGAATGATTTATTAATCCAATGGTTTTGCTTAAGTCATGAAGGAGTTTCTTTTTTTTACGGTGTACCCAACGCGAAATCAGTCCCCGAAAAAGCAGGTATTCCCCGAAAATGGTATGTTTTCGCCTTCCATTTGTGGCAAAAAGTAGTTTCTGTAGCCTAAAGCTAGTGGTTCCCCGGAGTTTTGGTGGCTCAACTTCCGAAACGATCATAAAGCGTTCATCTGCCACATCAAATAAATGGGAGAGGTTGTAATTGTCAAGTTTTGGTTCAAGGGTGAGCAGGTTGCGGCAATATTGTCTTATGGACCTGTCCACAATCATATGCTTTTTATCCTTGATTGCCGGCGGCATAAGCAAACCCATGATTACCCGAAGTAAAAAGAAGAATCCATAGTTTAAGACGGCTCTGTAATTCTTTTTGTTCTTGTTTTTGTTTGTTGCCTGTATGAATTGTACATTTCCTGAAATATCACTAAAATTATCCTTTGGAAAATCACTGTAGCATACCGTTTTGTCTTTTTTCAAAGTCAGGTTGTGAAGGAATTCCCTGATAAGGAAAACAGGCTGTAACCTGAAGTAAATCCTGAAGCGCTGGTAATGCCAGAGGGGTAATCCTTCCAGATTTAGTAACTCACTGACAGGGTTTCCTGCAATTTTCTTATCGCCAAAATTCAGTACTTCTTTTAATAGTCTTTGATTGGCAGCCTGGCTTAACGATGATGAGAAGAATTCAATTTCAACGTCAGGGAAATCCTGAGCACGAATACATCCGGGCAAACTATGAATTTTGCCAGGTTTCTGAAGTAGCTGATGTTTTATTGCATCAATCTCTTCAGGATTTAGTTTCCGGAATATCAGGAATGTTTCCATCGTTTTTTGATGAAAATGTTAATTTCATTCCGATAGAGATAGATCATCCCAGTGGCGGAGAATAATGTAATCAGTGATGCAGAAAGAAATGGATTGCCTTCAGCCTTTATCCTTATGGATTCAGTAATGATGGTAAACAGAATAATAACGAGTGGGAATACAAGGGTTTTGCTTTTATTCCAGGAAATGTCAACAATTTTTCGCTGATAAATGAATATTCCGGCTACCATGATTATATCTGAGATAAGCCCGGCAGCTATAGCGCCATAATAGGAGAAAGATGGAATGAGCAGGTAGTTCAAGGCAAGATTTACCAACATGGAGCCGCTGTTAAGGTAAAGAAATATCTGTGTTTTCTTCAGGTAATAGGCCGGATAGGAGAAGATGATGAATTGTGTACGCAGAATACTCCGCATGAAAATTAATGATATCAGGCCATAGGCAAAGCGTACTTCTGTTTCGTAAAAAAGATGCAGATAGAGCATGGTTGGTAAAATGGAGAATATCAGAATCATCATGCTCTGCATCAACAGAATATTTGAATACTGGCGTATTTCTGCCTGTTTGGAAGCTATTCCTTCCTTCATTACCCTGAATACTTCGGGTTGGTTTGCGCCTTGCAATCCCTGCAAAACAATGGCTATTCCTGCGGCAAAATTCACGGCAGTGTTATAGATTCCAAGGTCGGTGGGGAATTTTTCAAGCATAAAACGGTCGGCATAAGTCAGTGCCCAGACAATAATGCTGTATTGTGTTAGTGGTAGTGCAAAGCTATTGATACCCCGCATCATTTTCCGGTCATACCTGAATCCGGAGGACCAATAGACTTTTATCAGTATGGCAACTGTAACAATTCCTGTCCCAATTGCACTGCCGGTGATGTAACCAATAAAGCTCATGTCAAAGAAGAATAAGCCAATCAGTTGAAACCCGGTGCGAAAAACACCCAGACCCATGCTGACCAATATAAAGGAAAGTATCTTCTTTTCATTTCGAAAAAGAGCTGCGGCAGTTATGTTGACAGCCCTACCCACGCCGGTTGCTATACAGGCATAGCCATAGGTGTTAAAGTCCTGCAATTGTGGTTGATGAAACAATTGACCGATGTAGTTTCGGAAAAGCCATGCCAGCCCTAAAAGAATAATTCCCCTGAAAATAATGGATGAAAAAATACCGGATACCAGTGTATGGTATTCTTTGCTATTTTCTTCAACATCATAGTAAAACCTGGAAATGGCGTTGCCCATTGCAAAAAGTGCTACTGCAAAAACCAGTGAGGTAATCAGCTCTGTGATGGCCAATTGTGAAAAATCAATTGCCCCCAGCATATTGCTGCCTTCGTATATGGGTTGAATAATAACCTGAAGCACTGGGGCAAAGGCTGCCACAGCGGTGTAAATGAATGAAAGTTTCAGGTGCTCCTTCAGGTTAACACTCATTGAATTGAATTACTTTATTGGCAAAGATAAAAGGATTTGGGTGATTATATGGAATTGTATGAGTTCTATAGCTCAGAGGGGATTGGATTTTTTTGGTAATTATAGTCTAGTCCATATTCTTCTTTTGCTCATGGGCGTAATTGATCCATTTTTCTTTTCTTGCCACTGAGATACTCGCATTCAGCTCAAATCCCAACAGGATAATGATGGAGTTAAAGTATATCCAGAGCATGAAAATAATGAGGGTACCAATGGAGCCATACAATGAATTGTATCTTGCAAAGTTATTCACATAAAAGTTGAAAATTACGGATGCTGCAATAAACAACAGTGTGGTTACGGTACTACCTGCCGATATAAACCGGAACCTGAGTTTTCGGCTGGGGGCGAAGTAGTATAAAATTGAGAATGCAAAGAACAATAATCCCAGGGTAATGATCCATTTCCCTACTGTGAGCATAATTAAAGTGAGATTGTCATTTAATATATGGTGTGATTTCAGCCAATTGAGTGCTACAGGCCCGAAAGTGATGAGGGTTATAGCCAGTACAACCAATATCGAAAGCAAAAATACCAGACCGATGGCCATTAATCGTTGTCTGGTTGCTGATCTGGTTTCTATAGAATGAAAGGTATGGTTGAATGCTTCCATCATACTGGTAATTACATTGGTAGAGAAAAACATTGCCATCAGGAAACCAATAGAAAGTAAATTACCCCGTGGTCGCTTAATGATGTCAATCAACGTACCTTCAACCGCTTCAAAAGCCTTCTCCGGAATAAAATCCTGCAAAAGGCTGATCAGGCTATCCTGAAAATTGGTAATGGGAATGTATGGGATAAGCGAAAAAAAGAAGATGATGGCAGGGAAAATTGCAAGAAAGAAGTTGAATGACAATGCTGCTGCCCGATTAGTAATGGCTCCTTTTTGAATACCTTTGATAAAAAACACCGTAACATCGTAAAGCGGCACACCATCGAAACCAGGTAATACCAGTCGTTTCGACCAGATCAGAATCTTCCTGATCGTTCTGCTTCTTAATAAGCCATGATAAAAACCATGTGCATAAGTAACAATCCGATCAATCCATCTCTTCATCCGATAATTATTTAATGGCTTTCAGGCTAAGGTCAAGGCTTTTGATGTGATGAGTGAGTGCGCCAACTGAAATGTAATCTACGCCTGTTTCTGCATAATCGCGTAGGGTTTTCAGGGTAATTCCGCCTGAAGCTTCGGTTTCATAACGGCCTGCAATTCTGAGCACCGCTTCACGCAACAGCTGAGGTCTGAAATTATCGAGCATTATACGGTTAATTCTGCCTGTTTCCAATACCTGTTGGAGTTCGTCCATGTTGCGAACCTCAATTTCAATGTTAAGGTTAAGATTTTTGCCTGCAACATATTCATTTGCTGCGTTTATGGCTTTGGCAATGCCTCCTGCAAAATCAACATGGTTGTCTTTAATCATCACCATGTCGTACAATCCAAAACGGTGGTTGTGGCCTCCACCGTCCCGAACGGCTTGTTTTTCCAATTCGCGGAGCAAGGGGGTGGTTTTGCGGGTATCAAGTACTTTTGTTGTGAGACCTTCCAGTTTTTCAACATATGCGGAGGTTGAAGTAGCAATTCCACACATACGCTGCATGAAGTTGAGCACCAGGCGTTCGGCCATAAGAATGGACGCAGATGGGCCTTCCACTTCAAAGGCAATGTCCCCAACGTTAATTTTGTTCCCATTATTCAACATTGGGAAAAATTTAATCCTGGAATCGACTTTATCGAAAATTTTTGCAGCTATGTTCATGCCTGAAAGCGTCCCATTTTCTTTTACAAGCAAATGAGCTTTCCCATGTGTATCCTTAGGAATGGTGGAGAGTGAAGTGTGATCGCCATCGCCAATATCTTCAATCAGCGCGTTTTCAATAATTTCATCAATGGTCATGGTAAGGATAAAGTTTCGGATTATTCGTCTTCCGACTCAAATTTTAGCTGATGAATCAGGGGCTTTCCACCTATGGTTTTAAGGAGATAATAAGTGCGGAATGAAAACTTCCCTGATTTATAAACGCCGATAGCATATTGCGATCCATCATTGGATTTCCCCTGGTGATTCTGGGTATAGGACGTTGGCGGATATTTAACAAAGAAATTTTTTACGATCATTTCTGCCTGTGCTTTGCTATAGGTGCCTTCGGCATCGGGTGTACTCAGGTCAAGGGTTTGATTAAAATGCACTCCAAGTTCTTTTGCATTGGCAGTTTTTATACCTGACGCAATTTTAGCGGTTAAGTCTTGAGCAACAGACTGATTTGTAAGAAATGAAAAGGCCAGGATAAGAAAAAAGGCCTGCAAGATGTTTGTTTTTTTATTCATGTTTGAAAATTGTAAATCCTAAAGCATTGCTATTGAAATGATTCAGTTTGTAAAATTTATCAAAAACCGAACCAAAGATAATCATTCCTTCCTTACAACTTGTTTATTTTCAAAGATACCACATAAAACGTTGACAGGTGAAAGAATTAGTATAATTCATTTTGATTTGCCTTTTTGCGAAATGTTCAATGCACGTTACTTCATAAAAAGCTATTTTTGCATCAAAACATAGTATGCGGATAACCTTGTTACTTGTTGGAAAGACAGATACTGGTTGGTTACAATCTGCGGTGGATATATATAGTCAGCGGCTAAGTCATTACATTCGGTTTAGCCTTGTTGAAATTACACCACCCAAAAATACACGACAACTAAGCCCTCCGCAATTGAAGGAGGCGGAAGGAAAGCTTATGCTGAAGTATTTTGAGGATGCCGATCAGATTATTTTGCTAGACGAGCGCGGGAAATCCTATACATCCGAGACTTTTGCGGAATGGCTGCAGAAAAGAATGAATATTGGGACCCGTCATTTATTGTTTGTTGTGGGTGGCGCATATGGTTTTTCGGAAGAGGTTTATGCTGCTGCACATGGCAAACTGGCACTTTCCCAAATGACCTTCTCGCATCAGATGATTCGCGTTTTTTTTACCGAACAACTTTACCGGGCCTTTACCATACTGCGTAATGAGCCCTATCATAATTCATAATAAAATTGATGATTATGAAATCATTGGTATTCGCAACCAACAATCCCCATAAACTCGACGAAGTCAGGGCCATTCTTTCAAAGAAATACCAAATTACTTCTTTGTCGGAAATCGGATGTTTCGAAGAAATTCCTGAAACCAGCGATACGATTGCAGGGAATGCATTTCAAAAGGCGAACTATATTGTTGAACACTACAACAAAGATTGTTTTGCAGATGATACCGGACTAGAAGTTGATGCGTTGGATGGACGCCCGGGCGTTTATTCAGCCCGTTATGCGGGTGAAGATGCCAGTTATGAGGATAATGTTGCTAAATTGCTGGAAGAGTTGAAGGGAAAATCCAACCGAAATGCACGGTTTAAGTCAGTGATTGCTATGGTCAATCAGGGTAATGTAGAACTGTTCGAAGGCATAATTAATGGTACTATAATTCATGAGCGAAGGGGCAGTTCTGGTTTTGGTTATGATCCTGTATTTGTTCCTGAAGGATATGATCAGACTTTCGCAGAAATGCCCCCTGAATTGAAAAATACCATCAGCCACAGGGCTTTGGCAGTGAATGGATTGGTTAAGTACCTGATTTTGCAGATGGAATAAACTACTGATTATACCTCCAGGTCTCCTGCAGCTTCGGGTTGGTAAACAATTTCAACAATCTTAAGCTCGGCTTCACCGCCGGGCACTTTTAATGAAATAACATCGCCTTTTCGGTATCCGAGCAAGGCTGTGCCTACAGGTGCGAAAATTGAAAATTTACGTTTGGCCGAATCTGCCTGATGCGGATAAACGATTTCTACTTCCATAATTTTGCCATTGCTCACATATTCAAGCTGCACAATGGAGTTCATGGTTACCACATCAGGTGGCATCTTCTCGGGTGGCAAAACTTTTGCCCGATCCAACTCTTTTGTCAGGGGATTGAGGTCAATGGGCGCTTTTATTCCCCCACTTCTTGCTTTGTCAATCTGGCCGCGTAGGCGGGCCATGTCCAGTGTGCTGATGATGATGTCTTTCATGATGTTTTTGTAAAAAATAAAAAGCCGGGGGAAACCCGGCTACAATAATTATAGGTAGGGTTTACTTAATCAGGGATTGTAAAAAAGAAGTGCAATAGTAAGTACATGTTGCGTTATTTTGCACAAAGATAATAAATGCTGATTAAATAGCATAATGAATTTTAATGGGAGGTGAAAAGTGATCAGCTAGCTGCTTGTAGGTCAGTTGCAAATCAGTTTGTTGTTGATTTATTGCTTATTGTGCATACCTGTGAGTAGGTTTGTATAGTTTTATCAGAAGAAGAAACAGAGAGGCAGGGTATAGGGGTTTTACCTGTTCCTCGCCTCTCGTCCCTGTCAAAAGGATCCTTAAAATCTGGCGCGCAGGCTTACAATAAAGTTCCTGCCTGGTGCGCTGATTCCTGAAGCATATGGCCGGTAAAGCTTGTCGGTGATGTTTTCAACGCCTGCATTTAATGTAATGGTTTGATTAATATACCATGCAGCCTTAAAATTCAAAGTAGTCCAGCCTGGAACAAAGGGTTTCCCATTTTCATCCTTTGCGTAAGGCGTTGTATCCTCCCTTTCACTTAGTGGCAGGTCTTCATAATCCATTTTAGTATTGTATTCTGCATAGACGTCCAGCCGAAGTTTTTTACTCTCCCAGGTCAGATGTGTACTCCCGAAAAATGGAACCGCATGGCGCAATGGATAGTATTTGAGGCTGTCCTCACTTTGTTCTTCTCCAGTTTGCCAGTTTAGCACACTGCGTAGACCCAGACCATTGGTAAGACTAACCTGAACGCTTCCCTGAATTCCAAAAACATTTGCTTTGGTGATGTTCTGAATAGCCTGCACACGACTGAGCACGCCATCATACTCAATGCTGTCCATCCCGTTATAACTAAAATCGCGTCTGGCAAGTGCGTTATTCAAAAGTGTATAATATACGCTTGCATCTGCTTTTAGAAAACTGCCTTGTGTAAAAGCAGCTCCGCCTTCTACGTTCCATGCATATTCAGGTTTAAGGTCCGCATTGGGTACTACCACTGAACCAGGTTCGGAATCGAAAACTTTTCCCAGGTCATCAATATTGGGAGAGCGAAATCCGGAGGAGAGATTGGTGTATAGTTTCCAATTTTGAACAGGGCTATGTGTAAGTCCTATACTCCCATTCAATGCGCCATTACCTATGGATGCATTGGTAAAAGGGAAAGGAAACATTGTGGTATCAAATGTCGCTTCAAGACCCACATAGCTGTATCGGATTCCACTATTAATCACTGTTTTGGGGTTCAGATGATAACGTGTCGTAGTGTATAACGCGTAGGACTGCCAGGTTGACCCATCCGGGTAACGGGTGTTGACCGGTGAAATCTCACCTGTTTCAATGTTTACCTTGTCGGCGGTTGATCCAACTTTATTGTAAACTGCTTCTCCTCCATAGAATAGAGTAATTTTTTTTGTCAGGCGCTTGTCAAGGTCAACGTTTAATGAAAGGGCATTTACTTCTTCATATTGATTGCGAAGGTTTTTATTATTCATCTTTCGGTCATGTCTGCTCTCATTATATTTCTGGTGTGCAGCTGTAATCCTTAGTTGATCATAAATCTTGTTTTCATTGCTCCACCGTGCCGAAAGTCTGTTCATCATCCATTTTTGGGGGCCGTAATACCATTCTGCATTTACAAATTTGTCATCTATAGCCAGGTAAAGTCTGTCGTATCGGGGTGCATCTGATGTTTCGGAATAATAAAACCCGTAGTTCAGGTTAAAGTTTTTAGAAGGTTTATAGGCAATTTTTTGCATCACATTGAATTGGCTGTAGCCAGAATAAACTTGCTTTTGGGGATTTTCATTCACTACTTCAATGTCTTCTCCGTCTACTGTTTTCTGGTATTTCGGCCTTAAAAAGTATTCATTTCCATTTGATCCGGTGGTAAGATCGTCAAAATCTGACCATGTGGCACTGGTTACAAATGCCCACTTTTTCAAACCGATGTTAAAATCAAGATGACCGGTTTTTTCACGGTTGGCCGATGAGAATCGGGCAAAAGCATTTCCATTGACAATAGGTTTTTCATTTTCGGTAAATTTGGGGCTCAGGGTGTGAAAATCCATCACTCCTCCGATGGCATCGCTGCCATACATTACAGCACCGGGGCCAAACAGAATTTCATTATTTTCTACCGAAGCGGCATCCAATGAAATTACATTTTGTAAATTTCCAGTTCTGAATATAGCATTATTCATCCTTACACCATCCACCACCAGCATCACCCGGTTTGTGGCAAACCCACGCAGTATTGGCGATCCACCAGCCAGTTGGCTTTTTTGAATGTAAGCATAGCCGCCCATATTTAAAAGATCGGCTGCTGTTTGTGGGTTTGAGAATGCAATTTGTTGCATTTCTATTTTTTCAACTCTTTGCGGGACCTCCCGCTCATTTTGTTCCCAACGGTTGGCCGATATTACCACTTCATCAAGGCTAATGCGGGCAGGTTGCAGATCAATAAACAGGCCGAGTTTTTTCATTTCATCATAACTCAGGGTACGGGTGTGATAGCTAATGTGCCTGATCGTTATACTTTTTGATCCTGCAATAGCAGTTATATCAGCCTGTCCGCGAATATTGGTGGTGAAAGAGGCGGAGGGAAATTCGCTAATGATTGCTGCATTGGTTATGGGCTGACCGGTGGTACGATCGGCCACGGTGATTGTTTGAGCTATTGCCGATGTATATATTAATACATAGACAAATGCCATAAGACTTCTTATTGACATGTGTTTTTTATTAAAAAATTGATTTTCTGTGCGTCGCTGGAGTTTCTTATACCGGAGTGTAAAAGGTATAGCTACTTATTTGAAGGATTAGCTCATCCTGGGCGGTGGACTCAGAATTTTGGAAGACGGTTGGATATAATCCTCTATGATGTCTGGCCATGATAATTCATTGCATGTTAAGTAGTTGAAAGTGTGTGTGCCGTTTGTGAAGAACAGACCCGACAAAAACATTCCCAGCAAAATATTTGCTTTTTTTGTGGCTGGATGGTTTTTTTGTTGCTGGGTAACCAAAATTTTAAGGTTCCCGAAGAGGAGTGTTTCCTGGTGGTCAGTAACGCAATGAAGAATTCGTATTCCCTGAGCAGCGATTTCTTCACGAACCACATCGTACATTACGCCGTGGTGGTTGAATTCCCGGGAATGTTTCCAGTCAAATTCATGCTTATTGGCTTCATTATAATAAAACAGGGTGAGTTCGTTTTCCGGAACGCCCGCTTTAATCTTCATTTTTATTTCTTTGCGTATCTTGTTTTGCCTCAGTTTTAAATATAAATAGTAGACGGAGGTATTAAGACTCAGTGTTAGCAATAAAACAATCGAAGTGATTTTTCTCAAAGCGTAGTGAAGATTGAATCGCAAATTTAGGGATAAAACTTAAAGATATGAGATTTATGATTGAACTTAGATGAGTAAATCTGATGTTATAATCATCTGTTTGAGTGATCAGGATACTTGCTCTATTCCCCGGCATTCAATAGTATCCTTCTTCTTCTTCCCACCAGGTCAGTAAGTTCAATGAGCATATCTTCATTTACTTCCCTTGCCATGGGTAAAATGTATCTTTCGGTTTGTATGAGATAGGAAAGGATTTTTTCATTTTTATGTGAATCCCTGTGCAAATCAGTGAGGTTGCTGATACGGTCTGCACATTTCAGGATTTTGGCTTTTCTGGAGCCATGGTTCAGAATTCTGGAGAGGTATTCTTCTTTTGTCTCGGTTGTACTTCGGGTTACCTCCAACACAAGATTAACTACATTATGCCCATCAAAATCTATCTGCCGGATCTCGTCAAGTTCTGTTTCGGGTAACTCTTCAAATAAATCGTGTAAAAGGGCCGCTTTTAGCAGCACAGCATCATGGGTAAAATGATAGTCTAACAAAATGCCCAGCGTGGCAAAAGAGTGGCGGAATTGGTTTCCGCCCACTTTCCGGCTAATCCGTATCAAGGCTGTTGCTTTGAGAATATAGGGCGCAAGAACTAAGTTCCGTAAGTTTTCGAGTTCAGTCATAATGTTAATGAAGCTATAAGATTCTAACAAAAATAGGGACGAATTGTTGGTTGGATAAGTTGTTTGATTCTTTAAGTGTTGCAGCCATTTAATTTTATAATGAATACTGATTTATTCTTTCAGGGAAATCGTAATGGTTTTTAGTTTAAGTGTATGTCATCGGTTAATTGTTTGCAATTTGTTTATATTGCTTTCAATTGTTGTAAATTTGTACCTTCCTTTTCATTTTTGTGTCAGATGAAAATCAGCCATGCATATGAAGCTTGATTGAATTAATTTGAATAAGCTTTTTTCCAGTTTGATGTGCTAGCTGATTCTGTAATGCTTTGGCTTAACCGGCTGAAAATCTGACCTTAAATCTGAATTTTAGAAGGTAACTCACGAAAAAAAATAATTACACTTTATGAAACTTAATGAAATTGATAATATTGAGTTAAAATACCTTGTGCCAGGTGATTATGAGGAGCTAAAGCAGGCGATGGAGTTGATTTATAAATCGCTTCCAAATGCTTATTGGAAGGAATATCACATTCAATCACTGATTGACAAGTTTCCCGAAGGACAGGTAGTGATAAAAGTTAATGGAGAATTAGCCGGTTGTGCCCTTTCTATTATCGTTGATCACGACAATATTTCTGGGCAACACACCTATAAGGAAGTTACAGCGAATTGCACCTTCAGCTCCCATAGTAATAACGGTGATACGCTTTATGGTATTGATGTATTTATCAAGCCTGAATTCAGGGGATTGCGTTTGGGCCGAAGGCTTTATGATTACCGGAAGGAACTTTGTGAGAAACTCAACCTGAAGGGTATAGCTTTTGGTGGACGAATACCAAACTATCACAAACATGCTGATGAACTCACCCCAAAGCAATACATTGACAAGGTGCGTCAAAAGGAAATTCATGATCCTGTTTTTAATTTTCAGATTTCCAATGATTTCCATCCAACCCGAATCCTGAAGGGTTACCTGGAAGGTGACAAAGATTCAAATGAATTTGCAATACTCCTTGAGTGGGATAATATTTATTATGAGAAGCCTACCAAAAAAGCTTCTGCAAAGAAAAAAGTGGTGCGTCTGGGTCTTATTCAATGGCAAATGAGGCCATACAAAGACCTGAATGAAGTGATGCAGCAGGCTGAGTATTTTTTGGATGCCGTTTCCGGATATCGTGCTGATTTTGCACTTTTTCCGGAGTTTTTCAATGCCCCTTTGATGGCAAAAGACAACCATTTATCTGAGCCGGCAGCTATTCGCGAACTTGCGTTATATACTGATAGTATTGTCCAGAAATTTTCGGAATTGTCTATTTCATACAACATTAATATCATTACCGGAAGCATGCCTGAAGTCCAGGATGAGCGTTTATATAATGTTGGTTATTTGTGCCGAAGAGATGGAACCATTGAGCGGTTTGAAAAACTGCATGTTACGCCTGATGAAGAGCGGGTTTGGGGAATGAAAGGTGGAAATAAACTGGAGGTTTTTGATACCGATTGTGGCAAAATAGGAATTCTGATCTGTTATGATGTGGAATTTCCTGAATTGAGCCGTTTGCTGGCTGATGACGGCATGGATATTCTGTTTGTTCCCTTTCTCACCGATACTCAAAATGGTTATGCACGCGTGAGAAACTGTGCTCAGGCCCGTGCCATTGAGAATGAATGCTATGTCGCTATTGCCGGAAGCGTTGGCAATCTGCCGAACGTTCACAATATGGATATTCAATATGCACAATCCATGGTGTTTACCCCCTGTGATTTCCCGTTTCCTGCCAATGGAATTAAAGCCGAGGCGACCCCAAACAATGAAATGATTTTATTGGTTGATGTGGATATTGATCTTTTAAGGGAATTGAACCAGTTTGGAAGCGTTCGCAACCTCAGGGACAGACGAAAAGATATTTACGAGCTAAAGAAAAAATAGGATTACTTCATAAATGATATTTTTAACAAAAAACGCCTGCAGATTGATGCTGGCGTTTTTTGTTAAATTGTTCTTAATTGGAAATTTATTTTTCCGTTTCCTGTAAGGTAACGGTTTCCGGATCCACAGTAATTTCCTTGAGGCGCTCGGCTACTTCTGGCTTCATACTTTCCTGATACCGGCCTCCGAGGTATTTGGCGAGAAACTTCTCAGCAGCAGCATTCATGGCCAGATTGTTTACCGGTCGGGCAAAACCATGACCTTCATCCGGGGCAACAATGTATTCAACCGGGAAGCCACGATCGCGCAAAGCGACTACAATCTGATCTGATTCATGCTTATTTACTCTTGGGTCATTTGCTCCCTGAATCACCAGCAGGGGAGAGGTGATTTTGTCAGCTGAAAACAGCGGTGACATTTTCTCAAGGTCTGCTTTGCCTTCTTCGGTGGTTGGGTCGCCCATTCGGGTATAGAATACCTTACGTCCGGCTTCCCAGTAAGGTGGGAGAGAGTTGAGAAGTGTAATAAGATTTGATGGCCCTACAATGGAAACTCCGCACGCATAAATGTCTGGTGTGAATGCCAGTCCTGCCAATGTAGCATAACCACCATACGAGCCGCCCATAATACCTACTTTTTCAGGGTCAACAATGCCCTGATCAACCAGATGTTTTACGCCCCAGGTGATGTCATCCTGCATCTTACGCCCCCATTCTTTGTTTCCTGCATTGATGAATTTTTTGCCATAGCCTGTGGATGCTCTGAAATTAGGATCAAGCACTGCATATCCGCGGTTAGCCAGAAATTGCGCATAACCATTGAATCCCCATCCACTGCGTGCCCACGGTCCTCCATGTGGAAATACAACCAGTGGCAGGTTTTTGGCTTCCATGCCTTTGGGAAGTGTGAGGTAAGCAGGAATGATTGTACCGTCAGATGACTTATAACTTATAGCTTTCATGGGTGCCATATGTTCCACCGGAATGTTTGGACGCGGGGTGTACTGGAAGGTTAGTTTTTGAGTTTTCCGGTCATATAGATAGGTTGAGCCCGGATCAACATCACTGTATGAACCGATAATCCAGTGTTGCTCATCAGCTGTGCTGCGTGCAAAGTAAATTTCTCGCTCAGGTAATTGCCTTTTTATGAGTTTATAGTCCAGCTCAAAACCCTGATTTTTGAAATATATTCGGTTATGCTCATCTTCATAGGAAGTGAAAATGATATCACGGCTTACTTCCGACAAAGATACATTGCCCAGGTCAACCTTATTCTCAGGATCAGTTTCTATAAGCTCTTCTTTGAGTGTTTTGAGATCGAAAAGCACCAGACGCGTGAGATCAACATCATCGCCTTTATTGGTAACCAGGTAAATATTGTTGTTGTTTTTATCGAAGCCTACCGGATATGCCGTTTCGAAAATATTGGTCATGTAAATTGGCGTAAAGGAATTCTGGTTTACCAGCAACAGTTCATTACTGCCATCCATATTTGCCCTGTTGGCGATTCGAAGATTGTCATCCCAGTCAAATACCCAGCCGGTAATACGATCTTCGGCAGAATTCTGACGGATAAGCGTGCGTTCTCCGGTAGATATTTTCATTTTATACAAATCATGCCAGGCCGGGTCGCGGTCATTCAGGCCAATGTATAAAGCATCGGGTTCAGTTTTTGGGACTGCATAGATCTGTACGCGAACGCCTTTCAGGTTGGTAAGATCCCTGTTTTCGGGAACTGTTGCGTCTGATGCCGGTTTTTGTGAAGGATCAACGGCGTAAATGTTGAAATTCTCATCGCCTCCTTTGTCTTGCGAATACAAAATATATTTGCCATCCCTTGACCAGAAATAGGAGCGAATGGGCCGAATAACATCTGCAGTAATTGGGCGGGCCTCATCAAAGGGCTCATCGAATTTCTTTACCCAGATGTTCATTACGTCATTGTATGGCTTGATAAACGAAAAGTAGGTCCCGTCCGGGGAAAGCTGAGCGCCTGAAATTTCAGGATTGTCGAAAAAAAGTTCGCGGTCAAGCAGGGGAGGAAGTTTTGATTCCTGCGCAGGTAATAAATTTGCAAAAGTGGTCATAATCATTGCAATAAGAAGGATTTTCAATGTTTTCATATGCGTTCTTTTTGGTTAAAAAACTGGATGTATTTAATTTAACAAACCAGCAGCGTTCTGGTTTGCCCAACATATAAATATAGACGTCAAGTGTTGGCGAAAATTACAATAGTGCAATATTCTTTAATAATTTTCTGATAAACTAAGTGGATTGGAAGTACTGAATTTTTCTATATTTCCACATACATTGCCAAATAAGAAGATGCGATGACGAAAATTGGATATTTAGCCCATCAAATGATGATCTGTGATGAATAGAAAGATGGTGTAAAATGCTTTGAATTGTCGAATTAATAAATGTAGAAAAAAAGAATGACAAGTGTCGAAAGCCCGGGGTAACTTTTATTCATGCGCACCAGGTATTGTGTTTCAGGTTTTTCGCCAGGGTTCCGTTATGCCATTATTCCATGTCAACGATTTCATTTCTTATATGTATTGACAGTGGTTGGATTCAGGTTCCTGTATTATGTTATGCCAATAACTCTTTAACCTCTTCAGCAGAGAGGTTGACCATTGTGTTCCCGTTTTCAATGATTGCGTCAGCCATTTGACTCTTTTTTTGCTGTAAGCGGATGATTTTTTCCTCAACTGTTCCTGTGGAAATAAAACGGTAAACAAAAACATTTTTATCCTGGCCGATACGGTGTGCCCGATTGATGGCCTGGCTTTCTGCAGCGGGGTTCCACCAGGGATCCAGCAGGAAAACATAGCCAGCTTCAGCCAGGTTGAGTCCAACACCTCCGGCTTTGAGTGAGATTAGGAAAATCTGGATTTCTTCATCTTTCTTAAAGGAGTTTACAACCTTTTCCCGATTGGTTGTGGAGCCAATAAGCTTTGCATATTTTACATTTCTGTCGCTGCACCACTTTTCATATAGCTCCAGATGTTTTACGAAAGAGGAAAAAATAAGCACTTTGTGTCCTTCAATAAGCAGTGTTTCAAGTTTTCGCGTGACTTCTTCAAATTTTCCGCTTTCATCCGCTGTGTCAAAACCAGCGAGTGTCGGGTGACAGGAAATTTGCCTAAGCCGCATCAATGCTTTCAAAACAACCGTGCTGGTTGTTAAGCTCCCGTCCGATCCCAGTTGATTGAGCAGTGTGTTACGTATGGCTGACTTTTGTTGTTCATAAAGCAGTTGCTGACTTTCGTTCATGGTACACCAGGCAATTGATTCGGAGAGCTGGGGGAGCTCAGGCGCCACTTCGGACTTGGTGCGGCGGATGATAAATGGAGTTATTAGATTTTTCAATCTTGCAAAGGCATTTTTCTGCTTATTGCTATGGCTTGTGCTGCCAAATTCTGCATGAAAAGCATTTAAACTGCCCAGCATTCCGGGGTTTACAAATTGCATCTGAGGCCAAAGGTCAGCCACGCGGTTTTCAATGGGTGTGCCACTCATGGCAAGCCGCCTTTTAGACGTAATTCTTAAAACTGCCTTCGTTGAAACAGAGGAAGGATTTTTAATTTGCTGGCTTTCGTCAAGCACTATCATGCCAAAGTTAAAGGCTTCCAGTTTCTCGATGTCGTTTCGTAAAGTGCCGTAGGTTGTTAGAATCACGTTGATACGTTTGAGCATGGGCTGGCTCAATTTTCGATTGGTGCCGGTATAAACGTGAATGCTTAGCCAGGGCGCGAATCGTTTTAGTTCATAAAACCAATTGTGGATGAGGGATGCGGGCATGACCACCAGGCTGGCCGCGTGGGTTTGAGTTGAACTTGCCGGGGCCATCTTTTTTATGGTTGGGGCAGTTGCTTCTGTAAAATCAGCAAACAAGTCGAGTTGCACTGCTGGCGTGCTATCTTTCTGAATGTGAAATTCCTCAAAATTGAGGTTGTTTTCCCTGGGGTACAGGTCGGAAAGCAATGCAATGACCTGCAAGGTTTTTCCCAGGCCCATATCATCGGCCAGAATTGCGCCAAATCCCTTGTGATGTAAGGCCGAAATTTGCTGATAACCCGATTCTTGATAGGGGCGAAGCGTTACATTGTGCAGTGGAGGTAGTGCTGCTTTTGTAGAATGAGCCATTTTAACGAGCTCTTCCACTTCAGGAAAATCAAAAGACTTTAACAGCATGTAATGGTGCTTTCGGATTCGGATTTTTCCGGCATCTGCTTCAGAAAAGAGCATCAGATCAGCATATTCGGTCATCCATGCTTCAGGTATCAAAAAGATTTCCCCCGATGGCAGCATGTATTCCCGGTTTCCATCAAGAATATGTTGTCGAAGTTTGATAAACGGAAATGAATATTTCCCGGTTTCGATTTTTATGTTCAGATCAAACCAGTCGAGGCCGGTTTTTATTCCGCTTTCTATGTGTATTTTAGATAGGCAAAATGTTTTTTCAGGATACTGCCTGATGGTAAATCCGGCCTGGCTGAGGCTATCGGCATGTTCCTTAAGCCAATCAATAAACGTATAAAGAGTTGTTTCATCCTTAAAGTAGAATGCCCCTGCTTTATGGGTTAAGCCCATTTCCTGCAGGGCTTTTTGAAACTTTTTTTCCTGAGCCATCTCACGCTTCAGGCGTGAGAATACGAATCCTGAATCATCGGATTTTATGGTGGTGATGCTTTTTGAGGGGTTGCCGGGTAAAATATTTTTTTCTCCGTAATCAAAACTGAGAGACAATATTGGTTTGCCCTGCCAATCAGTGGAAGGTGTAAGTATAGCTTGTGGTGAAAGCTGAAGGTTGTTGACTTTAAAGCCTTCGGCTTCAATCTCACAGCGGTTTACCATCTTACGGATAAACTTGCTGAAGTATTCTTTTTCAATGCGTTTCGGAATCTCGATGGAGTTTTTTTTCAAAAACGGGCCAAGGATTTTTCCATTTATGCTTTCGTCAAAGCTGATCAGATTATCGCCCGAAATAAGTACACAGGGTTGATTGGTAATGATGGCGTGGTCTGGCTGCAACAAATCTATAGAATTGCCATTGTGACTGGCGGAAAGTGTATAGCTGGTTCCTTCTGCTGTTTTGGTAAATTTCAGGTTTGTTTCTGCAGGTAGCTTTTCAACAATAACCTGGTCTGCTTCATAAAGATGTGGAAGGGCTGTATGTTTGAATAATGGAATTTCATTCTCTACTAAAAGCCGGATGATTTCTGTGAAGTGTTTATCATAAAATGGTTTGATCACACCTTCCAGAAGTTTTCTGTCTGCGTCTGTATACAGTTTGGCTTGTTTAATTTTACCTGCCGTGAATCGGTCGGTAAGTGCCTGAAGTTCAATTTCGGCTGCCAGTCCGGCAATTTTTAGGCTTATTTCGCTGTTTTTTGCAGCGGTGGCCTGTTCATCTGCCAGTATACGTCCTTTGGCCACAAGATATCCATTGGGATGAATGTCACAAAGATAGGGGTAGATGATAAAATGATGCGGACTGCTTTGTTTAAACACACCAACAATGGTGGTTTCATAGGTTATTTCGTAGAAAGGGGAAGATTTTCGGGACATTGGAATGGTTTCATAAGCGAATAGCGGCAGACCTGAATCAGCCTACAAAGTTAAGCTTTTCGAAGGGCAAATGGTGAGAAAACTTATTTTTAAAAGATAAGGTTAAGAATGAAAACGGGTTTTTTCTGATTTGACGGGCATCAAGTATGAAGAAAATTGGATGTTTACCCTTGTTTATTACTTTTGTACTTCTCAAATTGGAATTACATATTTTGTTCAAGATTAAAATATTTTTTGAGCGCATTTTACTTAAAAACAGTTGGCATGAAATATAATTTTGATGAAATTATTGAGCGAAGCGATACGGCAAGTGTAAAATACGATTTACGAGGCGTAATTTTCGGGAATGAAGATGTATTGCCCATGTGGGTGGCAGATATGGATTTTTGTACTCCGGATTTTATAATGAAGGCCATTCGACAGCGTGCGGAACATGAAATTCTGGGTTATTCCATAAGAACAGAGGATTACTATAATGCATTAATGGGTTGGTTGAAACGGCGGCACAACTGGGAGATTAAAAAGGAATGGGTTGCTTTTTCGCCCGGTATTGTACCGGCGGTGAATATGGCTGTGCTTGCATTTACGCGTCAAAGGGATGTAATAATAGTGCAGCCTCCGGTTTATTTTCCATTTTTTGGAGCCGTGACGGATCATAAACGAAAGTTGGTTTATAACCCACTCATTATGAAAGATAGCCGCTATCAAATGGATTTTGAAAATCTGGAGCGGCTTTGTCGCGAGGGTGCACGTATGTTGATAATAAGCAACCCGCACAATCCTGCCGGAAACGCCTGGACGGCGGAGGAACTTGGGCATATGGCTACTATATGCTTGAAATACAATGTGCTGATGATTGCAGATGAAATCCATAGTGATTTGGTAAACCGTGGCTTCAGGCATACGGTGCTGGCTTCATTGTCCCCTGAAATTGCGTTACAAACGGTTACTATGGTGGCTCCAAGTAAAACATTCAATCTGGCTGGTTTGTCAACAGCATCGGTAATCATTGAAAACCCTGTGTTGTATGCCAAATTCAGTAGAACCCTTGAAGCCCTCCATATTGGAATGGGAAATGTGTTTGGAAATGTTGCTGCGCAGGCGGCCTACTCCATGGGTGATGAATGGCTCGATCAACTGATTGATTATATTGATGGTAACATTCAGTATGTTATGCAGTTTGCTGAGATGTATCTGCCCCTTGTAAAGGTGATTCGCCCGGAAGCAACCTACATGGCGTGGATAGACTTCAGTGGTCTTGGTATGGATGATAAAGCATTAAACAAGTTTATTATTCATGAAGCAGGTCTTGGTCTGAATCAGGGGATACAGTTTGGCCCCGGGGGCGAAGGATTTATGCGGATGAACCTGGCCTGTCCCCGGTCGGTTCTTCGCAAAGGTATGGAGCAATTGAAAGAAGCGGTAAACGGGATTATTGGATAGTATGATCCTCTATAGGCTGAGCGTCAGTTTTGTTGGGTGTTGGGCGTTTTGTGTTTCTTTTTTGCTTGTTGGACTTCGGTTTTGTGTTCGTACCTGAGTTCCCTTGTTGCCTTATAGCCCTTAAGTCGTTAATTTTCAAAGATTCATAAGTTGCACTATTGTCTAAGTTGCTTCTTGCTTTATGACAACTGTTCCCTAAGCATGTCCATAGCCGCCAATGCTGTTCTGCGGATGTTTCGGCCGCGGTGTTCACCAAAGGTAAATTTACGGGTTTGGGCCCCTTTTGGGGTGAGTACACAAATCCAGATGGTCCCCACGGGTTTTTCCGGGGTTCCGCCATCCGGACCCGCAATGCCTGATACAGCAATGGCGCATTGAACCTTGAATTGTTTTATGATACTTGCTGCCATTTCGAAGACAGTTTCGGCACTTACTGCACCATGTTTTTCGATGGTTGCCTTACCAACACCAAGCACCTGTTCTTTAATTTCATTTGAGTAAGCAACCACTGATCCTTTAAAATAGGCCGAGCTTCCGGGAATGCTGGTAATGAGGTGGGCGATATAACCACCGGTGCAACTTTCGGCGGTTGCCAATGTGAAGGTGTGTTCTTTCAGCAATTTGCCAAGTATTAACTCCAGAGTGTCGTCGCCTTCTCCAAAGATGTATTGCGGGATGAGTGCATAAAGCTTGTTTATTTCTTCATCAACCTGTCCTTTGAGCTCTTTTTTATTTACGCCTGAAGCCGTGATTCTTAATCTCACCATTCCGGGTTGCGGCAGATAGGCGAGTTTCATAAAAGGAGGAAGGGATGTTTCCCAATCTTCGATTTGGGCGGCCAGAAAAGACTCTCCCACGCCCTGGGTAAGAATGGTTCGGTGGACAATGGTGATGGGGCTGTAATTGGAAAGCCTGGGTAAGATGATGTCGTTCATCAGCGATTTCATCTCAAAAGGAACGCCTGGCATTGAAATGTAAATTTTGCCATCCTTGTCGAACCACATTCCAGGCGCTGTGCCGTTGATATTCAGGAGCATGGTGCAATTCTCAGGAACTTCGGCTTGCGCACGGTTGAGTGGGGTGATTTGAAATCCCCGTGATTTGAATATTCTTAGAATATTGTCGTAGGCTTCCTGGTTAAATATCAGCCGGGTATTGAAATATTCACACAGGGTGGTTTTGGTGATGTCATCACGGGTTGGGCCAAGGCCGCCCGTTATCAGTATAATATCTGCCCTGGTTGATGCCTCATCAAGCGTGGTTAAAATGTGCTCACGCTGATCAGAAATGCTGGTAATCTGAACAACCTTAATCCCGATGAGGTTTAACTGTTCTGCCATCCATGCTGAATTGGTGTCAATTACCTGCCCGATCAACAGTTCATCACCTATTGTAATTATTTCCGCTTTCATATGTTTAAAGGGGTTTCTATAATAGTCGTTTGTGACCTGGTTGTATAACTATGTCGAATAGTTTCTGGTAATATGTTGATCTTATCTTACCAGCTTTAGGGTGAGGTTCCCTCCATTGGCACCGGATAAATTCAGTAAATACATTCCCCGGGCAAGATGCGCTGTGTTCAGTTTGAGTTTGTTGTTTCCGGAAAAGAGGTAAGCCGTTTCGCTGCTGATGACATTCCCGGTTAAGCTAACAATTGTTGCTTGTATCTGCTGATCTTTGGATGAGTTTATCCGGAGAAAATGTTCATTGCCCCAATATTGTATTTCAGCATTATTTATATTGGCTATGGCGTTTCTTATGCCTGTAGGTCCGGCTTTTACCTGCAATTTCAGGATTATGGGCAGGTGGTCGGAGTTCGCACCAAGCGCATTCAGCACATCATTGGGGACGGTATTGTTTTGAGGTGAATCAGTTATCGATTTGTTGAAATGTAGTCCATCCTGGCCCAAGGCTTTATATGTGTCAGGGATATAACGCACATTTGCGGTGCCCTGCATAATTGTTTCGGAAGCAAGGATAAAGTCAAAGCGGTCATCCATACCACCGCTTGCCTGGCAGCTTGTTCCCGAACCTGAAACCGATTGGGTATGCCATGCGGCAAAGGACGCATCATTATTCCAATCGCCAGGCTTGTTGATTGGATCATAGAATTTGTAATCTTCTGTTGCTGGTAAGGGATTGATAAAATATTGATAGGCAGCCTCGTCTGAAGAATATAAGTTGAAATCGCCCATCAATAAATAGTTCCCCGGGGGCATATTGTTTTTTAACCAATTTAATGTGTTGCTGGCCATGGTAGCACGCGATTGCTCGTTGCTGCTTCCCGTGCTGGATTTCAGATGAGCAACAATGCAGTTTAAATAGGTGGTGTCGCCCTGGGCAAGAGAGGAATGTCTGTAATAGAGTTTATAAACATTAATGTCCCGTACATAAGATTGTGCTACGTATTGCGAATGAAGAACAAATTTGCGCGAATCATAGAACAGGCCGTTGATGATGTAAGATCCGGCAATGTTGGTAATTTCTGCCTTGTTGTAGTAGTCTTTTTCATTTGTGTTCAAAACATCGGTAAGGATGCGATTGTGATAAAACTCATATTCACTCATTTCGTTTACCGTGAAAATGTCCGGGTTAACGAAATTCAGGATGGTTCTGAGGTAGATGTCCTTTTGTTCGTGGTTGTTGTTGTCCGAAGTACAATAAGAAGTGTAATTCCCGTAATTAAGCATATTGTATTGCATCACGGTGAGGGTGTCCTGTGCTTTTGTCTGGAAATAGAAAGCACAGGATATAAGCACTAGAAAAGGTCTGATCATTGTGGTAAGCTTAAAGTAAATGTAATTGCAGGTGCAAAGGTACAGCAATTTACCTGAAGCGGATTTCAGGTAAATCGGGGATTAAGCGTAATTTACGGGTTTGTACGTTTTTACTTGCGCACTTTCCGGATAAACTCTTCAGTCTCAGGAACTCCGCCCTGATAAATTAAATATCCGTTGTAAGGTTCCCGGGGCGTAATTTCATCATTTATAGGGGTAAGCATCATGCGTTTGACTTCCTCCGGGTCGTTGGTCTGGCCCAGCACCCAGCCAAGCTTGATGTAAGCCGCTTCGGGCAACATGTTTGCCGCAGGTACTATGCCTTTTGCCATTAAGTCGCGACCAGTATCATACACAAACATATGCGCATATCCCCAAAGGGTTTGCACTGTCATGTACATATGCACACCTGCAGCATGGGCACGCTCAATGGCCGGATAGATTGGTTTGTTTACATGTCCCAGTCCGGTACCTGCAATCACTATACCCTTGTAACCGTTTTCTACCAGCGAGTCAATGATGTCGGGTTGCATATTGGGGTAGTAATAAACAATGGCCACTTTTTCCTCGAAATAGGGGAGAATGGTTACATTTCTGTCCTTGCGACGGTGGTTGTATTCTTTTTTGATGGGCTCCACACCTTTGCGGGTAACGGTCGCCAGGGGCGTGTCGCCAATGGTGCGGAAGGTTGAGCGGTATGAAGAGTGCATCTTCCGAACCCTCGTTCCGCGGTGCAGGAATCCGTATTCATCGCTGGTTGGGCCAAACATGCAAACCATCACCTCGGCAATATCTCCGTGTCCGGCTGTGGTGCATGCGTGCATAAGGTTAAGTGCCGCGTCTGAACTCGGTCGGTCAGATGATCTTTGAGAGCCTACTAACACAATGGGCACTGGTGGGTTTTGGACCATGTAGGTTAGGGCAGCAGCCGTGTGGTGCAGGGTGTCAGTACCATGGCCGATAACAATGCCATCTACGCCGTTTTCAATTTCTTTGCCGATGGCAATGGCGAGTTTACGGTAATTCTCCGGAGCCATATTTTCGCTGAACACGGCAAACACTTTTTCGGTAGTGAGGTTACAGATGTCGGCAAGTTCAGGCACAGCTCCGTATAATTCACCGGGAGAAAAGGCCGGGATAACTGCACCGGTTCGGTAATCAAGTCTTGAGGCAATGGTGCCTCCGGTTCCTATGAGTTTGACTTTTGGTAAACCCTGAGTATAAGGAAACTCCTTCTCGGGAATTTTGTAATTGGCTTTTTTATAGCCGGTTTCCTTCATTTCCTTTATAGTCGAAATGTCGAGGCCCACATTATACCCGGTGGCAATCTTCATTACAATGTGCTGGTCATCATCGTTTTCTGACCTTGGCAGTATGGTTCCCTTAAACAAGCCCCTGGTGGTGGCTACTTCGGCTTGTCCCCAAACCCTTACATTGAATTTTTTGAGTACTTCTAATGTGTCACCTTTATATCCCTGAAAAATATCGTCAGCCATTTTGTTCTTTTTTCTGATTGAATTAAAATTCCTTGAAACTGTTAAAGACTGGCGGCGAGTTCGTTAAGGCTAACGTTTCCGATGGCCATTTTGCGCAACTGCCCCATAATCCAGTCTTTTTCGTTGCCCTCTTTGTCCGAATGTTGTATCTCGGCAAACTTCGACTTCAGGAAAGGCACACTGTTAAATAATTGTTCTTTGGCAACTTTTTTAAATTTGATGCTGGTAAGTACCGATTCAAAATCAAGTTTTGGATGCTCATAAACATGAGGCAACATCAGCCAGGCAATTTCCGGTGTGAGGCCTTTGTCTCTGATGAATTTCAGCATTCCGTAAACAATGCGGTACGAGAATTCCGCCGCTGGTTTGGAGTGCCCTTCTACAAATTTAAGCTTATGCCCAAAAAGTGTACCGACAAAGGAAGGCTTGTAGCCCAGATCATTAACGATGTTTTCGATTAATGGGAATAAATCTTTTTTGAAAATATAGGTGTAGGTGTCTTCGGGTATGCCCCAGTCTTTCATAATATGATACCGGTCAATGACTTCCTGTGGCAGGTTGCTGCCCAGACGCTCAATGGTAGTGTCTTCAAGCGGAATAGGTGCGCTGTCGGTATCGGGGTACATACGGTCGGCTCCGGGAAGTACGCGCTCAAAAATGGTGGTTCCGTCTTCAAATGATTTACGGGTTTCATTCGGGATGCCTTCAAATGCCATCAGGCAGCGCTCTTCAATGGTTTCGAGTGCAGTTTTTATGTCCTCTTCCGGTCCCCATATGAGTAACTGCGCATCGCTGGCTGATGATTTAAGCAGATTAGTTATGGATTCCCAGTCTTTTGCAGGAATATCCTGTTCAAAAGTTTCGCTGTGTATCATGTTGGGCATTTCAAGGCAGGCAATTACCTTGAGCCGTTCCGTAAGTTCGTTGGCAAACATTTTTCCCGGTTGGGTGAAATGTGACAAGGTCCCTTTAAATCCCGGAAGGTTTATGGCAATAAACTGAAACTTATTGTCTTTGGCGTTTTTAAGAGGACCATAAATGAAATTGAAATCATGGTAATCAATAGCGATTGAACTGAGGTGCCAGTTTTTGTGATTGGGGATCTCTTTTACCAGGCGGTCGCGGAGCATAAGCAATGACCATTGCCTGAAGCATTCAATGTGGGTCAGTTCTGGAATCCAGCGGGTATGTGCTACTCCTTTTATTTCAACCCTGGAACCGCCCCGGCAACTTACATTCACATCCTGTCTTCCGGCACCAATGCCAGTTCTTACTTTCCCGGTGCTGCGGTTCAGGAAGCGGATATAGTCACAGGCTTCTTTTACTTCATCGGGGTTGACCATCTCAGGATAGGTCACAGTTTCAATCAGCGGCATTCCGAGCCGGTCAGTGCGGTAAATGCGGGTGTGCCCGATGTCAGAAACTTCACGGCAGGAATCTTCTTCCAGGCTGAGTTGAATTAGACGGACTTTTTTGTGCTTCAAGGGAATTTCACCTTCCACACCAATAATTGCGGTGCGTTGAAACCCTGTGGGGATGCTGCCATCCAGGTATTGCTTCCGGGTAATGTGAACTTCGCCAACAATATTGAGCTTTGACAGTAAGGAAATTTCAATGGCAATTTCAAGTGCTTCGCGGTTCAGTGGAAAAGGTGGCGTATCATCAACTTCATAGGTGCAGGTGGTCTCATTTTTTAGTCGGTAGATGATGTTTTTCCGGGTTTTAAACTCCATAAGTGCGGTGCCATCATATTCCCCCAGTTCGCTGAGGGTAGGCCGCATATGACGGATAACTTCAGCGTCAAACACATTGGGTTTCTGATAAACTCCGGCCGGACAATGGCAGAAAAGTTTTTCTTTGGTTTTAAGTTGCTGATGTACCTCAAGGCCCGACATAAATCCAATCCGGTTATAGGTTTCCTGAGTGGATTCCGCCCGGTTCTGGTATCCGGCAGCTTCTTTTGTCTTTTGGTAGTTTTTTCGTGGATCGAAATTCTGGTTCATTTTGGGCGTTGTTTTATAAGGCCTCAAACCTACATGAATTTTTGGAATAGTGAAAGGTTTTTGGCCGGGAATTATTGATCATTTTCTAACAATATTGTTGTTGGGCCAATAAAAGCAGACTTCTGTCCCATAATTTCAGCAAATGAGTAAGTAAGGTAGTTTTATCAATAATAATTTGATAGCGAGTGTTCTGCATGATGGCTGCCTGATGGTGAAACACCTGCCAGCACATAGTTTGGCAGTCCATGATAGCACCTTCGAAATAGTTGATTAGTGGTTGGCATCAGGAAACACGAATGGGTTTATTTATTGGGTAGTGAATAGAATATCAAGGTATTATGCCTCGTGTGAATTTTGATGAAATTTTTCTCAGGTTTATGTTGCGTAATCAAAAAAAAATTACGTCCTTTGCAAACCGAAAAAATATAAAACACTGATAATTCATCGTCATGTCAAGAATTTGTGAAATTACCGGAAAAGGAATGATCGTTGGAAACAATGTTTCACACTCCAATATAAAGACCAAGCGTAGGTTCTATCCTAACCTGCAGGTAAAAAGGTTTTACATCCCCGAAGAAGATCAATGGATTACGCTGAAGGTTTCAGCCGCAGCTATCCGTACCATTAGCAAAAATGGCATCACAGCAACGTTGAAAGCAGCCCGTGCCAAAGGTTTCCTTAAACGCTAATTATTAGGTCTTTATTTAAGATATATAGAGCTGTTGCCTGGTGCAGCAGCTTTTTTTGTGCTTTTAAAACGGACACGGCATCTTCGGAGCAATGCTTTTAGTAGTATATTTGCGGTCAACCATGATCAAATTCCGCACTTTAATCATCGTCTTAACCCTGCTGTCAGGAACCAGGCTATTTGCACAACGTGTAGATGCTGATTTGGTGCAGTTTTCTGGTATGGTGGTGGCCAGCGATAGTTTGCAGGCGGTTCCTTACGTAAATATTAAAGTCAAAGGAACCAATCGTGGAACTACCAGCGATTTTTATGGTTTTTTTTCTTTGGTAGCCCGTAAGGGTGACGTTATCCAGTTTTCTGCTATGGGTTTCAAAAAAGGGGCTTACAGCATTCCCGATACCCTGGCTTCAAACCGCTATTCATTGGTGCATATTATGACTCACGATACAATATTACTCAAAGAAACCGTTATATACCCGTGGCCAACGCCGGAGCAGTTTCGTCATGCTTTTGTGTGGGATAAAATTCCTGATGATGACCTTACTATCGCACAGAAAAACCTTGACAGAATGGAAATACGCGAACGGGCAAGGGCTATGCCTATGGACGGTAGTATGAATTACCGGAATTATATGGATAACCAGGTGAGTAAGTTGTACTATCGGGGACAGGCTCAACCTATATCTGTTTTTAATCCGTTCGCCTGGGCTGAATTTATTAAGGCCTGGAAACGTGGTGATTTTAAACGAAAAGACTGATTATTGATGAACGCGTTATGTCAGGAATAGATACGATTAAACGTTTTTTGGTCCTTTTTCTGTTTGCCATCTTCTATGGTTTGCAATTGAATGCCCAGGAATTTGCCGAAGTGATTGGCCGCATTACTGATGAAAATAATCATCCCCTCGGTTTGGTGAATATTGCCATTAAGGGGCAGCCAGGAGGCGCAGTCACCCGCGATGATGGTACCTTTACATTAAAAATACCTGCCAGCCGGGATCTTGTATTGATGATTTCTTCCATTGGTTATGCCACGCAATCTGTAAGTCTTAACCTTTCACCAGGAAAGCGTTATGAATTGAAGCGAAAACTTAAAGCAGTTGTTACCGAACTTCCTGATTTTGTTGTCGAAGACCGTCAAATCAGATCAACAAACCTCAGCCCGATCGATCCTAAACTTGCCGGCATGATACCAAGTGCTTCCGGAGGTATTGAGGCCTTGCTTAAAACCCTCCCCGGTGTTACTTCAAACAATGAACTTAGTTCTCAGTATTCAGTTCGTGGCGGAAACTATGATGAAAACCTGGTTTACGTCAACGATGTGGAGATTTATCGTCCTTTTCTGGTCCGGTCGGGCCAGCAGGAAGGGCTGAGTTTCCTTAATTCGGATATGGTGGCTTCCATATTGTTCTCTGCAGGCGGATTTGAATCCCGTTACGGTGATAAACTTTCATCGGTACTTGATATACGGTATAAGCGGCCTACCAAGACCCAGGGAAGTGTGAGTGCCAGTTTATTGGGTGCTTCAATGCACCTGGAAGGCTCCACCCGCGATCGTAAGTTCATGTATCTTATGGGTTTCAGGCAAAAGTCAAACCAATATATTCTTAAAGGACTGGAAACCCAGGGAGATTATCAGCCTTCGTTTACTGATTTGCAAACCATGTTGCTTTATGAGGTAAACCCCAAACTTGAATTTTCCTTTCTGGGAAATTATGCCAGAAATTCATATTCCCTTGAACCGACCGATCGAACCACCAGTTTTGGAAACATTAATGAAGCACTACAACTCAGGGTTTATTTTGAAGGAAAAGAGGTGGACCGTTTCAACAACTACATGGGAGCTTTTACCACCACCTTTAAGCCCCGCAAAGATCTTTCGCTGAAAATGATTGTTTCTGCATTTCAAACCCACGAAAGTGAAACGTTTGACATTATGGGGCAGTACTGGATTGGTGAACTTGAACGCGACGCTGGAAGTGATACCTATGGGCAGGCCATTGATACCAAAGGTGTTGGAACTTATTTGAACCATGCACGAAATTACCTCCATGCAACTGTGTTGAATGTAGAACATCGCGGTATTCATGAACGGGGTAGCAAAACATTTCAGTGGGGTGTAAAATATCAACGGGAGTTGATTGACGACATGCTCAATGAATGGAACATGAATGATTCGGCAGGTTACACCTTGCCTTACGCCGGCGGTATACCCGGTGTGGCCGGTAATCAGTTCAGCCAGGCAGATATCGTCCTTCAGGATGTGGTGCATACCAGCATAACCCTGAATTCAAACCGGGTTACAGGTTTTGCCCAGTATAACGATGTTAAAGAAATTAGCGCTGGACAACTAGGCTTTAACTTTGGTGTTCGGGCGAATTATTGGGATCTGAATGATCAATTGGTGATCAGCCCACGAGGAGGCGTATCCATTAAGCCATCCTGGGAAACAGATATACTTTTTCGTCTGACTGCCGGGGTTTATCATCAGCCTCCGTTTTACAGAGAACTCAGGGCAAAAGATGGTACCATCAATGAAGATTTGAAAGCACAGAGTTCTTATCATATTGTAGCCGGTTCCGATCTGAATTTCAGGGCCTGGGGTCGCCCGTTTAAATTTGTTGGTGAAGCCTATTATAAATATCTGACCAATCTTGTGCCCTATGAAGTGGACAATGTGCGCATCCGGTACTTTGCCCAAAATATGGCAAAAGGATATGCCGCAGGTATTGATCTTAAAGTTAACGGTGAGTTTGTTAAAGGCATTGAATCCTGGGCAAGCCTGTCGTTGATGCAGACTCGTGAAGATCTGGAAGGCGATTTTTATACTGATTACTTCAATAGTGATGGTATACTTATCGTTCCCGGATATACAACGAATAATATAGTTGTGGATAGTGTTACTGCAGAGCGTGGTTATATGCCCAGGCCAACCGATCAGTTACTGACCTTTGGATTGTTTTTTCAGGATTATCTGCCCCGAAACCCGACCTTTAAAATGCACCTGAACGTCCTGTTTGGCACAGGAATTCCGTTTAGCCCTCCAGGAGTTCCCCGGGCTAGGAATGCCAAACGAATGCCTTCATTCCGTCGGGTGGATATTGGCTTCTCCAAACAAATAGTAGGAGATATTTCCCAAAGCGCAAATCCCGACCGCAAACCCGCCCTCTGGCGAAAATACATCAACAACATCTGGATCAGTGCCGAGGTGCTTAACCTTCTTCAGGTGAACAATACCATCTCCTATACCTGGGTTAAAGATGTGAACAATCGCCAATACGGTGTTCCAAATTACCTTACGCCACGACAGTTGAATCTGAAGATTTCTGTGGAATTCTGATCTGTAAGGCAGATCATGACTACGCCGCATTAAAGTTGTTATTCCATCCGATTAAACAAAAACATGGCTAAGCGGCATTTGTAATGCCGCTTGAAGCATTGTTGAATTTTAGTAATTCAATTCGATAAAAGTGAGTGGTATTACAAATTCCCTTGAGTTCTATCTTTGACTAAGCCGTATTAAAGTTGTTATTCTATCCGATTAAACAAAATCTCTCTCTGAACGCAGGTCATGACCAAGCAGCATTTAGTTTATCCAAACATTCGATTTAATAAAATCAGGGCTAAACGGCATTTGCAATGCCGCTTGACCACTTAAGCAGTAATTGTTATTCTAACAGATTAATGTGAGCGGAATTACAAATTCCGCTCAGCTCCATCTGCGACCAGTCTGCATTAAAGTTGATCATTCACTTAATTTAAGCAAAATCACGGCTAAGCGGCATTTGTAATGCCGATTAAACTCTCAGGTAGTAATTGTTACTCTAATAGATAAATGTGAGTGGAATAACAATTTCTGCTCAACTCCTTCTGTTGCTATGCAGCATTAAAGTTATCTTTCCATCTGATTAAACAAAATCTCTCTCTGAACGTTATTTATATTGAATCTAAATAATGAATCTTAACGTTAAAACAAGGAGGAAATACAATGACTTTTGAATTCCCGGCATTACCATATGCTTACGATGCTTTAGAGCCACATATTGACCGTATGACGATGGAAATCCATCATACGAAACATCATAAAGCCTATTTCGATAAATTTATAGCTGCTGTTCAAGGTACCGATCTTGAAAATAAAAGCCTCAAAGAAATTTTTGCTCAGGTGAGCAAAGCCCCGGTTGCTGTGCGAAACAACGGTGGTGGATTTTTTAACCACAATTTGTTTTGGGAGGTGTTGAGCCCAAACGGTGGCGGAGCGCCAACAGCTGAACTGGCTGATGCCATTAATAAAAAGTTTGGATCTTTTGATGAGTTTAAAACCAAATTCAACGATGCCGCAGCAACTCGTTTTGGAAGTGGTTGGGCATGGCTATGCGTTAAAGCTGACAATAGCCTGAGTGTTTGCTCATCACCAAATCAGGATAACCCACTTATGGATGTGCATGATTGCCAGGGTACACCAATTATGGGTCTGGATGTATGGGAACATGCCTATTATCTTAAGTATCAGAACCGTCGCCCCGACTATATCTCTGCCTTCTGGAATCTGATTAACTGGGCAAAAGTAGCTGAGAATTATAAAAATGCACTGAAATAACAACCCAATGCACTTTTTAATTGTTTAATTTACCGAACGGTTTTGCCGTTCGGTTTTTTTTAACCTTCAAAATTCAAATTATCATGAAAAACATTTTTATTGCAATGTTATTTATGTCCGGAACAATGTTACTTCCTGGCAATCTTCTGGCTCAGAAGACAATGACTTCAAAATCACAATCAAAAGATAAATCGTCGAACATCAAGAAAACTGTTGATGTTTCTAAAGAAACCGCCACACTTTCCGCAACAGCAGTTAGTGAAGCATTTACCGGAAAAGCAGAGGATTGGTTTATGCCGGCCGCAGAAACGACTTTTCCTGCATTGCCATATAGTTATAGTGCTCTGGAACCTGTGATTGACAAAATGACGGTGGAACTGCATTATGATAAGCACCATCGTGGCTATTTCAACAATTTCAAGAAAGCCATAGCAAATAGTAAGATGGAGAAAATGTCGATGTACGAAATATTCTCCGGGATTTCTGAACAATCGGCCACCGTGCGCAACAATGCAGGCGGCTATTTCAACCACGTTATCTATTGGTCAAATCTTTCACCTGAGGGTGGGGGAGAGCCTTCAGGAATCTTGCTGAAGCACATCATCAATTCTTTTGGGAGCTATGAAGGTTTTGTAAAAGAGATGACTGAGGCTGCCAAAACCCGTTTTGGTTCAGGGTGGGCCTGGCTTGCCGTGGATTTGAAAACAAAGGAGCTTTTTATTACATCAACCGCCAATCAGGACAATCCCTTGATGGATATTTCGGATAGACGTGGCTATCCTATTCTTGCACTTGACGTATGGGAACATGCCTATTATCTGAATTATCAGAACAAAAGGGCGGACTATATTGATAGTTTCTGGAAAAAAGTAAACTGGAAAGATGTTCAAACCCGTTTTGATGCCTTTGATAAGATTGCAGGGAAACTGCAATAGAGATCAGGTTCCTGTAAATTATAAAGCCTTCCCGGCAATGGGAAGGCTTTTATTTTATGCGGTGAGGTTGGATATTCTTAAACCTCAGATCATTTACAATTTACGTTTGGTCTCAACAATTTCATAACCTTCAATGATGTCTCTTTCTTTGATATCGTTGAAGTTCTCAATGTTCAGGCCGCATTCATAACCTGCCGAAACCTCTTTAACGTCGTCTTTGAAACGCTTAAGTGATCCGAGTGATCCGGTGTGGACAACAATTCCATCCCTGATGATACGGATTTTTGTATTCCGGTGAACTTTTCCATCCAATACCATACAGCCGGCAACCGTGCCCACTTTCGTAATTTTGAAGACTTCACGCACTTCGATGTTGCAGAGAATTTTCTCTTCAATATCGGGTGAAAGCATCCCTTCGATGGCTGTTTTGATTTCGTTGATGGCGGTGTAGATGATGGAGTAAGTTCGTACATCAATCTGCTCCTGCTCAGCAAGTTTGCGGGCACTGAGTGTAGGACGCACCTGGAATCCAACGATAATCGCGTTGGAGGCTGAGGCCAGCAATACATCACTTTCAGTAACTGCACCCACCGATTTGTGGATGATGTTTACCTGGACTTCAGGTGTTGAAAGTTTCAGCAAGGAATCCGAAAGAGCCTCAACTGATCCGTCAACATCACCTTTTACAATTACATTCAATTCTTTAAAATCGCCAATGGCAATACGGCGGCCGATTTCGTCGAGGGTAATGTGTTTTTGTGTCCTGATGCCCTGCTCACGTTGCAATTGCTGGCGTTTTGCCACAATATTTTTGGCTTCGCGCTCGTCGGTCATTACCTTAAAAGTATCTCCAGCCTGTGGGGCAGCATTTAATCCCAACAGTAGTAAAGGCGTACTTGGCCCGGCCGATTTTATTGGGGTATTCCGCTCGTTGTACATGGCTTTAACCTTTCCGATGGTGGTACCCGCAATAACGAGGTCTCCCGATTTTAAGGTTCCGGTTTGAACAAGAATTTTAGCTACATATCCACGGCCTTTGTCAAGTGATGATTCAAGAATTGTACCGGTGGCTGTTTTGTCAGGATTTGCCTTCAAATCGAGCATTTCTGCTTCCAGCAATACTTTTTCAAGCAACAAGTCTATGTTTACACCTTTTTTGGCAGATATTTCCTGACTCTGGTATTTTCCACCCCAGTCTTCAACCAGAATATTGCGTTTCGACAATTCCTCCCTGATTTTTTCAGTATTGGCGTTGGCTTTATCAATTTTATTGATGGCAAATACAATAGGTACACCTGCAGCCTGAGCATGGTTGATGGCTTCAATGGTTTGAGGCATCACCGTGTCGTCGGCAGCAATTACAATAATTACGATATCGGTGATTTTTGCACCCCTGGCACGCATAGCGGTAAACGCTTCGTGACCCGGTGTGTCGAGGAAAGTAATTTTCTTGCCACTATCAAGCTTAACTTCATAAGCGCCGATGTGCTGTGTAATTCCTCCGGCTTCACCAGCAATTACGTTGGCTTTTCTGATAAAGTCGAGCAGGGAAGTTTTACCGTGGTCAACATGTCCCATCACCGTAACAATAGGTGCACGTGGCAGCAGATCTTCCGGATTTTCCTGTTCGGCTTCTTCCGCATGGGTGTCGATATCCTCAACGCCAATAAATTTGACTGAGTAACCGAATTCATCGGCCACTACAACAATGGTTTCTGCATCCAGTCGTTGGTTGATAGAGACGAACAGTCCCAATGACAAGCAGGTGGAAATAATCTGGTTTACCTGAACATCCATCAGATTGGCCAGCTCATTGGCTGTAACGAATTCAGCCACCATGATTGACTTCTGTTCTTCTTCGCGGCGTAGGGCATCTTCTGCCATATGCTGGCTGGCGATACTGCGTTTCTCACGACGGTGTTTCGAGGTCTTGGATTTCCCGCCTGCACTTAAGCGCTGCAGGGTTTCTTTAATCTGTTTCTGGATATCTTCATCGGTAAGTTCCACTTTGGGTGGATCATTTCTCTGTCCGCCTTTTTTGTGTGGGGCAGGTCTTCCTTTACCTGGTGTGCCAGACTGGCGGCCTGGTCCCTGGGTGCCAGGTGTGTTTGGTTTATCACCAGTTGGGGTGCTTTCACCGACTTTCTTAATGCGTTTCCGTTTTTTCTTTTTCGATTTCAATGAATCGTCAGAGGATGAGGCTACTGGCTTCTTGGGTTCCGACTTACGTGGCTCTGGCAATATCATCGTGCCCAGAATGGTGGGGCCTTCGAGTTTTCTTACCTGGGTTTTCAGGAAGTTTGATTCCTTTTCAACCTTAGCTTCAGGTTCTTTGGTTTCAGGTTTTTTCGGAGCTTCAGCGGCTGGAGGTGTTTCAACGGGTTGTCCTGCTGCAGGTGATTCTTTGGTTTCAGTTTCAACCGGTTTTTCAACAGCGGGTTCTTCAGTAACTTTCTCAGCGACTGGGCTTTCCGTTTTGGCGGTTGGTTTTGCTTCTTTTGTTTTGTCTGATGCAGGTTTCTTTTTCGGATCTTTTCCTTTTTTTGACGGCTTTTTAAACTGATCGAGATCAATGTTACCAAGCACTTTCAGGTTTGACCCGGTTGATACTGGTGCTGGTGCTGGTGCTGGTGTTTCTTCCGGCTCTGGTGCTGAAGGGGTTTCTTCTGCAGCAGGTGTTTCTGTGGTAGGTTCGGGTGCCGGGGCAACTTCAACAGGCTCAGGAGTTTGGGCAGCAGGTGCTACAATTTCTTCTGGTTCAGCTACGGGCGTTTTTTCTGCAGGCTTTTCAGGCTCAGCAATGGTTTCCTTTTCAGGAGTAACCTCTTTTTCCGGCTCAGACGGAACTTCGGTTACTTCTTCCTTAACTACTTCTTTTGTTTCAGGCTCAGGTGCAGGAACTTCGGCCGGCTCAGGTTGGGCTTTGGGTTGCTTCACACTTGCGTTATCCACTGGCATATTCCGGATGAACAAGTCTTCACTTGTATCCGTTTCCACATCTTCCTCGGCCGGCTTTTGCTTGTCGGTGATTGAAATGGTTTTATGCTGAGTGTATTCAAGTTCAATCTTTTTAGAGACCTCTTTTACATTCTTCTCCGATTGATACTCTTTCATCAGCAAGGAGTAAACTTCAGGTGCAAGTTTAGTGTTTGGAGTGTTGTCAACCTTGATTCCTTTTTTGTGAAGGAACTCGACGATGGTTGGAACCCCGACATTAAACTCCTGAGCTGCTTTCCCGAGTCGTATGCTCTTACTTACTTCTGACATATTGTTGTTTGATGTTATATTCCGCTTGCTGCTGCGGAATTTCTGTAAAATTACGCTAATTATGCTATTCAAACCCTTAATATTCCGGATTTATCCGAGTGAATAATGATTTTGCAACAAATTTTTCTACTCGAATTCAGCTTTTAGAATCCTTACCACCTCTTTGATGGTTTCTTCTTCAAGGTCGGTGCGGGTTACGAGTTCCTCAATACTTAAATCAAGCACGCTCCTGGCTGTGTCGCATCCAATGGACTTGAATTCATCAATGATCCACTGATCGATTTCATCATTGAATTCCTGAATATCAACGTCTTCATTGTCAAAATCGGTATCGCGGTAAACATCAATTTCGTAGCCGGTAAGTCTGCTGGCCAGTTTAATGTTGTAACCACCTTTGCCAATGGCCAATGAAACCTGATCGGGTTTCATGAAAACATCGGCACGTTTATCTCCTTCATTCAAGGTAATGGATGATATTTTGGCCGGGCTGAGTGCACGGGAAATATACAGGGATGAATTTCCTGTAAAATTGATAACGTCAATGTTTTCGTTGCGCAATTCCCTGACAATGCCGTGGATGCGTGAACCTTTCATACCCACACAGGCTCCAACAGGGTCAATGCGGTCGTCATAACTTTCAACGGCAATTTTGGCGCGTTCGCCCGGAACCCTTACGATGTTACGGATGGTAATCAATCCGTCATAAACTTCAGGAACTTCCTGCTCAAACAACCGCTCCAAAAATACGGGTGATGTCCTCGAAAGGATAATTACCGGCGTATTGTTACGCATATCCACTTTTGAAACTACCGCCCTGATGGTGTCGCCCTTGCGGTAAAAATCTGAAGGGATTTGCTCTGAACGGGGCAGGGTTAGTTCAATATATTCATCATCAAGTACAAGAATTTCTTTTTTCCATACCTGATAGACTTCACCTGTGATGATGTCACCAATTTTTTCTTTGTACTTTTTGAAAATATTGTCTTTTTCGTACTCCTGTATTTTAGCCATCAGGTTTTGCCTGATGGTGAGAATTTCCCTGCGGCCGAAATCTTTCATGTGAATTTCTTCCGAAACTTCTTCACCCACTTCAAAGTCAGGCTCAATTTTAATGGCTTCGGAATACCCAATCTGTTGGTTCTCATCTTCAACATCATCGTCCTCAACGATTTCCCTGTTGCGCCAGATTTCAAGGTCTCCTTTGTCAATATTGACAATCACATTGAAGTTTTCATCCGAGCCATATTTTTTCGTGAGCATGTGGCGGAATACATCTTCAATGATGCGCATCATGGTTTCGCGGTCGATGTTTTTAAACTCCTTGAATTCGGAGAAGGTTTCGACTAAATTGATATGTTCCATGGGTTAAGGTGTTCTGTGAATTGGATGATTATTGATTTTTGAAAGAGATGACCTCTTTGGTATGTTTGATTTCAGCAAACGGAATTTCTTTGGTTTCTTCCGTTTCCACCTTCTTGACCTTTGTTTTGCGGTAAACAGATATTTTGTCCTCATCGGCGGCCATAAGCTTGCCGGTAAAAACAGTTCCATCAGAAAATGTTACTTCAACATCACGTCCGATGTTTTTGGTGTATTGCCTCAGCATTTTATATGGCTGGTCAATACCCGAAGAGGAAACAGTGAGGTCGTAATCTTCGGTTTCGCGATCAAACACCGATTCAATGTGGCGGGTTACCGCAATGCAGTCCTCAATGGCAATGCTGGTATCGCTGTCGAGCAATACCATAATCCGGTTTCCGGATTTAACCCGGATTTCGACCACAAATTTATCGGTACCTTGTAGTACTGATTCAACCTCTCTCAAGATAGCGTCTTTGTCGATCATTTCATTGTTATGTAATAAAAGAGGGGACAATACAGTCCCCTCAACTTAGTTTCACCATTGAGTACGCGCGTAGTTACGCAACGGGGTGATTGTTTTAATGTTGTCCGACCAGGGTTCGAACCTAGACCGAGAGAACCAAAATCTCTTGTGCTACCGTTACACCATCGGACAGTTTCCTTTTAAAAGGTGTGCAAAAATAGATAATTTTTTTCAAACTGTACAAATATTTGGGGAATATTTTTTTTCAGGTGTTTTGGTAGCGCCCTTTTAGGGAGGAAATCAGGAGTGAATGGTTCTACAGTTTGCCATTTCTTTAGTTTTTTCATGTTACTGTCCCGGTTATCCTATATTTCGCCTGGTTGAGTATTGAACCATTGGTCTTCCATGGAAGGAGGTGTTGAAATGCTGTTTTATGGCAATGTTGCTTATGGAAAATATTTTCCATCCATCTTGTGAATATGAAAAATAGTTTTTACTTTAGCCCACTTAAGGATTGCATCCTTTAAATGTTTGCCAGGATAATATTTATACCCCGGGATAGGTACAATTGTCAGATAGCTTAGGGCTGCAACTGAAGCTATTAAATATTAATCTTTGGTTATTGTAATTTTGAAACGACAAGTGGGGTGGGTGGTGCTTTTTTAACAATTTAAACCATCAACCAAAATGAAAACAAAGCCATGTCACGGCATCGCCGGGGGGGCGGAAGGATTTACAAATTACTATCCATATGTCTCTGACACAGTCCTTAAGTCTTCCATCAACCGTGAAGTATTACTCAACAATGCGATGCTGCGCGATATTATGGTAGCCAACCCCCACAGTGCAAAATCGGGAACCATAATGCAGGAAATTGATATGCGCCTTGATCCCATGCCGGAATACATGAGGGATGAAATTCTTGAGGGGGTGTTTGTACTTTCAGCTAAAGAGCTGATGGAAGCAAAAAGGGGCATGGACATGCAGTTTTATAACTACGGGTTTAACCGTTTGTTGTCTTCCTCACTTACTGATACCATGTCAGTGCTGATTGATACACTAATGGCATTGCTTGCTGCCGATGGCAGTGCCCAATCGTTAATGCAGCAGGCATGGTTATGGTTAGAAGCCGGAGACACAACCGCTGCTATTAATAGGTTGGCTTCCGTTCCTGGTGAAATAATACTCGTTGGCCATGATATTACAGATTATAATGAACAAATGGCCTTTATGCAATGGATAGTTCAAAATCCGGTTATTGCGGAGGAACACTCAGAATATTTAACTAATTTCGTTCAAAGCCCATCCAACACTGTTTCTTCTGCTGCCAGAAGTATTATGGTGGCACACAATCTGCTTGAGTATAATGAACCTTACCTGAGCACCGATTTAACAAAAAGTGCCGGGTTAAAGAAACCGAAGGCTAAGCCTGATAGTTTTAAAGCTACTTCTTTGAAGGTTTATCCAAATCCTGCCAACCAATTTCTCACAATAGAGTACAATACCGGTGCCGGTAATTATCCGGCAATTATAGAGGTAATTGACGAATCAGGCAGAAGGATTTATAACCAAAACCTCGGACGCCAATTTGACCAAATCATACTCGATACCCGAAACTTTAAACCTGGGAATTACATTATTGGGATAGTATCCGGGAGCAGGTATATTAGCAATGCCAATGTCATCATTTCACGCTAACTTTAACTTTCAAGAAAACCGGATTTTTATCCGGTTTTCTTGCTTAAAAACAAATACTCATGCGAAAATTGCTAATAATAGTTCTTTTAATAAGCAATCAATTTTGTTTTTCACAGAAGTGGGAGCGTAAATTTGGTATCACCAATAGGCGAGAAACCTTCCGAAATCTAAATGAAACTTATGATGGTGGCTATCTTATACTTGGGTCATATCACTTTTTTCCTGATACCCGTGGCTGGATTATAAAAACCGATATCAACGGATATCCATTATACGAAATAACAATTGGCGGTCCAGGCACAGGACTTGGTAATCTGAATTATCCGGGTTATATTGAACCAACTGCCGATGGGGGATTTATTGTATGCGGCAGTCATGATCGCTATACGGTGAATGATATAGGCATCACCAAACACAATGCCTGTGGTGATCTGGAATGGTGCAAGGTGTTTCGTACAGATGGGCAGCCGGATTGGGGTACTGAAATTCAGCAGTTAAATGATGGAGGTTATGTCATGTTAACCCAGGGATACCAAGCCTCTACAAACAATCCCAGAATCCATCTTTTTAGATTGAACCACTTGGGTGAAGCGCTTTGGATAGAACCTTATGCCACCACCACCAACAACCCTTATATTGGCTATAATCAACCTTACGATCTGGTAATAACCCCTGATGAGGACTTTTTTATCAGTGGTTTGTGTTATTGGTGCGAAGATACAGCCGGTACAGGAGGGGTTAATAATGAATGCAGGCTTAAAGCAATGGCCATTCTTGCCGATAGCAACAAGCAGGAACAATGGGTAAGTGCTTTTCAATATGAAGATACCCTCGCTTATTCCATGGCTGGTTGGTCAACCCAAAAGGGAAGTGGCAATT
>JAVEVB010000122.1:0-4632 GCA_034005265.1 Lentimicrobium sp.
TCCACGGATACTTTTTCTTCGGTCATGGTCTGCTCCTTGATCTTCCTGATTTAATCAGAGTTTTGACCGGGAGTTATACCTTATTTTTTCCGCTCTCCTGTCCCACTAGTTCTGACACCGGACAATTATGAATCTTCAATTTTATAAAGAAGTAATTAAGAAAATTCTACCTGATACTCCTTCCCCTTTTTTTATATTTTCTTCAGATGCCATACTAAGGAATCTAAATTTTTTCAAGGATAGCTTCAATAGATATTGGACCAATCATATAATCTCTTACTCAGTAAAAACAAACCCACTATTGGGGATATGTAAACTTTTAAGCAATTCAAATTGCTGGTTGGAAGTGACCTCGCCACATGAAATAATAATTGCCAAAAAGATTGGGGAAAAGACAAACATTGTATATAACGGCATCTATAAATCTCTAAAAGATATTGAGTTGGCGTCCTCACTAAATGGAATATTAAATATAGATGGCTGGAAGCAGATTGAAGATATCGTGAGTATATCTAAAAAGATCAACCCTCCAGTGCTTGGGGTACGATTTACTCCTAGATTTCAAACTAAAACTCAAACATGGGATAAATTTGGTTTTGAATTCAACGAAAGCACAGTTGATCGGATATTATCTAACCTCTCAAAAGGGAGAGATTTAAGTGTAAGTTGTTTGCATTGCCATCTTGGTACAAATATCAATGACTCAAAAATTTATTATGACTCGGCTTTATTTCTAACTGAAATAATGAAAATGTTTGAAAAAAAAGGTGCAAAGATTGATTACTTTGATTTTGGCGGCGGATTTATCAGTACAAATGATGCTAATAAAATTGATGATTATGTTAAAAATATTAGCCAAGGTTTAAGGATTGGGGGAGCTAGACCCGATCAAACAGTAATAATCGAGCCGGGAAGAAGCCTGGTCGAAAACTCATCCGTTTTAATAACCCAGGTAGTTGATGTAAAAGTACAGAAGGATTCCGAGGTTGATTACGCTATTCTTGATAGCGGAGTAAACATGATTATGGGAACTGATTTAGTAGGGCAGAGGAATATTTTACCTTTGAACGATTATAGCCTTGCAACCAATAAATACAAATTATTTGGGGTGCTCTGTGCTCAGAGCGATGTATTTGCTGATGATATTTCCTTGCCTGCAATTCAAGCAGGAGATTTTTGTTGCATCTTAAACACAGGTGCTTATGATGTTTCTACTTCTTATCCTTTTAGCTACTTAAGACCCCCAATATTTATTGTTGATGCTGCTGGGAATATAGAAAAACTTCGCAAAGAAGAGTCGAGTGAGTATGTATTTACCTTGGAGGCTTAGATAACAATGTATACAGAGAAAGTTAAAGAATATCTGATACACCACTTAAGTCTTGTTAAAGGTAGACATGTTCAAAGTCTAATTGATTATAAAGTCGGGATTCAATTAGTGATAAGTCATTGGGTTGAAAGTCCGAGTTGGAATCATGCAGTGATTTACAAGAATGACCTTTTGAGTGAAGAGATAATACAAATTGAAAAAACATTCGAACTTATTGGACGAAGACCAGCTTTTTATATTGTTGATCAACTTCAAAGGGAAACTGCTCATCATTTTGGAGCTTTGGGGTATCAACTTTTTGATACGGAATTTTGGATGGGGTTTGATGTTAAGAATGAAAAACCATTCTCAGATTCAAAAGTAGACTTATTTCAAGTACTAAACGATGAAGGAATTCATTCCTTTTTACAGGGTTTTGAATTAGGGTTTAGCTCCTTAGAGGTTGGCTATTTGCGACAATTATATTTGTCATTAATAAATAATTCCGAATTTCAAACAAAAGGTATTCATTATTTTGCAACAATGGATGGTTTGCCAGTGGGAGTGGCAAGTTGTTACTTTGATAACTCAGTTGCTGGTATCTATAATTTAGCTGTTAGCCAGCCATATCAAGGTATGGGCATTGGAAAGAAAATAATAGCGGGTTTGATCTCAGAAGCAAAAAAACATGGGTGCAAATACTTCTTTTTGCAGGCAGACTACAAATCAAGGAATTTTTATGCCAAACTTGGTTTCGAGCCTCTCTTCGAGGGAAATATCCATGTGAAGATGATATAGATTATCGTTTTTTGTAAAAGAAAGGATATAGAGATGGATATAAATAAAAATAATTTGGTCGCTTGTTTAAATTCATTTTACAAAAATGAAAGTGAAGGTGATTTTTATCCGGTTTATTACGGAATTGAAATATCACGTTTTTGCAACTTTGAATGCATAATGTGTCCAAATCCTCAGTATCTTCCGAACGAAAAAGGAAATATGACTTTTGAGGTGTTTACGAAGATAGTTGATGAAATAGCACCTTATGCACAGATTATTAAACTTCACTGGATTGGTGAACCTTTAATAAATAAAAATATTGTAAAAATGATCAAATATGCCCGGGCGAAAACTGATGCCCAACTTTTCATGTCAACCAATGGCTCATTACTAAAAGGGAAATTAGCAGAAGAGATTCGAACTTCCGGGTTGGATAAAATCATATTTAGTTTGGATGGAAATAGCAAAGAATCTTTTGAAAAAATACGAATTAAAGGAAACTTTGACGAAGTTGTTTCTAATGTACATAATTTTGTTGAAGATGTTGAGAAACTTGGTGGTCCTAAGTGTGAGGTAAAGATTATTCAATTTGAGTCAAATGAGAGTGAAATAGAAGAATTTAAGAAGCGTTGGAATACATACAAAAACACTATTGTCCATGTCATGTGGTTAAGTACATGGGCGGGACAGCTCGAAAATCTTGAAAATCTTTCGAGTTCCCTAAGTCCTTATGCATCCCTTAAGCGTGAAGCATGCGCAGACCTTTGGTTTAAAATGCAATTTGACTGGACTGGTAAAGTAGCACTCTGTTGCTGGGATTGGTCTAATAAAGTAATTCTTGGCGATATTAACGTTGATACGTTAAAAGATATTTGGCAGTCGGAAAAAATCATCTCTGAAAGAAAGAAACACTTAAGTAATCAGTTTCTTGGTATTTGCAAAAACTGCACCGAATGGGCAAAGGTTGAAGAATATGAATTTTGGTATAGTTACGAAAGGCTGAAAGAGAATGCAAGAATGATTTGGGCTGGGAGGGGGGATAGTGAAACTTTGCGAGTCCTAAAAGATAGTTTGGGGATATAAAATTGTCTTCAATTTTCACTCTCTAGTGCTCGCCGCTACTACGCCATTTTATAGTTATTCCAATTGCTCTCTTTGTCTATAAAACGAGATATGGTCATATGCTTCAATAACCACCTGCGACTCTTGAAATATCGTAGGTGGTTATTGATTAGCGGCATTGTTGTATCTATGCTAATTCAGAAAATAAACCCATAAACTGTTTGTTTGTTGTAATGCTTTTCCAGTTAGATTTTGCCAGGCTTCAGCAGATTCAATATCAAAGAAAACCCCGCTGTTCAATACTGAAAGTTCACGAGTAATTGTTTTCCGAGAAATGAATAGTAGTGGATTTTGACCTGTAAATTGTGACAAGCGATTTTGTCTCTTGCTTTTGATTCGGCGAATTTCTTCTGGGGATGTTGGTGAAAGGATAACTCTAGCATTGTTAATACTAGATATACAGACCAGGGATTGTGGTTCTTCAAAAATTTCACGAACCTGCAATTTCAAATCGTAACCGCACGCTTTTGACATAGTCTTATTAAGCCACCCCAAAGGATCGGGAACCTGCACGGTTTTTGCCAGGTGTTCGCGCTTGATCTTCAAGTCCTGCACTGCCCACAGCCCTACCTGTTCCCTCAATCCATCAATCGCCTTCCTCTGTCGTTCATTGCCCATGCTGATCAATGCCCCAAAGAAGATCACGGCGGATGCCACAACTATTGCAAGAAGTATTTCCATGTTTGTATATCCTTTTCTGTGCTTTTATTTTTTGTTATCAAACGAATTGTCTTTTGCCTGAGCAGACATGACCTTGAACGTTTCGCCCAATCGTTCCAACGCTTTGGGACGGGGATCCACCACACTGGCCGACGCGATCACCATGAACAGTCCCAGCAAGCCAATGATCTGCCAAAACGGCAGGGAGGACTGATCCGGTTCGGGTATTTCTTCTGGAAATGGTGTGTTCAATACCAAAGTCGGCCTCGGCGGTATTTGGGTTGCTACTGGCGTTATCGAAGGCATCAAAGTGCTGGTCGCTGTTGGGGATGGAGTCAGAGTGGCGGTCGATGTTGCCATCTCCGGGATCACGATCCTGCCCTCATCCTGCCCGCATAAACCATTTACATCACAAGCCACTGCCCGAACCGGGTAAGCTCCCGCTGGAGCCAGCGTTCCATCTGCAAAACGCCGATCCCATTTCACGAGATAGGAATTCCTGCCGGGATCAAAGTCCAACACCACTTCCTTCCAACGCTTTTGTGGATCGCGGATCGTTACCTGGATACTGGCAATCGGGAAGTGATTGGGAAACACCTTCAATGTTCCGGTTTCCCAAATCCACCACCTTTCGGTGATGGACACAGCCGGCGGGGCATTATCCACGGTCAATGAGATAGTAGAAACATCACTATCATTGCCGGCACGATCCATCCCACGCACCTGGATGGTGTAGTTTCCATTCGGTACTTCACCCGAAT
>JAVEVB010000057.1:0-21753 GCA_034005265.1 Lentimicrobium sp.
AATTTGAGGTCTCAAACATAAGGATTGATTTTGTAATGCTTTGTATTTCAACACTATAAAGATACAAAACAATCCTTATTGTTTTACTTTTTTCTTAAATTTCTTATGTCGAACTCAGGTTATTAAGTTAGTAAAGTAGTTTAAGTATCTGTCAAATTAGTTTGGAATGATCATAAATGAGAGCCATTCGCCTTAAAATTACAGAAATAAACCGGTAAAATCCAGCAAGATCATTTCAAGAAAGTAAATAAATATGTTTTTATAATAATAATCAGGCATATTAAATAAATTATTCATTAATTTAGAGGTCCGCTATCCATAGTACTCAGCCCAGGCTTATCCATACACAATAGAATAGAAATACGCGGTATTCGTTATATTCATTCAATTTCAGCATGTTAAATAAACTTAGTCGTGCCATGAAACGAACAAGAGAACCACCAATTATTTATTGTTCAAGATTGCTTTCCTAATCAACAATAAGTCTCTTCAAAAAAGGTGGAGCCAGTTAACCACAATAAAACGGGGCAAATTCCGAAAAGCCATATGAGTAGGAAAATCAAAAATCAATAAAAATGGAAAATCAAACACAAAATTCACAGAATCCATCCGGACAAACAGTAATTATCAATCAAACCGACAAAAGATCAAACGGTGTCGGAACTGCAGGTTTCGTTCTGGCCCTAATTGCAATATTTTTAGGCTGGGTGCCGATCTTGGGTTGGATACTCTGGTTACTGGGGTTAATCTTGTCATTTGTGGGTATTTTCAAAGAACCAAGAGGATTAGCTATTGCAGGACTGGTAATTTCACTTATTGGAATTATTTTATTGGTTACCGTATTTGGAGCTCTTTTAGGAGGGGCTGCAGCTTTCATATAAAAATCATTGCCTGCTTTATAAATTGTCCGTTCAAATAAACGCTTGTCTGTTGTAAAAAGCCCAGGGTCATGCGCCATAATTTCCGATATATTCCTATTTGTAAAAGTATAACAGCGGTTATGAAAAGAAATTAAGTTTCCGATCCTAAGCCTATATAATCGCAGATAAAGAGATTATTTGAACGGGCAATCTATTTCCTGAACAACCAACCTACAATGTATAACTGCTCCAGATGCGATTGCTGAAATATCCACGATAACTAAAAAGTAAAATCTAAGCTAAGCTCCTGGAGATGTTGAATGAAATCACCCCGCTCAAATAACAAGCTATAACACGTTTCTTTAATTCTAACAACCATCTATAAAACATAATCATAAATTGACACTGACAAACAGAATTATAAGTCCAGGCCTTCTGGTATGGTAAAACCCAGACAAACCTTAAGCTAAGATTAGTGTTTACAAACCAGTTATATGACTTAAAAAATCAACCTTCTGTGCAAAGATTCAACTCAATTATTTATATTATCACTTTTCAGATTTATAGTCAATTTTAATGCCCCATTAAAAAAACCGTTAGAATACGCATTCGTAAAAATAACAACAACTCATTGTAAAATTCTCAAATAACCAAGACCTATTCAGGTTTTTTTTGTTAAGAAATTTTATAATACTTGCTTAGACGAGTATTACATTTTCAGCATTTTTACATTAACTTAATAACGAAACCAAATCGTTATTCATTCTTCCCGAAAAACATCATACTTATGCGGATATTTTACTTTGTTTTGTTAGCCATTGCATTATCTATAGGATTTGAAAGCCGTGCTGCTCTGGTCGAGAACCAACCTTATCAAATTACTCAACCTGATGGAACTGTGATTAATTGTTTTGTCTCGGGTGACGAATTCTTCAACTGGCTTCACGATGCCAATGGATTCACCATCATTCAGGCGGATAATGGTTATTTTTATTACGCCATTTCCGACAAAGGTCGTATTGTTCCCTCGCAATACCTGGTTGAATCAATTGATCCTTTCGATACAGATTTAAAACCATGGGTAAAAATATCCAAACAGGAATACCTGCGCAGGAAACAATTGATGGATGTCAGCGATAACCGTTCGATCCGGGCACCTCATCAGGGAGACTTCAACAACCTGGCAATTTATATCCGGTTTTCAGATGATGTGGAATTTACCACCATCAGGCAAACATATGATAACATTTTTAATCTCACACCAGGAAATTCAGTAAAAACATATTATACCGAAGTAACCTATAACATGCTGGATGTCAATACTACACATTATCCGGAATGTGCTCTGACGACCAATCTTTCCTATACCGACAGTCATCCACGCGCCTACTTTCAACCGTACAATGCAACCACAAATCCGAGTGGTTATCAGGATTCAGAACGAACTTTCCGAGAGCATACCCTTTTGAAAGATGCCATCACCTGGATCAATGCCAATTCGCCCATACCTTCAGGCCTGAACATAGACGGCGATAGTGACGGACAGGTGGACAATGTCGCATTTATCATCAAGGGCGATAATGGCGCATGGGCCAGCCTCCTATGGGCCCACCGCTGGGCGCTATACACACAAACGGTCTATATTAATGGAAAACGTGTTTATGATTATACTTTCCAACCTGAAACGCAGGTAAATGTCAAAACACTCTGCCACGAATTCTTTCATGCCCTTGGTGCACCAGATTTGTATCATTATACTTCCAACGGAATATCGCCTGCCGGCGCATGGGATTTAATGGAATCCGGCGGCGGGCATATGGGCGCTTACATGAAATGGAAATACTCAAACAATACATGGATCAGCACCATTCCCGAGATTACAACTTCAGGAACTTACACACTCAATCCCCTGGCCTCATCAACCAACAATTGTTACAAAATTGCCTCTCCATATTCATCCAGCGAGTATTTTGTTGTTGAATACCGGCAAAAAACAGGGACATTTGAATCCAATGTTCCTGGTTCAGGTTTGTTGGTATACCGGATAGATCCTTCGTACAACGGCAATGCTCAGGGCCCTCCGGATGAAGTATATATTTACCGGCCAAATGGAACAACAACCACCAATGGTACTATAAGCAGCGCCTATTTTTCGGAGCAATCGGGACGAACTGCCATCAATGACGGCACAAATCCTTCCTCTTTTCTTCAGGATGGGGATGCCGGAGGCCTGGACATTTATGATGTAACCAGTGCAGGCAGTACCATTTCATTTACAATTGGCCTGAATTCTATTGAAAATCCAAATTCTTTTACGGCTACAGCTATTTCGGGCAGCCAGATAGAACTGCAATGGCTGCGAAATACAGCCATGAACAATGTGGTACTTGCCTACAACACCACCAACACGTTTGGCATACCAAGCAATGGCACCACTTATACCGCAGGAAACCAGATAAATGGCGGAGGAACCGTTATTTATGCTGGCAATGCACAGAGTTTCCAACACCTGAACCTGAATGCCGGAACCACCTATTATTATAAAATATGGTCGATTGACGGCACAACGGCCTATTCTACAGGGATAACAACCTCTGCAAACACCACCTGCGGGGTTCAATCCCTTCCCTTTACTGAATCGTTTAATGGAACAGATAATATTCCGGCTTGCTGGAGCCAGCAGGTCAGTGGGACAAATGCCACAGCAAATTGGGCCATTTCTCAAACAAATAATGCCGGAGGTACAGAAGCCGAATTGGTTTCAACTTATCAGAACATTAACCCCGGTGTAAACCGTTTGATTTTACCTGTTTTCAATACTGCCGGGATGAATTCGTTAAACCTGAGCTTCAAACATATGCTTGACAATTATGACAGCGGAGCAACATTAAGAATTCAATCAAGCAGCGATGGAAACTCCTGGACAAATGAAGCCTGGGAACTTCAATCAAATACTAACAACGTAGGGCCGGCAACAGTAAATACAACCATCGCCTCAAACCTGAATTCGCCCAATACGTATATTTCATTCACGGTTGAAGGCAATTTATATCAGTATGACTACTGGTATATTGACGACATTTCATTAACCAATAACACTGTTCAGACCTATAACATCAGCATAACCTCAAATCCAACCGCTGGAGGAACAACTTCGGGTGACGGAAATTACAATCTGGGCGCTCAGGCAACAGTTGCAGCCACAGCCAATACAGGCTACACCTTCACCAACTGGACCGAAGGCGGGAATGTGGTTTCCAGCAATGCAAGTTTCTCTTTCACCGTGCAAGGGAACCGGACTTTAGTTGCCAATTTCACCATTCAATCCTATACCATTTCAGCATCGGTGAATCCATCCAACAGCGGAACAATCAGCGGTGCCGGAAGCTATAATTATGGCAGTCAGGCAACTTTAAATGCTACAGCCAATACAGGCTACACCTTCACCAACTGGACCGAAGGCGGGAATGTGGTTTCCAGCAATGCAGGTTACTCTTTCACCGTGCAAGGGAACCGGACTTTAGTTGCCAATTTCACCATTCAGTCCTATACCATTTCAGCATCGATAAATCCATCCAACAGCGGAACAATCAGCGGTACCGGAAGCTATAATTATGGCAGTCAGGCAACTTTAAATGCTACAGCCAATACAGGATACACCTTCTCCAACTGGACAGAAGGCGGGAATGTGGTTTCCAGTAATGCAGGTTACCCTTTCACCGTGCAAGGGAACCGGACTTTAGTTGCCAATTTCACCATTCAGTCCTATACCATTTCAGCATCGGTGAATCCATCCAACAGCGGAACAACCAGCGGTGCCGGAAGCTATAATTATGGCAGTCAGGCAACTTTAAATGCTACAGCCAATGCAGGGTACACCTTCTCCAACTGGACCGAAGGCGGGAATGTGGTTTCCAGTAATGCAAGTTACTCTTTTAACGTGCAGGGGAACCGGAGTCTGATAGCCAATTTCACCATTCAATCCTTTACCATTTCAGCTTCAGTGAATCCCGCCAATAGCGGAACAGTTAGCGGAGCCGGAAGCTATAATTATGGCAGCCAGGCAACTTTAAATGCCACGGCCAATGCAGGATACACCTTCGCCAACTGGACCGAAAACGGAAATCTGGTTTCCACTGCTACAAGTTACTCTTTCAACGTGCAGGGGAACCGAATGTTGGTGGCCAATTTCAATCCGGTAGAATATACCATAACTGTTTCGGCCGATCCATCAAATGGCGGAAGCGTGAGTGGAGGAGGAAACTATGCCTTTGGAAGCCAGGCTAATCTTATTGCATCATCAGTTAATGGATGGAACTTTACCAACTGGACCGAAAACGGGAATGTAGTTTCAACATCTGCAAATTATTCATTCACCGTGATTGGTAACAGGGCACTAATAGCCCACTTTACCCAGCAAATCGTTGAATACGCCATTACTACCTCATCCAATCCTGTAGAAGGTGGCTCCACTGAAGGTGGAGGAAATTATGAGGCTGGCCAAACCGTTACACTTACAGCTACACCAGCAAACGATTGGAACTTTATAGATTGGACAGAAAATGGCACACCCGTTTCAAATAACACAACCTATATTTTTACAGCTCAATCAGATAGAAACCTGGTCGCAAATTTTGCAATGGATCAATTCGAGGTGATATTAATGGTAAGCCCGGTAAATGCCGGTAGTGTCACCGGCGCAGGCTTTTATAATGTGGGCAGCAATGCTACAATTACAGCCACAGCATCCACGGAATATAACTTTACTGCCTGGGAACAAAATGGAAGTATAGTTTCAACATCAGCCACATACAACTTCACGGTAATTAGCACCACTACACTTACCGCAGTATTTGAGCCTTTGGTATACAACATTCTATCAACTTCAAACCCAATCGAAGGAGGAACAACAACAGGTGCAGGTAGTTATATTTTTGGCGAAACAGTTGCCCTGCAGGCCATCAGCAATGATGAATGGGTTTTTGAAAACTGGACAGAAAGCGGAGCCATCGTTTCAACCCAGGCACTATATACTTTCATGGCAGAAGCGGACAGGACATTGGTTGCCAACTTTATTCAGCAAACAACACAATATAGCATTACAGCATTCCCAAATCCGTCAAATGCCGGAACAATTAACGGAACAGGCACCTATTATACGGGACAAACGGCAACCTTATCCGCAATAGCAAACAACTTGTGGAATTTTGTAAACTGGACAGAAAATGGCAATATTGTCTCAACCCAGGAACTATTTTCATTCGCGGTAAACGCAGATCGTTCGCTACTGGCAAACTTTGTGCGTATTTACGACATTGCAGCTAATCCCAGCCCCACCAGTGGAGGACAAATAAGCGGCACAGGCTATTACACCGAAGGAGAAACAGCTCAACTTGAAGCAACCGCAAATCAGGATTATGCCTTTATCGACTGGACTGAAAACGGGATTACCGTTTCCACTGACCCGGAATTTACTTTCATTGTAAATGGCGACAGGCAACTTACAGCACGCTTTCAGTTGACAGTCGGAATCGGGGAAATATCGAAACCAGCCATTAACCTTTACCCCAACCCATCAAATGGTAAATTCATAATTGAATCAAACGAATCTGCAGGAAGTATCTTTAAGATAACCGTAACGAGCATAACCGGAATTGTAATTCTGGAAATTAATGACCCGGCAACTGCCCGGAAAATTAGTATTGATCTTTCAAACCAGGCTGAATCAGTATATTTTGTCAATATAACAACGAATAGCGGACTTCAAATTATTAAAAAGCTGGTTCTAAGAAAATAAATGTGCCATTAAGTCATATTCCGGATTAAGGGGGAATTATCGTAATGGTCTATAATCATGGCATTGCTGAACATTTGAGACATTAAACTGTTAAATTTGAGAGCATCGGATAACCGAATTTTCTCAACTTAAAACCCTCAATTTCAGCAATGCCCCATTACCATAAATCAGGACAAATTCCGCCCAAGCGGCACACCCAGTTCCGCAAACCCGACGGCAGCCTATATGCCGAGCAACTGGTATCGACCGAAGGATTCTCAGATGCCTACTCCACAACTTATCATCACTACCCTCCTACCCTCGTAAAGGGGGTTGACCCTGCCATAGATGTGAAACCTGAAATTATGTTGCACAATAATATGCAGCACAGGAGTTTCCAGGGATTTAAGGTAAGGCCGGCGGATGATTACCTGGACAGCCGCGTTCCGGTGCTGGTTAACAATGACTTATGCATCTACCTTGCTGCGCCGCGAAAATCAATGGAGCGGTATTTTTTCAAAAATTCACAAGGATCAGAAATGATTTTTGTGCATGAAGGTTCGGGAATTCTTAAATCGATGTATGGAGAGCTCAAGTTTACTTACGGTGATCACCTTATCATTCCCAGAGGAATCATTTATCAACTTACGTTTGACACTCCAAACAATCGCCTCTTTATTGTAGAATCATACTCACCCATACGTTTCCCAAAAAAATATGTAAATAAGCTTGGTCAGCTTGAAGAACATGCTCCATTCTGCGAACGCGACATACGCGTACCTGAAAACCTGATAACACATAACGAAAAGGGTGATTTTGTGGTAATGGTTAAAAAAGGCGATCAGCTATTTCCTTACCATTATGCGAGCCATCCCTTTGATGTGATTGGCTGGGATGGGTATCATTATCCTTATGCTTTGTCAATTCATGACTTTGAGCCTATCACCGGACGCATTCATCAGCCGCCTCCTGTGCATCAGACCTTTGAGGGACATAACTACGTAATGTGTGCCTTTGTGCCCCGATTGTATGATTACCATCCATTGTCCATTCCAGTGCCCTATAATCACAGCAATGTGGATTCCGACGAAGTACTTTATTACGTGGATGGAGATTTCATGAGCCGTAAGCACGTGGACAGGGGACAAATTACGCTTCATCCCATTGGGATACCCCACGGACCACATCCGGGAACGGTAGAAAAAAGCTTAGGTGCCAAGGAAACAAAAGAACTTGCCGTTATGGTGGATACTTTCAGACCGCTTTGGATAACTAAGCAGGCCTTTGAAATTGAAGAACCCGATTACCACAAATCCTGGCTGGATTAAAATACCGGTATTTCTGCGAATTACCAATCATTCAACAATTAAACGATTTACAACAACAGTCACGAATAATTTCAATATAAAATCCATTTTGATATTTAAGCATCTGAATAATCTTAAAAATGAATTTAAAACAAGACTTTCTGCCGATACAAGGCACCGATTATGTGGAATTTTTTGTAGGCAATGCCAAACAGGCTGCCTTTTACTATCAAACCGCCTTCGGGTTTCAACCATTGGCCTATGCCGGCCTTGAAACTGGTCTAAAGGATCGGACATCCTACGTTTTGGCCCAGGGTAAAATCCGGTTTGTATTTACTACCGCAATGCAGCCAGATCATGAAATCGGCCTTCATGCTATGAAACATGGCGATGGTGTAAAAGTAGTTGCTTTATGTGTGGAAGATGCCCGTAAATCATGGGAAGAAACCACTTCCCGCGGGGCTTTATCTTATTATGAACCGCGCATCGAAAGCGATCAGCATGGCGAAGTAGTCATGAGTGGAATTCACACTTATGGAGACACTGTGCATGTTTTTGTGGAACGAAAGAACTACAAAGGACCTTTCCTTCCTGGATTTATAACCTGGGATCCGCATTACAAAACGAAAGAAACCGGCCTGAAATATGTTGACCATATGGTGGGAAATGTTGGTTGGAACGAAATGAACAAATGGGTTGATTTTTATGGCAACGTAATGGGATTCAGCCAATTGGCCTCATTTGATGACAAAGATATTTCTACTGAATACACTGCACTGATGAGCAAAGTAATGACAAACGGAAACGGAAGGATCAAATTCCCAATCAATGAGCCCGCCGAAGGCAAGAAACGCTCCCAGGTAGAAGAATACCTCGATTATTATGGATGTAGCGGCGTTCAGCATGTTGCGATGGCAACCGATGACATTTTAAGTACCGTTAAGGATTTAAGAAGCCGTGGAATTGAGTTTCTTTCAGTTCCCGACACCTATTATGATACCGTCTTAAACAGGGTTGGCAAAATTGATGAAGAAATATTGGCACTTAAAGAACTGGGCGTATTGGTTGACCGTGATGATGAAGGATATCTGCTTCAAATTTTCACCAAGCCAGTGGAAGATCGTCCAACGATTTTTTATGAAATCATTCAACGCAAAGGGGCCAAGTCATTTGGTAAAGGCAATTTTAAAGCATTGTTTGAGGCCATTGAACTAGAACAGGGAAAACGCGGCACTTTATAGTACAGCTGATTTCAAAACACAACTTAACCATAAACTACAATAATCCAACCCGGAAATATCCGGTAATCTTCTTTTTGGCATGACAAAACTTAAATCCTGGATATCAATCCCTCAGAACAGCGATTTTCCACTTGAAAATCTTCCTTATGGCATAGCAAAAACAGCAACAGGGAAATTTTCAGCAGTAACCCGAATCGGAGATTACATTATAGATCTTGGAAAAATTGAATTATTTGGTGCCTTTAACGATCTCGATTATGATTTCCGTAACGTATTCAGTCAGGAGGTTTTGAATGACTTCATTGCTTTGGGAAAGGATGCGCATCGTGCTGTCCGCTTGCGTTTACAGGAGATTTTCAGTGAACAACATCATGAAAATGAGGCATTGATAAATAAAATCAAGACTGGTGCGATGCTTAAATCCACTGGAAAGGATGATGGCCTGATGATGCCTGTTATGGTAACTGATTATACTGACTTTTATTCAAGTATTGAACATGCCACCAATGTGGGAATTATGTTCCGCGACCCGGCCAATGCTTTGCTCCCCAATTGGCGACATTTGCCCGTAGGCTATCATGGACGAGCCTCATCTATTGTTGTATCAGGGACCCATATCCACCGACCCAAAGGACAAACTTTGCCCAAAGATGCGGATATGCCGGTTTTTGGGCCAAGCAAAATGCTTGATTTTGAACTGGAAATGGCATTTGTGGTTGGCCAGAAAACAGAACTTGGCAATAGTGTGCCGGTTGATAAAGCAGAGGATTATATCTTTGGATTCTTACTGTTCAATGATCTTTCAGCGCGCGATATTCAATCATGGGAATATGTTCCCTTAGGCCCATTTCTATCAAAGAATTTTGGTTCTGTCGTTTCGCCCTGGATTGTCTCCCTTGATGCATTAGAGCCATTCAGGGTAAAAAGTCCGGAGCAGGATCCTGAAGTTCTCCCCTATTTGAAAACCAGCGGCCTACGTAACTTTGACATCAAACTGGAAGTTGCCATCCAACCGGTAGATGGAACAGAAAATATTGTTTGTCGGTCAAACTTCCGACATATGTATTGGAACATTGCCCAACAACTTGCGCATCACACCGTAAATGGTTGCAACATCAACACCGGAGACCTTTACGCATCTGGTACCATTAGCGGACCAGAACCCGGTGCATACGGCAGCATGCTTGAATTAACCTGGCGTGGAAGTAAGCCGATAAAATTAAACGATGGCTCTGAGCGTAAGTTCATCAACGATAATGATTCTGTAATTATGCGCGGTTACGCCGAAAAAGATGGACTTAGAATTGGTTTTGGGGAATGTGTTACCAGAATATTACCGGCAAAATGAAATCAGGATAGTGAAACAAGGAGAAATAAAAAAAATCTAATTTCTAATTTCTAATTCCGAAGCCATCGGTTCCATTGTATAAAATTTCATTCACAACTTTCTTGCGTCCAATAGCCGGCTTCAAAAATCTGAAATCAAATACTTTTCAAACTAAACATGACACGAGGTATGTTTAAAACAATTGATCCGGCTGAAATTTCGCACTCCGACCTGCATAAATTAATGTTAGGGGCTATTGCGCCCCGTCCAATTGCATTTGCCAGCACCATTGACAGCAATGGGAAGCCCAACCTCTCTCCATTTAGCTTTTTTAATGCCTTTGGGGTAAATCCAAGTACAATTATTTTCAGTCCGTCAAGACGTGGCCGTGACGCCTCGGTGAAACATACCTACGAAAATATCATGCAGGTACCTGAAGTAGTGATCAATGCAGTTACATACTCTATGGTGGAACAGATGAGCCTGGCCAGTACAGAATTTGCCAAAGGGATCAACGAATTTGAAAAGGCCGGATTCACGGCGGTTGCCTCCAGGAAGATCCGCCCGTTCAGGGTTAAGGAATCTCCGGTGCAGTGGGAATGTAAGGTTCGTGAAGTTATTGAAACAGGACAAGGCGGCGGTGCAGCAAACCTTATGATTTGTGAAGTATTGTTGGTTCATGTGAATGAAGATATCCTTGATACCTCTGGCTTGATTGATCAACAAAAATCTGATCTCGTTGGCCGGATGGGGGGAGATTATTACGTAAGGGCATATGGCGATGCACTGTTTGAAGTTGAAAAACCCCTCACAAAACCAGCCATTGGAATTGATTCACTGCCTTTAAATCTACGTAACAGTCATATACTTACCGGTAATGACCTGGGAAGACTTGGTTCTGTAGAATTTCCACCAACAGAAGAAGAAATGACTTACGTCAGGGAAATGCAAGATAGCCGCTTCATTCTTGAAGACAATTCCATGTCTCAAGAGGACAAACTTAAACGTCTGCATAGGATGGTGCAGCAAATGCTAAAAAATGACAAAAAGCGGCTTGCCCTGGCCACTGGATTCTTGCTTTGAACCATCACAAAAAGCTTCACCCTCTTCGAATTACAACCGCTGAAACTCAATGGTTGGATATCCCTTTTCTCCCTGATTGTTATAAAAGTCGATAAAACGAAGTTTATAGAGTAGTCCTTTATCATCCCTGATGATGTATGACCAGTCTGAACGAACTGAATAGGTAATATTTCCCGAGGTAACATCACCATTTACTTTTTTCCACTGATATCCAATGGTATCTTTTTGTTGACTCAGCGTAAATGTTTCAGCCATTTCCCTGTCAATATCAACAAAAGAAGTGACAGAATCCATTGCTGCCATAACCAGGGAATCATTTAATAAAACCCCGTTCACAAGATACGGGTAAGGTTCGCCAGTGTTGGTAAAAAGTAGCGTGGTGTAGGTCGTAAACAGCAAATCCCAATTGTTGGCAGGAGGCTCAGGTTGTTCAGCATTATATCCGTGGTCAAATGAAAGAGTTACCCTCCGGCGTGTCGGGTCTTTAGGCATTTCAAAAGATCTTTCTTCCGTACCATCTGGTTTGGCAATACGCACAATCACCTGTCCTGTAAGGGTATCAATCAAGGGTTGAATTTTAAGAAAGCCACTTGAATCGCCTTCTTCGTCAATTCCACGATCAATCAACAACACCTCCCCCAGAGAATGTATGCCCGTTGTACCGCTGGTCCACCATTGGCCAATGGCATTCTCATCGAAGTTTCCGTTAGATGCATCAAATTCCCATTCCCGGTTGTTTGTAGAAAGGGGTACACTAAAATCAAAAATTCCTGTGTGAGCAACATACATAAAAACGGAGGTATTTAGCCATAAAAAATAGTCATCTGTTGCACAGGAAAGCGCCAGATCCCATTCAGAACGATCATGCACCGCAACCACCCTGCCTTCGGAAAGATCAAACCATGATTGTAGGTGATAGTCAGGAAGCATCTCCACCACAACTGTTTCAACATTTCCAGGTTTTTGTGGGGACACTTGCTCATCCTCTTTAAAACAGGAAGAGAACACCATCAAAATAATCAATAGCAAACTACCTGTTATTATTTTTCTGTTCATTTTTTGAAATATTGAACGTAAGTTTTATAAAGAAAGTCCGGCCCCAGGCCACTGGAGCATTACCGCCACCGCTACTATGGACTCCAGCAGAAGCACCGGTTGAAGTAATGTTTGTAACATCAAATAGGTTACGCACCCCGGCATTGGCGGTAAATCGCTTATTCAGGAAGGATTTCATCACTGAAACATCCAGATTATGGTATGAATCCATAAAGCTTTCAGAAATATTTTCATCAGCATCCAAAATAAGACGCGTGGTCCGGCCTGTATATTTATATGAAGCCGTGAAACTTAAATCAATTTTGTCAAAACGGCAAGTTGCCTCTGTGGTCATTTCGGGCGACCAAAAAAGCTTCATGCTATCCGTTCCCTCCAACTGATTGGCAATTCCGGTGTAACCCCAGCCTAACCGAAAGTCAAAAATCGGATAAAGTGATGACCTAAGACTAACAGCATATCCCATGGTTCTTGAATGATCGAGATTAAAATAGGTGTAGGAAGTACTGTCTGCCTGTGCAATGGTTATCTGATCCTCAATGTCGTTGAGAAAGAAGCGCACTTCGGTTTCGGTTGCATATTTTACCTTTTCAATCCGGTGACTCAGTTGAAGCTGTAAATGGTTGGAGTGCTCCGGTTTCAGATCAGGATTACCGGTAATGTCATGATTCACATCAACAAAGTACAGGTATAGTTCCTTCAATGAAGGAGCCCTGAACCCGTTTGAATATGAAACACGGGCCAACATCCCTTTATATGGACCAACTTTGCTATGTAATGCATAAATAAGAGGTGAATTGAATTTAGTGTTGTAGGCGTAACGGAATCCAGGCTGCACGGAAAGCCACTCTATTGGCTGGTACTGCATTGTGGCAAATCCCGCAATATCAGAGATTTCTTGCTTTGCTCCACCAATTCTGTCACCTGTTCCCCATTCAGTGTTCACATCGTACCCGATTTGTGTACCAAATATACCGGATAGCGTTTTGTAAGCATACATCCCACGTGAAAGAAATGAACCAAATCCGGTAGTATCAAATTCCGTAGGCGTTTTTTTGAGCAAAGTTAAATCGTTGTAGTAAAGTGTGCGCATTCTCCGATAGAACGAAAGCGAATTGCTCATGGTAAATGGATTTGCACTTTTTGTAGACAAATCCACTTTTGCAGTCATTCTCTGGGTATTGAAATGATTGTCAAAGGCTTTTTCGTAGTAGGGCTCCCGCAGGTCACCCTGAACAAGCAACAATTCATCAAAATAGCTGAGCCGGCTGTTAACTATATACTTTGTCAACGAGAAACTATGATTTACATCTGCATTGACTTGCCGACGAGGCTTCCATAATTTCGACCTGCCCTCATCAACCGGTGAATAACCTCCAAAGAAGTTTCGTCCTGCCTGTATCCCAAATGCATTTTTCCCTTTGCGAATAGAGACCCCTCCATCAAAGTTGATAATGCCCACGGACTCCATATAGTTAGATGCATGGGCAGAGAACGCACTGGAAGGTATATCCTGAGAAATTATGTTCACTACACCGGCCAGTGCATTGCTGCCATAAATGACTGACATCGGACCTTCAATGATCTCGACCTGTCGGGCGTTCTGAATATTCACCTGGTTCAGATCAATACTGCCATTTAGGCGACCTATAACAGGCACGCCATCCACAAGAATTTTAACATGCTCACCAGCCAAACCCTGAAGGCTCATTCCTGTTCCCAATGAGGCATCCTGAGAAAAGCGAATATTCATCTGGTTGCGCAGAACTCCGGCGAGATCAGCAGACGCGCTTCTTCTCAACTGCAACTGATTGATAACGTTAACCTTGTATAATGAACGATCGGCACTTAATGGATTGTATTGTGCAGTAACAACCACTTCATCCAACGAAAAAACTTCAGGCAACAATCTAATTTCCGTAGATTTATCAGGCAGTAATGTATCAACAAACTGCTGATAACCAACATAGGTAACCTGCACTATCATGCACTTTTTAACCTGAAGTTCGATATTTCCATCAAAATCCGTAACAAAGAACTTTGCCTGTGTTGACCCAGATTCACTGACTTTAACATGAGCGAAGGCTATGGGTTTTCCATCGCGCGCGTCCACTACACGCACCGTTGACTCTTGCCCAAAAATTAATACCGGCAGGCATAAGAAACAAGCAATGATAAATAAACCCTTATTCATTATCTTACCATGAGTTTACTGGAAAAAATCTTTTGTCCATCAATAATGCGCAGAAGGTAGGCCCCCCTGGCCATTTCAGGCAAACGAAATTCATGCCTCAGCTCATTTCCAAATGTTTGTTGCAATAATACCCTACCATGAAGATCCATCAAAACAAGGTTTGCCCCATCCAATTCGCTGTTCAGCTCAATGTTAAAAATATCAGAAGCAGGATTGGGATACACCTTCACCCCATGTATTTGAAGATATTCCACATCTGAGGGCGTAAGTAGTTGAAGCGTAAATGTAGTGGTGCCTGATGAACCTCCGGTAAAACCCTCAAAAACCAATTTATATACAGCGGAGTCCTGAGCTTTGATAAAGTAAGCCAATGAATCGGCTATTTCCCATTGAAAAGTCTGCATATTGATGGTCTTCCAATCATGTCCTATAATATCGGCATCCGAGAGAAAAGCCAATCCGGCATAATCTGAATAGCCCGATGAAACGTGTTCGACCTGCGTGGTTAAAATCTGAGGTTTTTGTAAAACACCATTTACCGGATAAGGAGTATTTTGTACCAGTGCATAATAACGTGTAAAGAGTAGATCCCATTCAGACAGGGCAGGCTCACGATCAACAATCCCTGTGGTAAAAGAAAAGGCCATATTTAAACGATTGTTATATGGACTCACATCAAGGGTATCTGTCTGATCATTTGATCCATCGAGGTTTGCATACCGAACGATATATTTATTTTGTGAAGACAATTTCTTCACAATATTAAGTTTACGGTAAATCCCATCAACAGGCTTTATAAGAAAAAGAGAATCACCTTTTACATCATGTGAATTAGAGTTATAGACACCCCACCCATAATCCGGATGTCCCGAGGCATTGCGGTTAAATGCGCCTTCTTCCCAGGAGGTAACATCATTAAAAAGCGGTATCCATGAAGCCATGCCAGTGGTATCAAAAGTATCCCAACCAGCATTATCAGCTTTTGGATAGGCATATAAAACAACTCCGGCACCATCGTTTGTGATAATACCGGCACTGAATGCCTGCGTATAAAATGCAATATCCCAGGTATTGCGCGGGGCGGCTTTTACAATGCCGTTCTTAAGTGAGAAAAAAACTTCGTCCACATAACCTGCTCCCATTGAAACACTATGTTCTTCCTGGGCTTTTAGGGGTTTATGGTTTGAAAAAAGAATTATAATCAAAGAGATAACGAATACGTTGAAAGTTTTCATCGAACAATATTTAAAAGATAAATAATCCGGGATTGCAGGTGCAACCGGCCTGAAAAAAAAATGAAAAGTAAAAAATCAGGCAGTATGAGGTGGGGCGCGGAGTCCGTGATTGCCAGGAATACCAGAAATAATAAACTGCAACGGACAATAATTGGGGAAAATAATATCTGAAAACTGCAATTGCAGCATAATCTCTGCCTGCCCGGCAGGAATTACAGGCGATAAAAATGAATCAAATGAGGGTAAGGAATTGGAGATGTGCAGGGATTCTTCTCTTTTGCTAACAATTCCTGCTGGTATTAGGGTTCGTCCAAAAATGTGGTGTTGATGAAAATTGATAAGCGACCCGAGATAAATCCAGAACACAAGGAAAGCAGTACCAACAATGGCCACTTTACCAATTCTGCTATTTAACTTGTTCCTTTTCATCTCAAATTGAAGATACTATTACTGTTTTATACTTCACAATACAAAAGTAACATTTAACATATAACATTTAATTTAGATTCCCTCTAAATTAGAAAGAAAGGAACTTTTGATATAGAACGATCAGGCGAACAGAAGGCTCAGATGAGTTGAGTACTTATGGATCAGTTAATAAGCTCAAAAAACTCGTCCTGATCTTTTTCAAAGGGGAAAAAGTAAAAATAACAAATCGACCAGTGACAAATGTAAAAAGGCTGTCACGTTTCCGCAACAGCCTGATAAATTAAAGCTCAAACTATAGAGTTAGGCCAATTTTACATTCACGGCGTTTAAGCCTTTTTTGCCTTCCTGAAGTTCAAAAGTTACTGAATCACCTTCATTAACTCGGTCAATAAGTCCTGTTGCGTGAACAAAGTACTCTTTTCCGGATTCGTCATCAAGAATAAATCCGTAACCTTTTGATTCATTGAAGAATTTTACTTTTCCTGTTTTCATGTTATTGGTACTAATTAAAAAATTAAGCGCAAATATAGTGTAATTATAATTGCAATGACACTGTTACTGTTTTTTTTTAAATATTTTTCTAATAAAATAAAGGAATTAGCATAAAAAAGCGGTTTATCCGCTGAAAAACAGCGATAAGCCGCATTTTTTAATACAATCCAGGCAGCTACAATGAAGCGATATTATTTTTCAAAATCTCGATTTTGGACAAGGCATCATCCTTTTTGCGCTGTTCAATTTCAACAATTTCAGGTTTCGCATTTGCAACAAACTTTTCGTTGCTTAATTTTTTCTCAACCGATGCCAGAAAACCTACTACATAATCCAATTCTTTCTGCAACTTTTCGCGTTCAGCTTCCAAATCAATACCTTCTCCCATTGGGATATAATACTCGGTTGATTTAACCCGAAATCCGGCCGACGAAGCCGGCTTTTCACTAGCATATAGAATTTTAGAAGTATTGCAAAGCTTTTCCACAATGCCATCCATAGTCAGGGCGGGGTTATCGCCAAGTATAATCAGCTCAATTTTATCCCTGAACGGAATATTTTTGTCCTTACGAATATTACGAACGCCCATAACGGCTTCAGCGGCATGCTCAAATGCTGAAAGAATATCATTATCAACACTACCTGCCACAGGCATTTGATTAAGCATTATGGTTTCACCTTTTTGCCTTTCTGCAAGTATTTGCCATATTTCTTCAGTGATAAATGGCATAAACGGGTGAAGTAAATGCATAAGCTTTTCAAAGAAGCCAATAGTTAAATCTAATGTTTGCCTGTCGATGGGTTGCTGATAGGCAGGTTTAATCATTTCGAGATACCAGGAACAGAAATCATCCCAAACCAATTTATAAGAAGCCATCAGTGCTTCAGACAAACGATATTTTTCAAAATTTTCCTCAATGACCAGAAGTGTACTGTTAAGCCTGGCTTCAAACCATTGTCCTGATACTCTGGCATATTCAGGTTGTGCAAGAGACTCATCAATTGTCCAGCCCTTAACCAAACGTAAAGCATTCCATATTTTGTTGCTGAAATTGCGGCCTTGTTCACACAAACTTTCATCAAAAGGCAAATCGTTACCGGCTGGTGAGGTAAGCAACATGCCCACACGCACGCCATCAGCACCGAATTTTTCAATCAATGAAAGTGGGTCAGGTGAATTACCCAGAGACTTAGACATTTTTCGCCCCTGCTTATCACGCACAATACCAGTAAGATAAACGTTTTTAAACGGAATCTCGTGTTGATACTCCAAACCGGCCATAATCATCCTGGCCACCCAGAAAAACAATATTTCAGGAGCAGTAACCAAATCATTTGTAGGATAATAGTACTTAATATCAGGATTATCAGGATTTCGAATGCCGTCAAATACGGAAATAGGCCATAGCCAGGACGAAAACCAGGTATCCAGAACATCCTCATCCTGACAAAGATCAATGGGAAGCAAAGCGGAATTTCCCGTCAACTCGCGGGCTTTCATCAATGCTTCCTCATCTGATTTTGCCACAATAATTTCACCAGTCGGCAGATAATAGGCCGGAATACGCTGTCCCCACCATAATTGACGGCTAATGCACCAATCACGAACATTCTCCATCCAGTGGCGATAAGTGTTTTTGAATTTTTCAGGGTGAAATTTCACCGTATCATTCATCACAACATCAAGCGCTGGCCTGGCCAGATCCTCCATTTTCATGAACCACTGTACCGAAAGTTTGGGTTCAATCACTTCATCGGTACGTTCTGAGAAGCCAACATTATTAACATAATCCTCAATTTTCAAAATATAGCCGTGGTTAAGCAAATCTTCAACAATTTTTTCTCGAACCACAAACCTGTCCTGCCCAACATAGAGCTGAGCCTTTTCATTCAAAGTGCCATTATCATTAAAAATATCAATTGACTCCAGATTATATTTCAGGCCAATGGTATAATCATTAATGTCATGCGCTGGTGTAATTTTCAGACATCCGGTACCAAATTCACGGTCAACATATTCGTCCTCAATCAGTGGAACTGAGCGTTTAATAAGTGGAACAATAACCCGTTTGCCCTTGAGGTGTTGGAAACGTTCATCTAGCGGATGAAAACAAACAGCAGTATCACCCAAAATTGTTTCAGGACGTGTGGTAGCAATAGTTACCCATTCATCCTCAGTACCTTCCACCTTATATCGGACGTAATAAAGTTTTGATTTTACTTCCTTATAAATAACTTCCTCATCGCTGAGTGCGGTAAGTGCTTTAGGATCCCAGTTTACCATCCTCACGCCACGATAGATCAGGCCTTTATTATACAGATCAATAAAAACATCAATAACTGATTCGTATAAAGCTTCATCCATAGTGAACTTTGTTCGCTCCCAATCGCAGGAAGCGCCAAGTTTTTTGAGCTGTTCAAGGATAATTCCACCATGTTTTTCTTTCCATTTCCATGCATGGGCCAGAAATTCATCGCGTGTAAGCGATGATTTTTCAATACCTTCCTCTTTCAGCTTGGCAACTACTTTTGCTTCGGTAGCAATAGAGGCATGATCGGTACCCGGCAACCAGCAGGCATTTTTCCCCTGCATCCGTGCACGGCGAACCAATACATCCTGAATGGTATTGTTGAGCATATGACCCATGTGCAACACTCCGGTAACGTTAGGTGGTGGAATAACGATGGTGTAAGGTTCACGGTCGTCGGGCACCGAATTGAAACAATTGTTGCTGAGCCAGTAGTGATACCATTTTTCTTCAATGCCCGAAGGGTCGTATTTGGCGGGGATTTCCATAAATAATGAGCTATGCCATGTTAATTTTTAAGCAGGTGCAAAAATAGCAAAAAAACCACGAAGTAAGGATTGAAGATTGCAGCATTTTGACTAGCACGAAAATATCTCATCAGGTAGTGCATGTTGTGAAACACAGTTATCAACCAACAAGCTGACAAACCAAACAGTAATCAATAAAAACCAGAGACCTATGGGCTAATGACTATCCGACTAAAACCTATCTTTTATTTCAAAAAAAGTCCTACCTTTGCGCCCTCAAAAGTTTCAAATATGAAGCAGGGCTACTGCCCTGAAAATGAATTAGCAACAAATAAACCATATTATTCAGCGATGAACATTGAACTGCAGAACACCGGCAAACTGACCGCTACCATCAAAATTGAGATACTTCCTTCTGATTACGAGGAAAAAGTAATGAAAGTGCTGAAAGATTATCAGCGCAAAGCCCAAATGCCAGGGTTTCGTCCTGGAAAGGTACCTTTTGGTCTGACCAAAAAGATGTACGGGCAAGCCGTTACTGCCGATGAAATTAATAAACTGCTGAGCGAATCACTCGAAAATTACATCAGGGAACAAAATCTCAACACGTTGGGAAACCCTCTGGCAAATGTTGAAAAAACTCCTGAGGTTGATTTTAACGAGCCAAAGGAAATGAGTTTTTACTTTGATCTTGGTCTCAGCCCTGAGTTTACACTGAACCTTGATGAAATGCCGAAGGTTAATTATTACAACCTTGAAATCTCTGATGATATAGCTGAGAAGTACCTGGAAGACATTCTTCGCCGCAATGGAGAACTTACTGAAACAGAAGTTTCAGAAAAAGGAGACTTGCTGAAAGGTGATTTTGCAGAGCTGGATTCAACAGGCAAAATTATGGAAGAAGGCATTACCAGTACCGGATCAATCAATCCTGATTTGTTTAGCGACGAAGCTGAACAAGAACCTTTTGCAGGTAAGAAAGTTGGTGATGTAGTTACTTTTCAACCCATGAAAGCTTCTGGCAACGCCACCGATGTGGCAGCCATGCTTGGTATTAAGAAAGAAGATGCCGAAACACTGGAATCGGCTTTTAACTTTACCATTACCTCCATCAACCATATGGTACCAGCGGAAATCAATGCCGAATTGATTGAAAAAGTTTATCCCGGCACTGACATTTCAGATGAGAAGGGTTTATTGGAGCAGATAAAGAAAGACGCATCTGGTTCTTTATCAGGCGAAAGCGACAAAAAATTCTTTAATGATGCTATCAAGCAACTTATTGAAAATACAGGCATTGAACTTCCTGAAGAATTTCTGAAACGTTGGCTGATTGACATGAATCAGGATAAAATGTCTCCGGCAGAGATCGAAGAAAACTTTGACGGATACCTAAGGTCAATGCGTTGGCAGTTGATTGAAAGCCGTCTGATCCACGAACACAATGTCCAGGTTAGTGAAGAAGAAATCAAGGATGTTTTCCGTGGTTATTTCCAGCGTCCCGGCAGCAGTGAAATGGATGATGAGATGAAAATGCGTATTGACAGCATCGTGGACTCATTCATGAAAAACAAGGAAGATGTTCGCCGAATCAATGATCAGCTGTTTGAGCAAAAAATCCTTACTCTGCTTAAGGACAAATTAGTTGGGGAATCAAAAACTGTTTCTAACGAAGAATTCGCGAAACTCGCAACTGAAAAATAATCCCAAAAACACACGAATATAAAAGCCCGTTTTCGGGCTTTTTTTATTTCTGCAACTATCATTAGATTTACATTACCATAAATGGAACTGTGGCAATTTTGCCTTCCGTAATAATTTTTAGCAAATAAAAGCCTGGATTGAGCGCTGTATGACTCGTCCTGAAATTTGTTTACAGTTTTTGTTGTTAATACTTCATTTGATTGACAAAAACTTAATATTAATGGGCAATGTTGAACCTAAGCTTTGTTGGGCAAAAACGGAGTGGGGTTCGATACC
>JAVEVB010000058.1:0-14208 GCA_034005265.1 Lentimicrobium sp.
TATATAGGTTTAGGCGGCCATGTTGGTTTTTGGGATAATAAGCACTATTATTGGTATGACAATGATCGTGGACCGGGGAATTTTACTGTATTGGGTGTGGATTTTATTGCCGGCCTTGAGTATAATTTTACCGAAGTCCCCTTCAACGTTGGACTGGATTGGAAACCTGCATTTAACCTGATAGGTGATTCACATTGGTGGGGCGATGGCATAGCGTTGTCTATCAGATATGCTTTCTAAATGATTGAATATCAGATTAATTAATAAATAACTAAAAATGGCAGGATACTATTCCTGCCATTTTTAGTTTGCTGTTTTTATAACAAATGATTATTTCCTCGAATTTTCGAGAAACCATTTATACAATTCGGGATTATCATAGGTAGCTGTCCAACTATCGTGATTTGCCTCTGGATAAATGACCAATCTGGCAGGATTTCCCAAATCCTGGAGTTTTTTTATCATACTGGCTACTGGCACGATGGTCACTACATCATCCATCGCCCCGTGAAACGCCATAATGGGCATGTTTTTAAGTTCCTCAGCCCGTGCCAGATAATTCCGGCTTACTGGTCCGCAAACCGGCGCAATGGCTGCAAAATATTCCGGATGTGCCATGGCAAGGTCCCACGTACCTGCACCGCCCATGCTTAAGCCCGTTACGTAAACCTTTGCTTCGTCAACCCGGTAGCGGGAAGCCACATGCTTTATCAAAGCAAAAAGGGTTTCAGTGTCCCATTCAGAATTTAGGGGACATTGTGGCGAAAGGACAATAAAGGGGAAGGTTTTGCCTTGAGCAATCAATTTCGGGGGACCGTGTACTTTAACTTTTTCCAGATCATTTCCCCGTTCTCCCGAGCCATGCAGGAATACAAGTAAGGGCCATGTTTCATTAGGCTTCGCTTCAAATCCTTCAGGCAAATAGAGTAAATAATCCATAGATACTGTGCGGATTACATTACCTTGAAAAGATCTTTCATTTTGTACATTTTGAGCCCTTAAGGACAATGTTGAAATGAACATAAGCAGTAAAATGGTGCGGTTTCTCATTCGCTCTTGTTTTTGAAAAGGTTTATTCTCATTTGACTAATCAAAAAAGTTCCAGGTAACCCCAAATCGAAATCCCCGGTCTGGCATGGGGTAGGAGGGAACCATCATATAACTGTAGCCTGAAAATCCGCTATTTACGTGCTTCATCAATAAAAACATTCTGGCGCGCTTTACCCGGATGTTGATAAATCCATCTACATAAGGATAATCTCCAATTTTTGTTGTGTTTTGATTGTAATAGGATCTTAATGCCGGCATATACGCATCTGCATAGAAGGCCGTGTTGTACATAACGGAAAGACCGGCCTGTAGGTGAATTGCCCGTTTAAATAGCGCAATGTAATAATATGCAGTTAGTCTCCCGGCAATTTCGGGAAGATCAAGCACGGATTTGTCTGTTGATTTCTGCCAGATTGCAAATGCTTGTATATCAAAACTCCCAAGTTTAATGTCCGTTTGTCCGTAAAGTTGGGTTACCCTAAAAGAATTATTTGCCCGTGCCGGTAAGGCTGAGTCATTAAAATATACCCAACCATCCAGATTATAGAAATTGAATCCTGCTTGAAAAAACTTCCTATTATGCATCACTTTACCACTGGCAATGGTCTGTTGGCCAAAGCTGTTTTCCCACACAAAATGATTGGAAAGATTTGATTGAAACAGATAATCTGGTTGTAATGCATTTAAGCCCAATTCTGCAGAGAGATTTCCCCATGAGGAGGAGTTGTCATATGCCGGAAGCGTAAGCATAGCTGCTATCCCTTTGTCGCCATTAAATGGCGCTCCATTGGTCAGCCATATTTTTCCTTCGGCTTTTGCTAAACCAAATGCATTGGCAGAAAGATAGCCAAAGGTAGTCAACCGGTTGAAATTGCGCTTGATGGAATCATTTCCGTTTGATTCAAAACTATTTTTATAAACGCCAAAGGCATGTTCTACGCCCAGTCGTAGTAAAACGGCTTTCCCACTTCCTTTGGCGCGGCCAACACCTCCCTCAAATACGAACTGATTGGTAAACTCATGATAGTATATAGAATCAAAGGTCGATAATGAATCGATATATATATTTGAGTAAAACCCCTGATCGGGATCTTCATCAGTATATTTAAGCGAATTTCTGGTGTAGGTAAAGGTATGACGGATAAAATCACTTCGCAATGGGTTGAAATATAGGTGCTTTGGCATCTTTTGAGCAGGGATGCTGTCCAGCTTCAGGCCAGTTGTGTCCGCTTCTTTTGCAATATTCCTGGTTTTGTTGGGATTTCGGCCGAAGTAATAGTATTGTTGAAGAAATAATCCGTTTTCTTTAATATAATTATCGGCCGATTCAAGGTGAATGGTTACGCGGTCGCGTTCAGGCTCCAGATTGTCTGTGAAAAGGGAGTCATAGACAATTCCTCCATTCTCTCGCCATTTTAAACGGTTGTTTCGATAATTTGCCAGTACCGCATAACGCTCATTGTTGGAAATAAACTGTCCTTGAAGAGCAACCGAGGAGTTGTCAGCTTTCTGGCGGTTATATTCCCCCACTGAATTGATAATTTTTAAATCAATCCCCAGCGTTAATCCTCGAGTAAGGCTTTGGCTGTGCGTAAGATTGAATACCTGTTCTTTGCCGGCTCCAAATGAATAGCCTATATTCGTGTATGGCCCGAAGGTTTGGTAATACCGTATATTATCGTTTCTTAAGAGGTAAAGATGATAATCCGAAGGGGCAAAGCGGAAACCTTCGCTTGGGAATGGATTAAAAATAAGACTGTTGTAGGCAAGGCCAACGTTGCCGTTGATGGCATTCAGGGAATTGGTGGTTTGAACCGGGTTGTAAAACTGAACTCCGGTTAGTATGGTGTCGTTCATCTTTACCAGCCCGCCAGATGGCCATTTCTGGTCAACAGTCAGGTAATAGACCGATGCCGTATCCGGCGATCGTTCAAGTTCTTCTTTGGCAGCAGGTTGCTGTGCGTAGGCCGCATTGATGATTAGAAAAATTAAACCTATAAAACGGATTTTTAACATGTTCTGGACAGAATAGCAGTGCAAAGATAGGGATATGCCTGATTGGTAACGTTGGACCAGCAGATTTATTGGATAAAGTGGATTTATCTGGGCTTAGTCAGTTTGCTTTCATAAGTTGCCTGTTGGGTTATTAAACGAACAATGTAGGTTCCCGGTTTAAATCGGGTAATATCTATACTTTCGTTGGCACGGAACTGACCTGTAAAAATGATTTTGCCATTTAAGTCGTTTATAACTATACTGTCGTTAATGCCAATGTTTTGATTATTGATTCGAAAATATGTTGATGAGGGATTGGGCGACAATTGTAAGGGCAGTGTTGTAGATTTCTCTTCCACTGAAAATGAACTCCCGCCAAAAAGAAACAGAAAGGCTTCCCTGAAATTTTCGCGCCATAAGGCTTCATTGTGCTGCCCACCCGGAACCATTTTGTTTTGGATGTTTGATGATGGTAGACCTATTGAGATTAAGGAGTCACTCATGCGCAGCATGTTTACATCAGTATTGCTTCCTTCTGCCGTTCCACACATCTGGTAAACACGCAGCCAATCACCTGTTTGGGTAGATGCTGTGAAACTCCACACCGAATCAGAAAACCAATAAGAAGGCGAGAAAATGCCGGCTTTCCCAAAAATTTCGGGATACTTCAACGCTCCGAAGTGAGAAATTAACCCACCCAGCGAACTGCCCATAATGCCAGTGGTTTCGCGGCCGGGAAGTGTGCGGAAGTTTTGATCGATGTATGGCTTGAGCGTTTCAACAACAAACTGCATGTATTTTTCGCCTTCGCCACCACCATATTCTGTATTTATCCACGGGGTATATTCATCAATGCGATGGCTGCTGCCATTGTCGATGCCAACAACAATGGGAACAGTATATCCTTCGTCGAATAATTCGTTCAGCGTTTCATCCACTTCCCATTCTCCTGCAAACGAAGTCAGCTGATCAAAGAGGTTCTGCCCGTCATGCATATAAAGGACCGGGTAATTCTTTCCGGAGGTCCCATAATCAGGTGGATAGTAAATCCATATGCGGCGGTTTCGGTTGAATTGTGGCATATAGAAGGAGTCATCCATAATTTCCACATTGTCCGCAGCTGTTGATTGGTTTGTTCCTCCCTCTGCCCAGCGGAGAATATTTACAAAAATTGTATCGTTATTCCCAAAAGTGAAGGTGCGGTCGGTGATTTCTTCGCCATTGGCTCCTTTTTCAACGGTTTCCCAACTACCACGGGTGAATTTGAACTGTATCGTTGTTCCTTCCGGCTGGTTATTCAAAGTGATTTGCCATTTGTCCTGAGCATTTTTGTGCATCACGAATTCCGGGCTTCCGGGCTGCCAGTTTGTGAAATTTCCTGCAATGTAAAGGCTTTCGTCTGGTGGAGTGTTTGCAGGAATGTTGTTGGCTATAAAGGTTACCTGACCCATTGATGCAAAAGGAATTAGCATCAAAATAAACAATATCTTATTAAAATACATAGGCCTTGGTGTTTTTAGTTTCCAAAGGTAATGTTTTGACACAAGAATGGGCAAACCACTTTTTCCTGTACCTTTGAGCATGCAAATTATTAACCGAATCAACGATGAGAATTCCGCTAAGGTTATTGCCAGCAATGTTGCTTTTGGCACTTTTTTCGTGCAAAAGCACTACAACGGAAAAAAAGAATGAATCCATGAATGAAGAACAAAAAGTAGTTGTTTATCAGGTTTTTACACGCTTATTTGGGAATATCAATACCACCAATAAGCCCTGGGGCACCATCGAAGAGAATGGAGTCGGGAAGTTTAATGATTTTACCGATGAAGCACTTGAAGCAATCAAAGCGTTGGGTGTTACCCACGTTTGGTACACCGGGGTTCCTCATCATGCATTGATCAGGGATTATACAACCTTTGGCATCAGCAATGATGATCCGGACGTGGTGAAAGGCCGTGCCGGATCGCCATATGCAGTAAAGGACTACTATAATGTGAACCCTGATCTGGCTGTAGATCCGGCCAAACGCCTTGACGAATTTAAGGCTTTGGTGGAGCGCACCCATAAACACGGATTAAAAGTGATTATCGACATTGTGCCAAATCATGTGGCAAGAGGTTATGCATCTATTTCTAATCCTGATGGAGTGGAAGATTTTGGTGCATCGGATGATAAGACGGTTGTGTATGCCCGTGATAATAATTTTTATTACATCCCCGGTCAGCCGTTTGTGATTCCCCGCCCTTTGAATAATTATCTGCCACTTGGTGGAGAGAAAAATGTATTGGCAGATGGTTATTTTTATGAAGATCCTGCCAAATGGACCGGGAATGGCTCGCGTTTGGCTCAGCCTGATTTTTATGATTGGTATGAAACCGTGAAAATAAACTATGGTGTGCGTCCGGATGGAAGCTATGATTTTGATACCATTCCTCATGCCTATACCACCAAAACAGCAGATGAGCATTTTGCCTTCTGGCAGAATAAAGTTGTTCCTGATAGCTGGAAAAAATTCAGGGATATCGCTTTGTATTGGACAAATTTTGGCGTTGATGGTTTTCGGTATGATATGGCTGAAATGGTGCCTGTAGAATTCTGGAGTTACATGAACTCGGCCATTAAAAAACTCAACCCTGACGCATTTTTATTGGCAGAAGTTTATAATCCTGCTCGATACCGTGATTATATTCATCTTGGTAAAATGGATTTTCTTTATGACAAGGTGGAATTGTATGATACCCTGAAAAATATCATGCAGGGTCATGGTTCAACCGATCATTTGGCCGGTATACAGCAGGGGTTGGCTGATATTGAAACGCATATGCTTCATTTTCTGGAAAATCACGATGAGCAGCGCATTGCCAGTGCTGCTTTTGCCGGGAATGCGATGAAAGGTAAACCAGCTATGGTGGTGAGTGCAACCATCGGTACTTCGCCAACAATGATATATTTTGGTCAGGAGGTGGGCGAACCAGGCGATGGTAATCCTGGCTTTGGAAGTGCTACGCGTACCACTATCTTTGATTATTGGGGCGTGCCGGCACATCAGCGGTGGATGAACAAGGGCGCCTTTGATGGTGGATTACTATTGCCTCAAGAAAAGGAACTTCGTGATTTTTATCAGCGGTTGTTGAATTTTACCATTAATAGCCCGGCACTTATGGGTAGCTATCAGGAGATTCATACCTATAACCGGATGAATACCTCAGGCTATTTTGATAAAGCTTTTACCTTTGCCCGTTGGTCAGAAGATGAACGCCTCATTGTGGTGACGAATTTCAAGGATGCCATTACAGACATTTATGAATTGCAGTTGCCAGCCAATCTTTTGCAGGCATGGGGACTTCAGGATGGCAATTATATTTTGAAGGACCAGCTTTATCAGAAAGCTGAATTCGAAATGAATGTTTCCGGTGGAGTGGGTAAAGTTAAGATGGTGGTTAAACCGCTGGAATCGTTTATACTTTCGTTGGAATAAGTTTTTCAGCCAAAGCCTGGCAATGGAAACAACCAACACAATATACTGAACAACATACATGGGCCCTGATTCTCAACTTCTGTTACAATTGGTCGAAATGCGCATGCCTTTCGGAAAATATAAAGGAACCGTGCTTTGCAATTTGCCGGTGTCCTACCTGGAATGGTTTCAGCGTAAAGGTTTTCCTGAAGGGAAGTTGGGTGTGTTGTTGCAAACCATGTATGAAATAAAGCTCAATGGACTGGAATATCTTTTACAGCCCTTGAAAAATGGCAACAGATCATGAAACCTGCCTCCATCAGCACTTTGAGAAAAGAATTGGATATTCTGCCGCCTGCTGAACTGGCTCAACTGTGTTTGCGGCTGGCAAAATACAGCAAGGATAATAAGGAGTTGTTGAGTTACCTTATTTTTGATGCCGGGGATGAAGAAGCGTTTATTCAAAGTGTAAAGGTTCAGATAAAAGCACAATTTGAGGAGATCAATACCGCTCATATGTTTTATGTCCGCAAAAGCATTCGTAAAATACTGAGAATGACCAATAAATTCATTAGATATTCAGGACAAAAACAAACAGAAGTAGAACTGCTGCTCTTTTTTTGTCAAGCTTTATTTAATTCCGGGATTCAATTTCAGCGGGTAGCTTCTCTCAATAATTTATATCAAAATCAAGTGTTGAAAATCAAGAAAGCTGTGGCCATGCTGCACGAAGATCTTCAGTTTGATTATAAAAAAGAGATTGAGAATCTGTGTGTTGATGTGAGCCATTAACAATAAGTTGTTTTTTTGTTTTTATCCAAATTTCTAAGGTTTTCATGTCGGCAAATCAATTCTGTTATTTTTGCACGTTCATAGACTTCCACTTTTATACAAATTGAATGAAAAGAATATTCTTCTTATGCGCCATCATGCTATCTGCCTCCATGTTAAGTGCACAAAACCTGCAATTGCATTATGATTTTGGCAAAGACCGGAAATACCTTACTTCCACCGTCGAAATGTTTAAGCCTGATAAATGGGGGAGTACCTTCTTTTTTGTAGATATGGACTACAATGTTGGTGATGTAAAAGGGGTAAGCATGGCATACTGGGAAATTGCCCGCAGTTTCAATCTGAGGAAAGGCCCGCTTGCTGCACATGTTGAATACAATGGCGGTTTTGGGCAGTATTATGCGGGGGAATATTTCGGAGCTTACCAGATTGATGATGCCTGGTTGGCCGGATTAGATTATAATATTAATAACGAGGACTTTACCCGTGGTATCACTTTTCAGGTGTTGTATAAGTACATCCGCAATAAGCACGATGCTTCCTTTCAATTGACAACGGTCTGGTATATGCATATGCTAAACAAAAAGCTGACTTTCACCGGTTTTGCCGATTTCTGGAAAGAAGATATGGCGTTCCCGGATGGGGAGGGAGTCATTAGAACAGATTTTATTTTTATGACCGAACCTCAGTTGTGGTATAACTTTTCGGAGCACTTTTCTCTGGGCACTGAAGTCGAAGTCGCCAGCAATTTTGGCGGCGTCAAGGGATTCAGGGTGAACCCCACGCTGGGCGCCAAATGGACTTTTTGATCAAAGAAAGGGCAGGCCTTTGTTCGGGAAAGTTGTCCTTTCATCCATCCTGATTATTATCATCTGATTCCTGTCGTCTATATCCCCAGCAACTTCTCCAGATGATGTTGTTCCACACCAAACTGAACCTTCAACGCATGGATTCTTTCCATTACTTCCTGATTCGGCTTTCCCAGCGTTTCCTTGCTTGTTCCGGCAATCAGTACATTTTTAGGCGTATGTTCGGTGGCGATAAACTCAAATACCCGGGTTTTGTAGCCATAAGCTTCCATAATCAGGGCGCGTAGGGTGTCGGTGAGCATTTCGGCCTGTCGTTCTTCCAGAATTCCATGGCGGGTAATCTCTTTCAGTATATTGTCGGGTTTCATCTGCTTGCGGATTTGTTTGTGGCAACAGGGCGCGCAAACAATCACGGGAGCTTTGGCTTTTATGCCGCGGTAAATGGCTTCATCGGTAGCCGTATCGCAGGCATGTAGGGCAATAAGCATATTGAAATGAGGGAGGGTCGCTTTTTCGATGGTGCCCTCAATGAAATTAAGGCCTTCAAATCCGGCGTCAGCGGCTATTTTATTACATTTTTCAACCAAATCAGGGCGAAATTCCACACCAGTTACCCGGATATTACCTTCCATATTCTTCTTCAGATAGTCATAAAGGGCAAAGGTAAGGTAGCCTTTCCCCGAACCCATATCAACCACAGATAACGCCTCACTTTTTTCTACATTCTTCAGGATGCCATCAATAATTTCAACATACTTATTGATTTGCTTGAATTTGTCCTGCATATCTGCCCTAACCTTAAACTCAGGGGTAAGCACACCCAGATCACGCAGGTAAAGATTCCCTTCGGGCTGAATAAACCGGCGTTTTATCTTGTCATGACTGAACAGGGGAATCTCCGTGGAACTGGCTGGCTTTTTCAATAATTTTGAATTGCCTTTTTTGTTGCTGAGCAACGAAAAATCAGCCTCTGAAGTAAACAGGTCGGCATTAAAAAAGTGGTCGGTAAGTAGTCCGGCAATCTCTTCAGTTGCTTCTTCAATACCATAATTCTTAGTCACATCTTTGGTCGTATGCCGGTAAACAAAGGAAAGCAAAGTTTCTCCTTTTATCACCACCGGTTTTACAAACACATTGTTCAGTTCTTCACCTTTAGTGCGCTTATTGCTCAGCGTAAGTTTAATGAGGGTGTTGTTTTCAAGACTTTCGCTGAGGCGTTCGGTGAGTAGTAATGTGTTTTGAGATGTGGCCATGGGTTTGGAATGTTGGATTGCAAAGGTAGTTTAAAAAGGGACGGGCGTTCAATTTGAAATCCTGCATCGTTTGAAATGACAAGGGGGCAGGGAGACAAGGAGACAAGGGGCACTTCGACTATGGTTCGACATAGTTCGACAAAATGCTCACCAACCCGCTCACCAACCATGCTCACCAACCATGCTCAATGACCTGAAAAGGATATGGAATTTTTAATTTCCAATTTCTAATCACTGTTGTCCGGTAAAAATTGTTATTAATCATAGAAGCCCTTGATATATATTTTAACCGGACAATTGTGATTTCATTTATCAAATCCACCCCACCGAATTTTCGCTTTTACTGGTTCATTATCAGGTCCAATTTGAATTTCAATACCCATTTCCACTACATTTTCCAATTCATTCAGTTTTAAATATCTATAGTTTAAGTAGGATTGAATATTAGGTTATTCCACTATGATTTTTCGTAACTCAATATGACTATCATGTTGAAGTTTAATAATATAGAGAGAAGGTGCTAAATTTATCGATAGTGTATTTCCAGCAAATTGTTTTTTTGTATAGACTATCCTTCCACTGATATCAACAATAGAAAGCATCGTTAAATTTAGATATTGATTAAACATTATTCGATTCTGCCGCACTGGGTTTATGATGGTTAAATTATCGAAATCGTGTGCTTCTATAGATAAAGTAATAAAACAATCCTCGGAAAACTGATTGACATTTTCAATAATGCCTTGCGGAGTCAAATCTATTCCTGCAAAAGCAGCATATTCAACAGGGTATTTTTCGGCTCTAAATAAGTTATTATCACTAATATTTGTTTCAAACTGATCATATACATTTCCATTTAAACCTGTTGGATTTTTATATACCCACAACACATCCCCAGATTTAGATATTTCTGACGCTTGTCCTTTTGAGGTTTCACAAAGCATCATATTCCCATTTGGAAGCCCTTGAGCTCCAGACATTCTACCTTCCAGCATAACTTCTCCAAGTATGGAGCCACTCCATGACCAATCAAAGTCAAGAGGTTTAAAAATATCATTTTCTTTGGTGTAAATACCACCAATAATCTCGGGAACAATTAAATGTATTGAACTGTTTGTGCTTCCAGAGTATCCATTATTAAAAACCGAAATTTTCCCTTCATCTAAATAACCTGTCTCAACCCATTTTGCGTCGTGTTGTAAAAATAGCTTTTGATCACTTGCATCACCCTGGCCATAAATTCGTGGGTTACCCCAGCGCCATAGAATGTCTCCTCCTAAATTTGAATTCCCTCCGGTATGTCCGGAAGCTTCAGCGGTTGTTGTACTGTGGTCAATTATATGAATTTCGTTCAAATGTCTTGTACATAGAAGGATTTGATCTAAATTGGCATTATAATCAATCCCGTTAACGTGTGTATAATCTGTGCGTTGAGCAGGAACGTCTGCATCTACATAATTGAGGTCAAAAAGTTCCGGATGATCAGCTATAACACCGTAATTAGGTTTTGTGTTATCGTAATTTTGTATAAAATGATCAAAAAACTTCCATTCCCAAACTACCAATGCATCATTAAGGCCTACAGGTTGTAATTCAATAATTTTGTCGAGTTTTAATGTAGTGCCTACAGTGGTTGGATCTTTACCAATTGCAATCATTTCTGCTGATGTATATGTGTCATTAACCACACAAAGTATATTGCCATTAGGTAATGGTTCAATGTCATGATGCTGATTACAACCAAGAGTGCCAACATTAAAAGACCACACTATATTATTATTCCAATCGCGAATTTCAATATTGTCTTTTCCAGCTCTTAACAAATTACCATTTTCTAATAAATAGCAAGTCGCTCCGGGTAGTTCTGTAAATATCCATTGATGGATTTTTTGACCACAAGGATCAACTAAATAAACATTATTATTGTTTTCAGGTGTAAATAGCAAATAGCCATCTGAAACTGATTCATTATGGAATCTTAATCCAATAGTAGGGTCTTGCGCAAAACTAAAAATACAGATTATCAGAAAGTTAGATGTTATAATTAGTGAGCGTAATGTTTTTTTCATTTTTTCTGAAATTTAGTTGTGTTTGAACCCACAATTGTGTACAACGGTTTATGTAAGAGGAGTGCGGGATTAAAAGTACAAAACTTTCACTTTCGCACTTAGCCAATTCGTTTATTCATAATTTCAAATTTTTCGTCAAATCGTCAAAGACGAATTTGCGGTGTTGCAACAACGAACTACAGTTGAATTACCCATTGAAACCCGAATTACAATTACATTTTGTTATAGCCATGTGCTTTATTTTCTTTGATTTTATTGACAATATGAGGCTAATTTATTTAATGACATATTGTTGAATCAACGACAATAATTCATCTTTTATAATCGGTTTTGGAATATATGCATTACATCCCGCTATTATTGCATTTTCTCTGTCACCGGTAAGTCCATAAGCTGTCTGCGCAATGATAATTACATCTTTATTAAATTGGCGTATTTGTCGGGTAGCTTCATATCCGTCCATTACAGGCATTTTAATATCCATTAATATCAAATCCAAATCAAGATTATTGCGGCAAAGTTCAATGGCTTCAAGACCACTTTTTGCTTGAAGGATTTCCCGATTTATTTTGGTGAGCATAGTACTTAAAAGCAAATCCGTAGAGTCAATTCAGGGAATGGTTAATAATATCACGAATATCTGGTTTATAAAAATTTAACAAAAAGCTTGAATTTGCTTGACAAAAAACGATTACATTTATACTCAATACAGATTAATGTAAGCATCATAACCAAAACAATCAGAAGTGGGGTGTCAGCACTATAAACACGACAATATTCAAATGAAAAAATCACTCCTTTCAGGCTTGTTGGTTGCATTAATTGCAATGAGCGGTTGCAAAAAAGACGAAAACTCAGAAACGTCCGCAGCAGTTGATAAAAAGTTGATCATCAGCGAGCTTTTTAATGCAGGCATGGCTTGGAATGCAGGAGAGAAATCGCTGAATATTACCTCTCCGATCAACATACAGGTGGAAAATTATGCTTACGGTGTTGACGGCGGATACATTCATGTACTCGGTAGTATCACCGGTAATATGACCCTTGATGATCAGACCTACGCCGTTCTGGGGGGTACTATGTTACTCGGACTCACCGAAACCATCAACGACTACACTATGAGTTCTAACGGTCAGATCTATACCCTGAACGGAGCGCCTTATGTTTCGTTGGCAGGGACTTTCACACTATTGCCGGGTGGCTCAACCTTTGGAACAGCTTCCAGTATGGAAATTGGTGGTGGGTTCAGGTTAACCGGTCCTGATGTTGACGAAACCGTGAATATCCAGATTACCATCATCATCAACAGCAACGGAACCGGTGGTCACGTGAGTGGTACCTACGCAAACGAGCCTGTTGATTATAGCTTTTAAGAAAAGTAGCTTCAGGATCTTTTAATTACAGCCCGATCTCCCGGAAACTATTCAGGGAGATCGTTTAGTATTCAGGCTTTTCTATCTGATAGATGATCCGGGTGCTACATCATGACATTTTATTTCAGCAAAGAGAACGCCACAATGCCTTGCTAAGCCAGATGGATTTGCAACTGGGTGCAAAAAATTGAGTTTTTGAAAATCCTGTCATGAATATTGTGCTTGCATTTATATTGCACCTTGTATTGCCAACCGAACCGGATAGTATCAAGAATGGGTATTGTAGATTAGCACCTAATAACAAGGGGTTGCAATCATTTATTGAAATGTGCTGGCATGGGTTAGGGCCTTCCCGACTGAGATGTATGATATTTTATTGTAAACTACCGTATGTCGGTCGGTCTTAAATTATAGTAAACACTCCGATCCCAGTTTGTAATATTTGGTGCATTTGCCAACAAGGTATTTTAATATAAAGCAAGCCCAGAAGTAAAAACCCCTGGGCTTAAGTTGGTCAAATTAAAAGTTTAAAAAGCCCGGATTGCTCTGACTCTTGCATTGCTAGCCTTATTAAGAGTGGACTTATAGCCATAATAGCCAAAGGCCTGCATCCATGCTTGGTTATTGGTGCTTTCGTTAGAGCTCCAATAGCCACCGGTATTTAGTCCGCCAACAATCGAATTTTGTTGATATAGTAAGTTTAGCTCGTATTGTGAAGGTAAGTACCAGTCGCCATATCCGCCACCCTTATAGTTAGCGCATAATTCAGCTGCATAATTTCCAGGTCCTTGATTTGAAATTATTCGCTCTGTATTGAACATTCCTGCTCCTATACCATCTCTCGTCGCATTTGTTGTGGTGTATGAATTATTGAACCATTTTGATTCGGTACTCTGGTCTGTCGTGGCAGCTATTAAACCGTGTTGACCAGTGTTATCCAGCCAGAATATAATTCCGCCCTGGATAGAGTCACCTATCGAATAGTTGCTTACACTGCTTGTTGAACTGATTACATTTTCTGTAATATCAATTCCTGTTCCGGCGGTCAATAGTTTCTGTTTATTGTTCCAGTTTGCAGTGTCGCTTGCTGTAATGCCACTGGCTATGGATGAATTGTAAATCGGGTCGGTCTCATCTGCTGAGGTAAAGTGGTTTAAATCAGAGATCTGGCTTTCAGAAATTGAGATACCTGATGATTTATCCCAGCTGGTAAATACCGGATCGGTTTCTGTCGCCAGTTTATTGTTCCAGTTTGCAGTGTCGCTTGCTATAATGCCACTGGCTATGGATGAATTGTAAATCGGGTCGGTCTCATCTGCTGAGGTAAAGTGGTTTAAATCAGAGATCTGGCTTTCAGAAATTGAGATACCTGATGATTTATCCCAGCTGGTAAATACCGGATCGGTTTCT
>JAVEVB010000058.1:14218-14367 GCA_034005265.1 Lentimicrobium sp.
TATGGATGAATTGTAAATCGGGTCGGTCTCATCTGCTGAGGTAAAGTGGTTTAAATCAGAGATCTGGCTTTCAGAAATTGAGATACCTGATGATTTATCCCAGCTGGTAAATACCGGATCGGTTTCTATCGCCAGTTTATTGTTCCAGT
>JAVEVB010000058.1:14467-21648 GCA_034005265.1 Lentimicrobium sp.
TCGGTCTCATTTGCTGAGGTAAAGTGGTTTAAATCAGAGATCTGGCTTTCAGAAATTGAGATACCTGATGATTTATCCCAGCTGGTAAATACCGGATCGGTTTCTATCGCCAGTTTATTGTTCCAGTTTGCGGTGTCGCTTGCTGTAATGCTACTGGCTATGGATGAATTGTAAATCGGATCGGTCTCATCTGCTGAGGTAAAGTGGTTTAAATCAGAGATCTGGCTTTCAGAAATTGAGATACCTGATGATTTATCCCAGCTGGTAAATACCGGATCGGTTTCTATCGCCAGTTTATTGTTCCAGTTTGCAGTGTCGCTTGCTGTAATGCCACTGGCTATGGATGAATTGTATATTGGATCCGTTTCAGAAATAGTTCCTGTTAACGTTTCTGCAGTTTTTGAATGTAAAGCATAAGGCACACTTAGTATCTGGCTTGTGCCCGTAATGGTATAGTTCGTGCTGCCAGATGGATCGGTTTCAGTTTTGATAAAATAAGTGTCGTTTGACCAGTCTATTGTTGCAAACGTTCCGGAAACAACAGCTCCCTCACCAATTTCAATACTTGCCAGACCATTGATATTTGTGGTAGGGTTTTGTGTTTCAGCATAAACCGTCGAACCTGTTGAAGATCCTTGTAGGATGCTTATTTGTATTCCTATTGTTGTATTGGTAATCAACGCATTGTTACTGTCACGAATTACCGCCTGATAACTTATTTTTTGTGGTGTTTGAGCAAATAAGCCTGCCGAAATCAGAACAGAAACTAAAATTGTAAAGAGTCTTCTCATGAGTTATTCTTCCTTATTTTTTTATGATTTTAAATGTTTTTATTGCTCTGCTGTTTTGAATTACTTTTACAAAATAGTTTGCACGAACAAGATGGCCCATATCAATTCTTTCCTGGTTGCCAATAATCTTTTTGTTTTGCAAAAGCTTTCCATTTAAGTCATACACCTGATATGATAAATTTGAAATATCAAACTTGTCAATACTCAATGTAAGATAATCGGCAGTTGGATTGGGATAAGCCGAAACAGAAAGGGTTACGTTTTCAGTTTCTTCAATGGCTGTTACAATTGAAATTTCATAAGGTTGTTGTACGCCTTGTACAACTGAACCATTGGGTCCTGTTCTGGTGATGTAAACAACCTGTCCAATGGAATAACTGGCTGAGCCACCGCTACCCGATGCATTTCCACCAATGGCATTAACGCTTTCCTGAGCATGTAATCCGGTAAGTCCAAGTCCCAACAATAGTATAGCACTTAGTTTTAATCGCTTGTGTTGCATATACAACTTTGTTTTTATTTGGTTAGTAATCAAATGGTTCTTCTGTTTCTGTGAGTATTCTTAGTTATTTGAGTCATGAATCAGTCAAAGTAAATGACTATTTATAGTCCATTACTTTCCCATACAAATTGGCAATGATACAAACACGATGGATTGCAAAGCGGAATAATAATAAATAAGCAGTTTGTTTATTCTTTATTTAAAGAAAGCTGTCATTTTTCAATAAAAGGACAGACAACGGGTTCGGATTCATATCCAGGTGAATATATGTTTAATCACCGCATTGCATATGGATATGCAATGTTCATCAACTGCTTTATCAATATAGATGATTAGTATCCCGGGCTGCAAATTTAAAAAAGTATTTATACAACTTCCTTCAAATTTTCGATGAATGTATAGGTTATCGGGCAGTAATGGCAGTTTGGCAATAAAGTTGAGATGTCAATCGCCACACCGTTATGTAAATTTCAATAATTGCATCAGGTGTACTGAGCGATCATTTTTGATGTGAATTCCTCACGTTGCTAATTTTGAGGATATATGATAACCATCTATTTAACAGGAAGGAGTCTTCTGTCAACCCGATTGTTGTAGGATTTTATATGTTTTCATTATTTTCAAAGAAATCGCTTATTTTTTTATCCTTTAGTAATTTGTTGTTGATTTGGATAATAGAGTCAGAAGTCATTTGAGCGCTTTTAATCTGTAATGATCTTAACGATCTGTCTTTTTGGGGTGCAATGAGTACTGTTTTTCCAAAACTTAAGTCAAAAAGTCTTGTGTTAATTATAGCATAGGAATTATTTTCAGCTGTTTGAAATGCCAGATAATCAATTCTATTGTTTTTTGTCTTAATAAAACCTTGTCCTAAATAGTCCGGATGATTTCTCGAAATAACCGTGCTTTGATTTAATTTATAATTTACCGTATCAATAGTGTCTGTCAAAATAAGAATCTGGAAAAAGACTTCGTCTTTCATGTTTTTTATTCTGCCTTTATTTAATTCATTTTTTCCAACAGAAAAGCCATTCATTAATATGGTTTTATCCTTCAAATGAAATTCTTCGTAAAGGGTTCCTAAACCTTTAAAGCTTCCTTCTCCGATTAAATCGTAGTTTGGAACGGGAAATGCGCCAAGTTCAAAAGGCCCAAAGTCTCCAATTCCAATGAATTGTTTGTCATTTATAAGCTTTTCTTTATCCCAGGTGGTTGAATCATTTCTATTTCGCAAATATTGCGCTCTTTTTAGAGCGTTCCATTGTTCATTCTCAGGCTTATTTTCAGAAGGCCTGTCAGAACAACTAAAAATAGTAATTGATAAAATTATAATTGATAAAATATTTTTCATGTAGTTTATTCTTAGTGCATTAGAACGAATGGCTCTATGAATAGTTCACTAATTTAAAGAACTTTCTTGTCAAACTGCTACATGGTTTCCTAAATGTAACGTCCTTGAAATAAGCTCCATCCTCCCAATGATATGTACACTTTTTATAACCATATGCTTTTTTTTCAATTGTTATATTTCAGTTTGCTATAAGTTAATTCTTGAAATATTTTTGAACCAGAGCAAGCAATTCATCTTTTTTAATTGGTTTTGAGATATAGTCATTACAACCTGCTGCTATTGATTTTTCTTTGTCTCCAGAAAGCCCAAAAGCTGTTTGTGCAATAATTATAACTTTTTTATTGTATTCTCTGATTTGACGTGTTGCTTCTAATCCGCTCATTACCGGCATTTGAACATCCATCATAATAATATCAATGTCCGAATTTTTATGGCTAATTTCTACTGCCTCTTTTCCTGTTTTGGCTTTGAGTATTTCTTTTGCGATGGGATTTAAATGAATTGAAATTAATGTTTCTGAGATTTCATCATCTTCAGCAATTAAGATTTTTAAATTATATGGCAGATTTTCCTGTGTTATCAAATTAACTTTCGTTTCGGATTCAGGTCTTGGCTTCTCATTAATTTGGGAAGGTAAATTAAAATAAAAAGTTGAACCAATACCTATTTCACTTTCCACCCAGAGTTTTCCGTTGAGCATCTCAACATAAGCTTTCGAAATTGCCAAGCCCAAACCAGCGCCTTGTCTAACTTTGGTATCGTTAATATCTGCTTGAATAAATCGTTCAAATACAGATGTCAAATGGTCTTTTGAAATACCAATTCCTGTATCTTTAACAAAAAACTCAATATAATGGCCTTTCTGTGCACACCCAATTTCTATCGAACCTTTATTGGTGTATTTAATGGCATTTTTAACCAGGTTGTTAAGAATAGCATATATTTTCTCCCCATCAGTTATAATAACCGCTTCTTTTTCAGTAAGTGAATTTTTTAGCACAAGATCTAATTCTGAATTTTCAGCTTCGGCTTTGAAGAAAGTAAAAATATAGTCCAATTGATGGTTTATATTCACTTCTTTCATCTTAACCTGGGTTGTGCCGGATTCGATTTTCGAAATATCAATGATATCATTGATGATATTAAGCATTCTAGCGCCACTTCTTTCTATGATACTTATATATTTTTGTTGTTCATTGTTATTAAGCTTAGGGTTTTTTAATAAATCTGAAAAACCTAAAATGCCGTTCATGGGGGCTCGGATCTCGTGACTCATATTGGCAAGAAATGCTGTTTTAAGGCGCTCACTTTCTTCTGCTTTTTTTTGAGCTGCGATCAGAGTATTAATATCTGTAATTGAAATCCGGATATCATCATTGTTTTTAATTTTTGCTTCTAAATTAACATAGATATGCCTGTTCGTTGAAACAATTAATCTTAATTGACAGGAATGTTTATCGTTTTTTTTATGCGTTTGCAGCATAAATAAATAGAAAATATCTCTGTCGTCCCAATGAATGAAATTGGTAAAGCTATTGTCTAAAATGTTGGATTTTTTGATTCCAAGCATTTCAGTCAGAGTTTCGTTTACCTGTGTTATTTTCTGTTTTTGGTTTATAGTAATATATCCCAGGGGAGCATGGTTGTATAAATCAGCAAATTTCAATCTTTCTTCTTCCAGATCTCTATAAATTTGTTTAAGTTCCTCATTTTGCATTTCAAGTTCAATCTTGTGTACCTCTAAATTATGGATGATTTTTTTGATGTCATCATTAGATAAGGTAGAGATGTTGAAACTATTTTCCTTAGCCAGTTTTTCAGCTTTTTCCCGCAATGCGCTATTCTTATCTGATGCCATAAATTCGCTAAATTAATTTAGTATTAGTGAACATTAGAGAATTGTTCTACAAGATACATCAATTATTCATTGATATCAATAATTTGAGAAATAAAATAATGAGGCTCTCCTTCAGTATTTTTCACTAATGAATTTGTTATCAACACCCAAACAATGTTTCCATTTTTATGGAAATACCTTTTTTTGGTCTGATAGTTTTCGCGTTTATTTTCAAACAATTCCTGCCTGTATTTCTGGTCTGTTTCTAAATCATCAGGATAGGTAACCTCCTGAACGGTCATTTGAAGTAATTCCTCTACGGTATAACCCAATTGTTTGCAAAATGATTGATTTACATTTAACCATTTTCCTGTTACTGAAATGATTGCCATTCCAATAGATACATTATTAATGGTTTTGATAAACTTATCTTCACTCTCTTTAAATGCATTTACCGCTAATTTTTCCTTCGTAATATTTTCAATAACAATCCGGGTAAAATGGTTTCCTTCAATCGAGTATTTGGTATGTGTTGCATTTGCAAAAAAGAAGGATCCATCTTTCTTTGTAAATGTCGTTTCTGTTTCGTGGATTACTTTTTCTTTCAGCACGCTCCCAATCTTTTTTACTTGAGCCATATTGTCTTTAGAATGCAAATCGAAGACTGTTTTTTTAAGAAACTCTTCTTTGGAATACCCAAATTCGGCCTCTGCCTTTTTATTTACATCGATGATATGCATTTTTAAGTCGTGAATGATAATCGAGTTAGGGGCATCGTCAAAAATCTGCTGATATCTTTCCGCACTCTGACTCAAGGCAGTTTCAAATTTTTTCCTCTCGGTAATATCCACATAAGTAATCACCACACCTTTTACCACATTTTCGAGTGTTCGATAGGGCATAATCCGGCAGATGTAACTTTTGTCGTCGCCACCAATTTCTTTTACAACGGTATTGAGTGTTGCCAATACACTTTTAATATCTCGCAGGAAATGAGAATAATTTAGTTTTGAGGTAAAATTTGAAATCGGGCGATCGATATCGGTGGAAATGAAGTTAAAAAAATCGGCCACCATGGGTGTAAATTTCTTTAGTTTCAGCTCTAAATCGAGAAAAATAGTCGCAATTCCGGTGCTTGAAAGATAATTACTTACATCATTATTAATATCAGATAATTCCTGTATTTTATTTTGATGTTCAGTATTAACCGTCATCAGTTCTTCATTGATTGATTGCATTTCTTCTTTTGAAGTTTCCAATTCTTCATTGGTGCTTTGCAGCTCTTCATTCGAAGATTGTAATTCTTCGTTGGTGGCTTTTAATTCTTCGTTGGTAGTTTCGGCCTCTTCAATAACCGATTGAAGGTAATCTTTGGTTCGTTTCAGCTCTTGCTCCAGATTATTGATGTAGTGCAGATCCTTCTCTCCAAATTCCTGAATTTCAGAATTTAAAATATTCTCTTTCTCGGTAATATCCTGAAAAACGACCATGAATAAATCAGGGGTGTCGTTTTGTGTTTCAACCGGTGAAATATGTAGATTGATATATTTTAATTTCTTCCCTATTTTGAGGTGCAGTTTTTCTTCAACTATGGGAATTTTTTCACGGAATGCTTTGTTCAGCGCAACATTTAACTTAATTCGTATGTCCTGTCTGGCCATTTGCAGGATATTCATGTTTGCCACCCCCTGAACGGGTTCGAGATAATCAGAGGTTTTGCCATGCAGATAAACAATGTCGAATTGGCCGTTAACCAATACCGCAACAGGCGAAAAACCTTCGAGCACCTTGCTTTCGACAAGCGATTTTAAGGTTACTTTTTCAGTTCGCAGAGGTTGTCTGATAATTTCGGCACTATTTATAAATCCAGGGTAATAGGAAGGTAAATCGCTAATAAATACCCCTTTCGAGATGATGTTTTTTTTCTGATAGAATTTCCACTTCTTGTCTTTAATGGTAAACATTTCTCTGTTTTGCCCCAGTGTTTCGGACGAACCAAGAAATAAATATCCGTTTTGATTCAAGGAATAATGGAACGTTGACGTTACTTTTTCCTGAAGTTCATTGGACATATAAATCAACAGATTCCGGCAGGTAATCAGATCAACTTTTGAAAAAGGAGGATCTTTCACCACACTTTGTTCCGCAAAAACAATCATGTCGCGGATCGACTTAACAACCTGATAGGAATTTTTTTCTTTATGAAAAAACTTATTTAGTCGTGTTTCAGAAACGTCGAGAGAAATGCTATCCGGATAAACGGCCTGCCTTGCTTTTTCTACTGCAACTTTATCGATATCGGTGGCAAAAATCTGAACTTTGTAATCGTTTAATTTGTGGGAATCCATGTATTCCTTGATAAGCATCGCAATGGAGTAAGCCTCTTCACCTGTAGAACAGCCAGGCACCCAAATACGAATGGGCACATCAATATCGCGTTCAATAAATAAATCGGGGATAACTTTCTTGTACAAATTTTCAAATGCTTCCGGATCTCTGAAAAAGTTGGTAACCCCAATCAAAAAATCTTTAAACAGGGTATGTAATTCGTCGGTATTATTTTCCAGAAAAGTATAATAACCTGAGTTCGACATAAGAAATTTAAGAAAAAAGTAAAACAATAAGGATTGTTTTGTATCTTTATAGTGTTGAAATACAAAGCATTACAAAATCAATCCTTATGTTTGAGACCTCAAATTT
>JAVEVB010000123.1:0-4454 GCA_034005265.1 Lentimicrobium sp.
CTATCTTCCCCCTGGAGGACAGTGTAGCTTTAAGAAGTTTGTATATAAAGTTGATAAATGATTAAAAGTCCCTTCTCCTTCTCTGAATCCATGAGATCTGTTCGGATAAGGCATAAACTGAAATTGCTTGTTGTATTTTATCAGTTCATTCAAAAGCAGTTCAGCATTTTGATAATGGACATTGTCATCACCGGTTCCATGGATGTAAAGTAAATTCCCTTCCAGATTTTTAGCGTAGGTAATGGGAGAGCCATTTATGAAATCTTCCCTGTTTTTCTGGGGTAAACCCATATAACGTTCCTGATAAATGTTATCATAGGTTAATTGATTTGCAACTGCCGCGAGTGAAATGCCCGTTTTGTAAATCTCCGGATATCGAAACATCAGATTTAAGGTAGCAGATCCTCCGCCGCTGTGGCCCCAAACGGCAACCCGTTCAGCATCTATAAAATCCCATTTCAAAATTTCTTTGGCAGCCATAGCCTGATCATCGATATTAATCACACCTATTTTTCTGTAAATAGACTTTCTCCATTCACGTCCTTTTGGCGCAGGCGTTCCTCTGTTATCCAGAGAAATATAGACATAACCATCATCGGCCATAAGCCCTCTGTAAAACCAGTTGCGGCCGGCATAATAGTCGTCGTTTACGGTGGTCGCAGCAGGTTCAGAATAGACATAAAACACCACCGGATATTTTTTCGTTGGATCGAAATTTGTTGGTTTTACCATCCATCCATCCATTTTAACATTGTCTGCAGTTGTTATGGTAAAGAACTCGGTGGTGGGTTTTTCTTCTAATTTATCCAGATTAAAAATAATGCTCTCTTCTTCGCTTAATGCTTTATGGTCGGCAACGGTAATAAACTCTGCTGACCCTTTTGTGTAGTGGTTCGTAAAAGTATGCTGAGCGTAGGTCCCATTCGGAGAAAAAGAATAATCGTGCGTTCCTTTTAAACGTTCAGGACTTACCAATTCATTTTTCCCTTTTCCGTTTAACTTCGTTTTATACAAATACTTTTGAGTCGCATTGTCTGGCGAAGCCAAATAATACACATATCCTTCCTTTGCGTTGATGTGTTTTAAGTCGATTACATCGTATTCGCCTTTTGTGATAAGAATTTCCGGCTTTCCTTCCAGGGACACCTGGTATAGGTGCCGCCATCCATCTTTTTCTGATGCCCAGATAATGCTATTCGATTCCTCTAAAAAACTAAAATTATTGGTGTAATCTATTGCATAGGGATTGCCCACCTGAAACAGATCTACCCATGCTTCGTCAGATTCTTCCTGAATCATGGTGGTGTTTCCATTTAAAGCTTCTGCAATAAATAGTTTGCTGTGGTTTTGTTTCCTGTTCAATTGTTGAATTAAAAGCTTGTTGGTCCCTGGAATAAATTCCATCCGTACCAAATAATTTTGTGCCGCATCCCCGGGGACATTCATCCAGGTCGTATTGCCATCGGAAATATTTACCACCCCAACTTTACAGGCAGATGGGCTTTCACCAACTTTAGGATATTCTAAAGGAATTAATTGCGAATAGATAGAATCTGTATTGTTTATCATATAAAACTTCCTGATGGTGCTGGCATCAATTTGCCAATAGGCGATAGATTTGCTATCGGGACTCCAGCGAAATCCATCCCTGCAGGCAAATTCTTCCTCATAGGCCCAATCGAAAGTGCCGTTTATCAATGAAATGGTTCCATCGGAAGTTAGTGTCTGAATCGTACCGGTTACGAAATTCTCACTATATATATTGTTGCCGGAAACGTATGCTACCGAATTGCCATCGGGAGAGAATTTTGCAAACATTAATGAGGAGGGAGGCAGGTTTTTCCCAATTTGAGTGAGCACATTTGTTTTAAAATTGAAAACCCAATAGTCCCCTTTTGTGTTGAGTCGCCATACTTTTTTAGTATTGGTAAACAGCAGTATTTTTTGCTGATCTTCTGAAAATGCAAAATATTCAACGCTTATCGGATCTGATTTCCCCACTGGCGTGAGTTGCTCTTTTGAAATGACCGTTTTTGCATCATGTTTAGCCAGGGTGTAAGTGACCAATTGGTTTTCTTCCAATTGAAAATAAGCATCCCCGTCGTTTGTCCAGTTTATCTGGGCTTCCCCATTAAAACTTAACGAGAGAAAACAAATAAAAATCAGAATTTTAAAGGCATTTGAATGGATGGTTGATGCTTTTTTTATCTGTTTCATTGGTTGAGGATTAGGGTTATTTTTTTAATGCAAAAATTCGTTAACTATTTTTGTTGGTAATGAACGCTAACGGATAGCGATATATATAGTGCCGCAGTCCAGTCTTTACAAAGTTAAATAATTCATTTCTCTTCAAATCGTTATTGTTTTACCTTGCAGTAGACAGCATTAAATATGACCGTATATTAGCAACAGTAATTTTTATTTTGGCATTATACTCGTTTCAATAATTCTAAAATATCTTTAAAATTGTCTTGTGGAATTAGCTGTCTTACCTTATTATTTTTCAATCTTATATCTATATATCTGCTGTTGAAGATTTTTTTTTCTTTTATTGATTTGATTTCGGAAAATAGCAATTCCTTTTTATCCGTTTTTATAAGGGTCAATGTAAACACTACTATATGTCCTATACCAATAATTAAACCTGTCCAAAGTAAAAATTGATCTCCTGTTTTTAAAAATCTGAGTACAGATATGATCCCATAAAAAATCCATAAGCCTGAACTCAACAATTTATTGCGTTTTTGTTTTTTAAAATCATCTGAGATTAATAGTCTATCACTATCTATTGAAATCTCTCCATTTTTAAGTTTAAAAGTTTGTATCATTGCTTTTTTTATATGGTTGCCAACGGTTCGTATAAGAATAGTAGCCGATTGCGTGGTACTTTCCTGTCAAACTACAAGAAAGTTGAAGTGGGCTAAAAGCCTTGATTTCACTACTGTCTCGGCTATTATTTTTATGCATGTGTGTGCCCTGCATGAGCTGCAGCGCACACTTGTTGTACGCTCTGTAAAAAGATCAAAAATACAAATTTTCTTTTCGGAGTAAGCTAATAAGTGTGAATAATTTTCCAGCGGGTGTAAGTGTGTGGTGGCTCCTGAGCAATAGCCGAAAGACTTACCCCGTCAGTTACTGCTGGCGGGGCCGTCTAATCCTTGGCGGAAGTTTTTATTCTCTAACAATGATATATTTTCTCAAATCTGAACTGAGAATATCGTATAATTCCTTTTTATTTTTTTTGTCAGTTTCTGCAAAAACAAAACCAAAAAGAGGATATGTGTTAATATCTAAGGCTCTTATCAAAATAGGGTTTTCAAAATCATCAGCAAGTGTTTTATAATCAAACCTTGCAATATCAGCAGGCTTAATTCCTGAATTATTATCTAAAACGATTATGCTAAATATTTTGTTTTCTTTGCCTTCGTATATTGTATCCCAATTTGGACGAGTGTTTTCAAAATAGTATTTGTAGGAATTAAGCCCCACTGTAATTCCTGATAAATCACCAGTAGTACACCAACCGCCAAAACGAAGTGGGTTGATTTCAATAGGAATTATTTTTCCGTTCTCGTCTATTCTTACTTCTGCATGAGCCGGGAAATTCTTTAAATTTAGTTTATTGCCAATTGTGCTTAAAAACTGCTCCAATTCAGATTTATATTGCTTGATAATTGCTTGAGACGTCGAATATACTCTGTCGCTTGTATCTGTTCCCGATGAAAAAACGTGGTGTAAAATATTTAATATAACCACCTCACCCTTATCATTATGATAATAATCTATAGCGTATTCTTCACCTTGAATTAAATCCTCAATAATAAAGTGGGAAGTATCGAGTACATTTTTTGGGAAAATGCTTTTAAGATTGTGCGGCGTTATTGCCTCTTTTGCCTTAATCCAGTCGTTTTCATCATTTATAATAAAGACACCAATACTTAAAAACCCGATGGATGGTTTTATGACAAATGGAAATGACAATTCCTCGGTAGCAATATTCTGAATGTTTTCTAATTTGATTTTTTGGAATTTAAATTCTGGAAACAGGACTTTAATTTGCTCTCTGAATTTTACCTTGTCTTTGAGGATATTGATTTGTTTTGACAATTCACTTCCCCCAAAGTGTTTATCTATCCAACTGAGAACATTTTCTGAATTGGAATATATCCGCTGAGAATGGTTGTTTTTTATAGTTGCTATAGCCTCTTCTTCGCTAATCCAATTTAAGGAAGCGTCAGCCACTAATTCTTTAGCCACTTTTGTTGCAACAACTTGATAGTGATTTTCTTTTATCGTATTTATAAGAAAATCTGAAATATATGGTTTGTCTATTAACCTGAGTTCGATATAAGTAAAAGGTTAGAAAAGAGTAAGTTGACCATTATAGGGTACTGTTTCGTACTTAATGCTAGGCTTTTTAGGTAGGAATGAGTACGCCAATAATCCTGAGATCA
>JAVEVB010000059.1:0-9773 GCA_034005265.1 Lentimicrobium sp.
CGTCCGGCTTACTTAGCGGGGCGTTAAATCGTCCGGCTTACTTAGCGGGACGTTAAACCGTCCGGCTTACTTCGCGGGGCGTTTTTTTTATGCATTTACAAAATGTATAATTTTACCATCATGAGTGCATTTTAACCCGAAAAATAGTGGTGTAACAGGACCATACAGATATTTTGATTGTTTCTTGTAATAAGTACTATGTGGATATTCTGCATTATATGCAAAGTTCGGATTGTCAACCCGAATGCATAACCCAAATCTTTGTGTTATAATTTTATTTAGATCACCGGTTGATATCCTCTTTTTTCTATTGCCATATAGGGAATATGAGACACTATCAGTAACTCTAATAAAAGATAATATCAAATTATCTACACTCATATAAGTGGCAGGATTACTCACTAAACGTGGATTATAATAACCCGTGTTAGTTTGTAAATTATAAATAAAATCTCTATTATTAGATAAAAATTCTGTAATCCATTCCGGTTGCCGCACATCATCATTAACTAGAGGGCCTGGCTCTGTCCATTTCTTTTTATTTCGCTTTTTCTCGCCAGGCTTAGGATTTTCTCTTTTAGCACTTTTTCTACGTAACAAAACAATCCTGGGATTTAATGATAACCATGACTCATCTCCATTTATTGCGCATTGCACAAAAATAGGTTTATTGTAGGTATCATAATAACCATGCTGTGAATTACTTATTCTCACATCCAAATGTGGCAAAACAATTGATGAACCACCTGCTAGATAGTCGAGCATAGCGTGATATTGTTGCTGCGATGGTTTTTTACCTGTTAAAAACCAGCTTTTGATTTGATCTAATGTTATTGCCATAGTATTATAATTGAATTTTTACGAAAAAGGAAATATGCATCACATTTATGAATCTTGGAGATGGTTCAGGCCCTGGGTCAGGTAAGTTAAGCCAGTAATCTGACATACCAGGACGTTGGCAATTAAATTTTATACCTGTCCCATCTAAGTTCTCAGATGGTGCAAGACTTAAACCACATGGAGCAACTGTTGTCATCATTTGATATGGGTACGGGAATTGAGGATCACCATTGCTTGAAACCATGGCTATATGTAGAACAGTATTAAAGTCAAAACCTTCGAAGAATTGTTCGTCAACCTTAAATGGAAATTCAGGCACCATTATATAAGAAGGGTTATTTCCCATAAAATCGGCTTCATCAAAATACAAATCTCCACTTATGTGGCAATAATCGCCAAATCCTTTATGGAACTTAAGATCATATTTAAGATTTATCTGAGCCTCCTCTCGATATTTACGTACTTGTGAATAATGCTGCGATCTAGTAAGTTGGCTCAACGTCACTAAATCTGTGTTTAACCTAGTTAAATCTGAAATATTAAACTGACCTATTGAAACACGTGCAGCATACTTGTAAAACTGCACAGTTTTTTCAATACCATCGCCAAATTCTAAGGCAGTATTACTTTCAATAATACTATATTTCAATGTCAAACCACCATTAGAGCCAACAAATGGCAATAGCTCACCATTGTGGATAATAAAACCATCAGCGACGTCATATCCAATTGCTAATTCAGTTACAATTACACCGGAAACAATGCAATTATTGCCAATTGCAGCAACAAGATTCGCGTCTATTGCTTCATATGCTTCTTGCATGAATTTCAGCCTTTCCTGCTCTAACGGGAAACCGCCTAGTTGAGTAAAATCAAATTTTTTATGCATATTATGTAATGTTTAATGTGTATGTTTTTCCTGGTAATTTGTAAGCATCTACCAATGAACGCAATTCACCTTCATTAAATGATACTGTTGCAGGGATATTGATAATAAAATCAAATTCACCAAAGCCGATTTCTGCTTCAGTTGGAATAAAAATAGTAGCTGGATTGTCAAGATAAACTGGACGATCTTCTGGCACAGTTGAAATATAAATGTGATCTGTATAAGGAGCTGTGTTTATAGTAATTTCTCTATTAGCAAAATCGTATCTGTCATTTAATGCTGCTTCAAGTTTTATCACTTGTGAGTTGTGATTTAAATAATAACTTTTCGCTTGAAAATAACCTACAAACTCATTATATAATTGCTGAAACGGAAACATTATTGCATCAACAAAAGCTTGCAATCTTGCTTTTTTTAGCTTAGCCGGAATATGCGATCTCCATAGCTTTAATGGGTTTAAATTGAAGAGTTCCATTTTATGTAATATTTGTATTAGGAATATAATTAACCTCAATCGTATCAAGCTTCATATAACCACTATCGGGACGGTGATAAGATTCAAATTCAATGTAATCAAGATCCCCATATTTATAAAATGCATGATCTATTTCAGGTATAATAATGCCTTCAACAGACTGCAATGAATCAATAATTTTATGAAGCATAATAGTCCCATCAAATTCAGTATTTTCAATGTATTTTTTTATTGCATCATAAACAGGAGTTGCATTAGTGCCGTCGATGCGCTGACCATCTGAAGTTAAAACAAGGGCATCATAATAGATCGTTAGTTGCAATTTAAGTAATTCGGCAGCTAAACTTACACACTCAACTTCGATACCGGCATCTGCAACTTTACGCATAAATGTAGTAAATGCCTCTAATTCTGTCTCAGATAGTTGAGCTAATTCTTCTGATATACTCTTAGCTACCTTAACTTTAATTCCACTGCGCTTAGGTGTAACGGCAGCAAATGCAATAATTTTAGATTGTTCAATTAAAGTTTCTGAAACACCGCTATTATCATAAACATCAGAACCGTCTGGGAGTGTATAACCATACTGAAATTCGAGGGCTTTTGTTTTATACCATCCTGGCGTGTGTACTTTGTCCGAGGCAATGATCGAATTTATTTCGATTTTGTGTAAATCAAATATTTGCTCGAGCAAATTATGAGCAAATGCAACTATATAAAATATCAGCCTCCATATTGCTGTTTTCGAGCTGCTATTCATTGTAACTAATTCAGGATAAGAGTTTTTCTTATCAACCATTACTGTTAATATTTCTTGTGTTGTACGTGCCATTTTTATGTGATTATATTATCAATTGATACTGCCATGTAGTCAATTCCATCGAGACTTTCAGCTGTAGCCGGAAATATATTTCTACGCTCAAATTGACCTTGAATTTTAGCATTATTTACCAAAGTATCCGGGATAATTAAACTAGATCCAGGAACTAGGCTACTTGTTACCATTAAGTTATTAGCCTCTGCAATTTGCAAAGCATTTTCGGCCACACCGGTTGTTTGTGCTGCGACATCAAATAAATCCTGCCCTGGTTTAACTTTAACTGTCATAACTAGCCTCCACTTCTACTATTGGAATATTTACATTTAATTTATGTACCTTTAAACCATCGCTGCTAAACTGCTGTGATATTTCACGAGCTAAAGAATTGCTGTCACCAACTTCTAAAAAAGATTCAACGCCAACACCTAAAAAAGGATTTTCCTTAAAGTCATTTTTGGCGCATAACAAAATTAACTTCTGATGTTGCTCAGATGATTCATCAATAACAATATCGCCGTTAAGGACTGAAAGATCCAATTGATTATCTAAAATTATATCTTGCATTTAATCATTGTTTAAAATTAGCTTAAAGTACAATTAAAGACACCAGTCACTGGACCACTCGGACTTGTTAAACCAGCAGTATAGGTAATCGTCAGCGATTTAATTTGTGCGATAACGGCATCTGCGATACGATCAGCGATACGATCAGCAGCTAAATTAGCATCTTCAGTATTTGTCTGTTCTTGCTCAAATGCTTGCTTTATTGAGTTTTTTAGAATTTCCTTGTTTAACATACTAAAAAAATATTTTGTTAAATTTTTCTTGAACAGCCGCAAAATCAGGATCGTTGATTAAATTTATTGTCGGACCTTGATTTGTAGTAAATTTCATCGCTCTAATTGCTTTAATTAAATCGGCAATTACTTCAGATAATGATTCTCCTCCTGAAATTATTTGCATTTTCTCTAATTCTGTAACAGCATCTACAAACCAGTTTTCTGTATTTTCGAGCCTTATCGCTAATACCAGGGAATTATCTGCTGGAATCTTTAAAATTGCCTTATTCTCAACGAGAACTGGCAGCAACCTAACATTGTTAATTTCAACTTTGTTATCATCCAACAGAATGCAGGTTTTATTTTCAACCGATACAGATTTAACTCGTGCAATATTTGTCATTGCTGGCGAATATTGTGAAGCAAGTTTCTGTAAATCTTTCCTTATTTCTTTCTCAGACTTTACCATAATACCTAATTTTTACAGTTTGTCGTCCGCCCGAGGCAGAATAAGAGCCATCAACATCCTCAACAAAATAAAAACCATTACGCTCAGGATATTTTGAATCTGTTATATCAAGAATTTGTGATTTGAAAACAGCCGGTAACATAAATAGTGTGAGCGTGCCGCCATATTGTCCAAGATCTTGATCTTCTTGTAATCTGTTAGCAACCTCTTTTTTTATTAAATCATTTATGCCAGGATAAATGCGAATTTCCTCGATATCGGCTTTTATGCCATCAGCGTAAATATCAATATCGCCGATATCGGCTTTTATGCCCTTATCGCTAACAGTTCGCGAAACATTTCCCTGATCATCTTTATCAATAACATTTATGATTTTCTCTTCACTTTCGATTCTCTGTAATTGCTTATCTTCTACTGTATTCCAGCCGATTTTTATTTTTTCGGTAGATTTGTCATTAGCCCATTTTAAACCGCAATACAGCACGTCAAAATCAAAATAGACTACAAGTAGCAAAGATTGTTTAATCCAATCCAGAACCTGGATATATGTTGCATTTGAAAAAGACACATTGCTTACTGCCACATCTGGGATATTATCACTTAACCTGATATCGGTACCAGCTGTCAAATCTTGCAATATTGTTTTAACATTAGTAGATACGTAGGATTTTGAAAATTTGAGTGAGTCGAGCAACATTGAATATCCTTCACACTCTATAACAACAGGATTAGAAGTTGATAGCTTTTTTACAAACCCGACAAATCTTCTTATAACAATATTATCGTAACCAGTCTCAACGATTACAGGATCCTTTTTTTTAAATGTGATTATTTTAGCTGTTGTACCGTCGGTTGTGATCTCTTTTGTTTTTAAAACAGTGCTACGTGCAAGCTCTATAGTACAAGTGTCGATGTATGAATTAACAGAACTGCGATACTTGACGCTAGTTACTTTAACATCATATCCGGCTATTGATATTTTACTTGACATATTCATTACTGTACAATTACGGTATCAATAAAATCACTTTCGCACGATAAAACAAAAGCTCGCATATTTAATGCTTTTCCTTGCACTTCTGGGAACTCTAAACTCTCGACAACTATTTTACGGCTTTCACCACTCATAAATAATTCGGTAAAAGCATTATATAATTCTATTTGTTGGCGAGTTTCGTAAATGTCGATTAGTTTCAATATTTGATCTTCAGGAAATTGCTGAGATTGCCCGATTAGTATTCCTTTAATTGTAAACTGATAATCGCCGACAGAAAAAACCTCTTTAGCTGTGCCTTTTCGTTCACTAACAGCTGTGCGTACAATAGTTTTTTTACTACTAACTCTTATAGTTGCACAAGGTACCTGCAAGTAATTTGTAGAATTTTTATAAAACTCTATTGGAGCAAATATTTCCTTGTTAAATGCATTTTTAACAGTTAAAGGTAAACCAGAACTGGTTATTTTCTGCGATTCTACTTTTGCAGGCAAAGGAGAAAAAGGCTTTGAAATTGTGTTAAAACCTAAATTAGAGAGTTTATAAGGCTCTCCAAAAACTTCTGAGTATATGTTATATAAATCAATTATCATACGGCTACGGCTGCTTGTGCGGTTATTCGTGAGAACATTTCTAAAATCTTTTGTTCAATTTCTTTTTCAGATCCTTCCAAATATTCTGTGATTATGTTTAAATCTTCGAACCACTTTTCTATCATTATATTAACTACTTTAGGACCACCGCCAGTAATTGCTTTTTCAGCTTCTGTACCAGTTCCAGTATTATCAGTAATTAAATCTTTAAGATCCTTGTTATCTTTACCATCTTTTTCTTTTTTAAGTTTCTCTGTTTGAGTATCTTTTACCGTATGGTATCGATCCCAAAATGTTGTACCAGGTTTTCCTCCTTCACCAGGCGATGAACCAAAGATTAACTTATAAGCACCATCAATGAGTTCTAGCATCGGCATTATTACATTGTCAATATATATGCCTATAGCGTCTAGTAAAAAACCAAAAACATCGTACATGCCTCCGACGAAGCCATAAATTACTTCGAATACATCTTTTAGCAACTCTGATTTACCAACAAATTCGGCAAATTTACCTGCCGTTTTTCCAATAAATTCGAACATTTTCATACCATAAGGTATAAGATGTTTTTCAAACATGTCCTTAACAATTTCGATATAATCGGCGAATCCAGCAGTCTCGAATTTCATTTCTCCAAGGACCCCAGCAATTTTTTGAACATTATCTCCGACAAAATTAAGAAACGGCTCAACCATTGGCAGCATTTTATTAGCCAAATTTAAAGCCATTGTTACGAGTGGCGAGAATGTAGATCCTAACTTGATTTTCATTTCGTCCCAGGCTCCAGATAATTGTGCCATTTTTCCCGCAGGAGTTTCGGCAATTTTCTCGAGCATGTTGTTAAACTTTCCACCCTCACCAGTTGCATCTTTAAATGCCTGCTGCACCATTTCAAAGCTGATATTACCTTGAGCCATTTCTTCTTTTAACTCGCCCATGGTTTTACCAGTTCTAGCAGAAATCTCCTGTAGAGGATTGAAGCCAGCATTGATAAATTGTAAAAGATCTTGACCTGTTAATTTGCCACCAGCACGAACTTGAGAAAATGCAAGGGTTAATGAATCTAGTTTTTGAACATCGCCCATCGACACATCACCGAGCATCTTTAAATTTTCAAGTACTTCGGAATCGTCGAAGCCAAAACCCATCATTGTTTGAGCATTTTTAAACACCTCAGCGCCTAAAATTGTTTCTTGCTGTAATGCTACTAAATCTTTTGTAACTTTCTCACCTGCTTCTACCGATCCTGTTAATACGTTAAATGAGGTTTGTACCATTTGCCTCTCAAAACTGGCTTGAATACCGTCCATTACCAAATTACCTGCTGCATAAATTCCAGCAACAGCAGCGCCTGCAATTGCAGTTCCAGCCATTCCCATCATGCCCGACATACCTCCACCTGCTGCACCTGGCATTGAAGCACCACCACCTTTTACATTACCAACATGTGAATTAGCTTGTTTTTGAAGTTGCTCGAGCTCACGGCGAGCTGCTTTAATTTGTGAGGGAATCGTCGAATTGCGAATAGTATCTTCTACCTGCTTAATTTTCTTCTGAAGCTCGTTATAACTGAGGCCTAAAGTTTTGTTGTGGGTGTTTAAATTCTGTGTGTATTTCTCTGCCTGCTGAAATGTGGTACGAGCGGTCTGTCCGAATTGACGGAGCTGACCACTCGCAAGATCTTTCATTTTTAGAGCAAATTCAACCAGATTATTCATAGCCTATTTTTTCCAACACCTTTATTCCACAACTTTATTGCAATGCCAGTTCTGTAATAAAATAGTTCTGGCGTCCAATCACGCAGCGCATCACTGCCAAACCACATCAAGCCAAAAACGGTAATTGTTTCTAAATCACCATCTTTTATTTTTTGACCGTTCTTTAAACAAGATAAAAAGTGCTTTTTTTTACCTCTGCAATTTTCTGAACCTGCAACATTGCAGCCATAAAATATTCCTCGTCATCAAGGATAATAGTGTCTCCATCAAGCCACAATTCTTGCATAATATAACGGCACGCTGCATTAAGCGATTCGGTAACCATCAGCATTGAAAATTGAGCAATTTCTTCAGCTCCAATCGGACGAAGTAAAGCTATCTTATCTTCAATTTTTATTACAGGAAGTTTACGTTTAAACATTGCTCTGTATTCTTGCATTTTATCTGCACCAAAGCGTGAAATTAGTTCAGCTTCAACTTCTTTGCGTGCAATTTCCATAATAGCAGCAAGATCGCTATTCTCTTGTTTTTGTTGTTTTTGTGCCATTGTAGTAGGTTGTTAAATTATTGACATTGCTAAGTAAGGGAGTGAAACCTCTCTTTTCTTATCATTTTGATTTTGTGAGAAAACATCTTCGGTAAATGCAACGCCACGAATCGTTTTAAAATTAGGTGTATCGGTTGCATTTTTCTTCCACTTAAGAGTTATTACAATCAACTCATGTGGAACTCCAGTTATATCATCATACCCAGCAGCTTGTGCAATTTTATTCATTGCATCGGCTTCGAATCCGAGAACTTTAATAGAACCTTCATATTTCTTATTTCCGGAAGTAATATCTATTGGCTCATCGCCAGAAGCGTATATGTGTTCTTTTTCGACACTTTTTTTTGCTTCTACCGAAAGTAATCCTTTGATAGTTCTACCCAACATATTGCACTCTAGTTGAGCCCAAGCGCATTCTTTTGATGTTACGTTTAAATTCATAATTTTACAGTGAACTGGTTAAACCTAAAGTTACTTCTATCCAAGTAAGATAGCCTAGAGGCAATATCTTTACTTTAACTGATATTTTATTGGTGCCGGCAACAATTTGATCACGATCAATAATTACATCGGCATTGCTAATTTGTCCAGCCATATTAGCTAGAATAGCAGTTTTTAACACATCCTCAATATGCTTTGCATCGGTTTCATTGATTGTGCCATCGTTGTTTAAGCGAACGTCTGTCTCTAAATATGGAGTGTAAGTCGCAGCTGCAATACGTTGAGCTTTGTCGAGAATGCTTCCATTAACTAATATCCTGGTATCATCGTTTGTACACATATTGTCAACGCCAAAATAGTAACCTGCGATACCTGGACGGCGATGGAATGTTATAAAGCCCTGATCGTGTAGATCTTCTACATCGCTTCTTTCCTCAATAGGATCTTCTCCTATAAAGATTGCAGATGCAGATAAAGGACCATTTTCACCTGATCCAATTTTAACATGCGCAGGAAATTTAGCTATACGTGCTAAAGCTAAAGCCACGGATGCACTTCCATCAGCCTTTGTGCCGCCAATAACAACGCCACAATATCCATTACTGAGTGTATTAGGCTCGAGAGTATTTGCAACTTCACCATCAACAACACGGCCTTCTATTAAAACTCTCAAAGGTTGATTTTTACTTTGAAAATATTGACATAAACCTTTAGCTGCTGTTAATGCTGCCGCTACATCTTCGTCAAGGAAATCTTCACCAGGATCGTAAGCCGCGTCAGGTTTGCGCAAAACAGCAAGATGAGTAATTTCTCCATTTTTGAGTTTGATCATTTTAAAAGCGCCACTATCCTCATTAGTAACGGCTAACATGCTGGCCATAGTTGAAGTATTTGCATAACCAAATACATACAGCTTTTTATTACCAGCTAATTCGGTATAAAATGCAGTAAGAAATTCATGTAAAAATGGTTCAGCAGCGGCTGTTATACCTTTACTTTCTGCATCTTTTAATGAAAATACTGTTGTGACAACACCCTGCAAACCTTCAGTTGCAACGCTAATTACAACTGCTGTTTGATTGTCCATATTTGCTAAAGCTCTTAGCAAATTGCCGGTCTCTGTTTGAACACTAACTCCTGGAAATGGCATTTAAATATGATTTAAAGGTTTTACTTACTTTTTCTTTTTATCAGCAGCTTCTTTTTCG
>JAVEVB010000059.1:9873-21273 GCA_034005265.1 Lentimicrobium sp.
TTTATCAGCAGCTTCTTTTTCGGCTTTATCAGCAGCTTCTTTTTCGGCTTTTTCGGCAGCTTCTTTTTCGACTTTATCAGCAGCTTCTTTTTCGGCTTTATCAGCAGCTTCTTTTTCGGCTTTTTCGGCAGCTTCTTTTTCAGCTTTTTCAGCAGCTTCTTTTTCGGCTTTCTCAGCAGCTTCTTTTTCAGCTTTTTCAGCAGCTTCTTTTTCGGCTTTCTCAGCAGCTTTACGAGCTTCCTTTTGACGATCAAGTTCTTGAGCTTTTTCTACTGCTCTTTTTTCTTGAGCCTCGCGTTGATCAGCTATTACAGCCTTATCATAATCATCACGTGTGTGCTTTGTAATTTGCTTTGAAGTAGCATTACTGCGTGCTCCACCATCATCGTGGTATATTTTACCGTTTGCTTCAAAACACTCTTTTGAGTGCGGGAATCTTCTGAAATAATCTTTTACTTTTTGATTCATTACCTAAATTTTTTATAAACATTATACAGGAAAACAAGTAGTCCGGCTAGTATTGTGCTTAAATAGAAAATACCAACTTTACTAAGCCAACCTAATTTAGTTTTTTTAAGAGTTTCGACTTTTTGAGTTTCTATAATTTTGCTATAAAATGTATCAACAACAGGTATAAATACTGTGTCGTGCACAGTTTTGGTTTTATAGACCAATTTGTTATCTATCAATTTGAATGATGTTGTTACATTGTCAGATTTTAATTCACTGATTTCCTCGAGCAAAACGTTATTAAGCGAATCGCATTTTAACCGTAAAAATAACTGTGTAGAATCGGCAGGCATCACAACTGGCACGAGCCTTTCTTTTATTACTTCTACCTCTACGGTTTGAGTTTTAACAACTGGCTGTAATTCTCTACAGCCAGTTGCAACAAGCAAAAAACCCAAAAGCAAAAAAAACAGGATATTATGATTTTTACTGAAATTCATTAGCATAGTGAATTTTCGTAATTTAAACATGCATTTGTTACACTCTGAACCCAGCGCGTACGGATATCTTTAGATGATATTTTTTGACTATCTGGATAAGTTGTCATAAAGCACCATTCAATCAATACACCTGGTGGGATCGTATTCTTTAGCACATAGAAATTTGCTTCTTTTCCTTTTGTGCCAGAACCGTAACGCCACGCTACTTCTGGTATATCTTTCTCGAGTTGAGGTATTAGGTAGTCATTATTAAAAGTGTCGCTGCGCGTTCGTCCCACAGATGTATAACTTTCTGCACCTGTGGCACCGCCATCTGCAACTGATAAAAATCCTTTATTTCCTAGCTTATCGACATAGTTAGCATTAGTTAGCTGTTGAGCATTGTGATGAACATAAATTACAAATAGTCTTTTATCTTGCTTATACATGTCATTTATGCGCTTAGTTCGTTCCTGCAAGCTCATGTCGTATGGCAATGGATTAAGTATAGTTGCATCTAAACCAGCGGATTCTAATGACGCTGTTAATTCGAGAGCATACAATTTTGTACTTCGACCTTCGAGTACCTGGTGTCCATCTGGCCAAATTGGGGATCGTTTTCCTGGCGTCAGGTATTGACCGTTATCTGCATCACCATGCCCAGCAACAATGACATATTCAATGTTATTTGCTGTTTCAACGGGCTTATACACATCTTCTTGCGGGATGAATAACATTGCACCTAGTGATGCAAATAAGGCTATAAATATGCCTAGAAGTCCTTTTTTTAAATTTAATTTTTGCATTTTATTCTGATTTATGGTTACTCTTTCGTTTACTATCAATTTTGCGTGCAAGCTTATTTGCATAATAACCGGCTAGACCGCAAATAAATGCTACGGCAACTGGCAATATTACATTATCGAAAATGTAAAATGTTGGTATTCCACCAACTACTGCGCTAAATACACTTGCTACTTTTCCTTCCATAGTATAAAATATGTAGGAACTGGCGTGCAGTTCCTACATTTATTTTAATTAAGCTTGTAATACAACATTAACAGTCCACTGCTTAGTTGTTACACCATCCTCAGCAGTTACAACCATAACCTGTGGATTTGTGTAATCCAATAAAGTCTCAGATGCTGGATTAATTGTCGCACCATCGCTTAGTGTGAAGATTACTTTTAACCCAGTAACATCGGTACCGGCTACCATTGTAACAGTAACAGCTGATGCGCCTGATACGACATTTGCGCTAACGAAATTCGCATTATTAACTAAAGCTGTCAAGATTTCGGCTTCATCACTTAAAGCTGGAGCTTCAGCTTCACCTTCCTGAACAATAGCAATTACACCTTTCCAATCCTCACGGCGTGCGCGTCCACCAAATTTGCAGAGAGCTGAGAAAACGTCTCCGTAATAAGTTGCATCGTCTTTGTTTTCGAATGGCTTAATGTCTCCCTGTGCGCGTGTAACACAATCCTTTTGCCAGCAAATTGCCGAAATATGGTCAGTACCTTCAATTGCTTCCTCAGGCACTTTTACAGCCAAATCAGCATCAAAAGCAATTACAGAAGATCTTTCCATAATTGAGAAACCATACAACTTACCCATAACACCATTAGCAAGATCAACACCTTGCTGGAATGCAGCCATCATGTTGTTTGACAATGAGTCCATCAACTGGGCATACATATAAGATTCAACAACGCAGAAACGACCTTCTTTAGGAACGTTCATTTTGTTCATCATTGCCTGAGCTTTCTTCAGATCAACATGAGAAAATGCTTTACGTGTACCTTCCTGGCCATCTTCAACATTTACTGGAACTAATGATCCAGATGTACGAATGATGTTTGTTGAAGGAATTTCGTCAGCAACCATAGCGCCTGCAACTTTTTTATAACCGTGAAGCCAGTTATAAAGCATGTTGTCACCAACAGCCTCGATCAATGTGTTTACATGATCAGCAAGAACCGAATCAGTTTTGTCATAGCTAATCTCGTAAGATTCGTGCCACGCAATGTGAGTTGGATCAGTTGAGTAAACATCGAGTGCATACGTTACACTAGAATCGCCACGCAATACTGCTACTGCTGGAAATTCGTTACGGTTTTTAACAACCTTTGGACTGTTACCAGCCTGTGGCACATGAACTACTGCGCCTTCGAGTACAAATTTAGATTCATCAAATGATGCAGCCAAATGCGGATTAGTTTTACGCAATTTCTCAACAATATAGTTGACAAAAACTTCGCGTGGGATATTCGAAATGGAGTTTTGTAAAGCCATGACAATTATTTATTTTTAGTTAAACTTTCGTAAAATTTTGGGAACTTTTCTTTTACCTGCTCAAGCTCGCCACTGAGGTATAAATCCTTAAATGATTTGCCTTTATATTCAGCAGGGACTTCTGTCTGATCAATAGTATCGGTAACGAGCTGCTGTGCAGTCAAGTTATCAACTAGATCCTTTAAACCAGTAGGATTTTCGGCATAGGTTTCAGCAAGTTTATCGGCAGCGGCTTTTGTAAGCTTACGCTCAGTTTGCGCTTTGTCGAGAATTTCGCTAACTTGCTTTTTGTTATCAGCAGCTTTAAGATCTTTCAACTCTTTTTGTGCCGCATCAAATTTGCCAGCTTTTTCTATCACTTTATTTAATGCCTGTGATATATCACTTTCTGAGGCATCATCAGATAAATTAAGAGCTGCAATTTGCGCAGCATTTAAATTGAGTTTGTTCATATTTTTTTGATTGTTAATTTGAGTTTGATCAGACAAATCTCTTATGACATTATCATTATCATCATAGAGCTGTGCAAATGCAGAATAATTACCTGGTATATCTACGATTGATATTTCGCGCGGGAACCATTTTGTTACTGTTGGTCCAGTTTGTCCTTCGACTATCATCTCAGGATCATCGCTGATTTCTAATGCTACGATTTTTCCACAGCTGGCGCCGTTATAAAATCCATCAACAATTTCATCATAAAGCTCTGGAAATCTACCAATATTAACTACTGGTTTACCATAAACTTTGCCGTCAGATATACGAATATCTTCCCATCTTACTGCTACACCATCATCACGCTTGTGCATCTTGAAACCAATCGCAGGTTGAAAACGATCAGCAAGGAATCCCTCCGACAAACATCTATAACCATAAACATTAGGATTGTTATCGCTTAAACAAAATTCTTTATCAACCTTCTTAAATGCCATTTAATTACGCATAAAATTAAAATAGTTTGTATAAATCAAAAGTGAATACAAATTTCAGCAGCTACGCAATCTTTTCCAAATAAACATGACATAATGTCAGGTTTATTTTTATAATGCCCATCTTTCAAGGTATTTTTGTTTTATAAATAATCATTAATATAATGACAAAAAGTCAGTACACAAATAAAAAGCAGCTTGCACAGATACTATTTAACCAGGGATACACTCAGAAAGCAATTGCCAGTATGATTGAGGTTTCTGAGGTAACAATATCGAAATGGGCTAAAATTGAAAACTGGGATAAGGTTAAAACAAATCTCACAACAAGTCGACACAATCGTTTATCTGAACTGTATGATGAACTTGCAGAAATGAATACTGTAATTGCAAATAGAGAGGAAGGTAAAAGATTTGCTAATTCGAAAGAGGCTGATTCACGTCGCAAATTAGTAGCTGACATAAAAGATTTAGAAGGTAAATATAGCATTGGCGAAGCTATAAGCATAGGTAGAGAGTTTACCAACTTTGTTGCAGAAACCGATTACGAACTAGCTAAACAGGTTGTTAGTTTTTACGATGAGTATATCAATGGACTTTTAGAAAAACAGAAATGGGGAGAATAGGTGCAGCAACATTAAGCGATTATGTAAAAGCCTGGCAGGATTATAAAGATAATTTTGCTAAGGCAATGCCTATTCCTCAGGAGAGCAGACCGCAAAAGTTAAGTAGAATAAAACGTTTGGAGTCAAATCCTGAACAGTGGTTTGCTTATTATTACGAACCTTATTATACTTCAGAACCGGCTGAATTTCATTTGAAAGGTTCAGCTCGAATTATTCAAAACAATGAATGGTATGAAGTAAGAGCATGGTCGAGAGAGTTGGCGAAATCGGCTCGTAGTATGATGGAATTTACCTATCTTGCAATGATAGGCAAACTACGTAATATTCTACTTGTAAGTAACTCTGGTGATAATGCAGAGCGTTTATTACTGCCTTTTAAAGCCTTTTTCGAGACCAATGCACGTTTAATTAATGACTATGGCCCACAAGTTAAGTCCGGATCATGGAAAAGTTATGAATTTTCAATTAGAAAAGGCTGCACATTTAGAGCACTTGGTTGGGGAGAATCGCCACGTGGAACTCGAAAAGACCAGGTGCGTCCAGACGGCATTTTAATAGATGATATAGACACTGACGAGGATTGCCGAAACGAAGATACAATGAACAATAAAGTTAATTGGATCGAACAGGCTTTGCTTGCAACTAGGTCAATTTCAAACCCTACACGAGTACTTGTTAACGGAAACATTATTCATAATAATTGTGCTGTATTAAGACTATCGGTTAAAGCAGACTATTTTGATGTTGTTAATATTCGTGATAAAGACGGAAAATCAACCTGGCCACAAAAAAACAAAGAGCACATGATCGACCGTGTTCTTTCGATGATTAGCTATGAATCGGGACAAAAGGAGTATTTTAATAATCCGATGGATGGTACAGACACATTTAAGAATTTAATTGACAGCAAAATACCGAACTTAAAATCATGCGCAGTTACTATTTATGCCGATCCGGCTACATCAAATAAAGACATTACAAGCGGATCTCACAAAGCAATATGGATCATAGCAAAAAAAGGCTTTGATTATTATATTGTAAAAGGATACCTGGACACAATGTCGAATGCCCGATTTGTTGATGCTCTGTTCGAATGTTATTTATTTCTACTTGCAAAAGGTATAGAGGTAAAAGTACACATTGAAAATAATAAACTCCAGGATCCATTTTATGAGCAAGTATTTTTGCCAATGATTTATGCTCGTGGAAAAGAGTTAAAAACCTTTTTACCCATCACACCAGATACAAGGGATAAGCCTGAAAAATACTCACGCATCGAGGGAACACTCGAGCCTATAAATCGCCTTGGTCATTTACATTTCAATATAGAAGAAAAAGACAATCCTCACATGATGCGATTAAAGGCTCAATTTTCGAACTTTTCGCGCAAACAAAAACGCATGGACGGACCCGACTGTATCGAAGGTGGAGTTCACAAATTAAAAAACGAAGAGGCCGTTGATGCATCTGGACTTTACGAAAGTGTTAAAAGAAAAAATTCTAAAAGATTTTAAGTATGTTAGTATCCATCGAAGAATTAGGTCAAACCTCTTTATATCCCGAGATAATTACAAAAATTACTCGTGGCAACGAAGAATCGGCAGTACTGCAAATTATGGCCGCCGAATCGCTTGTTAAATCGTACATGAGCAAATTTAACATCGATGCAATATTTGGTACCGAAACAGTAGAACCAACACATCCTGACGAGCATATAAAAAAGCTTGTTAAAATCATAGCATCATATTATTTAGTTCGCAGATCTAACCCCGGTGTAGATATCGAATTATTTAGAGCAGATTACGAAGATGCAATTGACTGGCTAAAAGACTTACAAGCTGGCAGAGCAAACCCAAATTTACCAGCATTGGATTCGGAAGAAAAGCTAGAAACTGGAGTAAGCTGGAGTAGTAATAAAAAACGCACAAACCATTTTTAATATGCAAAATACAAATATCGAGAGAGGCAGCCAGAACCCTAAAAATGTTGTGGTTTACGATTTAACCTTAACATCACCTGATCGTTCGACAAAAGACATTAAAAGCTTAAAATCTGCGCTCGAGCGTAGCGAAAGTGTTGTACTACCAAACAGGCATTTACTTTATGACATATACCACGATCTAACAACATTAGACGGGCATTTAAGCGGGATATTACAAAAACGTACGGATGCTGTATTAAACAAGTCGTTATCGTTTTTAAATAAAGAAGGTCAAAAAATTGAAGCTTTTGACAATCTTATTTACAGCAACAAGTTTAATAACTTTCTTAAACTTATACTCGATTCTAAATACTGGGGAGTTTCTGGAGCAGAATTTTTAATCGGTAAAAAGTTCGATTATGTTGAGGTTCCTCGCAAACACATAAATATAGATAAAGGTTTTATTCTAAAATCGCAGTACTCAAGCACCGGTATTCCAATTGCTGATTTACCACAGGTTTTTACAATAGGAGAAAAAAACGATCTTGGACAATTGCTTAGATGTGCTTTATACTCAATTTATAAACGTGGAGCTTTCGGCGATTTTGCTCAATTTGTTGAGATATTTGGGCAACCGGTAAGGCTTATTTATTACGATGCTTACGACACTAAGGTAAAAGAAGAGCTGAAAAAAGTACTGAATGAATCAGGCTCCTCGCTAGCAATGATGATACCTAAGCAAGCAGAATTTGAAATGCTAGACGGAAAAACATCTAACGGCAACGGCGATCTTCAAATTAACCTAATTACTGCCTGTAATGCTGAAATGTCAATTGCAATACTGGGTAATACAGAAACTACATCATCGAGCAGCTCGAGCGGATATGCGCAAAGTAAAGAGCACAGTAAACAGCAGCTCGAGATAACAAAGAGTGATTTAGCTTTTGTTCGAAACCTGCTAAACGATGAGAAGTTCTTAAATATCCTTCGTGGTTATGGTTACCCAGTTGATCAAGGTTCATTCGAATTTGAGATGGAACTGGATCTCGACAATCTTAAAAAGAGACTGGAAATTGATGAGAAAGTTTCTACTAAAGTTCCTGTTGAAGATGATTATTGGTACATGACTTATGGCATACCTAAGCCAAAAAACTACGAAGCTTTAAAGAAAGAAAAAGAGGAAAAAGAAAAAGCACAGGTTGTGGCACAGCAAAATGCAAACCCGATTGTTAAGGAAGAAAAAACACCTGACACAAAGCCAGATGTTAAGGTGAAAACAAAACAAAAGGACCTGAAGGATTTATTTGATCAACTCAAGGATTTTTTTTTTGGCGGCAATGAGATAAGCCTTAACGAGCTTTACGAAATTGGTGAAATTGATTTTGACCTGGCTGATAATTTTGAAGAAATTTATTCGCAACTTGCTGGGGAAATTTATGGCGGGAAATTACCTGATAATTATGTGCATCCTGAATTATATTTTGAAACTGTTGATAAATTAAAATCTGCAATATCCGAAGGTCTGGGTGGCAAATCATTTAACTATGATGATTCCAAGAATGTACTTCAATCCTATTTACAAAACAATATATATAGGTTCGCAGCGGCTAAATGTTTAACAGAACTGCTTGAGTTTCGTAATGCAATGATAGATCCTGCCACCGGTGAAATTATCTCATTTAGCAAATACAAACAAATTATTGCTAATAAAGGATATTTATTTAGCACTGCTTATTTAAATGCTGAATACAATATAGCTTTACAAAGCTCTATTATGGCTCATAAATGGGAAAGTATCGATTCTGTGTATTTGGAGTATTCTACTGTTGGAGATGAGCATGTACGACTATCGCATAGGGAATGGGATGGACACACGTTTTTAAAATCAGATCCTATCTGGAATATTATATATCCGCCAAATGGCTGGGGATGTAGATGCACAGTAGTGCCAGGTGTGGCAAAAAATTATAACGGAGCTAGTACAAAGGAATATAAGGAAAAAAGCGAAGATCGTATCAACAATCCTTTATTTGAAAATAATGTGGGTAAATCTCGTGTAATATTTAAAGGAGATCATCCTTACTTTTTAGCTGCAAAATCTAAAAAAGCTAAGGTGTTAGATTACATACAATATGGAATGCCACATCACGACAATATTGGTACTGTAATCATGCAAAGTGATTATGTTAAAACAAGTCTTGAAGAATATCATGCTTGGTGGAAACAACAATCAAATGGCGATAACGATAATATAATTATTGAGGATAAACTTGGTAATACTATTTTATTTGATGGCAACAAAAAAAACATGCCAGACTATGGTAAATTTAAAGATCATATCTTAAAAAAGAAAAAAGAGAATAGATTCGAGTACGCAACTAATTTTCCTGAAATTGTGCAAAAGCCTGATGAAATTTGGTTAGGCATAAATGATGAAACAACTTATATCAAATTTTATAAAGATAAAACAATTTGTGTACAAACTAGTCAAAATCTAAAGGCGAATACTATGTACGATTTACAACCAGATAGAATTATAGAATTGCGGCGCGGCACGTTAAAATATAAAAGCTACTAATACTGAGATTAGTAGCTTTTAGTAATTAAAGATTACGGGAGTCTGACTTTTTACAAAACCACTCCACGAGTGCTTTAACGCTACAAAGATAATACATAATTTAAAACAAAGCAAATATTTTTTTTAATGACACCAAAGGAGTTCGAAATATTACTACAAAAAAGAGCGCAGGAAATTGCTGTATATGCAAGTTCACGCTGGCCAGCTGAGGCAGGTAATACAGCGCTGCGTTTTATTAACGGCAATTTTAGAGCTCAGGGATATCAGGGACGTAGTTTTCAGCCATGGAAAAAAGGAAAGAAAAAACGAGGTACTACACTTGTTAATAAAGGACATTTGCGATCAGCTTCTTATTATGTTACCGGTGTTGGTGTTGTAACAATGCGTAATACAAGGCCTTACGCTGCGATACACAACGAGGGTGGTTATATCAACGCAACGCAATCGGTTAATCAATATACCAGGAAAGCACACACCAGGAGATTTAAAGGCAAAAGAATAAAAGTTAAGGCTACAATAATTAGCGCTCACATGCGTAAAATCAATACTAAGATTGATGCACGTCCTTTTTTTCCTACAACCAACAATCCGTCACCGGTGTTAAATAATGCAGTAGAACGAAAGATTTTAGCAGAATTTAAACGAATTTTCTATAACAATTAAAAAACAATTAAATGGACTCATTTTATGCAAAATTGTATCTCTCGATAATGGAGAGAATTAAAGAAGAAGTTGAAGAAATAAACTGGATTGAACAAGACTTTGGGCAGGATGTAATTGACCAGTGGCGGCCACAGGTTGCATTTCCGGCAGTACTAATCGACTTCCCCGATACAAGTTATAATGATATGCTTGTTAACGAGCAAACGGCAGAGGCAATAATAAGAATAAGACTGATGATGGCACCATATACGCAAAGCTACGAGGGTGCGCCTATTGAAGTAATTGAAGATGCGTTAAGCTATTTTGAAATCGAAAAAAAGATAGTTGATGCGCTGCACATGTGGCAGCCCGACGAAGCTTATTGCCGTCCACTGATCCGCCGACGTGCAAGCTCGCAAAATAGAGGCGATATCGGATTAAGAATAAGAACTATCGACTTTGATACAGCCTTTGAGGAAGTAAATGTAGAGGAATAAAAAAAGCCCGTGCAGATCTGCACGGGCTTTTTTGTTAACAGTAATTTAAATTACCGTTAATCACATTTTTTTGGCAATCTATTATTCTTAAGCTTAGAACCCTATAATATATAGTTCGACAGCCTGTTAAACCTTTATGTGTTATTATCTTAAATCCAACAATAAAAAGAAAAAGAAAAAAGCTAGGCTTTAAAAGACTTAACTTAATCAATTTATGAATCCTATTATTAAATTCTGCTATTAATTCTCTAGTTTCGGTACTTAATGTCTCTTTTAAACTCTCAGATTCAGCAATGTTTTCTTTTATTTGCTTATCATCCATCCTAGTAGCAGCATATAACACCATTTGAATATCGGCAAAGTCAGGATTTATTGCAAAAAATTTATGTCTTTTTAAATAATCTAGCAAAGCATTATCTGGGGTATTTCTGTTTTTTATTACCGACACTTCAATCTTGTCGTATATAACTCTCAAATCAATTTCCAAATTGATTCTTTTTTTCTTTATAATTGCATTGATTATAACTAAACCTAACACAATTAAACCTATAACTATAATTTCCATTTTATTGTACTTTTACATTCCTACGAAAATATTTGCAAACTTTTTTAAAAAAGCTTTTATTCACTTGCTCAACTTCGATGCCGTTTAGTCTATCATACACAATAGCTCTTACATCTGCTAATCTTGCATCTTTTTCAGCAATCAATCTCTCGTATGCCTTTTTAACGCTGCCAATCGTGACAAATCTTTGATATATTCCTGCCATTGCTAGACCTAACGTTATACCACTAATTAGTTGAGAGTAACTTTTAACTGTTTCCCAAACAACCTGCACTAATTCATCTGAAAAAACCGCCATTTGCTAAATATAACGAATAAGTAATGAAAATGTTTTATAAATCACCTACTTTTTACAAATTGTAAACTTGCTGCAAAAATAATAATATATTATAATATGCCAAATGTTTTACAAAAAATT
>JAVEVB010000015.1:0-73600 GCA_034005265.1 Lentimicrobium sp.
ATCAACTTCGAGGAAATACATGCCCGGACTTAATTTGCTGACATTTATCCCATGCTGAATATCCGCGATGTTACTTTCCAGCATCAGTTGACGGGAAGTATTGTATATTCTGACGTTCCCTGTTATTGTCTGGTCCATTTGCAGAAATAACTTATCGGTAACAGGATTGGGCGAAATACTGAATAAGTTATTGACTTGCCTTGGATTATTTAGCCCGACAATTACTTCTTCTCCGCAGGTAATGCCATTTTTTTTAAAATAGGTGATCTTCTCCATCCGGTTATAATCCCAGTTAGGGTAAGGAATGTAGCTTTCATCCAGATACAGACCAAGGCCGGCTACATACCTGGTTTCTTCAAAAGGTGGAGGGCCGGGAATGTCAAAAGTTCCCCAGCAATTTTCCTCACTACAATAGGTAAGGTATTCAGGTTTAATGGAATAGGTCCAAAGCGGCAGTCCACAATAATCAACCAGTTTAAGATAGCGGTGGCTCATTATATAACCGGGGTAAATTTTGTCGTAAGGGAGTTCGGCAATAAATCCATTGCGCGGGTATTTAAGGTTTAATGTAGTGGTTGTTGCATTTGTTTCACCCATATCAAAAACAGTCCTTGTTACAAGGTAGATTATTGAATCCTGGGTATCCTGCCGATCAATATACACATACTTTACAAAGCGATTGTAGTGATCGTAAGGCGGTGAATTATAGCTGTAAAAGTACTCCTGATATTGTATTTCATCGCCTGGCTGATGGTCGTAAATCATGGCATTGGTTATTTTATACATTCCTGCTTCTGGGGAGGAATTGCCAAGTAGGGTAAGCGGCTTCAACACTTCAGGAAACTGGTCAACCTGAAAAAACTTTACCAGACCTAAATCCTTCCCAATAATGATTGTCTGGTTGTTTAATGCGGAATTAATGGGGTTGCCTTGAAGATCGGTATGAAGAATTCTATAAATCTTAACGCTGTCAATCAGGTCGAGGACTGTCATTGCATCAGCACCTTCACTGAAAAGCTGAAAACGTTGGACTTCATCTTCGTAGAATAGGGAAGTTCCTCCTGTTTGAGTGCCAAAATTAAATTTCAGGGTGTCGCCCTGGTTGTTGAAAAACCAGAAATTGCCAGAATTGTCGGTAATAACTTTTTGGCCCATCCAGATGGGTTTAGTTTGTGGCCGGCATTCAGGTCCTCCCCAGAATTGGCAGTTTTCAGAACTAAAATAATAATCTTCTACTCCATAATATGGATAGTAAACCGAATCACTTCCCATCGAACGAACTGAATCAAAAGCAAGGCTAAACGTTGAATCCGCATTCGGAAATCCGGTAAAGACTTTCTTTGAAGCGCTGCTAAACAGCGGGTAATTTTGCGCGGTAGTGCAAAGGCTGGAAATTGCAAAAATAATGGCAAAAACCTTTTTCATCTGGGTAGTATTTAAGTCGTTTAGATCTGTGATTTATTGGCAACTTTGGCAACTATTATGTCTGATAAAGATACGGCCAAATAATATAGATGTCAAAATATTTTTGTGTTTACTTCTTATGAGAAAAGCTTGTTTCTTTGAATGTAAAAACTTCACAATTTAATAAATACCTTTTTCCTGTAAAGTAGCCATGCCGGTACATACATCAGTGCAATATATAAAAAGGCATAGGCCAAACTGGCCAGTTTGGGCTCAAAGCCATGGTTTGTCAGTAAATTCATAAAGTGGGCTTGAATGCTTGCACCCCCAAAATTTACAGTATCGAATAAAAAAGCTGCCACCCACGCCAGCACATAAACGGTGATGGCATTGGAGCCAAAGATGACAAAAGGTCGGGCGAATTTTTCATTGCCCTTTTTATCAATCAAAAACATGAAAATGGAGAGGACTATTGCTGCATAACCGGATGTAACCATTACATATGAGCTTGTCCACAAGTTCTTGTTAAGTGGGAAGTGAATGCTCCATAGGTAACCAATAGCCAGTGAAATAAGGCCTCCCAACAAAAGGTGTTTAATCTTTTTTTCCAGAGGGTGTTTGCTTATAAGCAGTTTCCCGGCAATCATTCCACTGATGCCGGTGGCGATGGCTGGAATGGTGCTGAATAAACCTTCAGGGTCCCAGGTATGTTGCCACATGCGGCCGGGCAACAGCCATGAATCCACCCAGGCTGCCAGGTTGGCACCGGGTTCAAGCATGGGTTGTGCATAACCCGGTGTGGGGATGAGAGCCATCGCCACCCAATAACCGATCAATAAAATTACACAAAGAAGCACCTGTTTGGTAAAATCGAGGTATAGAAAAGCCAGTCCGCAAATGGCAAAAACAATGGCAATCCGTTGTAAAACACCTGCAACCCGAAGTTCTTCAAAATTGAAATATGGGTATAGGTTCAGCAAAATGCCTACAATAAATATTTTAAGTGCCCGCCATAAAATTTTTCTGACTGCGTCTTTTCTGGTTGTTCCTGGTTTCAATCCCCGGCCGTAGGCCAGTACGATGGAAACCCCCACAATAAACAAAAAAAACGGGAAAATCAGATCGGTAGGGGTTATGCCATTCCAGGGCTTGTGCTTAAACGGGGCATAAATGTGTTCCCAGCTTCCCGGCGAATTTACCAGGATCATGGCGGCAATGGTAAGTCCGCGAAGGGCATCAAGAGAGATAAGACGGGAACTGCGGGGCATAGATTATGTCTTTATAAATGTTCGAAGTTTCTGTATTCAAACATACGGTGTTTTAATTGGATTTGCAATTAACCGATTTTTAAGTCAGCTTGAAAGGATTAACAGGCTTTCTGCCAGCCAGCCAGGTCTTTCAAGGCTTTTCATACTAAGCTTTAGCGCTCTCGGCTTTTGACGTATTCCATTCAAAAAATCATAGAGAAGGTTAGCATAATAAACTTTATCTTTACTTCATTAATCAAGCCTGAACATTTTCATTTCAAGGAGGTTTAGGTTTAAAGTAAAAAATCCTCAAAACGTATTTTATGAAAAACATTTTTTTGACACTGATTTTATTTTTGATGGGTTTAACCCTGGTAAATGCTCAAACCCCCATTGAATTTACTGACGACGAAGTAAAGTTTGGGAACTCACAATGTCCTGGCGTATGGGTCACTATTCCCGAGGCTGATATGGGAACAGTATCAAAAGACTGGAAAAAGTTGATTGAAAAAGGTTCAAAATCCAAGGCACTGGTGAATAATAATGAGATTACCATTTTTGGGGCGATGATAAAAGATATTTCAGGAGCTACCATAAATGTTTTTAGTTCGGTAATTGGTCAGGATTCAGTTGTAAGGCTCTTTGCTGCAGCTGAACTCACGAGGGACGTTTTTGCGGTGTCTGGGACTACTGAATATGAAAGTTTAAAAAGTGTATTGAAACAGTTTTCTAAAGATCAATACATTAGCGTGGCTAAAGACCAGCTTTCAGCTCAGGAAAAAATACTTAAGGAAATGGAAAAAGACATCTCGTCCTTAAGAAAAGATCAGGAAAAACTGGAAAAGGGTTTAGAGTCGGCCAATATAACCATTTCAGAAGAAACCTATAAAATTGCTACCGCTGAAAATCAACTCAAGGAGACCAGTACTTCACTTGATGCAAAAAACAATGAGCTATCCAATGTAAGTCCTGATGCAAAAAAGGCTTTGGAATCAGAAATAAAGTCACTTGAGAAGCAGCAAAAGAGTCTTGAAAAGGACATTGCTTCATCCGGATCGAAAATCAGTAAATCCAAAACGGTAATTGAAGAAAACAACAACGCTTTGCCGGTTAATTTGTCCCAACAGGATGAATTGGGCATAAAAATAAATGAGCAGCGCATGGTTGTTTCAAATTACACTCAGAAACTGGCCAATATAGAGGCATATTGAAGATAATTACAACTGGGCAGAATTTTGGAGTTTGGTTCAGCGACATTATCTGCAATGGTTTGATGTTCTGATTTTATTTGCCATTCGTAGCACTTTGTTTACTTTTTGCAACAACTGTACCTGTCAATTGTTATCATTGGCATAGAATAGGTATTGCCCATATTTTAAGTAGTTTCTGGCAAATTCCCGGGCTTGAAAGTACTTATATAAGGCGCAAAAATGCTATCTTTGCAGCCTATCTTAATTTAATCTAATTAAGTACTCAAATAAGACAATAAGGGAAATGGAAAAAGACCCTAACAACATACTTGACGAAGTTACCCAAGGCGAATATAAATACGGATTTTACACTGATATTGAGATGGATACAGCCCCCAGGGGTTTGTCGGAAGATACCGTGCGTTTTATTTCAGCCAAAAAAAACGAGCCGGAGTGGCTGTTAAACTATCGATTGGATGCCTTTAATAAGTGGTTGGGAATGACCGAGCCAACCTGGGCGCATCTGCATCACCCGCCCATTAATTATCAGGATATTATATACTATGCCGCCCCAAAACGGAAGAAGGAGCTGGCAAGTCTTGATGAAGTTGATCCTGAATTAATTGAAACATTCAATAAGCTGGGTATTTCCCTTGAAGAGCAAAAGCGTCTTTCGGGTGTTGCCGTTGATGCAGTGATTGATTCCGTTTCTGTAAAAACAACATTCTCTGAAACACTCGAGAAACAAGGCATTATATTTTGTTCTTTCAGTGAGGCTGTCCAGAAATTCCCCGAATTGGTAAAGCAATACCTTGGAACGGTGGTGCCTTCAGGTGACAATTACTTTGCAGCACTCAATTCTGCGGTTTTCAGTGATGGTTCCTTTTGTTACATTCCTAAAGGGGTGCGTTGTCCTATTGAGCTTTCTACCTATTTCAGGATCAATGCAGCCAACACCGGACAGTTTGAGCGCACGCTGATTATTGGCGATGAAGGAAGCTACGTGAGCTACATGGAAGGTTGCACTGCACCTATGCGCGATGAAAACCAGTTACACGCCGCCATTGTTGAGATTATAGCCATGAAGGATGCTGAAGTAAAATATTCAACGGTACAAAACTGGTATCCGGGAAATAAAAAAGGCGAAGGTGGAATCTACAATTTCGTTACCAAGCGTGGTATCTGCAAAGGAAACAACTCAAAAATATCGTGGACACAGGTTGAAACCGGCTCTGCCATAACCTGGAAGTATCCCAGTGTTGTGCTGATGGGCGACAATTCGGTAGGCGAATTCTACTCGGTAGCCGTAACCAATAATTATCAGCAGGCGGATACGGGGAGCAAGATGATACATTTGGGTAAAAACACCAAAAGTACCATTATCTCCAAGGGAATTTCAGCTGGAAAAAGCAACAACAGTTACCGTGGGTTGGTTAAAATGACCAAACGGGCTGAAAATTCAAGGAACTTTTCTCAGTGTGACTCTTTGTTGCTTGGCGACAGGTGTGGGGCGCATACTTTTCCTTACATCAAAACGGAGAATAAAACATCCATTGTTGAACACGAAGCTACGACCTCTAAAATATCGGATGATCAACTGTTTTATTGCAATCAGCGCGGGATTAGCACCGAAAGTGCGATCGGTCTGATTGTTAACGGTTATGCCCGTGAGGTATTGAAACAACTACCTATGGAATTTGCCGTTGAAGCACAGAAGTTACTCAGTATAAGTTTGGAAGGTAGTGTGGGATAATAAAAGGTAAAATATTCAAGGATTCAAGGATTCAATCCCGAATCGCTTTGCTCTAGGGACTATAGGGATTCAAGGATTTAAGGATTCAAAGATTCAAGGATTCAAAGATTCAAAGAGTCAAAGATTTTAAAATTCAAGGATTTAAAGATGGTTGATCAGTGGGGTGGAGGTAGAAAGATTAGTTAGAAATTAGAAATTTCTTTTCTCCCTTCCTCGCCCCTAAGTAAGTACGCAAAACAAGAAATAAATCAACAATATGTTAAGTATAAAAAACCTCCGGGTTTCAATAAATGGAAAGGAAATTCTCAAAGGTGTGAATCTGGAAGTTCGTGAAGGCGAAGTTCATGCCATTATGGGCCCTAATGGTACTGGTAAGAGCACCCTTGCATCAGTGATTGCCGGGCGCGATATTTTTGACGTAACTGAAGGCGAAGTGCTGTACAAAGGCAAGAATCTTCTGGATATGTCAGTGGAAGATCGTGCCAGTGAGGGTATTTTCCTCGGATTTCAGTATCCCGTAGAAATTCCCGGTGTAAGCATTACCAATTTTATGCGTACTGCCGTGAATGAGCAGCGCAAATATCGAGGTCTTGATCCTATGCCGGCAAACGAGTTTCTGGCAAAGATGGAAGAAAAAAAACGAATGCTCGAAATACAGGCTAAACTGGCCAATCGTTCGGTAAACGAAGGTTTTTCGGGTGGAGAGAAGAAGAAAAATGAAATTTTCCAGATGGCAATGCTCGAACCCGGATTGGCCATCCTGGATGAAACTGATTCAGGACTCGATATTGATGCCCTCAAGATTGTGGCAAATGGTGTTAACAAACTTCGCAGGCCCGATAATGCATTTCTTGTCATTACGCACTATCAGCGATTGTTGGATTACATTATCCCGGATGTTGTGCATGTTCTTTTTGATGGCCGCATCGTTCGCTCCGGAGGTAAGGAATTAGCGCTGGAACTCGAAGAAAAAGGGTATGAATGGATTAAGGCAGAAATGGGAGGTTAGGGAAAATTCATAAAATTCCTCTTCACAAACCCCTTTGGGTTTAAAATGGAATTTGTCAGAAATTAGTCCCGATTGGTCTGATAGCAATCGGGGTAAGTAATAGAAATTAGAAATTAGATTTTTTCTTTTTCTTTTTGAAAACTCAACTTATGGATGGATTAACAACCAATTATAACACTAAAGAGGCATTGCTGAATGTTTTTAGCGAAAATGTTGAACGCATTTCCAGCAATGATTCACCTGCCATTACTCAATCTCGGCACGAGGCCATCTCTGTTTTTGCAGGATTAGGCTTCCCGGATACAAAACTGGAAAAATGGAGAAATACAGATTTGAGCAATGCATTGAATCACGATTTTACCTTTCCCCTCGATCAGAATACAAGTGACGTTGATTTTGAGGAAATCTTCAGGTGCGATGTTCCCGGTTTTAATACCCATATGGTTGCACAACTTAATGGCTATTTTGTAGATAGGGGAGTTGAAATGCCCCAGTCCAACCAGGGCGTTATTGTTTGCAGCATGGCCGAAGCTTTTACCCAATATCGTAGTATTTTAGAAAAGCATTATGGAAAATATGCGCAATTCGAAGGAAACAGTCTAACCGCTCTTAATACTGCTTTTGCTCAGGATGGGGTGTTTATTTATGTTCCCGACAATGTTGTGGTTGATGAAATTATCCAGATGGTGAACCTGATACATTCCCCAAATAGTGTGTTTTTGCAGCCCCGGAATTTAGTTATCGTCGGTCGAAACAGCAATCTTCGCCTGGTTCAGTGCGATGATTCTGTGGATGATCATGTTGGTTTTATCAACTCGGTTACCGAAGTTTTTCTTGATGAAAATGCTACACTCGACCATTATAAACTTCAGAATAAGAACGACCGTTCAGCACTTATCAACAGTATTTATTTTCATCTTGAAGCAGGCGCCAGCCTTTCCACTAACGCCATCAGTTTAAATGGGGGATTAATTCGTAATGAAGCCAATGTTCGTTTGAATGGTCGTGGAAGCCATGCCGATGTTTTAGGTGTTTATCTGATGGATCGGAATCAACATATAGACAACCAGGTGTTTGTTGATCATGCGGTTCCCGATTGTACCAGTAACGAACTGTTTAAAGGCATACTTGACGATCAGGCCAGTGGCGTGTTCAATGGTCATATTCTGGTGCGCCAGGATGCACAACGAACCAATGCTTTCCAAAACAATAAAAATATCCTGATTTCTGACAAGGCTGTTATTGATACAAAGCCGTTTTTGGAAATTTATGCCGACGATGTAAAATGCAGCCATGGTGCAACCGTAGGCCAACTCGATGGTGAAGCTATGTTTTACCTGCGCTCTCGTGGTATTGGTGTGGATAATGCCCGTATGTTGCTGATGTACGCTTTTGCTGCTGAAATTGTGAATAAGATTTCTATTCCTCAGTTGCAGGCAAGAATTGATGATCTGGTAAAAAAACGTTTGCGGGGAGAACTTTCCATTTGTGAACAATGTGTATTACATTGCAATTCCCGTGAACAAAAAGTTACTTTTGAGATTGATATGACTAAGATCTGATTCTGCTGAAAATTGACCTTCATTCTAATGCCCTGAGATTTATTGAACCCCATTGTGTTATGAACAAGAAACCGGAAATAGTTTTACCTGCATTCGATCTTGAGAAAATCAGGCAGGAATTTCCTATTCTGAGCCGGAAAGTACACAACAAGCCGCTGGTTTATTTCGATAATGCTGCCACCACCCAAAAACCACAGCCAGTCATTGATGCTTTGGTGAGTTATTACTCGGAATTGAATTCTAATGTTCATCGTGGAGTACATTTACTGAGCCAGCAGGCTACTACTGCTTTTGAAGAAGCCAGGGAAAAGGTGAGGGCTTATGTAAATGCGAAGTATAGTCGTGAAGTTATTTTTACCCGCGGTTGTACCGAGGCCATTAATATGGTCGCCAGTTCGTGGGGAAGAAAAAATGTCGGTGCCGGCGATGAAATTCTGATTACCGCCCTTGAACATCATTCCAACATAGTGCCCTGGCAAATGCTTTGTGAAGAAAAAGGGGCGGAGTTGCGGGTTTGCCCCATTCTTGAAGATGGTTCAATTGATTTGAATGTTCTTGATGGGTTGATGACCCCCAAAACCCGGTTACTGGCCATTACACATATCTCAAATACCCTCGGAACCATCAATCCTGTGAAGGAAATTACCCGAATGGCGCACCAGAAAGGGATTGTAGTACTGATTGACGGTGCCCAGTCAATGTCGCACATGAAAGTTGATGTGCAGGATATTGATTGTGATTTTTATACCTTTTCTGCACATAAAGTCTATGGACCTATGGGCATTGGCGGGCTTTATGGAAAGGAGAGTATCCTCAATGATATGCCGCCGTATCAGGGCGGAGGGGAAATGATTCAGAGTGTTACCTTCGCTAAAACCATCTATAATGAATTGCCTTTTAAATTTGAGGCCGGCACACCCAATGTTGGCGATGCCATTGCATTTGGTGTAGCTCTTGATTATATGAATACGATTGGCATTGAAGCGATTGCAGCATGGGAGCATGAGTTGTTGCGCTATGCTACTGAGCGCTTTCAGGCTGATCCGCTTATCAGGATTATAGGGCGGGCCCCCGAAAAAGCCAGCCTTGTTTCATTCATGATTGGTGACATTCACCCTTATGATGCCGGTACCATTATTGATCAATTTGGCATAGCTGTGCGCACAGGAACACATTGTGCGCAACCGTTGATAGATCAATTGGGTTTGCCCGGAACCATCAGGGCATCCTTTGCTTTTTACAATACAAAAGAAGAAATTGATCGCTTGATGGAAGCCATTGTGAAAGTTGAAGACATGTTTTTATAATTGAATTTTGAACTTAATTGTGATGAAAATAGAAGATACAACCAGCAATATTGTCAGTGAATTTGACATTTTTGACGACTGGATGGATAAATACAACTACCTGATTGAATTGGGTAAGTCGCTTCCAATGATTGACGAGAAAAATAAGGTGGAGAGCAACCTTATTCAGGGATGTCAGTCGCGGGTATGGCTGCATGCTGACTTTGACGGCAACCTCATCCATTTCACTGCCGATAGCGATGCAGTCATTACCAAAGGCATTGCCAACCTGCTTATCCGTGCTTTTTCGGACCATACACCCCAGGAAATACTCGATTCATCCACTGAATTTTTATCGGAAATTGGCCTTACCCAGCATTTATCACCCACCCGTAGCAATGGGATGTTGTCGATGATTAAACAAATTAAAATGTATGCGCTGGCTTTTAAAACCAAACAGTCTTTGGGTTAATAATCGCCTTCCATTCAGATAGATTTCACAACTTATTCAGCGCCTGATAAACAATTTTGCCATGATGGACCACGAAAAAACCCTCGCACTCGGCGATAAAATAATTGAAAAACTAAAAACGGTTTTCGATCCTGAAATTCCGGTAAATATTTATGACCTGGGTCTTATCTATAACATTAGCATTGATGACAAATCCGTTGCCCATGTAACCATGACACTCACTGCGCCCAATTGCCCGGTGGCAGAATCACTGCCCGTGGAGGTTGAGCAAACTGTTGCCTCGCTCAAAGACATCAAAGGCTGTGTTGTGGAGTTAACTTTTGATCCACCCTGGGACAAGGACATGATGTCAGAGGAAGCCATGCTCGATTTGGGCTTCCTGTAAAAGTCGTTAATGGTTTTTGATCCTTTCTGTTGCTATTTTCTGATGAATTGGTTTTGTCTGAGTAATCGTTAACACAGATTCATTTCTTTTTCTTTTTCACTAAAAATAGTATTGCTCCTTTCTCAGTAATGTTACGATCTGTATATTGAAAAAATATCAATATATGTTTGTGATTTTATCCAAAATCCCATAGGTTTGTACTGGTGTTATGTGCTTCAACACCTTATATTATGTTCCGGTATTACGCGGATAGGATAACTCAAGGTCCAATCTGTCATTATATAATTGCAAATCCTGAAAACTAAATTTATGGACTATAAGCAACGGCATATTCGTGTTTTTCTTTCGTCAACTTTTAGTGATATGATGAATGAACGCGAGTACCTGATGAAAATCATATTCCCTGAATTGCGCCGCCGGTGTAAATCACGCTTTGTTGAGCTCACCGAAGTTGATCTTCGCTGGGGAATTCCTGAAGAACTTTCAAAAGAGGGAAAGGTCATCGAAATTTGTCTGAGTGAAATTGACAAAAGCCGTCCTTATTTCATAGGCATACTCGGGCATCGTTATGGTTGGATTCCTGGGCAGGAAGAACTGGAAAAACACAGTGCCATTGCTGAACGTTATCCCTGGACACAGCAGGATATTGATGCAGGCCGCAGTATCACCGAAATGGAAATTCAGTATGGTGTTTTGCGAAACAGCAAAATGGACGACCGGGCTTTCTTTTATTTTAAAGATTTTGAGGATAGTATTATTGAAGAGGAGACAGCAACCCTCAAATTAAAAGCGCTGAAGCAAAAAATTATGGCGGAAGGCCGTTATCCGGTTTATCATTATAAAAGTGTTGAAAAGCTTGGTGCGCAGATAATCAATGATTTGTGGCAACAAATTGAGGCTGATTTTCCTGAAATTGGAATTCCAGATGCACATGAACGGGAAAAGTATGACTTTATGGGATTCCTTAACAGCCATCGCTTGTTTAATCCGGAAACCTGCAAATTATATCCCTCGCTAGTTCAGGCTTTAGAGGAGGGTGGAAAGGCTGTTGTAAATGCGGTAAGTGGAATGGGTAAATCGGCATTGTTGTCCCATTGTATAGCGCACCTTGCTAAAGATGAGTCAGTTGTATGTCATTTTTGTGGTGTAACGCCACAAAGTACCAGGTTGGAAGGAATGGTTGCCTATATCGCTGCTGAAATGAAGCTAAAGTTTGATATTCGTTTAAATATTCCTAAAAAAATAGAAGATCCGGGAGAACTCTTTTCGGCCTTCCTTCAGGCTGTTCCTGCGGGGCAATCGCTGTTATTGGTTATTGATGGATTGGATCAGTTTACCGAACCCGCAGAACGGCGGCTTACCTGGCTTCCCTCCACGCTTCCCGGAAATGTTAAATTATTGGTTTCCACCTCCCTGGATGAACAGCGGCAAATTCTGGAAAGAAAAAAATTCCCTGTTTTTGAACTCAGCGCTTTGGATGCTACAAACATTAAAGCATTGACTACATCCTATCTTGATATTTATTCCAAAAGGCTTCCGCAGCAGTTGCTCGATGAAATAGGGGATTTTCCTCAGGCCGGTAATCCTTTGGTTTTGTTCACATTGCTCAATGAACTCAGGCTTTTCGGGCGGCATGAAGAACTCCGGAATCACCTTTCGGGATATATCTCTACCGGGAGCAACGCTGCATTTTTCGAAGCATTGCTTAACCGGCTTGAACAGGATTATCCCGGAAAGGACTTCAACCTGAAGGGAATACTTACTTCACTTGTGCTGAGTGTCCACGGGTTAACCGAAACTGAAATAACGGATATTAATCAAATTCCGGCACTTCGTTGGGCGCAAATATATAATGCATTGGAATATCATATGCTCAACAAAGGAGGCAAATTAAGCATTAATAATCCTTATCTTGTAAAAGCTGTTCAAAAACGGTATTTGGACAATAGCAATAGCCGGAAACAATATCTGGAGTCCTTAATCACGCATTTTTATTCCCGGTTTGTGGCTCATAAGCAAGAATGGGATTCGCCTGAATTGCAGCGCGTGCTTGAAGAGCTGCCCCAACTTGCGCTTGACGCAGAAAGCAGTGAAGTATTGCTTGAAGTTGTTACCAACTTCCCTTCGCTTGCCCTATTGTATAAGACTATGGATGCCAACATTCCGCGTTTTTTTAGTTTTTTGAGGATATCCTGTGATCTTCCGCTGGAATTGAAAAAATCGCTGGATGAATTTTTGAGGGTGTCTCCAAATGATCCAAAAGCACTGAATGCTGCTTACACTAGCGGTGTACTGGTTTCTTCACATATTTCCGGGGCCGAAGCCATTCCGTTTTTGTATAAAGTCTTAGAAATATTTAACCGCCATCCCGTCAACAATCCTTACCTCTTTGATGCTTTAAGGGAACTGGCATCCATTTATACTCAGCTTGGCTATGTGAACGAGGCTGCTGAAATACTTATGCAATTACTTCCGTTCAGTGGAAAAGATGATATTTCAGAGATATTTAATCTTTTGCCGGATTATTTCAGGGTTTCAGGCAAGGCTGCCATTGCAGGGATGCTGCTGCAGGATACTGTTGAATATACGTCCCATAGTTTTGGTAAGGAAAACATACTTACCGCCATGCAATACAATAATATGGCACGGCACTACGATATCATCAAGGATTTTGAGCGTGCGGGAACCTGGTACGAGGAAGCTGCCCGAATTGTTGAAGAGCAATATGGAACGCAACATGCCTTATATCTAACTATTGAATCCAACAGGGGCATTCTGCAAATGTCCAATGGAAAACCTGCTGAAGCGGCACTTATCTTTGATAAAATATTACAATTGCGGCTTTCCCTATTTGGGGAGAACCACCGCTCAACACTCAAAACCATAAACAGCCTGGGAGTGGCCAAATCACTCAGCGGACAATCCGAAGAAGCATTTCAACTGCTGAATCGTGCGCTAAACGGGCAAAATAGCTTGCTCGGCCCCCTACATAAAGAAACCCTCATCACCCTTTCAAACCTTGCAGATGCTTATGAAAGAGCGGGGGATAAGGACAAATCTATCGAAATTCTTTACGACATCCTTGAAAAGCTAAGTAAACAGTATGGCGAATTTCATGAACAAACCATAAATGCAGCCATGGGACTGGCAACTGCACTTGCAGATGCTGGAAAAACGGCAGAGGCCATTCCTATGTATCAGCGTTTACTGAAAATGCAAAAGCATTTTTACGGTGAAAACCATCAAATGGTTGGTTTGACATCCTATAAATATGCGCAATTGAGGCTCAGTTCAGGTGAATGGGACAATGAAGATATCAATGCCTTTGTAAACTGGAAAATGTATCTTGCTGCCGGTAGCAAAGAGCGTAAGGATCATGAAGCAACCAGAAAGCATTATTCGGAGGTTGTTGATGTTATTGACCGTTATGCCGGGGGTGCGCATCCGGCTATATTTGATGCGATGGAAAATCTGGCCGGCCTGGAACATTATCTGATGGAATATCAGGAAGCGGCAAAATGGAGTGGCCGCATTGCTGAAATTGCAAAGCAGGTTTATGGGGAGAATCACCCTGCGTATCTTGAATTCCGTGTATTACAGGCCTTCAATCTTTTCAGCGATGGCGACCGGGAATCTTCACTGGCGTTGCTCAGGGAGTTGAGCCGTTATCATGAGGTTTTGCTGGATTTTCCTAAAAAACATGTCATATCCATGTATAAGGAATTGCTTGGGTATTATAATGCCTTCGGTGAAGCCATTGAGCGATACAATCAAAGTAAGGATGAAGTCAGGCTGCTTTATGAAAATTATCAAAAATGCATGGATAAGGCTGTAGAACGCTTTAAGAACGATGCATTTCCCGAGGCAATGCATTGGATTGACAAGGCCATTGAGTATGCCGATACCTTGAATAGAAAATTTGCCGAGCCTAACATCGGGGCTTTTAATCATAAAGCTTCCATGCAGGAGCAGATGGAATTGTACGATGAGGCGCTTTCTACTGCCAAAGCCGGGCTTGCCCATGTTCAGCACTGGAATTCAATTCTTGATCCAAGGTCATTTTTCCTGTTTAAACTCTCAGGAGATGCATGCCTTATGCTTGACCAAAAAGCGGAGGCCTTAGGCTTTTATGAAATGGCCCAAAAAGTGAACCGGCATGAAGCAGACTATCCCAATGAAAATACCATTGAAATCAATACTTCATTTGTTTCTTATTATGTAGAAAACGATGCTTTTGAAAAAGTGACTGAATTGATTGATGAGACTTATCCATTGGCCCTTGATAAGCTGGGCGCGGATAACCATTTAACGAAGTGGTTGCACGACATCAAAAAGCAATTGTCTGAAATGGACTAAAAAGAGCGGAATTATGGAAAACAACATAGTAGATAAAGATTTACTCAAAGGGACTTTTCAAAAAATTGAATCCCTGATGCCATCGGTTTCGGGGCCCTATAGGGAAAAAGCTGAAAAAATCAGTCACTTACTTCAGGGCAGGTACGATGCAGAATATTGCTGGCAGGTATGCGTAATTATCCATGCCAGCTATAAGATCATGCAAAATCGTTCCCGCGAGGCGCTTGAATCAAGGATCGGCATTTTCTTTGATAACAGCCTGACCGATGAAGAAATATCGTCAGTGCTTAATATCGTGGTGTTTGATCTGGAAAACCTTGCCGATGAAACCGATATAATTTCCAGACAATTGCAAGCCAACATGGGATTGGGTGCAGATAATGCGCAAGGCGATGAAGTGGAAAATGCTACGGGTCGTTTTGGTCTTGATGTGACCAATCCCATTCCCTTGAATGGCATTGATTGGATCAATGATTATTTTCGCCGCTTAAGGTTTAAAAATGGGGAGCGGGTTGTTTTTGAACGCATGGGGTCGGTAGGTGCCGAAAATCTACCATTTCCGGTGGATAAATACATCATAGGAACAAAAGAAAATCCCGAATCAGATATTTTATATGTATATGCCTATCATGGAGTACAGGCAAAGAAGGCCCCGGAAGGATTCAGGTTAATTGATTAACAGACATACGAGCAGTGGAATATGCCTCTTTTATGACATAATATTTTACATCACGCCTTCCGAAAGCTTTTTCAGCTCATTGGCGATGTTAACAAAGGCTTCCACATTCATTTCCTTGATGTAAACAAGCCCGTGTGTGGCCCTTAGAAGCGCTTTCTCATTTTCGTAGAAATAATTCTTTCCGAGCAGCAACTGGATTTGTTTGAGTTGTTTTACCCAGGTTTTTCGGGTAAGTTCACTGAAAGGCCCATCGTATTCAAAACTGGGAAAGGAAGCATTTACCTGGCTGAGATAACTTTCTTTAAATGATTTTTCCAGCACGGCCAATGCATTGAGCGAAACCGGTACGATCAAATCGGCTTCGGCCGGATGAAATTTGTACCATACATTCCTGTAGCCGAGGATCCTGAGTTTTGAAAGGTCCGTTTCGCGGCTCCACTCTTTAACCGCTCCGGCAATGGCTTGCAGCACTTTATAATGGGTGTCGGGGCCACTTCCTTCCGGATCGAGCGCCAGGCTGATGATCCCTGGTTTGATGCTTCTTAATTGCTCAAGAATGGGCAGCATATCCCGGTCTTTTTCAGGATTTTCAGTAAAAATTTCCCCTTTATAAAATCCCAGCCTGAGGTGGTGCACATTTTTGACCTGAACGCCATAATAAGCCCACACCAATTCTTCCTCAAACTCACGCAACATGCCCTTAAGCTGCTGAATATCGGGAGGATTTTTGCTGCCGTCATAGCTTGCTTTTAACGCATTATTCACATCGGTAAGTACCTTTTCCAGCTCATAGCGATCTTTAACTTTCCATATCACTACAATGGATCGGATTAACCGGTGGCAAAGCCCCCTGCGCTTTTCAAAAGCATTGTCATTCGCCACATTGTCTAAGAAGTGATATACATCTTTGTCCCACTTGAAAGCATAGCCCTTTTCGAAGAAATCCGGATAAAAAATCATCTGAATTTCATCCTTTCCCATCATTTGCAGGGCATCATCAATTACACTTATCAAAAAATGGTTGGTTACCGCAGTAAATCCTGAAGTCATTATGGCAAAATGAACGTCATTGGTGTGTGGTCTAAGCTGACGGTTGGTATAGGGCATTATGCCAAGCATAATATCATCATGATGCGGGCCGGTATGATAAATTACCTGATCTTCATCTCTTTGCATGCCACGCTCAAGCTTGGCTTTGATGGAATCGGCAACCAAAGCAGGAGTTTGATTGTTCAAATCAGGAATGAGCCGGGTCCATGGGTCATTGCGGAGATCTTCTATGGTTATGTGATGGCCGTATTTATTAAGCTTAATGCAAAGGTCAATCACCGATCGTTCTGTTTTTTCATTGGTCCAGGGCCCTTGCGAATAAAATCTGTCAATGGAATCATTTAACCGGCTGGCAGCCCCTGCAGTAAGGTAAAAACGGGCATTCCTGAGCCGCTGAAGAACCGTGGCGGGATAAACGGTGTTTATTTCATTTTCCAGCGAAGCTTTTACAATATCGGCTTTGGCTTCCCCGGCTGCAAAAATTATCGCAACTGCATCAGGGTTATACGTTATAGTGCCCAAACCTATGGTAATGACGAGGCGGTTGCGCGAAATTTCAATTCCACCAAGGTCGCCTGCTGCTACCGCCTGGGTTTCAAAATTGGTTTGGGTAAGCCTGGTGTTTGAAAATAAATCAGATCCGCGTGTATTGAAGGCAATGTGTCCATCGGGTCCAATGCCGCCCAAAAAGAAACCGATTCCACCCTTATCTCTTATTTTTTGCTCGTAGGCTGAACACCAGTTGTCAATCTGAAATATGGCAGCCTTTTTCAGTCCTTCTTCTTCTGTTTTTGCCTCCCGGTAGCGTAAAGTGAGATCGATGTTAGAATCGGGAAAAATTTCCTGATAGGTTTTCCCATTCACCAACTCAATTTCATCGGAGTTGATGAGTAAGGCACGTGAAGGATCAAGCCCGAAGCCTTTTATATAATATTTTGATACGTAGTTGAAGAATGAATTATGTTGCCCGGGCGATATTGGATAAAATTCGTCAATCTGAATAAATTGTAATCTTTTCAGGTCTGGTTTCTTCATCCCGCCCAGACCATATTTTTTTAACAGGTCACGGGTTTCCGGTTTATCCCAGTTCTCAAGTAGAAAATGGGTGTATTTTATGAAATATTCCGGCGTTTTGCCTGTAGGCAAACTAATGATACCTTCGGGATTTTCTGCGACCCATTCCAGAAAACGCAGGGAAGTAAGCAATCCAAGTTTTGGGAAATCTTCGGTTAAAATATAAGGAATCCGGGTGCTTGCTTTTTCTATTCCAAATACTTGTGCAAAGGCTTTTTCGACTTTTGATAACGTAAGATGTTTCATACCAAGGATTATACCGGTTTAGGTGCAAAGATAATACTAGATTTAGATTTTTGTGAGATACTTAAGAAAATATATTAAAAAGGTGCGGGTTAAAACTTTTTGTGTGTAGCTTTGCAGGGAATAAGTTTAAACTTCTCATGCCTTGACGCTTTATTTAAACTTCTGTGAATATTAAACTCAGGCAACTTAAACACACTTATCTGGCAATTGCATTGATGTGTATTTCTTTTACCTCCCGGCACAATATGAATAATTATAAAATCAGCTTGATATGAAAATAATAAAAATTCCGGCTTTTGTATTGATTGCACTTTTAACAGCGTTTGGTTGTCAACCTGAACCTGAAACTGGTGAGCCTGTGTCATACGTTGATCCTTTTATCGGGACTGGTGGCCATGGTCATACCTATCCAGGTGCAACTGTTCCCTTTGGAATGGTACAATTAAGTCCGCAAACCCGACTTGAAGGCTGGGATGGATGTTCTGGATATCATTTCACCGATAGTATAATGTATGGTTTTGCCCATACCGCCCTGAATGGAACTGGTGTTGGCGATTATGGTGACATTCTTGTAATGCCGGTAGTAGGCGATCCAGTATTTAAGAATACGGAGTACAGTTCTTTTTTCAGCAAAGCAAGTGAAAAGGCCGAAGCTGGTTATTACAGCGTGAAATTAGATAAACCGGGAGTGTTGGCCGAGCTTACTGCCACCAAAAGGGTTGGATATCACCGTTATACTTTTCCTGCAAGTGAGGCATCGACCCTCATAATTGACCTGTTGCACCGTGATTTTGTATTGGATTCATGGATTGAGTTCGTAAGCGACACTGAAATTCGCGGAATGCGGCGCTCATCAAACTGGGCTAAAGATATGATCTGGTATTTCGATATGCAGTTTTCAAAACCATACTCGCGAAAAGGTATAGCGGTTAACGATACTTTGGTGGAAGGAATTACCCGTGCAGAAGGAAAAAATCTCAAGGCTTTTGTAGGTTTTACCACTGAAGAAGGAGAGCAGATTGAAGTGAAAGTGTCACTTTCGGCTGTTGATGCTGATGGTGCGGTCAAAAACATGAATGCTGAAATACCGGGTTGGAATTTTAATGATATCAGGTTACAGGCCCGTGAAACATGGAATAAGGAATTGGGTAAGATAAAAGCCAGTGGAGGTACTAAAGAGCAGATGACCGTTTTTTATTCGGCCATGTACCACGCTTTTCTGCAACCCAATACCTTTATGGATGTGGATATGCGTTACCGGGGACTGGATCGTCAGGTGCACAAGGCTGAAGGTTTTACCAATTACACCGTTTTCTCCTTGTGGGATACCTACCGGGCATGGCATCCTTTGATGACCATTCTGGAGACAGAAAGGACCAATGATTTCGTAAAAACCTTCATTAATATGTATGAAAAAGGCGGATTGCTTCCTGTGTGGGAACTTGCCGGCAATGAAACCTATTGTATGATTGGTAATCACGCCATTCCGGTGATTGCCGATGCCTGGATGAAAGGTATACGTGGATTTGACGGAGAAAAAGCATTGGAAGCTATGTTAAACAGTGCTTCTCAGAACCATTTTGGATTGGAATATTACAAGAAATATGGTTTTATTCCTGGAGATAAAGAACATGAATCTATATCCAAAACCCTGGAATATGCTTATGATGACTGGTGTATTGCCCAAATGGCCAGGGATCTGAGCAATGAAGAGGTATACCATGAGTACATTCGCAGGTCGCAATCATGGAAAAATATTTTTGATCCATCCACGGGTTTTATGCGGCCACGAATCAACGGAGGATGGTTAACCCCCTTTAATCCAACCACTGTTGACTGGCATTTTACTGAAGCCAACTCGTTTCATTATAGTTTTTATGTGCCTCAGGATATTACCGGATTATATGAGTTGCACGGTGGAAAAGATAAACTGGCCGCTAAAATTGATGAATTGTTTAACACTGAAACCGAAGTGAGTGGCCGCGATATGAAGGATATTGATGGATTGATTGGTCAGTATGCACAGGGCAATGAGCCAAGTCACCATATGGCCTATCTATATAATTTTGTGGGCCAGCCCTGGAAAACCCAGCAAAGAGTCAGGCAAATTATGGGTGATTTTTACACTGCCGAACCCGACGGACTCATTGGCAACGAAGACTGCGGACAAATGTCGGCATGGCTGATTATGAGCAGTATGGGTTTTTATCCGGTTACTCCGGGGAGACCCGAATATATTATTGGTACACCCTGGTTCCCCGAAATGGAAGTGAACCTTGAAAACGGGAAAGCATTTAGAATTACAGCGCCAAAGGTTTCAAAGCAGAATTGCTACATACAGTCAGTAAAACTGAATGGACAGGAATACACCAAATCCTATATTCTTCATAGCGACATTATGAATGGCGGCCTCCTTGAGTTTGAAATGGGCAGCAAACCCAATACTTCGTGGGGTGTAGGTGAAGACAATGAGCCGGTAACCCATGTTGCTGAAGAGCTTGTTCTTCCAGCTCCTTATTTGGTGGCTGCCGAAACCCGGATAAAGGAACCTTTGCAGGTGAGCATTTCAACCATTGTGCCGGATTGCAAAATATATTTTACAGTGGATGGGCGTGAACCTGACCGTAGCTCCATACCTTACAATGGTTCATTTATGTTGGACAAAACCACCTTGTTAAAAGCCATTGCCTGGAAAGATGGCTTTGGCTACAGCAAAGCGATTGATGCCCATTTTACAAAGATTGACATCAACCTTAAAGTTGATCTTAAGTCAACCTATTCGCCTAATTATAGCGCTGGTGGACCTGAGGCATTGATTGATGGAATTCGTGGTGCCGGGAACTGGCGCCTCGGCGGATGGCAGGGATACCAGGGCACAGATTTTGAGGCAATTGTTGATTTGGGAAACAAAAAAACCATTCATAAATTAGCTGCAGGGTTTGCACAGGATATCCGATCCTGGATATGGATGCCGGAAGAGGTGATTTTCTCTGTTTCAGATGATGGTATTAACTTTAAACAGATAGCCAATGTAAAAACGACCGTTGACTCAAAGGATGATGAGATACAGGCAGGTGATATTGGTGCGCGGGTAAATACATCGGGCAGATTTGTTAAAGTAAAAGCCACCAATTTTGGAACCATTCCAAACTGGCACCTGGGTGCCGGAGGGCAAGCCTATATATTTATTGATGAGATAGTTGTGGAATAATTAGTTTCGACGGAAATATAAAATTCTCCTGAAATATTGATAATTTGGGAGGATTTTATTTTTGTTTGTGAATAGAGAAATTCACGAAATCACCTTATTCGTAATATAAACAAACTCTTCCACACCAAGTCGCTCGGCTCTAAGTGTGAGCATTTGGGTAAGTTGTTCGTTTTCCTCAAGTTTAAATGATTTTAATCCATTTCTCAGGGTTTTGCGACGTTGGTTAAAGGCTGTTTTTACAACAGTCACAAAAAGTTTTTCATCACACCCCAGGGATTGAACCTTATTACGTTTAAGCCGGATAACTGCTGATTTTACTTTTGGTGGCGGCGCAAAAACATGTTCGTCCACCGTAAACAAATATTCAATATTGTACCAGGCCTGAAGCAATACGCTGATAATACCATAAGTTTTGCTGCCCGGAGGAGCGGCAATACGCTCAGCAACTTCTTTTTGGAACATTCCAACCACCTCAGGTACCTGATTGCGGTTTTCGAGTACCCGGAATAATATCTGGGTGGAAATATTATAGGGGAAATTGCCAATAACGGAGAAGTTGCCTTCAAATAGTTCGTTAACGGGTAAACGCAGAAAATCACCTTCAATAAAACTGTTTGCTGATTCAGGGAAGGTGGTTTTAAGGTAAGGAACGGCATCGCGATCAACATCAAGGGCTACAAATTGCTTTATCGGAAGTTGAATCAGGTATTTTGTCAACACACCGGTACCCGGCCCAATTTCAAGCACATTGTCACAGGGCATGGACAGGCTACCCACAATTTTTTGTGCGATGTTTTCGTCCCTGAGGAAGTGTTGACCAAGATGCTTTTTTGCTCTGATGGGTTCCATGGATTTAGGATTTAGTATTTCAGATTTTATGATCAGTCCCGACGGCTCTGGTCAATTATAATCAATAAATAGCACCATGTCGGGCTGGTGGGTTTTGAAATGTATTCCCCAAAATCAAAGGGGTGGTAATATTAAATCAGAAATTTCTTTGTGCCTGTCCTGCCGAAAAGCAATGCAAGCAGGTCTCTGTGTCATTGTGTGGTTTTTCAATCTGTATGCCGCAACCTCTCAGACAGATAAAATAATCCTTCTCAATTGATAGAGCATTGATCAGTCAGGGAAGTTTGCAATCCGGGTTTAATTCACCAAATCTCCTCTTAAAATCCTGAATCTTTTTCTGGCTTCTACCGTAAACAGGCTTCCGGGGTATTTTGTCAACAATTCCTGGTAAGCAGTCATTGCCCTGGAAGTGTCATTCAATTTATTTTCATACAGAGATGCCAAAAGAAATTGAGCATCATCACCAAGAATACCTTCACCATAATCTGCAATTACTTTCAGATAAAGGGTTTCTGTTTCATTGAAATTGCCTTGTTTGAAGTTAATTTCGGCTTTTTTCATCAGGGCATCATCTGTAATAGCATGACCGGGGAAAGCCAATAGTAATGAATCGAGTACGGCAAGTGCTTCATCCGGCTGATTGCGGTACAGCAGTAAGTCGGCACGGGCATAGGTTCCGAGCGCAACCGTTGAGCTATCTTCCTCTATGTTATCAGTAATGCGCAGTGACATCTCCATGGCATCGTTGGCAATAAGTTTGCTGGTGGCTGCTTTCAATACATCTAATTGCGCCCTTGCCCAGTTGAACTCTCCGATAAAAAAGGATAAACGGGCATTTCTGTAACGTGCTTCATGACCAATCGGTTCATTCTTAAAGGCTTTGTCAACTTGTGAATAAAGTAAGGTTGCCTCCCAGGGCTCTCCGGTATAGAGCATAATGTCAGCCAGTTCAAGTTTGCTTTCAGCCTGTTGCTGTGGAATACCAGCGCTAATTGTCACCAATTCTTCAAGCAGGGCAATGGCTTCATCTGTATTGTTCAGAAAAAAAGCCTCCAAATGAGCCAGATTCCGCATTAAGGGAAAAATCAGTGGGTTTTTACCGGCTTCATCCAGGGTCTTTTTATATTTTGATTCAAGATTCAGTAGTGCTTTTTGATCAATAGGGTAAGCGCGTGTAATTTGTTCGTATTCAGCCTTGAGTAATTCTACCCGCGATTGAGCCACTAAGCCTAAGTCATTTGAATGGTCAATGACGAATTGATAAGCATTGGCTCCGGTTTTATAGGACCCATTTCCTATGCAAAGTACACCCAAAGCGAAAACACGGTTACCATTCTCGCTTAATCGTCGGTCAAGCGCTTTTGCCTGAATAAGGGCAGCATCAAAATCTTTAATCTGAATCGAAAGCCAGAGGATCATCTCTGAAACCATTACATCATCGGGGGTTTGCTGAATTTTTTTCAATAAGGCAATCCTGAAGGCTTCGGCTTTGAGTCCTTCGGGATCGTTATTCAGTGAATTCTGTAACCTCGCCTGCATTTGGCTGAGCAATTCAGGGTTGGTTTCAAGCAAGCCAATATATTCCTCTGACATTTTTTCAAAATTGCCGGTCATCTCATAAAGATTGGCCAGCTCAAGTCCGAAATAGTATTGAGGAACAAGCAGTTGCCGGCCTCTCATATAGGTACGGATGGCGTATTCATATTCACGGCGCACCAGAAAGGCATTGGCAAGCTCCAGCACCTTACGCTGTTCTGCCGGCAGTTCTTTTATGGCCTGGTCAAAAACACGCTCAGCTTTATTTCCCTGATTGGTGCGCAACAGCAAATAACCCTGGTCAACCTGATAACGGGCCTCTTCGGGAAACCGCCTGGCTTGTTTTTTTACAACTTTTTCTGCTCCGTCAAAATCTTCTGTTTCCAGCAAACTCTGCAAAAGATACGTGTAATTAAAAACGCTTGGTTTTTCGTCAAAAAGTCGCTCAAAAAGGGCTGCAGCTTTATCGAATTCTTTGTTGTTGTAATACATCAATCCCAATTGCTCATCGGTAACCGCCTGAGCCATTGATTGGACCTGTATCAGGACCATCAGGGCAAGGAAGAACGGAAACAAATGTTTTTTCATTGGGATAAAGTTATAAATGTATGGTCGAGGATGGATGATACATGATACATCTTCAACACAAGCAGCTAGAATATTCAAACGTTAATCATCATATTCACCAAAAAGAAAAACATTTTTAGTGGATAAGATCAAACCCAGTGTATTTTGCCAATGCGGCAGGAATACGAATCCCTTCGGCTGTTTGGTTGTTTTCGAGCAATGAAGCCACAATGCGTGGCAGGGCCAGAGCACTGCCATTGAGGGTGTGGCAAAGCGTGGTTTTTCCGTTTTCGTCCTTGAACCTCAATTTCATACGGTTCGACTGGAATGACTCGAAATTGGAAACGGAGCTCACTTCGAGCCAGCGCTGTTGAGCGGCCGAAAAAACCTCAAAATCGTAGGTGAGGGCGGAAGTAAAACTCATATCACCGCCGCAAAGTTTAAGGATACGGAAAGGCAATTCGAGCTTTCGAAGTAATGAGGCAACATAATTGCGCATTTCTTCCAAAGTTTCATAGGATTTGTCGGGGTGCTGTACCTGCACAATCTCCACTTTGTCAAACTGGTGTAAGCGGTTAAGGCCGCGTACATCTTTACCATATGAACCGGCCTCGCGGCGGAAACAGTTGGAGTAGGCAACATTTTTTATGGGGAAATCTGCAGCTTTTACAATCACATCGCGGTAAATATTGGTGATAGGCACTTCGGCAGTGGGGATGAGGTACAATTTGTCCACTTCGCAAAAATACATTTGACCATCTTTGTCAGGTAACTGACCTGTGCCATAACCCGAAGCTTCATTCACAACAAGGGGAGGCTGAATTTCAGTATATCCTGCTTCTATGGCATTGTCGAGGAAAAAATTGATCAAAGCACGCTGAAGCCTGGCGCCTTTTCCTTTATAGAAGGGGAATCCGGCACCGGTAACTTTATTGCCCAGTTCAAAATCGATAATATCATATTTTGAAGCCAGATCCCAGTGGGGAACAGCCCCATCATAAAGCCTGGGCATATCGCCCTCGCTGTATACAATCTCGTTGTCCTCCGGTGTTTTGCCAACAGGAACGGAAGCGTGGGGGACGTTTGGCAACTGCACCAGCAGGTTGTTTTGTTCCAGGGTAAGTGTATCTAATTTTTCAGAAAGGGCTTTTGCTGCAACTTTTAATTCGGCAGTCCGGGCCTTTAGTTCCCCAGCTTCGGCAGCTTTTCCTGATTTAAACAAATCGCCTATTTGACGGGCAATGGCATTTGCTTCTGCAAGATTATCGTCAAGTTCTTTCTGGGTTTCACGCCTGCGGGCATCAATTCCGATAATATTTTCAAGGGTTTTGGTTGCATCTATATTTTTGATGGCCAGCCTTTTGGCAACTTCATCCGCATTTTCACGGATATAATTCAGTTCGAGCATTTGATTGTTTTTTAAGAGCACAAAGGTAAGGAGAATTGGGGTAAGTCAAAGGTTCCTGCTTTTAAAATGGGAAATGAAGGGATGAATCCTGAGAAAAAATTCACATATTTGAAAAACAGTTCTCAATTAGTCAGGAATATGAAGTTGCTATTTGCCTCCGCTTCTTTTTTTATGTTTATTGACCTATTGACAGGACGGCTGTCAGATTGCCGATTTTACTAAAACGTGGAATCCAATTCAATATGGTTGGGCTTTCTGGTGTGTCTGGAATTGTGGTGGCACAACAACTATCCGTTTAACCGATCAAAATTACCCCCGCGACCAATACCTTGAAGTGTTGGAATGTGAAGCTTCCCTGATGCTGGAGTGGAATAGTGCAGGGTTTATCAGAGAAGACAGCATCACCAAGTATGTTTTTCTCGCTTTGGGTGAAGAAGAAGGTTTAATTTATGACTTTAACCTGGAAGTAGGGGATACGGTGCATGTTTTAAATCTACATATGTATGAATATTTATTCCAATCCTTTCAGCAATGCCCTGAATGTTGAAGTGCAAAAGTGGGTAGAAATCAGTGTATTATGGAAATATATAGCCCCGAAGGGAAGCAGGTGCGGAAAAATTCATTTATCAGTAATGGTAAATTAGATTTGAGTAATCTCAGTAATGGGTTATATCTGGTAAAAATTACCAATTGCGAGGGGAAAGTCCTTCATGTTGAAAAAGTGATGAAACAATAAATACTTCGTTTCAAAGTAGCCTTTACATAACATAAGGCAGTGTATTATTTTGCAGCAATTTGAAGCAATTTTTCTTTAAAATGCTGCACTCAGTATTTCCCAGAGATCGGCTGGTTTCTGGCTGAAAGAATCATTAAACAAGAAAACAGCAACCACTATAAATCCGATAAAACCAATAACGATCAGCAAATGGATGAATGAGGTTTTTTGTATAGCGTGTCTGTCTTTAACTTCGCAGATTTCCCCGGGGCAATACTGTGCCTTTTCCTTATAAAACCATTTATAAAATAAGCAACCGAGGCAGATGCCAAAGGCTGATTCAAAGAGGAGGAACACCAGACATATCAAGCAAATGAGGCCGGTAATAATGCTGTATGAATTCAGCACTAAAACAAGGGCAAACATAATAACTGCTAAAACCAGACCAATAATCCAGGCAAACTTTTTTTGCGCAGCTCCCACGTATTCTGGTGTCTGTTTGTTTACAATCCATCGACCAATAATTAATGTGGGCGAATATCGGGGACTGATAAAAATGCGGATTATAAAATCAAGCAGAAAGGCAATGACAAAATATTTCAGCAGCAAAAAGCTGGAATTCATTATGGCCGAAAGGATGGATAAAAATGCGAAGAAAAAGAGTATTCCGGCAGAAGCCCGGATTTCGCGTTCGTTTAAAACAGGAATAGTATACCCTTCAACGGTTTCTCCAAATTGTTTCATATTGTAAAGCTGAGTTATTTTTGAGGGGATATAACACAGGAGTTAGTTGTTTGTTTTGGTTTTTATTCTTACAGCACAAAAAAACTCCCGCCAAAAATTGACGGGAGTTGATATTTTTTACTGTAAGTTTAGATGTACAGTTTATTCAGCAGTTTCGAGGGGGAGAACAGAAACATAGGATTTGTCGTTTCTCCTGCGGCGGAATTCAACTACACCGTCAACAAGTGCAAACAGGGTATGGTCTTTGCCCATGCCAACATTGAGGCCGGGGTTGTGAACCGTGCCGCGTTGACGGATAATGATGTTACCTGCCTGGGCAGCCTGTCCACCATAAATCTTAACGCCAAGTCGCTTGCTATGTGATTCTCTTCCGTTGTTCGAACTACCGGCACCTTTTTTATGAGCCATATCTTTTCGTTTTTATCGGTTAAACAATGATTTGAATACTGCCTTCTCAGGCGGTGATGGCATCAATTTGAAGCCTGGTCAGGTATTGCCTGTGGCCGTTCGATTTCTGATAACCTTTTCTCCTCTTCTTTTTGAAGACGATAACCTTATCGCCACGTAAATGCGACAGGATTTTAGCCGTGACTACAGCGCCGGAAACCGTCGGCTGTCCTATGGTAACAGCTCCGTCGTTGTCTAACAACATTACGTTGTTAAGTTCAACAGTAGAGCCTTCTTCACCTTCAAGACGATGCACGAAGATTACCTGGTCTTTTACAACTTTGTGTTGCTGGCCGGCAATTTCAACGATTGCGTACATTGTGATGTTTTTGTTAATTGTTTATGTCCCCTATTATTGGGGGGTGCAAAAATAATAATAAATTTCTAATTACAAATGTTTTATGGGTTTATTATTTTCAAAAATAGGAAAAAATGATTCAGAAAGCGGGAGGTAAGATGTCAGGGATGTAAAAGGAGGCCTGGCAAACCGTGTGCACCTTTTTACCCTGGCGGGGCTGGTAGCCAACGAGTCGGTTAAAAATAACGGGTTCCGTGATCTGCCTTGAAACCGGGGATTTGTAGATAGAATTGGATAAGAAGTTCCTTACCCCTGACAGGGTTGTACAGCATGTATGACCAATTGCGTTTGCAGAAGGGCCTGACTATAGGCCATTTTTCCCGAAACCCTGTCAGGGGTTGTACAGCATGTATGACCAATTGCGTTTGCAGAAGGGCTTGCCGATAGGCAATTTTCCCTCAAACCTTGTCAGGGGTTGGCAGTTCCGCGTCAGTCAAAAACTTACTGCTCCGCGGGCAGGTTAGAAATTAGAACTTTTCCCCCTGATGGCACGCACAAACCTGTTGTTCGTTAAGCTGCTGGTATTTACCAGCAAAACACCGATAATGACCAGCAGTACCCATATCAGGAAGCCTGCTTTAAAATGTTCGCCATCGGCAATGCCCCAAATCAGCGCAACAACAGGAATAAAATAAGTAACAGATGAGGCAAAAACAGCGCTGGTCATAATAATAAGCTTGTTGAATAACATCAGCGCAAGGCCGGTACCGACAATTGACAAAATAGCAATATATCCCAATCCGGCCATTGCTGAAGGGTTGGAACTGAGTGAAGAAGTAAAGGAAGTGCCGGTAATCAGATAAATCAAGGCAAATGGGCCAATAATAAAAAATGACAATGCGGTAATGGCTATTGGATTCACCCCCTGTAAAAAGGCTTTTACCGTGTTTACATTGATGGCATAACAAATGGCAGCAATGATTATCAGTATGGCGTATCCCATATTAAAGCTGAAATCGCCGGTACCACTGATGCTTACCAGTCCCATAGCTCCGGCCAGGCCTATAAAAACCCCAGTAATATTAAACCATGCAGGTTTGGTTTTGAAAAATGCGATGCCTAAAAGTAAGGTGAAGAGTGGGGTAAGTGAATTCAGGATACCCGCAAGTGAACTGTCTATCCCTTTTTGGGCTGCTGCAAATAAAAACGCCGGGAAAAGGCTGCCAATTGTCCCGACGATTGAAAAAATGAACCATTGCCTTTTCGAATATCCACGAATTTTTTTTAGTGCAAAGGGTATTAGAAACAACCAGGTGATGATGATTCGCAACGCGCCTACCTCACCCGCTGAAAAAATTTCAAGTCCTCTTTTTATCAGGATGAATGAACTGCCCCACACAATGGCGAGTATAAACAGAATAAACCATGAATACCAGGGCTTGGTGCTGGGCATATTTTAAGAATATGGATTAAATTCTCTAATCGTTTCGGTCGCAAAAGTAAACTTTTGAAACGATCTTGCTGAAAAAATATGTGAAGGCATAAATTGAAAGTTCTCAGGCATAGACTAATTTCATTAATTTTGTTTTCTGAGTTTTTATTTAAACGGAATTTGATTAGATGCAATATTTATAATGTATCAAAGTTTGCTGAGATATGAATTTATACCGCCCCATTCGTGATGAAGAAAAAAAACTGGTGTTGTTTTTACTTTCCCAGTGCCTTGTAGAACTTATGAAATTTCCTATTGCTGATGAAGTATTTGAATATGAAGGTGGCGTTATGGGCAGCATTAATTTTGCCGGAAGCGATCCTGATAATTATGCAGGGGACTTGATACAGGCTGAATATAAGGACATTGATGATGTGGACGTGCTGATTACCTTAACAGAAGACAAGCACAATCACTTGCTTGACCTGGATTTTTGGAAGGTTGATTTTTCAAAACTGATCCGTTATCCTACGCCCGAATTGCTTGGTTTGTTGAGGAAGTAAAGTTCCCGGGGAAGACGCAAATTCTTGAATTTGAATAATTATTAAAAACCCTGACTCATGGATATTTTTCTTTCAGGAAAATTCATAAAAACCTCCAAAGAACTGGAGGTAATCAATCCTTATAATGGTGGACTCGTCGATCGGACTTTCCTTGCCGGGGATGCGGAATTTGAAGCAGCTATTGTTGGAGCTGAACAGGCAAAAGTTCAGCTTTGTCGGTTGTCCTCGCAGCAGCGGTATGAAATACTTGCGTTTATAAGTGTAAGGTTAAAGGAGCGCCGTGAAGAATTTGGCAGGAGCATTATGCTTGAATCAGGGAAGCCCATGCGCTATGCCCTGGGCGAAGTGGATCGTTCCATTCAAACCTTCGTTGTTGCGGCAGAGGAAGCCAAACGCCTGCCACGGGAGTATATAAGTCTTGATTGGACAGCAGCCGGCGTGGGTAAGGAAGGGCTGGTAAGGTATTTTCCCATAGGCATTGTTGGAGGAATCGCCCCTTTTAACTTTCCACTTAATCTGGCCGTGCATAAACTTGCCCCGGCTATTGCAAGTGGTTGTCCCATTATGTTAAAACCGGCTACTGCAACACCCTTGACATCGCTTCTGCTCGCGCAGATTATTGCTGAAACGGAACTCCCTGATGGAGCAGTATCCATTTTGCCCATGGACAGAGTTACCGGAAATAAGTTGGTAACCGATTCCAGAATTTCATTGCTTTCTTTCACCGGTTCGCCTGAGGTAGGCTGGCAGATGAAGGCAGATGCCGGAAAAAAGAAGGTGGTGTTGGAACTGGGTGGAAATGCCGGTGTAATTGTAACCCAATCCGCTGATCTGGACCTTGCCCTGAACAAATGTCTTGTGGGTGGATTTTCATATTCTGGCCAGGTGTGCATTCATGCTCAGCGGATTTTTGCTCATGTTTCCATTTTTAATGAATTTGTAAAACGCTTTACTGAAATGGTTTTGAAATTGCAGAATGGAAATCCTGCTCAGTCCGGAACAGAGTTTAGCAGCATGATCAATGAAAACAATTCAAAACGGGTAGAACAATGGGTAAATGAAGCAGTGATGGGTGGTGCCCGGATTTTGTGCGGTGGAAAGCGCGATGGATCCTGGTATGCGCCGACATTGCTCACAAATACAGATACCTCAATGAAGGTATGCAGCGAAGAAGTGTTTGGCCCCGTGGTAACTGTTGAACCTTATGAAACTTTTGCTCAGGCCCTTGAATTTATGAACAATACCCGTTTTGGACTTCAGGCAGGTGTTTTTACCAATAATATCAAAGAAATGGATCAGGCTTTTTCAGGTCTTGAGGTTGGAGGTGTTATCATAAACGATGTGCCAACTTTTCGGGTTGATCATATGCCTTATGGTGGAATCAAGGATTCTGGCCTGGGCCGTGAAGGTGTAAAATATGCCATATTGGACATGATGGAGCCGAGAATATTGGTGAAGTAAGATTCAAGGATTCAAAGATTCAAAGATTCAAAGATTCAAAGATTCAAGGATTCAAGGATTCAAGGGTTCAAGGATTCAAGGATTCAAGGGTTCAAGGATTCAAACCCCATGTGCGGCACAAGGATTTATTATTGAATTTTTGAATCAGGAATTTTTGAATTTCATCTTGGTTTTCAGGATTCAAAGGTTGAAACATCCTCATCTTGTTAAGAAAAAACCTTACTTTTGCTTCTGAAATTGGATTTATAAAAACATGGCAACCGAATTAGATAAAGTCAAACTTCTGGCATTAAAGCAGGGTGACGAACAGGTCTTCGAGTCGGTTTTCCGTGAGTATTACGAACCACTTTGCATTCATGCCCGCAGATATCTTATTGATCCCGATTTAGCCGAAGAGGTGGTTCAGGATATGTTTTTTAAAATGTGGGAGCGCCGGGATGCCCTCGTTATTAACACTTCGTTGAATTCCTATCTATATAAGGCAGTAACGAATCATTCCCTGAATTTCCTGAAATACGATAAGCATCTGAAAAAATATCAGGATTTTGTCGGGTTCCGAACAGATAATTCTCATTTAGAATCTGCCCATGAGGTACTTCTGCATTCCGATTTGCAACGAAAACTGAACAAGTTGGTGCTGGAAATGCCTGAAAAGAGGAGAATGATTTTTGAAATGAACCGCTTCGAAGGCCTAAAGTATGCTGAAATTGCGAGTAAATTAGACATCAGCATTAAAACAGTGGAGGCGCAGATGTCAAAAGCGCTGGAATTTATGAGGAACAAGCTGAAGGACTACTTGCCCCTACTTATTCTGTTTTTAAATTTCTACGTATAAATACGTATTATCGGAAATTTTTCAAAACCGAATAAGGGTAAAACTAAAGTTAGTTGTCATATAACAAATCCTAATTATTAAACGACGATGTTTTCGGACGACGAAAAATATAAAAAGTTAATCATCCGCGTGTTACAGGGTGAGGCAAGTCCTGCTGAGAAGCAGGAGGCCGATCTCTGGATCAGTCTCTCGGATGAAAATCGTCGTTTATTTGAAACATATAAGGATCTTTTGTTACTCACCTTCAATGATGCCCACGCTTACAATGTTGACAATGCCTGGAACAAGGTAAGGGACCGTATAAATACTTCAACCGGCACAGTTACTGTAACTAAAAAATGGTTACAACCCGGTCGTATTGCCCGTTTTGCTGTGCCTGCAATAGCAGCAATGTTGCTTATAGCAGTTGGTATTTTTTCATTGCTTAAGCGCACGCCTGAAATGATAAAATATGCCACAACGGATAAAATTGCTGCATCACAGCAATTGCCCGACGGCTCCCATTTTTCGCTAAATGCACATTCCCTTATTGCTTATCCCGAGAAATTTGATCGCAATATCCGTGAAGTATCACTTACAGGGGAAGCCTTTTTCGAGGTTAGTCATAACCCTCAAAGGCCTTTTATCGTGCATGCTCAGGGAATGGACATTAAAGTTACGGGTACCTCGTTCAATGTGAAAACAATGAATGATGGTGAATTTGTGGTTGTTTCCGTAAATACCGGAAATGTGGTGGTTTATCCTGCCGGATCAGCCGATAACAAAGCCATTCATACAGCACTTTCTGCAGGTGAAAAAGCGACCTACAATAGCCAAAACCATTCTATTGCTAAAGGCGTAAATGATGATTTAAACTTACTTAGCTGGAAAACCGGCATTCTCATTTTTAGGGAATCACGCCTTAATGAAGTAATTAAATCATTGGAGAAAAAGTATAACGTGACGTTTGTAGTTAACAATTCTGATATTTATAACCAGCGCCTTACGGCACGATTTGAAAACGAATCCCTTGCTGATGTGCTGGAATCATTGTCACTTATATTTGGAATAAAATATGAAATAAAGGATAAGCAAGTTATCCTGAAATAAATCCTCAGTTCCCCGTTTATTCATTGTTTTTTCAATAAGGATTAATCCTTTGTTTTTGTGCATATTAGCTTCAATAGCTTCCGGCATAGGATAGCTGTTTTCAGCGAAATTAATCAGGTAGTCGTATTTTTTCCTACTTTCGTAGTCTGATTTGAAACCTGGGAAGTAACTTTGTATGAATCCTTTTAACATGAATGTCAAACATTGTGCAAAGAATTGGTATTTAGCAATTTGCTTTTGTCTGATTCTTCCTTTTCATGCAAAATCGCAGGAAACAAATAAGTCAACTTATGACTTTGACGTCAGGAATAAGCCACTAAATGAGGTTTTAGACAAACTGTCTGACCTTACTTCAATCCACTTTACATATAATTCCAACGAGCCTTCTTTCAATCACAAAATCAGCTACAAAGCCAACAGCAAACCCTTTGATGAAATTCTAAAAGACATTCTGGATTTAAGTAATCAGCAATGTAAAAAAATTGGTAATCAATGGGTAATTTATGCCAAAGAAGTTATTGTTGAGACTCCGGTTGAAGTTGCTCTTATACCTGAGCAAAAAGTATCCAGACCTGTTGAAAGTCATACAACGCCCTTTGAAGCCTTTCCGGTTGGTCGGCCCGATACGATTGTTTTGAAGGACACGGTTATTTTAAAGGAAACAATTACTCACACCGATACCATCGTCATTAAGGATACCATAGTCGTAATAAAAGAAGTCCGGCACAACCGAAAACCGGGGTTCAGGAATTTTCCGAAAGATTTTTTTCAATTTGATCCCAACAGAAGTGATGGATTATTTCTTGGCCTTTCCTATGGTCAGTATTTTGGCGGTATTCAAAATTTATCAGGTGCTGACAATGAAGAGTTGCAGAAATTAACCAATGATAGTGAAGCCTTAAGTTTCAGAAATTATTCTCTTGGTGTTGATATCGGATACAGTTATAAAAAGTGGGCCTTAAACATAGGTCTGGGATTGAAGGGTTTTTCAAACCGGTTCAAGTACAATCAATTGATCACTTCAGGCGGATATTACAGACACGACACCGTAACCTGGTATTATAATGTTGTTGAAATGGATACCACATGGTTTGCCATTACCGATTCAACGTATCTTCCCTTTGAAAAAGTAGAAGTAAATTACAATCAACTCAACAGAGTTGGGTTGCTCGACCTTCAACTGGGAGTTGCCTATACCTGGTTTGCTTATGCCAATACACGTTTATACATTAAAGGTGGATTGGGATACAGTTTGATGGTTTATAATGATGGCATACTGCTTCAAAATAAGTTGAATTTTCCTGGGATGGATTATGACGATGCCAATATGGTCCGTAACCGAATGACCTACCAATTTGGCACAGGAATAAACTATATGGCAGGCAATACGTTTGATCTTTTTACGGAGATAGGTTATCAGGGTTATTCAAAAAATTTAATCGATAATTACCCTATTGATAAAAGACTATTTTCCTTTGGATTGAAAGCAGGGGTTGTTTTTTACTTATAAATCCTAAAATAACCAGGCACATAATTATTGAGATTTGAAACCACAGGGAACCAAATATCGACGATTTGAAGCAGTGTATTCTTGCATTGCTCTTCTGGTGTGTTTGTTGGTTATGGCCGATACAAGCGCTCAGGAAGTGGTTGAAGTGGGAGGCCCCATCAGCGAAAATACTACCTGGACAAATGACTATACTTACATCGTCACCGATAACCTGGTTGTTCCCACGGGATTGGAATTGATAATTATGCCTGGAGTTGTCGTAAAATTTCAGGTCAATAGGGGACTTCAGGTTGATGGAAGTTTAAAGGTGATGGGGAGTTATTTGGGGCAGGAAGATACCGTCAGATTTGTGAGCTATGAAGGACAAATCTGGAAAGGAATATTATTTAATTCGGTAAGTGGTGCAGGTAATAATGTTATTGACCATGCATTAATTGATAAAGCAGATATTGGCATCGATATACGATACAGCACAGATGTTGTGGTAAGCCATTCAAAGATTCAAAATGGAGTCACCAACGACCTTCGAATTTTCAATAGTTCCAACTGTGTTATATCCGACAACCGCATGGTGAAAAACGGAAGGGTCGGGTTGGAGATCTATGCCACTGAATCTGGGAATGCGTCCTCAGATAATCTCATTACACATAATTTTATATCAGATAGCCGTTACACCAATTTATTGGTACGGTTTGATTCCGATGGGGTGTGCCGGAACAATAGTATTGAAAATAATCTTTTTTATGGAGCTGAAGCTGGTGTCTATATTGATAACAGTGTTTTAAACAGTACAGATGCAATTTATATCAGAGGAAATGTTTTTAACAACAATGGCGGGGAAACTATTGGATTTAGTATTTCTACCGGTATGGATAGTACGGTGATTACAAATAATATTTTTTGGCAAAACACCCTTACCGCTGTTCAATTGCGCCGGGGAAGCAATAGTGTACTAGCCCACAACAGTTTTTATGGCAACAAAAATTGTATTACGGTGAGCCTGAATACTAAAAATGTACAAATTCACCACAATACCATTACTGAAAATTCAAATTATGTTACCCGAATAGATGAAATGAGCGGCCTGTTTTTAGATGCCAACAATATTTTTTACAATCAACTGACTGAGGGGATCGTAAGAAACAATACGAATAAATCGTTAGACATTCCCGGCCAATACTGGGGTACTACTGATACCCTGGCCATTGATGAAATGATCTGGGATTATTTTGACGATGACGCTTTGGGGTCACTCACCTATTTGCCTTTCAACCCGCAACCCGATACCATTGCTCCCGTGGCACCACCTTATCGCGCCATCAGGCAACTGGTAAATGGGAATACACTTCTTTCATGGAGCCCGAATCGTGAGGCTGATCTTTTGGGCTATGCAATTTATTCCGGAGAATTTGATCAATACCGGTTTTCTGAGCAGCCGATAGTCCTCGCCGATACATTTATGTTGGGTTCCGGTTATCAATCTGATCAGGCTTTTGCGGTAACTGCATTTGACCGGGAAGGTTCCGGACATGTTCAGCTCCACAGCGGTCATGAAAGTCCATTTGCTTTTGTGGTTACCTACCCTTATTCCGGGCCCGATACCTCCATCTGCAACAATACCGGTTTTTATGCAATTCAGCACAGTTCTGTACCTTTTGTCTATGATTCAATAAGATGGTATACCAGTGGAGATGGCACATTTAACAATACACAGTTGCTCAGGCCGGAATACTTTCCAGGGCTGTTGGATATGGAAAGAGGTTACGTTTACCTGACCCTGACAACTCAGGTAGGCGAAAAAGTGCTTTCAGACGTGAGTAAGCTCACCCTAAGTAATATTCCCTTTGTATACGCAGGTGCCGATACGATGGTTGCTGCTGACATTGGCTTTTATATTCAGGAGGCCTCGGCAGCCTATTTTGAGGATTTAGTATGGGCAACTACCGGTGATGGTGTTTTCAATGATAGCTTATTGATAAACACTACCTATTCTTTTGGTCCAAATGACATTGAGCATGGTAAAGTTTCACTCATGCTTGCAGCTACTTCGGCTTGTGGTGAAGTAAGGGACACCCTTGAGTTAATGATACGGGAACAATTCTCGGTGGAAGGACGTGTGCTTTCGCAAAATGGCCCGGTAAATGGATCTGTTGTTCTTGCCATTCATTCTATGGATGGTTATGTTCCGGAAATAGAGCAATATACGAATAGTGGTGAAGATGGTTCCTTTAGGTTTGATAAGCTATTTGCCGGAGATTACTGGTTTTATGCAATTCCTGATACATCCTATCACCATCGTTTGATGCCCGCCTATTACTTCGGGAAGCAAAAGTGGCAAACTGCTTATCAATTGCCATTTATTGCAGATACCTACCATGTGGAAATTGAGTTGAATGAAAATACCAGTGAATTTCCTCAAGGGTTAGCGTCTATTTCAGGAAGATTTGAAATGCCTTTCTCCAACCAGGGAATCAGGAATTATTGTGGACCATGGTTTACGGATGATTTTTCCAGTTATTGTGATGGTGGATTGTCCAATGTTACCATTATTTTAACCAATGACCTTAATACTATTCCGCTGGCTTACACACTTACCGATGCTGAGGGGAGGTTTGTTTTTTACGGATTGCCTTATGGAAAGTATTATGTTGATGCTGAAAAGCCTGGGTTCGAGACCATATTATCTTCTATGATTGAGGTGAGCCCCGAAGTTCAATCTCGCGATAATATTCTTATACGCATTGAACAAAATAATAAAATAGGCGTGTATGTACCTGAAATAGAACTAATTGAAAGTTCTCAAGTGTATCCAAACCCGGCGCGTGACCTGATTCATATTCCAGTGAATTGTGGGAAACCTCTGGATATAAGTATTTATAATATATATGGCCAGCAAGTGAATTCGGGCGATATTAAGGTGTCTGAAACCGGAAATGGGTATTGTACGCTTGATTTATCTGGCTTTTCTGATGGAATGTATATAGGATATGCATACTGCGAAAAGGATATTTTAACCTTTAATTTCATCGTTAAAAAGTGAGAAAATTTCTATTTGTCTGGTTTGTACCTCAGTTTTTACGAGCTTTCGCAAAGAGCGTATTGAACTATATGGTTTTCTATTCTCTTGAAAATACCTGTTTTATTGATATTTCTGCTATTGGATAAAAAAAAATCAATATTTTTGCCATCGACAATAAGGGTAAAATCCATTTTGATTGTCTTAAGGTAAACTTGTTCAACTTGTATAACTCTTCGTTTCGAGCAATGATGTATAATTTTCCCACCACCCGTGTGCTCACTTTGGCGCAATTTCTCATTGTTTTGTACTGTAAGCGTTTGGTTTTCAACCTTGAACATTGAATGTTTTTTTAATTTTTAACTTCTTCCTATGAGGTAATGACAACATTTAACTTCTAGGAAAAAAAATATTATAATCAAATAAAGTGCTAACAGATTGAAAATCAATGAAAGGAGGGTAAAGGCAGAACAAATAAGTAAATTCGGACAGTTACATGTCTGATTTTTTCATATTAAACAATGAAAATTCCTTAATACTAACAAATAAATTAAATTATGCTTAGAAAATTAACTTTTCAACGATGGCTAATGGCACTGACAATTGGAGCATTCCTTTTTTCAGCTGCTTCAGTCAGTGCACAAAAAGTGGTTAAAGCCCCTTCTGCACCTGGGATTGAGTTGATCAACCCCACTCTTGATCTGGGTCCACGCCCAATTAATGCCTGGAAAAAAGCAGGTAAATTTGAAGTCGTTAACAATCCTGGTTTAGGTGACCTTGAAATTACCGCCAGTGAGATTGACGATGCTACCGGTTTCTTTGAACTGGAAAACCCAACGCTTCCTTATGTTCTTGGAGAAGGCGAAACCCTTGAAATTGGTCTTTCAACTCCGGGTACAGCCAGCAATGGTGATGTATTCACAGGAACTTACGGACTCGTTTACAAAGATGAAACCCGTACACTCGTTGCAGGTACTTATTCAGCTACCGCTTATACACCTGTTACAGGTAATGTATGGGAAAACCCTTACATTGTAGCTAATGTAAATGCACCTTACGGTTCTGGTACTAATTCAGCCCTGGCGCTGAATAACGTTTATGAACTTCCTAATGTAGTTCCTGCTGATGGCAGAAACTTTGTTTATAAAATTGTTATTCCAACTGACAGACGACTTTATATTGATCCCCTTACTACCGTAGGTGGTAAATGGGCGCTTTATAATGATGGTTTTGAAGGTGTTGGTGGACCTGATACAGACAATGCAATCCTTAATGGAACTGGTGTTGTTTCTGCTTATCCACTTTTTGCCGGAACTTATTATCTTGTTTTCAGCACAACTGGTGTTGATTTTGATGTATATTTTGATGTTTCTGAAAGTATGCCTTTACCAGTAGCCGCTTCAAATCCGGTTCCTGCTGATGGTGCTATCGCCATTAACAATGGTATGTTGCTTGGATGGGATCTTGGCGAATATACTGACGCTTACAGACTTATTCTTGGTACTACTTATCCTCCTTCAACCGTTGCTGTTGACTGGACTACTGACCTTGCTGAATCATTCACACTTGCAGGTCTGCAACCAAATATGCAGTATTTCTGGAGGGTTGATTCACGTAACACTACTGGTACTACTACCGGAACTGTTTGGGGATTCACTACCTCTATTGATGTTCCTACCGGACTTCAGGCTACAGTTCTTGACTTAGGCCCAACTACACCAACAGTTTCGGTTGATCTTGTATGGGACGACAATGCAAACCGCGCTTTCATTGGTTACAATGTATATCGTGGAACGACAAAATTAACTGCTACCCCGATTACAGCAACCAGCTATAGCGTAACTGGTCTTCCACGTAATTCTGCTATCGATTTTTCTGTAAAAAGCGTATTTGACGAAGGTGAATCTGATCCTGCAACCGTTACCATTATTACAAAAGGTGTTGGTACTGTTTCAGGTGTTGTTACCGATCAGTTAACCACCACTGCAATCGCAGGTGCAACTGTTTTGGTTGAAGGTTTCGCCGGTACTTATACCTTAACTACTGCTGCCAACGGAAGTTATAGTGCACAGGTTTATGCTGGAAGCTACGACTATACTGTTTCAGCCAATGGTTATCAGAATGGTACTGCAACTGCTGTTGCTGTTGCTCATGCTGCTAACGTAACCACCAACTTCCAGCTTCTGGAGATTGCTTTCCCTGTTGATTATGTTATTGCTACCGAACAATCAGACGATCAGGTACTCCTTCAGTGGGGATTTGATGCTGGTAAAGAACTGGTAGAATATCAGATTTGGCGTGAAAAAGCTTACCAGCCTGAAACTGCTGAACTTATTGGTACAACTGAACAGACTCAGTTTGTTGATTTCGATTGGGATCTTCAGGATTGGGGTGTTTACCAATGGAATGTTGTTGTTGTTTACACCAGCCAGAATTCAGTTGCTGTTAGCTCTAACACGCTTGACAAAGACATGGAAACTGTTGTTGATGTTACTGCAACCCTCAATTCAAACGATGCTCCTACCGGAGTTAAGGTTGAGTTTACCAATGTTTCTGAGCCTGCACTTGCATTAACCTATACCCAGGTTTTGGGTGCTACAGGTACTTATACCTGGGATGCATTCCGCAAAGGAACTTATGACATTGAAGTTTCACGTCCTGGTTATGCTACCATCAATGAAACTGCAGTTAATATTTTTGACGAAACTTCATTCGAATGGTTGCTCATCGAGTTGCTTGACGCTCCTGCCGATCTGTATGTTACCCCAACTGGTTTAGCTACCTGGGAAGGCGTAACTGCCGCTGACCGTTCATTTGTTGGATACAAAGTATTCCACGATGGCGTTCTTGTAACAACTGTTACTGACCCTATGTACCAGTATGGTACCAATGGTGAAGCACTTGTTGACGGAGAAACTTATCTTGCAGAGGTTGCTGCTGTTTTCAGCACTGGCCAATCAGCTAAAGCTTCTTATTCCTGGACTTACATTGCCTGCGATAACTATGCTGTACCTGGTAGCTTTACCGCCACTCAGGTTGAAGGCACTGTTGACGTAGCTTTGGCATGGACTATTCCTACCATTCCTGTAGGTGAAGATCAGATTGACTTTGCACGCATCACCCGTAACGGTGAAGTAATTGCGGAAGTTAGTACTGCTTCTTATCTTGACGAAGACCTCGCTTTTGGTGACCAAACCTATTGCATCACTTTTGTTTATGAATCAGGTGCTGAAACTTGTCCTGCAACGCTTTGCCAGACTGTTGACGTAATTGGTGGTGGTTTTGTTAACGGTAACGTTAAAGAAGCTGCATACTTAGGTGGAGCAAACATTGAAGGTGCTGTTGTTACCCTTACCGATGTTGATGACGATGCAAACGTATTCAGTTTCACCACCAATGCTGCTGGTAATTATACTGGTGAAGTTTTGGCTGGTACTTACGATTATGCCGTAGTTGCTGAAGGTTATGTAACCGAAACCCTTGAGAATATTGCTATAGCTCAAACAGCTACAGTTACTCATAACTTTGTTATGAATGAATTCCCATATGCTGTTGAAGATGTTATTGCCACCGAACTTAGCGACAATGTTGTTCAGGTTGACTGGAGCGGCAATGGCGGCGGCGGCGGCGGTACAGGAACTACCGAAGATTTCTTCGAAGGTTTCGAAGCCGGTACTTTGCCAACTGGTTGGATGTCATATGATGTTGACAATGATGGTTACAAATGGGATAATACAGCTGTTGAGTTTGACATTTTTGATGCTCATACTGGTTTATATTGCATGACCAGTGCCAGCTACCGTAATGATGTTGGAGCTTTAACTCCAAACAACTGGCTGGTTACTCCTGCTATGGAAGTTACCGCTACATCAGAACTGAAATTCTGGATTGATGCTCAGGATGCTTTGTATTCTGGCGAACAATACTATGTGAAAGTATCTACCACTGGTAATGCTGTTGCTGATTTCACAACTACCATCCACACAGCTGTTCCAGCTGGCGATTGGTCAGAAGTTGTTCTTGATCTCTCCGCTTTTGCTGGTCAGACCATTTACATCGCATTCCAACATGCCAATGTAACCGATATGTTCTTCCTTAAACTGGATGACTTAACTGTTACCAATACTGTTTCTACTCCTGCTTTCACCGCTCCTGTTGCTGCTGGTGTTTCAAAAGCTATGGCTTTCAGGACTTCAGGAATGACCCAGGAAATGATCCAGACTAAAGCTGCTGAATATGCTCAGGCAAATTCAAGCCGTGAACTTTTGGGTTACAATGTATACCGCACAACTTGTGCTACAGGTGCATTACAGTTCTTAGGTTACACCCTTGATATGCAGTTTACCGACAATACTTGGGGTACTGCTGAAGCTGGTGTTTACAAATGGGGCGTTGAAGCTGTTTATGAGCAGAACGCATCTGTTGTTGCTTTCTCAAATTGTCTTGACAAAGACATGGTTACTCAGGTAAGTGTTACTGTTATTACCAATAGTGCCGATAGTCCTGCAGAAACTGAAGTTACCTTTACCAATACTTCAGAGCCTGACCTGGCATTGGTTTATGCTGTTGAACTTGACGAAACCGGTTACTACGCATGGGATGAATTCCGCAAAGGAACTTATGACATCACTGTTGAGAAATCAGGATTTGCTCCTATTTCTGAGACTGATGTTGTAATTGACGGTGTTTCGAATTTCGAATGGGTTCTTGAAGAACTTCTTCTCCCTGTTGCTGATCTTTATGTTACTCCTGTTGGATACGCTACCTGGAGAACTGGTGGTGCTATTCCTTTTGCTAACTTCAGCGAAAACTTTGATGAAGGTATTCCTGCAACCTGGACTATAGTTGATGGTGGAACTTCTACCGATACCTGGTACATGGAAACTCCTGCCGGAAACCCACAGACTGCTGGTGCTTCAATTGATGGTACCCCGTTTGCATATGTTGATTCTGACGAAGCCGGAAGTGGTAAAACACTTGATGAAATGCTCGTATCTCCTGCAATTGATGCTTCAAACGCTGATGCACTCTATCTGCATTTCGATCAGTATTACAACCAGATTACTACTGGCGAATACACAAAAGTTGACGTATTCAATGGAACCGAATGGGTGAACGTTCTTACCCAAACTGCCGATGCAGGTTCATGGGCAACGCCTAACCATCAGATGATTGATGTTACTGAATACATCAATGATGCATTCCAGGTACGTTTCCATTATTTTGATAATGGTGGCTGGGCATGGTACTGGGCTGTTGACAATGTTTCTGTTACACAGGAAACTGAAGTTGAAGCTCGCGAGCTGGTTAACTATAAAGTATGGTTAGATGGTATTTTCATCACCGATACCGAAAACACTTTCTATCAGTATGATACCGATGGTCTTGTTGAAGGTCAGGAATATCTTTCTGAAGTAGCTGCTGTTTATACCACTGGCATGTCTGCTAAGATGAGCTACGTATGGACATACTATCCTTGCGAAACTTTTGCCGGACCAGTTGTGGTTGAAGGTGAAGTTATCGACGAAAGCGATGTATTGGTTACATGGTCAGACATTGAACCTCTCCAACTTGTTGAGATCACCCAGAATCCTGGTGCTCCTGAAAATGCTTATTATGAGCAGTTTGGTTATGGTTATGGTGTAGCTTATGACATGAGCGCATATCCTGATGCATTGTTGAACAGTATCAATTTCCAACATTCTTCATGGGGATTAAATGGTACCTGGACTTATAACATTCACGTTTACAATTGGGCTACCAAAACCCTTATCGAAACTTTCGGTCCTTTCTCAACTACCGGAAACGACGTTTGGGAAAATGGAATTGACCTTGAAAACATTGATTTAGGCGGTGCAACCACCGTTGCTATTCTGCTTGAGCCTACTGGCAACACCGCAGCCGATGCCTATCCTAACTTGTCTTCTGACAATGCTGCAACCCCACAGGGTTCAATCTTTGGTTCACTGAGCGATGTAAATGCTATTGGTGCTTCAACCATTGGTAACTTCCTGATGGAAGCTTATATTTACACTGCTTATGGTGCTGTTCAGGCTACCCCGGTTACTTTTGAACTGGTTCAGGCCCCTGCAGCCAACAGCCGTATCGCCAACAGGAATGCTGGTGCTACTACTTCGGTTATCAAACAAGATGCAAACAGGGCTACCCTTGATGCATTTGTTGGTGCCAATGTATATCGTGATGGCGTTCTTATTGCTGAAGCTCTTACAGATACTTCATATCTTGATGTAGCTGTTGAGCCAGGTGTTTATACCTATTGCGTAACTTACGTTTACGAAAGTGGTGCTGAGTCATGCCAGGGCGCAAATTGCGTTGAGGTTTCACTCACCGAGCCTTGTACTCCTCCTTTCAACCTAACTGCTACAGGTGTTGAACAAAACAATGAAGTTACCCTTACCTGGAATCAGGTTGACGCAACTGAATTCCGTTATGATGACGGAACCAGAACTGCACAACTTGGTAGTTCAACCGGAACCCTCAATACCGTTCTTGGTTCTAAATTTACTACTGGTGCTGAACTCAGTGAAATGAGCTGGCTGTTGAGCGATGCTCCTGACGGAGGTGGTCCTCACGCAACCGTTCAGATTTATGTTATGGGCTTGACCGGTGCTGGTTTACCTGATGGTGCCAATGTACTTTACACTGCTTCTGTTTCAAATACCGATGGTATCTGGAATACCCATACCTTCCCAACTCCTGTTAGCGCTGACGGCGGATTCTTCCTCGGTGTAGCATACAATGGTTTTGTTGGTATTGGTACTGATGACGGTGTTGGTGCTCCTTACGTATTCCAACCAAATACCCATTACTTTGTAGGCGACTACACTGCTGGTGGTTGGGAAACATGGGAAACTTACCAATTCAATGTAAATGCTATGATCAGGGCTATCGGTGTACCGGGTGCTGCTTCTTCATATGCTGTTACTGCTCCTTCTACAACTGGAAATGCTGGTTTACTTACCGGAACTACCCTTGCTGAACCTGTTAATGCTGGCGAACCAAGGTGGTCAACCAATGGAGCTGTTTCTTCAAGGGAATTCCTCGGATTCAACATCTACAAAGATGGTGCACTGTTCGTTGAAAACCATCCTGAAACTACCTATACTTATCTTGAAGGTGCTGCCGGATCAACCTGCTACACTGTAACTGCTGTGTATAGCCTCTGTGGTGAATCAGAAGCTTCTAACGAAGCTTGTGTTGACTTTACTACCGGAATCGAAAACAACGAATTGTCGAATGTTAAGGTTTATCCTAACCCATCGAACAGCGTTGTTAATATCGACCTCACAAGCAACATCAGCCGCGTAATTGTTTACAATTATGTTGGTCAGGTTGTATTTGAACAAAATAACACTAAAGCTGAAACCATTCGTTTGAATGTTAGCAGTTACGAAGTTGGTGCTTACCTGGTTAAATTTGTAACCAATGCAGGCGAAAGCTTCACCAAAAAAGTTGTTATTACCAAATAATCGTTCAATCGATTTTCAATAAAAAGGCCCCTTTTGGGGCCTTTTTTTGTTATCGGATATTCCCGACAGGTCTTTAACATTACGTTAAGTGTTCAGCCGATGCTGGATGCAGTGAGATGAAAGAAGTAGAAGGGAGGAGGCATGATTCTCCTAACAGGTTTTCTACTGACCTGTCAGGTGTTGTGATGATGAAGAAAGCAATCGGAAGTACATTTCTCCAAACCAGCCTTCTGGTAACTTTTCAGTTATAAACAAGCAATGACGCTTAAACGGGAATTCCCTGTTAATAAAGCAATTTATTATAAGGATACCGTATTACATGAATATCATGAATGGCTTTATAGAGATCGTTCTTAAACTCGTCCAGGTTGGTTTTTTGTTTGGCTGAAATAAACTGTGCCGGGCTGTTCACTTTTGCAATCCAGGTTCGGCGAAGCTCATCCAGGGTAATATTATCCTTTGTTTCAGGGGTGAGGTCATCCTCATCTTTTTCGGTATGCGAATAGGCATCAATTTTATTGAAAACCATAATCGTCCGTTTGTCCGCTACACCAATTTCTGACATGGTCTGATTAACCACCTCAATCTGATTTTCAAATCCGGGGTGTGAAATGTCAACAATATGGAGTAGAAGGTCAGCTTCACGCACTTCATCCAGGGTAGATTTAAAAGATTCCACCAGGCCGTGGGGCAGTTTGCGGATAAAACCTACAGTGTCAGTGAGAAGAAAGGGGAGATTGTCTATTACTACTTTGCGGACGGTTGTATCCAGTGTGGCAAACAGTTTATTTTCAGCAAAAACGTCCGACTTGCTTAGCAAATTCATGAGGGTGGATTTTCCAACATTGGTATATCCGATAAGGGCTACCCGCACCAATTTTTCCCTGCCGCTTCGTTGTGTAACTTTTTGTTTGTCAATATCTTTTAGCTTTTCCTTCAACAGAGATATCTTATCGCGGATAATTCTGCGGTCGGTTTCAATTTCTTTTTCACCGGGTCCGCGCATACCAATGCCTCCTCTTTGTTTTTCCAGGTGTGTCCACATGCGTGAAAGCCTGGGAAGTAAATACTGGTATTGTGCTAATTCAACCTGAGTACGGGCAGTCGCTGTGCGGGCGCGTTTTGCAAATATATCAAGGATGAGGGTAGTGCGGTCGAGTACCTTACATTCCAGTTCGCGTTCAATGTTTCTCAGTTGAGATGGGCTGAGTTCATCATCAAAAACAACGGTACCAACATTATCCGTTTTTATATAGGCATTAATTTCTTCCAACTTTCCCGACCCGACAAAAGTCCGGGAATCGGGTTTTTCGAGCCGTTGTATAAATCTTTTTACCGCTTCGCCACCAGCTGTTTCCAGTAAGAATTCCAGTTCATCAAGGGTATCGTGCAGGCGGATCTCATCCTGTTTCTGGGTGATAAGTCCCACCAGAACAGCCGTTTCAGTTATGGGTGTATGTTCTATCATTTAATCTGTTCAAATTTTTGCAAAGATAGGCTTTAGTTGAAGTATTGATTCAATGATTTATTCGGGAAAAATGTAATTGACAATTCTCCGTTGTTCAATTAAATCAACGTTGTAAGGGAAAGAATGCGCTGCTGTTCGCAGGTGCCTGAGCATTCATGGGAGGGTAATTGGATGCCAACTGAGAACCCCTCAGCTCAATCCCCTATTAATATGAGTGCAACTATACCTAACAAATCAACCTGATCAAGGTTTTTAAGGATTTCGGAAATCTTCTCTCTTTTGTCTTTGGGCGTTTGATCCGAGGCCAGAATTCCGGTTATTTCACGCGATTGTTTTACCGTTACGTATTCTTCCAGTGCCCTCATAGCCGGATTGGCGGTAAGTTGACTTTTTTCAGGTACGCCAAAGGCTTGAAGCTCTGCCAAACTGGCTTCAAGTATTTCGCGGCCCATTTTTTTACATTCGTCCAGTTGCGAAATCCGCCCTGACGTATCACGCAGCGACCATGAACTGTAATCGGGTTGAATGTCACGGATCATTTCAACTTTGCGTGAATTTTCTCCAAAAATGCGCCCCAGTATCATTATGGCATTTGTTTTCCAGGATTGTAAATCAAAAGGTTTATTGCTGAGGCGGGCAATCAGCTCCTCAATGAGGTTGATTTCTATGTTTGACATGGCTTGTGTTGTGAAATATGGAAAAATATTGTTTGGTTAGGCTAAATTAACCATTATTTTAATGGTTCAATGATTTGAAGGTTATATATTTATTGTTGTGCTTAACGGTTTCGCCTCAAAAGTTAAACACTGTGCTCAAGAATTCATTGTTGTTTACAAGACTGCTTTTTGTACTTTTGAGGTAAATTATTGCAAACCCCAACCCATTGATACCCAAAGAGACTATACAAAGCATTCTGGAAGCATCGCGCATCGACGAGGTGGTGGGAGATTTCGTTCAATTGAAAAAGCGCGGGGTTAACCTGCTGGGTATATGCCCTTTTCATAATGAAAAAACGCCTTCATTTACTGTTTCGCCGGCAAAGGGTATTTTTAAATGTTTTGGCTGTGGCAAAGCCGGAAACTCCGTGAACTTTATCATGGAGCATGAAAAATACTCCTATCCCGAGGCTTTACGCTATCTGGCCAATAAGTATGCCATCGAAATAGAGGAACAGGAGCCCACCCCGGAGGAAAGACAATTAGATACTGATCGCGATAGTCTTTTTAGCCTGAACACTTTTGCCCAGAAGTTTTATACGCAAACTTTGCATAAAACTGAAGAAGGTCGGGCTATCGGTTTGAGTTATTTTATGGAAAGGGGTTTTCGTGAGGATATTATTGAGAAATTTCAACTTGGTTTCTCTCCAACCGCATGGGATGCATTTACAAAGCACGCACTGGAAAATGGATTTTCTGAAAAATATCTGGTCGATTCAGGTCTGACCATCAATAAGGAAGGGAAGCTGTATGATCGGTTTCGTGAACGTGTCATGTTCCCAATTCATAACTTAACGGGAAAGGTTATCGGGTTTGGCGGGCGTATTCTTACTTCCGATAAAAGCAAACCCAAGTATGTAAATTCTCCTGAGTCGGAAGTTTACAATAAGTCAAAGAGCCTTTACGGGATTTGGCTTGCGCGAAATGCCATTGTGGCCCGTGATAATTGCTTGCTTGTTGAAGGATATACCGATGTAATCTCATTGCATCAGTCTGGCATCGAGAATGTAGTTGCCTCTTCTGGGACTTCGCTTACCACTGATCAAATCAGGCTCGTCAGTAAATATACCCGAAATATTACCATTCTGTACGATGGGGATCCTGCAGGTTTGAAGGCTTCGTTCAGGGGCATTGATATGATATTGGAGCAAGGCATGAATGTGAAGGTCGTTCTTTTTCCCGAAGGTGAGGATCCTGATTCATTTGCCCGAAAGAACAGATCTTCCGACGTGGAGGCTTTTGTAAATACGCAGGCTTCGGATTTTATTGCTTTTAAAACCAGGCTATTGATCGGTGAAACGAACAATGATCCCATAAAAAAGGCTGCATTGATTCACGAGATTATCCAATCCATCAGCCTTATTCCCGATGGCATTATCCGGCCATTATATGTGAGGGAGTGTGCTGAAATTATGGGACTTGCAGAGCAAACCCTGATGAATGAACTCAACAAGGCGTTGCGAAAGAAAAGGTCAAAAGGTGATGCTGCTGGTATGGTTGATGAGGTTGTACCTGATGAGCAAATACAGGCACCTCCACAAGAGTTGCTCATTGATATTACAGATGCAAGCGCACAGGAATTGGATTTGATACGGGTATTGCTTTATTTCGGAAACAAACGGCTGAAGTTCATTCAACCCACTGAGGATCCGGGTAAAACAACAGAATTTGAAGTAGGTGTAGCTGAATATGTGTGCAACGATATGCGTGCCAATCAAATAATTTTTGATTCTCCAGTTTATCAGAAAATTTTTGATATTTACGCTGCTGGCGTTGATATTGGAGAAGTGCCGGATGAGCAGTTATTCCTGCATAATGTCGATCAGGAAATTGCAAACATCTCCATTAATATTATTTCCCAGCACTATGAGCTCAGCCCGGGTTGGGAAGAAATCAAAATTTATGTCAAGCTGGAAGAGGATAAACTTGAGGATGTGGTAAGTCAATCGATGCTAGCTCTGATGCATCGAAAGTTGTCGGCAATGATTTTTCTGAACCAGAAGGAGATGAGGGAATTGCCCCCGACGAGTGAAAATTGGGCCGATCATCTTTCGCGCGATATCCATTTGAAACAGGCCCGCAATGAAATCAGTCGCAGGTTGGGGCGTACCCTAAATGGTTAACAACGGAAACATTTTGATGGATTATATGTTTAACTGACCAAATCCTTAATAATATATCTGATGAAAAAAAATATTGGTAATACTGACAAATTAATCAGGCTGCTTTTTGCATTGCTGGTGGCTGTTCTATACTTTTTCGGTATTATTTCTGGCACCCTTGCCATTATTCTTGGCGTTCTGGCATTAATCATGGTGGTTACTAGCATGGTTAGCTTTTGTGGATTATACACCATTTTTGGTATCTCAACGTGCAAAGCCAAAGAAGGAAAGTAGGCATAATCTTTTTTTTACTCTTATCAACGGTCATTTCATAAGTTTTTTACCAAAGCTTATGGCAATGGCCGTAAGTCTGTTTTATGGTAATGTGATTCTTCGCTATCCTTCAGCGAATGGAGTCTTGACTTATTCTGGGATATATTTATAATTAATCATTGCGCTGGTTGTCTGGTTTCTGTATTTTTACACGGATAAATCGTCCTGGCTATGCTGCTTATTTTTGTATCCGTTTTCCCGGTTATCCTGATATTGATTTACATTTATTATCGTGATAAATATGAAAAGGAACCAATCGGGCTGCTGATAAAAACATTTTTTGGCGGTGTTTTATCGGCCATAGCCACCATTCTGGTTATGACACCTACCGGAATGTTTTTCCCCGAAATGGAAGGCGTTTCTGCCAATGCTTTCCTTATGGCATTTGCGGGTGCCGCCATCCCTGAAGAGATATTCAAGTTTATTTTTCTTTACCTGATCATCTGGAAAAACCGGAATTTTAATGAATATTATGATGGAATCGTATATGCTGTATTTGTTTCGCTAGGTTTTGCCTGTCTTGAAAATATACTGTATGTTACACAGCACGGTATGGGCGTAGGAATAATGCGGGGAATTTTATCCGTGCCCAGTCATGCCCTGGATGGGGTGATTATGGGTTACTTTTTCTCTCTGGCTCGTTTTATGCCCTTGAGAAGGAAAGAATATTTGTTTAAAAGCCTCTTTTATGCTGTTCTGGCGCATGGAATCTATGATTTTTTGCTTTTTTACATGGCTGGAATGGCTTCAATAAATCCGGCTATGGCTGGACTGGCAATGTTGGTGTTTTCAGCATTTATCATTTACCTGTGGTGGTTGGGCTTCAAAAAGATCAGACAACACGTGAAGGCTTCGGTGTTTAAAGTTTGAAAGGGTAATAAACAGATATTTCATTTATTCGCTGAATAAAAAAAAGGTCCGGACAATATCCGGACCCAGTTTCTAAAAATTACTGTAATTCTATCCTTATACCTTTGCAAGATCAACAGTAAAGTGTCGCATAATGGGCGCTTCGTGGGTAATGCGCAAGCCTTTTGTTATGCTTTCTCTTCGGTTAAAAATATTGGCGAGGGCTGTAGCAACATAATCCATATGATTGTTGGTATAAACCCTGCGTGGAATGGTTAGCCGGAGAAGTTCGAGGGCGGGGAAACGGTTTTCACGGGTTTCCGGGTCACGGTCGGCCAGCAGTGCACCAATTTCAACAGCACGCACACCACTTTCCAGGTAAAGTTCAACGGCAAGCGTTTGTGCCTGGAATTGTTCCTTGGGCAATTGAGGCAGAAAGCGTTTGGCATCTACAAAAATAGCATGTCCGCCAAAAGGCTGTTGCACTGGAATACCAAAATCAACCAGGCGTTGTCCAAGGTATGCCACCTGTCCTATACGTGTTTCGAGGTAGTCAAATTCAGTGCCTTCGCGTAAACCTTGTGAGAGTGCGTTCATATCACGACCTGACATTCCGCCATAGGTAATGTAGCCTTCAAACATGATGTTAAAAACGGCGGCTTTTTCAAAGAGTGCTTTGTCGCGTAATCCAATAAAGCCGCCCATATTTACAATGGCATCCTTTTTACTGCTCATGGTCATGGCATCGGCATGGCTGAACATTTCCAGCACAATTTCGCGAATGGATTTGTTTGAGTAAGCTTCTTCGCGTGTTTTGATGAAATAGGCATTTTCAGCAAAGCGGGCAGAATCGTAAATAACCATAATGCCATATTTATCGGCAAGTTTCCGCACCTCTTTCATGTTCTGCATGGAAACAGGCTGTCCGCCAGATGAATTGCAGGTAATGGTTACCACGATGAACGGAATCTTTTCTTTCGGATGACTTTTCAGCACATCTTCCAGTTTGTTCAGGTCAATATTTCCCTTAAAAGGATGTTGGATGGTGGTATCAAAAGCTTCGTCAATGGTGCAATCTACAGCTTTTGCCTTGCGGAATTCAATATGGCCTTTGGTAGTGTCGAAGTGCGAGTTGCCGGGAACGATATCTCCCTCTTTCACGAGTGCCGAAAACAAAACATTTTCTGCAGCCCGGCCCTGATGGGTAGGCAGGAAATAGTCAAATCCCAGTAATTCTTTTATGGTATCTTTCATTTTGAAGTAAGAAGATGCTCCGGCATAGCTCTCGTCGCCAAGCATCATTTCGCTCCATTGGCGGTCGCTCATGGCACCGGTGCCTGAGTCGGTGAGCAGGTCGATGAAAACCTGGTCACTTCTTAACTTAAAGAGATTGTAGTTGGCCTCTTTTATCCATAGTTCCCGCTCCTGGCGAGTACTGCGGCGGAGTGGTTCGACCATTTTTATTTTATACGATTCGGCAAATGGTAATTCCATAATATATTTGGGGATTAAAGTGTGATGAAATAAAAAGAATGCAAGAAAATTAGTAATTTACTGAAATTTAAGGATATATAAATTGTATTCGTCCCGGTTTTTAATATTGCGGAAAATGGTTTTAGACGTAAGCCGGAAAAAATAAGTAGAGCACATAATCATCAGCTTGATGTTGTCAAAAGTAAATCATTTTTAAGAAATGCAAAATTAATTTTGGAATTATCCTGGCCACAATGAAACAAAGTTCAAAGTGGGCACGAAGAATTTTTAATCTGCAGGACGTTTTTGCTTTGGAGTGAGAATTAATGGGGTGGTGTGCTTATTGCAGAAAAAATTATACCAGCATCTCATTTTTCATTGGGATTTCTTATCTTGCAGCATGATTTAACCATGTAATCGCATCAATATGGCCCGGCAAATTATATTCATCATTACCTTGCTGATTACCTTAGGTATTTTCGCGTATTCAGCATTCAGGATTTACCGTTTTTTCAAGCTCACTAAAGCTTTTCCGGTTTCTGATTGGGGCAAACGCATCGCAATTACCCTGAAAGTTGCTATAGGGCAAACCAAAATCTTCCGTTTTCCGATGATTGGGCTTGCACATGCACTGGTTTTCTGGGGATTTATGGTTATTACTCTTGGGAGCATTGAAATGGTGATTGATGGGGTTTTCGGAATAGAGCGGAGTATGTCGTCAACCGGATGGTTTTATGATTTTGTGATGGCGTCGGGCGATATCATGGCTTATATTATTATGGTCTCTATCCTGATTTTTATAATTAGGCGGCTTTTTATGACCATAAAACGGTTTTATGGCATTGAAATGCAAAAGAAATCAAAGATTGATGCGTTGATTGCGCTTGCCATCATTTTCTTGCTGATGGTTTCTCTTGCAGGAATCAACCTCACCTATGTGGCCATGCACCCAACGGAATATCACGGTATTTTTCCCTTAAGTAGCCAGATTGTCCCCGTACTTTTCGGGAGTACTGCAAATCTTCACTTGTTTCATGAACTTTCGTGGTGGACGCATATTTTGCTGATTTTCACTTTTGCCAATATCCTGCCATATTCCAAGCATTTTCATGTATTTACCTCTATTCCAAACGTTTTGCTTAGTCGGCTTGAGCCACTCGGCCATTTGCCAAACATGGAAAATGTAACCAATGAAGTAAAGTTGATGCTCAATCCTGAAACAGCTTTTGCACCGGCGCCCGAAGGTGAACTGCCTCCGGCCCGGTTTGGTGTGAAGGATGTAGAAGACGTTACCTGGAAAAACTATCTTGATTCACTGGCTTGCACTGAATGCGGCCGTTGTACTTCGGTTTGTCCGGCAAACATTACCGGCAAGAAATTGTCGCCCCGGAAAATATTTGTCGATTTGCGCGCACGCATGAAGGAAAAAGGCCCCGGATTGCTCAGCGATAAGTTATTTAATGATGGCAAGTCACTTATTGGGGATTATATTTCCACCGAAGAATTGTGGGCCTGTACCACCTGCAATGCCTGTGCCCAGGAATGTCCCATCAACATTAACCATCCCACGCTTATTCTTGATATGCGGCGTTACCTGGTGATGGAGGAATCATCAGCCCCAGCCTCTATCAATAACATGTTCACCAATATCGAGAACAATGGTGCACCCTGGCAATATCCGGCTGAAGATCGTATGAAGTGGGCTGAACTGCTGTAATTTCATTGCAACCCTGGTTTAATTTTAATATAAACTACAATAGCTTTATTTATGAAATCCAATATAACCGTTCCTCTTATGGCGGACCTTGCTGCCCGCGGCGAATCACCCGAATATCTCTTTTGGGTCGGATGCGCAGGTGCTTTTGATGAAAGGTATCAGAAAGTTACCCGTGCGTTTGTAAAACTGCTTCATCATGCCGGTGTGAGTTATGCTGTGCTTGGAAAGGAAGAAACCTGCAATGGTGATCCAGCCAGGCGTGCCGGCAATGAAATGTTGTTTCAGATGCAGGCGCTCACGGTTATTGAAACCTTCAAGGCATATAACGTCCGCAAAATTGTAACCTGTTGCCCACATTGTTTCAATATTTTCAAAAACGAATATACCGACCTGGGTGGTCAGTATGAGGTATTACATCATTCTCAATTTCTCAAAAAGCTGGTTGACGAAGGTAAGTTGCAGGCTGATCCGGAGATTTTCAGCGATACAACCATTGTTTTTCACGATCCTTGTTACCTGGGCCGTGGCAATGGGGAATATGATTCACCCAGGGCAGTGATTGCTTCCCTGAAAGCCAAAACCACTGAACTACCCCGCAACCGGAGTAAGGCGCTTTGCTGCGGTGCCGGGGGTGCACAAATGTTTAAAGAAGCTGAGCCTGGCAACAAAGAGGTAAATGCCGAGCGTACTGAAGAAATATTGCAAACCAGCGCTGGAATTGTTGCTACAGCCTGCCCTTTTTGCATGACTATGCTCACCGATGGCCTAAAGTTCAAGGACAAACAGGAAGAGGTGAAAAATTTTGACATCGCGGAATTGATGGTTATGGCTATGGGGATTTAAAAATTCAAGCATTCCAGGATTCTAGGATTCAAAGATTCAAAGATTCAAGGGATTCCAGGATACTGGGGATTCAAAGATTCAAAGATTCAAGGGATTCCATGCATGATTTGAGGAAGGTTGAGGTTTAGAAATTAGAAATTCTTTTCCCCTCGCCCCAGTCGTCCCTCTCCTGCCCGCCTTGGGCTGATCACTGAGTAAGATTCAAAGATTTGAAGATTTCGTCTCCTTGTCTCCCCGTCACCTTGTCTACATGTTTGGTCTTTTACAGCTTTCCGCCCAACACCGCCGTTTTTTTGAACTGTTTAACTTTTCCTGCCAGGTTGAATGCTTCAACATGAACGATATAAATACCAATGGGCGCTTTTTCATGTTTTTCTGTGGTGCCGTCCCAGATAAACTGATTGCCGGTGCCTGCAGGTTCATTTTTTGCCAGTAAAGTAATTTCTCTTCCGTTGCTGTTGAATATGCGGATGGTTACAGCGTATCCCGTTTCAGCAAAGTTGCAAGTTATGGCCAGCAGATCGTCGAAACCATCATTGTCGGGTGAAAAAATCTCCGGGCTGATTGTTACTTCGTCCGGACCTTCAGGCGCAAGCATAAACTGGGAATTTTGGTAGCCTGGGGTTGCAAAACCAACACTTTGTGCTGCTGAATGCCAGTTTCCCTTATCACTGGCAGGTAGGTTAAAGTTGATTCTTTCCAGAGAAACCCCATCGGTGGTGTTGAATAGGGCAAAGTGCATATCGGAGGAGTAACTGAATTCATCCAGAATTTCTTCCCAGGGAGTCAAAAGAACTACCGTACCCAGGTCATTGCTGTAGGTGGGGAATGTGGACATAGCTACAAAACCACCGGGATTTGGAGTAGAATACTCACTTTTGACAATATCCGGATCTTTGGTAAGTACCAGGTATTCTCCCGGGAACATGAGCCGGCCATCAGCCGCGGTTTCTTTGGCTGAACTAATCTCTCCGGTATATTTATCACGTGTAGCCAGCCATATGTTCTTGAGATCAACCACCTTGTTGGAACGATTATAAATTTCAACGAATTCAGTTCCCGTAGTTCTGGGGTCAGAAAGCACTTCATTGATGACCACATCCATAGATTCGGGTAAAGAAGGCAACGCAAATGGTACTGTTAAATCCTGTGTGGTAATGTTTCCGGCACAATCACTCAATCCGGTTTTTACAGTAAGGTTGTAAATGGTACCATCTGTAAAGCTGCTGCTAAAAGTAAGGGTTACCGATGTGTAAGCTGGTGGGTTAAGTGTAACTATGTCAGGTGCTCCAATGCCTTGATCTACGTTGAAACGGCTAATATTTAGCAGGCTCAGGCTATCGATGGATTCGGTGAAAAACAACCTGAGAGTGGTTGGGCCGGTAATACTTATTTTATCTATTCCGGGACTGATTGTATCTAAAATAATGCCATTCACTGAATTAATGCCTGATGGAGTTCCACCCGAAGGATTTATGGAAGCTTTCCAATTTTCAGCTCCTGCACAAGGGTTACCCGGATCAATCATTTCGATTGACCATCCGCCATTCTTTTTAATGGCATCACGGTACCAGGTATCGTTATAGCTTACAGAATGAATAACTGCACCTTCGCTGTTGCGCAGTGTAAGCACTGCTCCGGTGTTGGATAGGCTCAAACTCGAAAAGTCAATCACCTGTCCAAACTGCGTGAATAGCGAAACGGCGTCAGTATTGGTAAGTATCATGTACTCGCCAGGCTCGATCAATTTTTTAGGGAATATTTTTCTAGTCGTGCCTATGTTTAATACCCAGTTTTCGAGTTGAATGGGGAAAGGGCTACTGTTGTATATTTCCAGGTATTCCTCATTGGGAAGTACTACAGGAGGATCGGGATCGGCCATGATTTCAGTGACAAGGATATCCCAGGGCTGCACGTTGTAAAACGCGAAGGGCGTTACCGCAGTCTCCATTACATTTCCGGCAAGGTCCTTTATGTTGCTCACGGTAAGGTTGTAGAAAACGCCCTGTCCAAAAGCATTCTCAAACAACAGGTGGACTATTGATTTTTCCACGATATCCCGGCCGGCAGCCAATGGATTTCCCAGTCCATTATCGGCAAAATAATTATTCACATTGTTGGCGGTAGCTTCATCTACACTTTCGCTGAAAGTAAGATCCAGGTTATTGGGCCCCAGGACGTTGATGGAGAGAAGGGTAGGGGCGATGTTGTCAACCAGCGGTGACCCGGCATAAATATCGTCAAAGTAAAAACGGGTGGCATTGCTGGAGGTGTATTTGCACAGCATGCCCAAATGGGTAAAATTATACCATTGTTGATCTTCTCCGGAACCCTGGAACTGGAAGTCTTCCCCTCCGGTGGGATCGGCTGAAACGGTCCAGATTCCATTTTCGTCGCGAATAACACGTATACGAATAGCAAATGAGGCGGCAACAATACCTTCCATTCCTCTGCAAATCAATGTATTAATCGTTCCGCTCTGGCGATAAAGTTCAATAGCATCGGCTGAGCCACCTTCGCCCAATTTCAGATAAAAGCCATTGAGTGGTTCCCCAAGATTGGCATTGTCACTTGCCAGATAAATTTTAGCGAGGTTGTTGTCGCTGGGGCTGAAGTTCAATCTTACCCACAATCGCCATTCAATAAGGCCCTGAGCGTTGAAGGGAGTGGTGAGTATCGACTGGCCCTCGCCAGTAGCGTTCAGTTGTAGCTGTTGGCTGATATTTACGGTAAAACTATCTGTATTGCCCGTCCATTCTGGATTTTGAGTGAAATCTCCATCCGAGAAATCATCCGAAATTTGGGCAAGTGAGAAAAATGGAAGAAGTATAAAAATCAGGATAGCTGCTCTCATGGAAGTAGATTATTTTCAAGTCATAAAGATATGGAATTTATTAAATGCAAAGATGTCAGGTCTCACGCAAAGACGTAAAGACGCAATGGGTTTAATTAATAATTTTATAACAGATGTAAAATCAATGCGTTAGGATATGTTGGCTGACCGGATTTTGTGGGTAAAAAGCCTGCATGTGCATGCTTGCTATAGCTTTGCGCATCTTTATGCCTTTATGAATCTGCATGGGTTATTGTAAAACTGACCTTCACCCTTAGAACCAACCCTTGCTTTTGCCAAAAGCTATGGCATCGGCTACAATCAGATCGTGGTCGAAAGCCAGCGCAGGTAGTTCATTGATGTTGAACCACCGGGCTTCGGCAGCATCGTCTCCGCCTTTGATTTCTTTACCGCTACTGGTAAAAAATCCAGCATAAGCGATGGCGATGGTCCGGTGTCTTGGATCACGATTTATACTACCATAGGTATAAAACTGAAAAAGTTTAACATCGCGTAAGCCAGTTTCTTCTTGCAACTCGCGAATGGCTGCCTCTTCAGGGGATTCCTCCATTTCAACAAAGCCTCCGGGGCTGGCCCACATTCCCTCAAAAGGAGGATGGCCACGCCTGATAAGGAGAATTTCAGTGTTTGCGGTCTTTTTTCTAAATACAAGGGCATCGGCAGTTACCGCAGGACGGGGGTATTTGTAGGTGTACATTTATTTCAGGTTGATCGTCAAAGATAAAAAAAATCAGGACCAATCTAAAACTAGCCCCGGTTCTTCACACACACTATAAGAAATCCTATCCGGCACAAAACCGAATATTTTAACCCCGGCTTGAATTGTGGGATGGAAGCCGATAGTTTGTCTTTTCTTAATAGTGATAGGACGGAGGTGCGCACCAAATGTTACCCGATGACAATGATTTTTAAAGAAACCGGATTTTATTCATCCTCAGAAGATGCTTTTTCAGGTGTATTTCCTGAATTTCCGGCTACAGTGATTACTATTTCACCTTTGGGAGGATTTGCGGAGTAATACTCAGCAAGTGAGGTAAGGCTTCCTCTTTGGTTTTCTTCGAAAAGCTTGGATATTTCCCGCGAAACGCAGGCTTCCCTTTCCGGGCTGCATATTTCGGCCATTTGTTGCAGGGTTTTTACCAAACGAAAAGGCGATTCATACAGTACAAAGGTGAAAGGTAAGCTGGACAGGTATTGCAGGCGTGTGTTGCGGCCTTTTTTGTGGGGAAGGAATCCTTCAAAATGAAAGCGGTCGCAAGGCAGTCCGGAATTAACCAGCGCCGGGACAAAGGCCGTGGCACCAGGCAATGTTTCCACCTCAATACCTAAAGACACGCACGTTCTAACCAACAAGAATCCCGGATCGGAAATGCCCGGTGTGCCGGCATCAGTTACCAGAGCAATGGATTCGCCAGCAGCAATCCGCCCGGCAATTTCCTCGGCTGTGCGGTGTTCATTGTGCATATGGTGCGATTTCATAAAATTTGAAATGCCGTAATGTTTCAGCAACATCCCGGTTTTCCGGGTGTCCTCGGCCAGGATGAGGTTTACTTCTTTCAGTATCCGTACAGCCCGGAAAGTAATGTCCTCAAGATTGCCAATGGGCGTGGGCACAAGGTAGAGTTTCGACATGATGGTTCAATAAATTTTTATAAAATCTCTCAATAGGCTGAAAATGTCTACATATTCAGTGAAGGGCAAATTTTGGGGTAAGTCATAAATGTTGTGATATTCCTGATATTCCTTGCCTCTGCTGTAAATAAATACTGAAGGCACTCCTTTTTGGTAAAACGGGCAATGATCGCTGTTGCAACTTTCGCCACGGGGAGTAACATTTAAGAGGTAATTATTGCTTGTATTTATGCTGTCAAGCAGCGCAAAAGCTTTAGGATAAACAGTCCCGTTTACTATTGTGATGCCTTCGCTGCCAGTCCCAACCATATCAAGATTAATAAGAAAACGGATATTTTCGAGGGGAAAGAAGGGGTTTTCGACATAATAGGTTGAACCTTTCAGCCCCATTTCTTCACCTGCAAGAGCAATAAATGCGATGCTGTATTTATGCTGATTGGTCGACTTGGAAAAGTAGCGCGCCAGGTCAAGCATCATGGCAATGCCACTGGCGTTGTCGTTTGCTCCCGGGAAGTAGGTTTCACTGCCCATACGGCCTAAATGGTCATAATGTGCGGTAAATACCAGAAAAGTGTCAGGGAAAGTGGTTCCGGGAATGAACCCCAATACATTTCTCACTTCAACATTCTTGTTGTATTCGGCTTCTATGGTCAGTGCAAGATTTTTTGGCTTCCGCGGAAGCGCATCCTCACGCACTTCCATTATCGGGTAGCTTTTCTGAACCTCGCCAGGCCAGACACTCCATACCAGTTTGTTTTTACTATTGACAAGCAGGTACCCTCCGGCTCCTAAAAAGTTGGTGGCAAGCATTGAGTCTGCAACTTTTGCCGCGTAACCCTTGAGTTCCGATTTATCAATGGCAATCATGGAGTGTTGGAGGTCTTCTTCTGCAAACTTCTGCAGCTTTGACGGATCGCTAAAAACTTTCTTGTCGGGAAAATTTAACTCAAAAACCTGATTTACAGCAGGAGAGGAGGCTGAAATAAGATAATCAGCACCGGGTTTAAGGGTTTTCCCATCAATTTTAGCCATTAGGGCACCGGGAAATGTATTCACATTCAGGTGAAATGGTTGGGAATAGGTGTCCTGAAATGGTTGAATACCACAAGTTAACATTTCCCGCGCAATAAATTCAGCTGCCTGATGTGAACCGTAATTCACATAACCGCGGCCTTCCATATTGGGAGCAGAGAGTTTATTTACAACAAAGTGCGCATAGTCAATATCTTGCGCTCTTGCAGTGAGAACGGATAAAAAGATCAGGAAAAGAGGTAAGCTGTTTTTAATCCGGTTTGACAATGGATGCATAAAATGTTTTTAAAAATGAAGGTATCTTCTTTCAACATACTCCCTGAACCGCAGAAATGCGTTGTTCTCGGTGTCCCAGTTATTTCTATTCTGGTAATCGTGGAACAGGGTGTGGGCTGCCTCTGCATTCGTACAGTTATTAAGCAATGCTATGGCTTCGTTATATAGTTGTGCCGAACCTTCAAAAAGTTCGTTGATAAACTGAAATTTTTCATTGATGCCAATGGCAGATTTAATATCACTGATGGGGGTAAGGTTGATTTTATCCGCGAGTGTATGGTCTGCTTTGCCCTGGTGTACCCGGTCGTTGATGGATGGAGCAACCGTTTTGTACTTATCCGAAAGACTTCCGTTTCCGAACAGTTCTTGCTGATGGACCGGAGGTTTTGGTGCAGAGTAAGAATGCATTGGGGAAGTGTCTGGCAGGTCAGTTTCCTTATGTTGGGGATAGCGTTCGGCTTCGGGTTGCACTATTTCTGTTTCCTGCTGCATTATTTCGTGTTGTGGTTGTAAATGCTCAGGTTGTGATGGTGTCATTTCCTGAAGGGGCAGGGGAATTTCCATTACGGGATTAGAAATTTTTGGTTGAAGGTGTTCTTCCTCAGGCATTGTATCCGGTAAAACATCAGTGTATTCGGGGGATGCCGGTTTGTTTGATTGTTCAGATTCAGGCTGAGTTTCGATTGAAACTGCTGCGTCCTGAGTATGTAGAGTCGTGGTAGAAATAGTTCCAGGCGCTTTTACTTGCACTGAGGGTTGTTCCATGGGAATAGCCTGAGTGTATTGGGCTGGAACAGGAGTGCCGGTAACTTTTTCATCGGTGGTGGGCTCCTTCAAAAGATTGGTTTTTACATAGATTTCACGCATCATTCCCAGCAGGATATCCACGTCTATCAAATGGATTTCATCCGAAGATGAGATTTTTTTAAACTGTTCGGATAGTTCTGACAGCTTGTTATTGATTTCTTTAACGATTTTGTGATGGGCCATGTTGATAAAATTCTGAAAATTGGTTTTGTAAAACGCAGAATCATGGTACTTTTGTATTTCAACCGCAAATAAATGATCGGCTTACAGACCTGATTTGAATTTGTTTTTGAGGGGTTAAAGGTAAATCAAAAATCAGAAAGCAGGGCAATGTTTTTAGAAAGTGCGATTAATCCGGGACAGCGCCGGGGATGGATCGAAATTATTTGCGGGTCAATGTTTTCGGGTAAAACCGAAGAGTTAATCCGTCGACTCACCCGTGCACGCATTGCAAAGCAAAGGGTTGAAATTTTCAAGCCATCCATTGATACCCGCTATGATGAAACCAATGTGGTTTCACACAATGAAAATGCCATTACTTCTACCCCGGTGCAGGCTTCATCACAGATTTTACTTTATGCTAATAACGTGGATGTGGTGGGCATTGATGAGGCCCAGTTTTTTGATGATGAATTGGTTTCGGTATGTAATAAACTGGCCAGTAGTGGCATAAGGGTTATTATAGCGGGTCTTGATATGGATTTCTCGGGTAAACCTTTTGGTCCGATTCCTGCGCTGATGGCTACCGCGGAATATGTGACCAAGGTACATGCCATTTGTATGCAATGTGGCAACCTGGCCCACTATTCCCATCGCAAAACTGCCGATGAGAAGTTGGTTATGCTGGGAGAAACCGATAGCTACGAACCCTTGTGCAGGGATTGTTATACAAAAGCCCGGCAGAAAGCATAATCGGTGCTGTTTCCTGAAAAGGTAAGTTTTCTACCCTGGCTTGTGAAGTCAATGTTTTATCTTTTATACCAGAATGTATTATATTTGTGTGGCTAATATCCGGTTTAATCCTTTTAATACATAGTCCTATGAAACATCGCTCCATTTCATTTCTTTTGGGTCTGTTGCTGATGCAAGGTACTGTTGTATTACAGGCACAGGACTTGCGGTTCTCCAAAGTGTTTTACCATCCAAATTACGGAATGCATGTATTGGCAAGTGCCGAAGCCGGGCAGGATAGTCTCCTGTTGATCAGCGCTGGTGGAGAAGGCGCAGACTACGGTGCGGTGCATTTAATGGATGCCCAGGGGGTTATGCACTGGTCGAAAAGGTTGACAGGGAAAGCAAATCTGGTTTTGCCGATTGATGTTGTGCGCACAGCAGACAAGAACTTTTTCATTTGTGCTTTCGAATACAGTTATGATACTTATAATTACTCTTTCCTATTGATTAAGCTTAGCGTTGCAGGCGATTTACTTTGGATGAAAAAGTTTGAACATGAATCGAATGTTTATCCTTCGGGAATTACACTCACAAGTAACGGAGATATACTGGTTACCGGTCGGACCTCGCTGATCGAACCTCCTTATTCATCTAAGCTTTTGTTGGCTCGCTTTACACCAGATGGTTCACTTTTGTGGGCCAAAACTTATGAAGCAGGTACATTAAAGGACGAAGGTACGGCAGTGGCTGAATTGGCCAACGGGCAATTGATCATTGGTGGGATTACCAAAGGTTCAAGTCCCAATGGTGATGAAATAAGTCTTACCCAAACCTATGCAAATGGGGATGTTTTGTGGGCAAAGCGCGGCAATTATCCGAGTAGTAAAGTTAATGATCTGATTGCTGGACCCGCGGGTTTTTATCTTAGTGGAGACGCCTGGGATATTGAAGGATTTGTAATGTCTTTTAACACAGATGGCGAAATTATCTGGAGTAAATCATATGCCATGTATTCCTGGAATGAACCTGTTTACAGGGGAAGAATCAAAACCACCGCCGGTGGTAATTTACTGCTCAGTACTGGCAGCTTTATGGGGGATGGAATGGTTTGTCAACTTACTCCTGAGGGGATTCCTGTCTGGGTGCAGTATGTTTTTATGCAGGCAATGGAAGCCTGCCCTATTTCGGATGGTGGCTACTTGTTTCTGGGGAATGGGCCTATTATTGGTGTAAAGGATGTGTATGAACCCCAAACGGGCGTGATCAGAACCAATGCTTTAGGTGAAGGTATTGCTTGCACCAGCGAAGGAGGAGTAAATTTTGAAGACTATGTTCCTGTTTTGGAAAATATAGCTTATACCGTTACGAATGTGGGAAGTGTAAATGACTATTCATTGCTGTGGGAGGATATTGAGTTGAATTCTTTCGATGGTTGTGTGGCCTTTTTTGGTGGGGTGGAACAAACGCCTGATGCCGTGAGTGCATTAAGTGTTTATCCTAACCCGGGGCAAGGACCCTTCAGGTTACAACATGAAAATTTACAGCCGGAAAGCCTGGTTTTGTTAACGGTGTATAATAACAAAGGCCAGTGTATATTCAGCCGTAATGGCAACTGGGGCAGATTGCAAATGATTGATAGGGAATTGCCTGCGGGTCTCTATGTAGTAAATGTGAAAACTGCAAATAATGCCTTTTCTACCCGATTTATCGTGAAGTGATATTCGGCTGTCAATCGCAGAAAGAAAAATGATGCTCATGGAACGCTTTTGAGTAGGGCATTGATCATTGTGTGATAATAATAGATAATTGAGTTAATCCAACGTTTAGCGCCAATTATGGCTTTATTCGCTTCAGGAATATGGGCTGAATAATGATGTTTTTTTATACTTCATTATTGCGACAGGTGGTTGCAATTCATTGCAATTCATTGATTCTTAGATGTTTTATATTCATAAACTTCCTTTAACAAACAATTTTTAGTTTGGGTAAAACTAATTTTTACCTTTGTCGCGGCATGATTTTAAAATAAATTAGCATGAAACTCTTTTCTCTACGCACTGCAGTCATCATAATGCTTGTTATGGTGGCCATGAACCTTAAGGCCCAGAACAACAGCAAATATCCACCGCAACGTCTCACGCACCAGATGACGCCGGAGGAGGCCCTCAATCGTCACCTGATCGGCAGGGATTTTGTTGAAACACCACCTCCCACAGGCACCATTACCAGTTTAGCTGAATTTGAGCGGGCCAAAGGGGTGCTGGTAAGGTATCCGTTTGGAATTCCTGTTGCGCTTATCCGCGAAATGGCCCGTGATGCTATTGTTACGACTTTAGTTACCGGAACATCTGAGGAGAATACGGTGCGGGCACAATATACCAGTGCAGGAGTGAATCTCGACAATTGTAATTTTATTTATGCACCTTCCGATAGCTATTGGACGCGCGACTTTGGGCCATGGTTTGTTTCCTATGGTGATAATCAGGTGGGAATTGTGGATTTTCCGTATAACCGCCCACGTCCCAACGACGATAACGTTCCTGTGAAAGTGGCCGAATCTCTTGGTTTGCCTTTGTTTGGGATGAACGTGATACATACCGGAGGAAATTATATGACCGATAATTACGGTATGGCTGCTTCAACAACCATAGCTTATACCGAAAACAGTTCACAAACGCCTGCCCAGGTTGATCAGAAAATGCAGAATTATCTGGGTATTTCTGATTACCATGTTCTTGAAGATCCAAACAATACGTACATTGACCACATTGACTGTTGGGGGAAATATCTGGCACCCAGCAAGGTATTAATCCGCTCGGTGCCGGTTTCGCATCCCCAATATGATGAACTTGAAGCCACTGCCGCTTATTTTGAAGGTACCATATGCCCCTGGGGTGTCCCTTATGAAGTGTTCAGGGTAAATACTCCGCAAAACCAACCTTACACCAACTCATTTATTCTGAACGACAAGGTATTTGTTCCCATCATGGGAACCTCTTATGATGAAGCGGCTTTGGAGGTCTATCGTCAGGCTATGCCTGGATATCAGATTTTTGGAATTATCGGGCAGTCATCAACCCCATGGGAATCAACGGATGCTTTACATTGCCGTACGCATGAGATGGCCGATCCAGATATGCTGAATATTCGTCATTATCCTTTATTAGCCAGCCAGCCGGTAGCTTATTCATATACCCTTGAAGCAAATATTGCTGCCTTTAGTGGCCAGGAAGTGATCGCAGATTCCGTATTGCTTTATTATAGGGTCAACCCCAATATTTATACGCCTTTTGAAGCGGTGAATATGACTCATGCTTCAGGAAACCAATGGACTGCAAATATTCAATCTTCTGAACCTGGAAGTACCATTCAATATTATATTCATGCTGCCGATGCTTCGGGCCGCAGTGAAAACCACCCTTTTATCGGGAAGTCTGACCCGCATGAATTTTATGTCGGGGAGCAGTTGTTTGCTCATATAAACACTGATATTTCTTCGGTTGAAGCCACGGTAATGAAGGATGAAACGGAAGAAGTGTCTTTAGATATTTTAAATACTGGGGAACTCAGCCTTAATTATTTTATTACGGTATCTACTGATCAGCCCGACACTCTTTCCTATGCGCTTACCAATAGTCCTGCTGCTACTGCTTATAATTCAAATACGTTTACCGAAAATGGCTGGACTTCGCTTGCAATTGCTGAAGAAGGCCTCCTGAGTGAAATTGTTATCAGCTACAACTGGACCACCGATAATTATGCCACTGAAGGGTCATTCTGGGTGGAGTCTCCCAGCGGAGCTAAGCAAATGCTGGCCTCGGGGCAGGCATCTGGAACCTACACCATCAGCAATAAATCCATTGCGGGTGAACAATTGTTGGGTAATTGGAAGTTCTGGATTGAAGACAGTTACGGTGATGGAGGACATCAGGCAAACAACATCACGGTGAAGTTTGTCCGGGTGGTTTCAACCGGAGACTGGTTGAGCGTTGACTTAAGCCAGGGTAGCATTGCTTCCGGAGATACCGATCGGATTATGGTTGGTTTGGATGCTACAGGTATGGAATTGGGTACTTATCAGGGTTATATCAATATACTTTCCAATGATGTAGAAGTGCCTGTATTGGTGGTGCCGGTAACCTTTACCGTTTCCTTCAATACTCCTGTTTGGGAAAATCCTGTTACCACATCTTCGGTGAAGGTTTATCCCAACCCGGGTAATGGTATTTATACCATTGAAGTACAGGGTGTTAGCCATTCATTTTCAGAAGTTGAAGTAACCGATTTAACCGGCCGGGTGGTATATTCAATGCAAAACCTCTCCATCAGGACTGCTCAACGTTTCACCATCTCTGCCCCGCAATTGCCGGCAGGTATTTATCTGCTCAAATTAAAGGGTGAAGGTGAGCAACAGGTATTGAAACTGATCAGAAATTAAAAGGGATTGAATAGGTATTCAATACCTTATTCACCCATGTTTAAATAAGAAAACCGGAGGAAACACTCCGGTTTTTTTATTTTTTAAGTGAAACGATATTTTGAGTGAAAGGTGCATGCTTACAAAACATGCCGGAAGGCTATCATTCATTCTCCAAAAAACATGAAGGATTTTTCGCTGTATTTTGGTGTATTTATCCGTGAAATTGGAAGAATACAATGAAGTGTAGGTGTGACTGTTCTTTTGATTGATCAGCGTACATACTAATTGAAAAAGGGCCATGTATTTTTGAGGTATCTTCGAAAAACTTATAACCCACATAATTTCATGTATTATAGGGTTTTTAAAACTAACCTATTATTAGAATTCTGAAAACAAGTACAAGCGGGAGACAATTCCGTCAATCTGGAAGTGGCCCCATTTTTGTCATTTTTATCAGATTTATAAAGAATTTGTAAACCTCATGAAATCCGTTGGGATGACATACTATAGCAATACAGCCCTGTTTTTATGAACAGGGCTGTATTGCACAAATACTATATGAAAAATTTATAGAAGGCAGGGAATTTTTAGGTTACCTGTCCAAGGCGCATTATAATGACAAATTCATACTACAAACATTGGTTTATGTGTTGGTTTGCAGTATTTGCATTATATGCCTGACATTGAGCCATTGTGGTAAATGAACCAATTAGGATGATATCCACCTACCCATTAAAAAACAACTACCTTGCTAATAACTTCGGTATTAACACGTACCATGTAAATACCTTTCGTGAATCCGGACAAATCAATGCTTAAGAAATCGCGTTCCGGTTTCAGGTTAAGCACCATTTTTCCGTAGATATCAAATATTTCTACAGTATGAATAGTGTTTTTGCTTCCTGCTGATTTAATATTTAGCAGGCTTTGTGTTGGATTCGGGTAAATATTTATTTCCGGCAAATATTGAATCTCCTCTACCGATAGTGAAGCATTGCTTGATGAAATAGTAGGTGACATTATCCCAAACGGGCCTGTTCCATTAGGATACCGACCGTATGATAAGTCAGTTGATTGAACACCAAAAGTAACAGAATCAATAATATTTTCTGCCGAAGAAGACAAATAAATAGCTTCACCTGATTTTGACAATTTAAAGTTTGAATGTAATCCTTCCTCGCCTTCATCCTCATCTGCCCATATAATAAGGTAATCATGTGCCCCGATAATTGTTTCAGGGAAAGGCCATTTCAGTAAATTTGATTTGTTATCTGACAGATAATGTCCGGATAAATTGTAATCAACATCTGAATTGTTGTATAACTCAATCCAATCTTCATAATCTCCGGCATTATCGGTAACATAACTCTCGTTATCTGCCATAAATTCATTGATTACGACATTGCCCTCATTAAGTTGCTGAATTGTATGAAATTCGTATTCTGCCCGTTCTGGAGAAAAAATGCCGGCAACTGAATTTTCAGCATAAATATAATACTGAATCATGGCAGAATTGATTACTGAAGTTCCAAAAATACTATCTCCGGCTATTCCATCATGATGATTGCCATCATCGTACATGTTGATTTTGTTAAAAACATCATAAACACCATAGCGATAGGCTAGAAAACAACTGTCGGGATAATTTATTCTGGCTGATATCCAAACATTGTCAGCTTCCACTATATTATCTGATATAATATCAATGCCGGGTGCACCTTGAAATCCCGAATAAGTACTTAAATAAGCGGTTCGTCCTTCGATAAAATCTCTTATACCCGGATACAGAAGCATTCCATTTGTTCCGCCAACAGTTACATCAAGATTATTTGTGAAATCGTTGTAGCTGTAAAACTTATTTGAGTCATTCTGTACACTATTGTCAATAAGCGTTTGAAGTTGCTGTGCCCGTGTATAATATTCACCGGAAACAAAATTTTCATTCACAATTGTCCTGATATGCGCAAGGAACATTCTCTTGAGTGTAGGATCTGAAATAATATTTTTTATCAGTGGCCTTGGCGAAACAGAGTAAGTCAGCAATCCACAAGGATTAAGATTTTTCGCTTGTGTAATTGACAACCCGCCGGAAATTGCAGATGTTCCTCCATCGGATAAACGAAAACTACCAATTGACATATTTAAATCCCAAAGTATCGGGTTGAATTTCTTGTTTTGATCCTGATAAACGTAATAATTTTGTGCATAAGCAATATAACTATCAAGATTTACAAGAGAATAATTTAACGCATGCATCCAGAGGGTACGATCTATGTTTAAAACATCTTCGATGTGATCGGGTTGATTATTCAGGGTATCAATAAATCCCAATAGATCTGTCCATCCATAATCTGATTCTAAGGAGTAATACGGATAATATGTTGCACTATCCATATTATAATAACCTAAATTAGCGTTTGAACCCAAAGGATATACCAAAACTTCAGGATTTCCTTTGAAAAACGAGTTTTTTCTTACTCCAAAATAGGTTTCAACAAAATTCTTATTTACAGCCTGCACATTGTTGTATAATCCAATGAGGGTATCGTTTACGAAAACATTTGCATAATTCGCATTGGATGCCGGCATATATTTTCTTGCAATTTCATAGGATAAAACTTCCCGTACAAACGAAGGATCGTGAATAACATTACTCAATTTCAGTTTTGAAATTCCCTGATATTCCTGACCTGAGATTACATAATCAAGATCGATGTTAAAGGGGTTTTTTATTTGGGATATGTCAACAGAACTATATCCTTTATATCTTACACCTACACTGGCAAAGGATACACCATCAATTGTTACTGATGCCAGTAAACGCTCTTCTTGTCCTGCAACAAACAAACTGTCAAGTTGGTCAGCCCAGTCGGGCTCACTGAAGTACAATCTGATTTCACGAATGTAGTTATTATCATAAAAATTATTTTGTGCTTTCGCATGAACCGAAAGGCTACAAATGATAATAGAAACAAATAACGTGTAGAAAAATGATTTGGGTAATTTTCTTTTCATAATCGGCAATTAATTTTGATAATGTGAATTTATTTTTTGACAATAAATTTGGAAACATTCTGACCAACAGTGATAAAGTACATCCCTTCAGTATATTTTTCCAGAGAAATTGAATAGGTGTCTTTTTCGACAACACTAAACTCATCCATACGCTGACCTAAATAATTTACGATCTTAACTTGTTGTTTATTCGAAACAGCAGCTTTATCAACCTTGATATTTAGAAATTGATTTGCGGGGTTAGGATAAATATTTAATGAAATTGGGGAACTTATCAATTCAACATTTGTAGGCGTATTTTCTAATTTTGAGACACCGTTACCTGTTGCAATCCACACATTGTCCTGCTGATCAATAGCCAGGCGTTTTACTTGATTATCAATTAAACCCTGAGGTACAGCATAAGACATCCATGATGTTCCGTCGAACTTGGTTACAGCTCCATCAAACAGATAATCTACAAATATTCCAAACCAAATGTTTCCTTGTGAATCTTCCTCAATATCTCTTACATACTCCCCATATAAACCATCGACGACAGTGTAATCGGTTACCCAGAGATCATCACTATTAAAAACAGATGCTCCATAAAAAGTTCCTACCCATTTATTCCCAAGATGATCAATAGTTATTGCAGTTATATTCAGATCAATAATGTTGGATGAAGCTCCAAAATTTGTAAAGCTTGTTCCATCATATTTAGTAATACCTTCACCAAGCGTACCTATCCATATATTATCTTCTGCATCGGAAGAAAGGTTTGTCAATAAATCAATAGATAAACCATCAGCAGTAGTGAAATTTGTAAAATTTGTTCCATCGAACATTGAAAGACCGGCATAAGTTGCAAACCAAACGTTTCCGGCTAAATCCCCGCGAATATCATTGATTCCATCAGTTATCAAACCATCTGCGCTGGTATAACTTGTCCAGGAAGTCCCATCGAACTTACTTGCGCCCAAATCTGTACCAATCCATATATTGTTATTGGCATCTACCGCAATGCAGGTAATATAATCATCAATAATACCTTCATTTGTTGTGTAAACAGTCCAGGTTACATCATCGAATTTAGCAACTCCGGCTCCGGTTCCAAACCATTTATTATTATCCTGATCTATCGCAACCCCACCATTGATGTAGTTGTCAGGTAGTCCACTATTAGAAATGTCATAATTTGTGAATTCCTGTGCGGCCAAAACATTTGTTAAAAAGATCAGCACCCCGATTGAAATAATTCTTTGAATTTTCATATTGATTTATTTTTGTACGATTACTTTGTGATTTGAAACAGATCCGTTTTCGGAAATTAATGAGAGGTAATAAATTCCATCAGGATATCCTGACAGATCCATTGCGTCAACGTTATACTCAGTCTCCAGGACTGTTCCCAGGGAATTTGTTAAAATTACTTTATTTAACGGCAAATTCCCAAAGCGAATCATTCCATTGGTTGGATTTGGATAAATTGACCAATCATTGTCTGTATCAATTTTATTGATTCCAGTAATAAGATCTACCAATAAGGTCATGTTATCACTGCTGCAATCATTGGTTGCTGTTAATTCAACATTATAGCTTCCGTTTACAGCATAAGTATGACTTGGATTCGTAATACTTGTTGTATTGCCATCACCAAAATCCCAGTTATACGTTGTTGCATTCATTGACAGATTTGTAAAATCAACCGTCGGGTTATTTTGAATGAAGCTAAAATCTGCCGTAGCGGCAGGATTTACAATAACAGAAACCTCGGCAGTATCTGAACAACCTATTTCTGTATTGGTTATTGTAACAATGTATGTTGTAGATGATGCTGGGTTATCGGTAGGATTTTGGCTTGTTGAAGTAAATCCTGTAGCTGTTGAAGTCCAGTTGTAGGTATATGTTGGGCTTGTTTCAGTAACAGATTCAGCAGATGAATTAAGTGTTATTTGCTCTCCTTCACAGATTGTTCCCAAAGAAATAGCTGCACTTGCCATAGGCCCTCTTACATAACATTTATCATAACGGAGCGCATTTGCTGGTTGTCCGGTAATTGTTTTATCCCAAAGGATTGTTCCATTGGGTGAAATTTCATAAATATAGCCCGAAGTTGAAATACAAACCAGCATATTGCCATTCGGTAATTGTTGTGATGCTCCGTTGCTACTTGATGTTTTTGTGCTTGTATATCTGTACGCATATGTTGCTGGTAACATTGCCTGACCTGGTGTATAAGTATAATTGGCTCCATCATACGGAGGTTGGATAATATCAATCGTAGATTTTGCGCCTGATGCTCCTGTGCCTCCATTATTAAACCCGCATAAGTAATCAGGATAATCAGGATTATCACTTGAAATCCAGTGTGCATCATGTACTACATCCCAATTTGCTGCTGTACCAGTAACACCATAGGCTGCCGGATTTCCCCATCGATATAAAAAATCGCCTCCATGGCCGGAATTACCTCCTGAATGTGAAGCCGCTTCAGCAGTGGTTGTGCTATGATCAATAACATATATTTCATTCATTGATCGTGAACTATAAGTTATTTGATCTAAAATTTCGTTATAATCAATGCCATTCATATGTATCCAATCTCTCGAAGTATTGTAATTGATGTTCATCAATTCAGGATGTTGAGAGATGCTGGTTACATAGTTTGGTTTTGATGAATTATAATTCTGGCATAGATGGTCCCAAAGATGCCATTCCCATACAATTGTTCCGGTTGTTGGACCAGTGGGTTGCACTTCAATTAGTTTCTCCGACCAGATAGTCATACTTTGAGAACAACCGGCATTTGTTGCTTCGGTCGCAGATTTTGATTCATATGCTGTCATCAGTACATTTCCATTGGGCATGGGATGAATATCATGATGCAGACAATACGCCGAGGTTGAATGTGTATAATCCCAAACCACAGTTCCATCCCATGTCACTTTTTGAACTTCACCGGTAATAGCACCACCAGAAAAGGAATTTCCTGATTTTGAAACAGGCCTTACTAATGTGTCTCCCGGGATTAAATAAACTGAAAATCCGGTTTTTTGCGAAGAAGTTGAAGTCCATGTTTTGAATGTTGCTCCAAGTGTGTCAACTAAAAAAGTTTGAGTACTGTTCATTGGCGCATACAAAGTATACAATCCCCATTGCTGAGAAAAGGATTTCATTGGTATTAAAAGTAAAACAACAAGTCCTGTTAAAAGGCTTAGCTGTAAAAAGGATTTTATTTTCATAATTAGGGCTGTAAAAATTGCAGATGTGAAGATGTTTATCTTAAAATAATGATTTTATGATTTGAAACAGATCCGTTTTCGGAAATAAATGAGAGGTAATAAATTCCACCAGGATATCCTGACAGATCCATTGCGTCAACATTTATTTTAGTCTCTAATACCGCCCCTAATGAATTTGTTAAAATTACCTTATAAACCAGCGACTTTCCAAACATTATCATTCCAGTTGTTGGATTTGGATAAATTGACCAATTATTGTCTGCATCAATTTTATTGATTCCGGTAACGAGATCCACCAATAAAGTAATGGTATCACTACTACAATCATTTGTTGCTGTTAATTCTACATTATAGCTTCCATTGATTGCATAAGAATGACTTGGATTAATAAGATTTGTTGAATTACCATCTCCAAAGTCCCAGTTATACGTTAATGCATTCATTGACAGATTTGTAAAATCGACGGTCAGGTTGTTTTCAACGTAACTAAAATCTGCAGTTGCAGCAGGATTAACAATAATTCTGGCACTTTCAAAGGCAGAACAACCAGCAGTCGATCCTTCAACAGTATATGTTATTGTATAAGGTGGTGTTGCAATAACAGTATTTCCTGTAGTTGTATTTAGCCCGGTAGCAGGTGACCATGTGTAGGAATCAGCACCACTTGCAATTAAAGTAACTGACTGGCCTTCACAGATGTTGTCGTTTGATTGTGATATTACAATGGTAGGAGCGCCGGTTTCATTAACAATGCCGGTTGCTATAGTACTGCAATTACCATCACTTACGGTTACGTCATAGGTTCCTGCTGGAAGATTAGTTGCAGTTTGAGTTGTTTGGTTTCCTGCATTTGCATCCCACTGGTATGTATAGGTTCCGCTTCCACCACTGGCGGTTACAGTTGCAGTTCCGTTAGCACTTCCACAGTTTGCATTTGTTGTTGAAACGTTTGCCGTTGGCGCCCCAATTCCAATAACAATACCAGTTGCAACTGTGCTGCAATTGCCATCACTTACAGTTACACTGTAGGTCCCTGCAGCAAGATTGGTAGCAGTTTGAGT
>JAVEVB010000015.1:73700-84735 GCA_034005265.1 Lentimicrobium sp.
TTGTTGTTGAAACGTTTGCCGTTGGCGCCCCAATTCCAATAACAATACCAGTTGCAACTGTGCTGCAATTGCCATCACTTACAGTTACACTGTAGGTCCCTGCAGCAAGATTGGTAGCAGTTTGAGTTGTTTGGTTTCCTGCATTTGCACCCCACAGGTATGTATAGGTTCCGCTACCTCCGCTGGCGGTTACAGTTGCAGTTCCGTTAGCATTTCCACAGTTTGCATTTGTTGTTGAAACGTTTGCCGTTGGCGCCCCAATTCCAATAACAATACCAGTTGCAACTGTGCTGCAATTGCCATCACTTACAGTTACACTGTAGGTCCCTGCAGCAAGATTGGTAGCAGTTTGAGTCGTTTGGTTTCCTGCATTTGCACCCCACAGGTATGTATAGGTTCCGCTACCTCCGCTGGCGGTTACAGTTGCAGTTCCGTTAGCACTTCCACAGTTTGCATTTGTTGTTGAAACGCTTGCCGTTGGCGCCCCAATTCCAATAACAATGCCAGTTGCAACTGTGCTGCAATTGCCATCATCTACAGTTACGTTATAGGTTCCTGCAGCAAGATTGGTAGCAGTTTGAGTCGTTTGGTTTCCTGCATTTGCACCCCACAGGTATGTATAGGTTCCGCTACCTCCGCTGGCGGTTACAGTTGCAGTTCCGTTAGCACTTCCGCAGTTTGCATTTGTTGTTGAAACGCTTGCCGTTGGACCGGGACTTACAATAACAGAAACCTCGGCAGTATCTGTACAACCTATTGCTGTATTGGTTATTGTAACAATATATGTTGTAGATGATGCAGGGTTATCGGTAGGATTCTGGCTTGTAGAAGTAAATCCGGTAGCTGTTGAAGTCCAATTGTAAGTATAAGTTGGACTAGTTTCAGTAACAGATACAGCAGATGAATTTAGTGCTATTTGAGTTCCTGTGCAAATGTTACCCGATGATATATTCGCACTCGCTTTGGGTCCTCTCACATAACATTTTGTATACCTGTAAGCATGTGTAGATTGTGCATTGGTTTTTGTCCAAAGCTCTGTCCCCGCTGCATTGACTTCATAAACTGATCCCTGGAAATTATTTACCAGCATATTCCCATTGGGTAATTGTTGAGAGTTTCCTTCATTACTAGCTGAAAATGCCGTTGTAAATTGATAAGCAGCTGAGGTTGGATTTTCCTGGCCAGGTGTTACAGTATAATTATTACCATTATAAGGCGGACTCACAATAGTAATAGCTGTTTTTCCTCCAGTTCCACCTCTGTTATTATATCCGCAAAGGTAATTTGGATAATTTGGGTGATCACTTGAAACCCAGTGTGCGTCATGGATTGTACTAAATACCGTACTTCCACTGGCACCCCAGGAGGCTGGATTGCCCCAGCGATACAGAAAATCTCCACCCATGCCAGCGTCACCTCCAGTATGTCCGGCTGCTTCAGCAGTTGTGGTGCTATGATCAATTACAAATATTGAATTCATATAGTGCATACTTATCGCAATCTGATCAAGCTCTTCATTGTAATCTAATCCATTCATATGATATCTGTCAGGAAGGTTTCCTGATCCGGAATAATTGATATTTAACAATTGAGGATTGTTAACAATGGATGTTACGTAATTATCTTTTCCAGAATTGTAATTCTGGCACATGTGATCCCATAGATACCATTCCCAAACTATTGTACCAGTTGTTGGACCCGTAGGTTTTACTTCAACAATTTTTTCTGCCCAGAAAGTACTTGCAGATGAAGAGCCTGCCTGGGTGGCCTGTGCTGCGGATCTTACGTCATAGGAAATTAACAGTACATTACCATTGGGCATTGGACATATATCATGGTGGGCCGAATAGGATGAGCTATAATAGGTAAAATCCCAGGCAACTGTTCCATCCCAGGTAACTTTTTGTATACCACCGGTAATTGCACCAGCAGACCATGTATTACCCGAAGGCTTGTATGTTCTGACCAGAGTGTCGCCTGGAATCAGATATGCTGAATAAGCACTTCTTTTTGATGAAGAAAATGTCCATTGATGGAATGTTGAAGGCGTATTTGCCGTATCAACCAGATAGGCCTTTGTGCCGTTTTTTGTTGCATAAAGTGTATACAATCCCCATTGCTGAGAAAAGGACTTCACGGGTAATGAAAGTAGAATTACAAGCCCTAAAAATAGGCCGCACTGAAAAAAATGTTTTCTCTTCATAAATAGAGCTTGTGTGTGTAATTTTTTAGCAATAGTTTTTTTTAGGTAAGCAGTTTTTGTTTTCGCCAAATTGGCAAAACCGATTATTTTTAATTCCAGACGTTTCAGCACCGGCATTTTATGTTAAATACTTTCCACACTGCCATGTTCTTTATACCTCAATTTTAAAAAACCAAACATACCTTAAGTGTGGCCGGGGATTCAGGCCAAATGTCAGGTTGTTTAAGTGTACTTTGTGGCCACAGGATTCAACAGCTTGAAGCCATCTGAATTTTCAGGTGAAAACGTTTTAAACTTCGATAAACAGTTTTTAAATGTTTACAGAAATATACACAGATTAAAAAATTTTTGCAACAATACTCTCAGATTTCTGAGAAGACAAATATATTCAACGAATGGCAGGTTTTTACCCACAGAAAGTTCCATTTGTTCTACCGGTTTTTATCATTTTATTCACCGGAAAGCAAGTGATCAATCTCCGACGCCAGGATAGCACAAGATAGCGCGTGTCCCCTGTCGCTTGCTACAGCAGTTTTTCCTAAAATTTCAATACAAAGAATATTTAATGTAATTTCGGAAACTGAAGAACCTGGCTTTGAGAAATTGGTGCAAGCAATCTTTCAAGGGTAATATTTGTTTAATTTAAGGGAATTTTTCAGCTTAGTATTTTGATGAGAAAAACATGGCAAATTAATTGGATTCAGACTATTGCCGGTAGTTTATTATTGCTGCTGTTATTACCTGTATATAATCTATCCGCTAATCCGGATAATTCCCATTTTGTTGAAAGTCTGAACAATAAAATCAACCTGAATTCCCGCGACACTTCAGCAATTTACATGCACCTGCTGGTCTCAAGGGCTTTTATTGCTTCGCGGAATTATGATTCTTCATTCAGAAACCTGAACCTTGCAATAAAATTATCTCAGGAACTGGAATACAATAGATGGTTGTACGATATTTATAATGAATATGCCAATCTAATGAACCTGAGTGGTAACTTTTCCATTGAATTGGAAAATTATTTCAAAATGCTTAAAATTCTTGACAACAGAGCAGCAAAAGATTCAGGGTCGGTTAAACTAATGAAGGATTATACCGAATTGTATGTCAAGATAGGATTGGCATATTTTACGCTCGAAAATTCAGAAAAGGCTTTGAGTTACTATTCAATGTGTATGGATATAGTTAATAATATTTATAAAAAAGACAGTACTTACCCATTGAACTTACGAATGCTGATTTTATACAACAATATCGGTTCAGTTTATCTTACCCAGAACAATCTGGATAAGGCCCGCCAAAACTATGAGCAGGCTCTGTTAATCAATGAAGAGATTAAAAATCAGTCATTTTACGCCTCACTTTTCAACAACATGGGCATCATTTATAAAACCATGGGCGATTACCCTAAGGCATTTGGTTATTATAATCAGGCGTTGGATATCAGAACTCAAATGAACGACACGGCAGGCATAGCGCAGGTATATAACAATCTGGGGGACTGTTATTTATTGACTGGTGATGTTGACAAATCAATCGAGGTATTGAACAAAGCCCTGGATTACAGCAAGCAGGCAGTTAACCTTACTTCGCAATTGAAAGCAGCCAATTTCCTGACTTTGGCCTATGAAAAAGCCTCGAGATATAAGGAATCGCTTGAATTCCAGCGGTTATACAATGTTTTAAAAGACAGTATAAATAACTCTGATCAGATACGCCTTGCCGGCAGGCTTGAAATGCAGTATCTGTTTGAGAAACAGCAGAAAGAAAATGAATTGGTTCAGGAAATAGAGCTTGCCAAAAAGCAAAGAAAAGCCCTGATTTTTATGACCATTTCGGGTATCTTGTTTTCTTTATTTGTCATCTTGTTCCTGTTGAACCGGAACCAGAAAATAAAGATGAAGCGGAACGCTTTGATACAAGAAGGACTGTTCCTTGAAAGTAAAAACCTCAGCCTCGAAAAGCAGTATCTCGAACTTGAAAAGGAAAATCTGCACAAAGAGCTGGATTTCAGAAATAAAGAACTTGAATTCAGAAACAAAGAATTGGCTACGCATGTGATGTACCTGATCCGGAAAAATGAATTTATTTCTTCTATCACCAATCGCCTGATTGAATTGAATGAACAAATCAGTCTGAAAAATAAAGGACGTATTCTTGAGATTGTCAGGGAAATGAAATCCAATGTTGACAATACTGTCTGGGGTGAGTTTGAAATCAGGTTTCAGCAGGTTCACAATGAGTTTTATAACAAACTGAATGAATTACATCCTGACCTGACACCTAACGAGAAGAAAATATGCGCTTTTCTAAGATTGAATATGACAACAAAGGACATCTCGTCCATTACTTTTCAAACAGCCAAAAGTATTCAGGTAGCCCGAGTACGGCTTAGAAAGAAAATGGGTATGGCGCAGGATGAAAATCTGATCGCTTTTCTTCAGCAACTCTGAGTTCTTTCATTTTATTGATTTTTAGGATTACTTTAATAAAATATATTTCCCGACAATTATTTCAATTCATCTTTCTTATAGACCTCAAATACAGGATTCCTTCAAACTGATAGCCTGGTTTTTCTATTTTAATCAGTAGTCTTGACAAAAGTATATTGTCAACAGTTTAATATATTGCTTGAGGATGAACTTCTACTTTTCTGATGTTTTGTGCCCGGTGTAATTCGTTAATAATAAAAGCGACGGCGTAAGCGATTGTAAATAAGCCACATATGTACTTTTGTAGTGAATTAGTTCCCCATTTTTAACTTTCTGTATCCATTTTGTAGCCGCAATTATTTGCTTCAGGGTGGCCTGGGGTTGCATCTTTGCTTCATCAAAACAGAAAAGCAGAATGGAAGATAAACCCAAAGAAGTTTCAAAAGTTGAGCGTGAGATGAAGCGTCTGGTTGCCCGGATGGAAGCGGAATCTACAGCGTTGGCTAAGATTCTGAAGATTCTCGGGCCCATCAATGATGATAATGGATCCATTCACCAAAAGGAAAATGACCAAAAAGAAAGTGAAAACAACCCGAATAAATAAGTTAACCATTAAAAACAAAACCATGAAAACACGTTTACTTTTAATCAGTATTGTTGCGGTGATTTTTTCATTATCATCAGCAAAGGCTCAAAATGCAGGCGAACTTTACACCGGATTTAATGGAACCGGCTATTATATGCAGGACTTCTATTCCAATATTGATGTAATAAATGATGTTGCTCTGCAGGAGGACCACAAAATTGTTGCTGCAGGAGTTTCTTTTACTGCAGCATGGAATGTAGAGGTTAATATTGTAAGGGTTGATCCTGAAGGTAACCTTGATGTTAATTTTGGCACCAATGGAGCGGTAAATTATGCACCTCCCGTAACCGGCTACTATGAAGCTCACGCCATGAGCGTGTGTATTAAGGATGATGGTAAAATTCTTGTTGCCGGTGGCGTTTTAAATGAATCATTTCAATTTGATTTCTTATTGATACAGTTAAATCCTGATGGTAGTTTTGATGCTGATTTCGGAACCAATGGTATTTCCATCGTATCTGTTAATCAGTTTGGAACTATGGCTCAGGATATGGTAATTGATGGTGATGGGAAAATATTGCTTGCCGGAACTGTCGGAAATGCTGATTTTATGAATACGCCTGCAGTTGTCAGAATAAATACGGATGGCTCCCTTGACGAAACTTTTGGAAACATGGGTGTTGCTCAACTTCCAGTTGTTGGTTCGGACAATGAATTTTCGAGTATTTGCCTTCAACCGGATGGTAAAATACTTGCCTCGGGACATATTTCACTGGAACGGGAACCATGGGTTTACTACTTTGCTGCTCTGGTTGCCCGCTTCAATGCCGATGGGTCATTGGACAATACTTTTGGAACTGATGGCACTGTAGTTCATAACCAGAACGATCAGGATGATGAATTTTTCGGTATGGACCTTAACGCTGATGGAGAGATTATTTGTGGAGGCTTCACCAATGTAATGTGGGAAACTTTTGATATGTTTATGATGAAATTTGACGTCAATGGTAATCCCGTTGCTGATTTTGGCGATAATGGCGTTGTCACGTTCAATAAAGAACCTTACAATGTAATCTACGATTTACTTGTACAATCTGACAATAAAATTCTGGTTTGCGGTTCAATTGGTGATTTTGCTCCGGGTAATAATGATTTTGCGCTGGTGCGTTTCCTTGAAAATGGCGATTTAGATAATTCATTTGGCAATTATGGATATGTACTCAACGATTTCTTTGGTGAACAGGATGAAATCAATTCACTGGCACTTGATGGTAATGATAAGATCTATGTTGGTGGCAAGTCGCTGAATTCAAATGGTACCAACAGGGATTTTACAATTGCTTGTTATGTCAATGATATTTCCACTTCTGTGTCATCATCGCCTGATTCCCGCGAAGTTAATGCCTATCCAAATCCGGCTTCGGATTATCTGAATATTGACAATTGTATTGGTTCTGAAGTCAGCGTTTACAGTACTGACGGAAAACTTCAGTATTCAGCCGTTATTAGTAATGAGCACTTTCGAATTGATGTAAGCAATATGCATAAGGGAATTTATGCCGTTGTGATTTCTGGTGAAGCCGGAATTACATCAACAAAAGTAGTTGTTGACTAAATTTATCTCAACAAGGTTTGGTTGATTTAATAAATATCAGGAATTTTGAGGATTGAGTGATAGTAAATATCCGGTTAAGATTCAGTGAAATAAATCTTAACCGGATTCTGTTATTAACAATTGGCACATGGAATGCTCAGCCAAATTTGCTCTCAGAAAACAGATTATATCCTGACTTTTACAGCTATTTGAATGCCTGATTGATCTGTTTCGTAAATATAATTTTTACATTGATTTTTTTTCGTAATGTTGGTTCTGGTTTTATACAGGCCAGACAAAAGAAAAACCGGCAGGATTTTCTGCCGGTTTTTGTTTTGTATTTAGCGAAGCAAAGGATGTTTCCCTGGAATGGATGCAATGATTTATTTCATGCTGTGTTATCAGAACAAAAACCCCAGATTAATATACATGCCCTTATTTCCATCACGCTCATCGCCGGCCAATCCGTAATCCACTGCCACAATAAAGTTCTGGTTCATGGCAATGCGTAGCCCGGCTCCATAGGAAACATGAAGTCCCTGGTCGGTTGTGGTAAATAACAGGGATTCCTCTTCAGCAGGGATTTTGGTCCGGTCAATGTCGATGGTTTTGGTAATCATGCCTATGTCGCTGAATCCATTAAGGGATAAATAAAAATTCTGGTCCCATTTTTGGAACTTCCAGAACTTATACCTCAATTCAAAATTGCCATATCCAAAAGCATCGCCAACAATGCGGTTGCGCAAAATTCCACGCAGTGAACGTGCACCGCCCAGACCGTCATTTTTTGTCGATTTGGTATAGGTGTTTATCATGTAGGGCTGCATATAAAAAGGGGCTTTCCCGTCGATGGTGCCTTGCCAACCCAGGCGGTAAGCAAAGGTGAGCAGATCCTTTTTCAGGGTCAGGTACTGCCGGTGGGTTAAAGATAGTTTGGTGTAGGCGGTTTCATTGTTTCCAAGAAAACGGGGTGCAGTCATAATAACTATTTCTGACCAAATGCCCCTGTTGGGATTTGCTTCATTATCGCGGGTATCGTAAACCAATCCGGTTTTCAGGAAATTGTGTACCCCGCCATTGGCTTCTTCTTCGGGAATAAGCCCCCAGCGCACATATTTATCATAAAGGCCATCCACGTTGGGAAGCAGATCCTCTTCATCGCTGCCGTCGTTTAACTTGTCGATGTCCACAGGAGCAATGCGCGAATTGAAATAGCCATAGCCCAATACTGCCCGTAGTGGAAGATCAGCAATTTTTTTCTGAAAATCGAGCGTTATCCTGGCTAGTTTCCTTTCATGACGATAAAAAACACGGGTTTTGTAATCATCTCCTGCATCTTTATCGGTAAAGTCAGTATTGAAAACCGATTCATAACCATTAAAACCATAAAAATCGAGTGTCTGTTCCGTTAAAAAACTCACATCGGCAGTTATTCTGATTTGATGGGGTAGCAGGTATTTTGAATCGAAAAACAACTGGTTGATGCCGCTGCCCTTTGTGGTACGTGACCATTCTGCATACAGTGACCAACGGTAATCGGGATAGGTTGAGCCATCACCGTACTGAAATAAATTGGCCAATAACCCATATTGAAATCCGATATCAGAATCAAATGCTACAGCCGGCAGAGCGCCAAAATTCAGGCCTGTTTTTACTTTCTCCTTCGACTTAAGCGCTGTGGTGTCTTTTTGCCCGTAGGTTGATGTTCCAAAAGCAACAAGCAGGGCAATGCACAAAAATATGCTGCCGGGTTTAAATAAGTTGTTTTGTTTCATGGGGTTGATTTTACCGCCCGAAGATAGTGAAACCGATTGAATAAATATATGGAGCATATAATATTTGTTTTATCGTGGGCCCTCAGGTGAATATTTGTCGTTCCTCTTATAACATAATCAGTTGCACTTTATGAAAAACGCGAAATTCCGGGTGAAACCGGAAGCCGTTTTTAAGGAACGAAGTAACGGATTCCCTGAAATTCCTCGGTTAGGATTCCTGAAAAGGCTAAATATCTGTTTTTCCCTTTTGAATAGTTAAGGTATGTTTAACGGTTGAAATCACTCCCATTCCATGATTTTTTGCAGGATTGATTTATTTCTTTAATTTAGCCCTCGTTCTGAAAAAACGATCCATTGAAAAAGAAATTCAGGAACCAGCCTATCATAAAGGGCGATAAAAAAGTAATCAGGGGTTGGGTAATGTATGATTGGGCAAACTCGGTTTACCAATTGACTATTGCCTCTGCCATTTTTCCAATTTATTACAATCAGGTTACCCGAAGCGGCCCGGATGATTTCATGGTAAGTTTTTTCGGGCTGGAGGTCATCAATACCGTGTTGTATTCATGGGCCATTGCTGCGGCTTATCTGATAGTGGCTGTTTTTTCACCCATGTTATCATCGCTGGCTGATTATACGGGCCGCCGTAAATCATTTATGCAGTTTTTTACCTGGGTGGGCGCCCTTTCGTGTGGCGCACTCTTCTTTTTCGACAGCTCTAATGTTGAATTGGGCATCATTGCCTTTGCTATGGGGACATTGGGTTATGGGGGAAGCATTGTGTTTTATAATTCCTTTCTACCGGTAATTTGTGAACCCGAAGACCAGGACCGGATCAGTGCACGTGGATACTCCCTTGGTTATCTTGGTGGCGTGGTTTTGTTGCTTTTTAACCTGCTGATGATTATGAAGCCCGGATTGTTTGGCATTATCGATCCTTTTTTGCCGGCGCGCATTTCTTTTCTTTCGGTTTTTGTCTGGTGGATAGGTTTTTCACAGATCACTTTCCGCCGGTTGCCACGCTACACTTTCCGTAAAAGAAGAAAAGACAAGGAAACAAACATTTTTTTCGAGGGTTACCGCGAACTGGATAAGGTTTTCAAACAGGTACGAAATTCCAGAAAGCTCAGTTATTACCTGATCGGGTTCTTTTTTGTGATGATGGGATTACTCACCACCATGTTTATGGCGGCAACCTATGGCGAAAAAGAACTCGGGTTGAAAGAGGATGTACTCATTCCAACCATACTGGTTATTCAATTGGTAGGTGTGCTGGGCGCCTGGATGTTTTCTCGTTTGTCAACACGTTTTGGCAACCTGAATGCGTTGCTGCTTTCGGTAATTATGTGGATATTTATTTGCGTTGGGGCCTATTTTATCAGCAATTCGGTGCAATTTATGATTGCTGCTTTCTTTATAGGTATTGTAATGGGCGGTACTCAGGCTCTATCACGCTCCACGTATAGTAAAATGTTGCCCGAATCTACCACCGATCATACCAGCTATTTCAGTTTTTATGATGTGATGGAAAAACTGGCCACCGTGGCCGGAACCTTCAGTTTTGGGATTATCGAAGCCATTACTGGTAGTATGCGTTTCTCCGTAATGGCTATTGCTGTGTTTTTTATTTTAGGAACTATTTTCCTGTTGCTCACTATGCGGGTTCAGCATCATAATAACCTTAGCTCATCAACCCAAGTGAATCCGGTGTAGCTTTGTCGCAATATTGTTAAAGGTTTTGAGTTATTAAAACCATGTTAACCAATCTATTGAGCTTGAAAAACCGGCTTCCAGTTAAATCATTACTGCGTAACCTCGACAGCCTGTATGATTTTGCCCTTGCTGGTATTTCTGGTTTTGATACGGCTGAAGAATTATCCCAAACCTATATTGCCCGGCCCGGAACCATGACCCAAAGGGTGAATTTACTTATCCGCTGGCAGAATATAAAAGCTGGCTCAAGTGGGTTTATTACAGGTTTAGGCGGATTTTTAACCTTGCCTGTTGCCATTCCCGCGAACCTTGCCAGTGTGCTTTTTATTCAAATTCGCATGATTCTTGCCATTGCCCATATGGGTGGCCATGATTTGAGGGACGACCGGGTTAAATCGCTGGTGTATGCCTGCCTTGCCGGGAATGTGGCAAAAGATATTCTGCAGGAAGCAGGTATTGTGCTGGGTACAAAACTTACAGCGAATTTGCTGGGAAGAATTTCGGAGCAAACCCTGCTGGCAATCAATAAAAAGGTGGGATTTCAGTTAATGGCCAAAACCAGTGGGCAGGGCGCTATTAACCTGGGGAAAGCGGTTCCGCTAATGGGCGGAATGATTGGCGGCTCCATCGATGTGGCAATGACGAATATTATCGGGAATGTGGCAAGGGAAGTATTTGTAGGGCGCTAGTAGATTGTAGTGCGTTTATATTTCATTTTTCAAGGCTGCA
>JAVEVB010000060.1:0-21083 GCA_034005265.1 Lentimicrobium sp.
CAAAAATCACCAGTCCGGCAGCAGCGGCAGCTATGGATGCTACCAGCACCGCTCCGGCTGCAATGTCCTTGGCGCGGCCGGCCAGTTCGTGGTAATCGGGCGATACCAAATCAACAATGGTTTCAATAGCTGTATTCACCATTTCGGCACCCATCACGAGTCCAAACGCCAGCAAACAGACCATCCACTCCACGGGGCTGATGCTCAACAGCAATCCGAAAAACACAACCAGCAAAACAAAAATCAGGTGAATCTGCATGTTTCGTTCCGATTTCAGAACCATGCGGATTCCCCTGATTGCGTGTTTAAAACTTTGTAGCCGTTTGTTCATTCTGTATAAAATTGTGCGATAACGGTTGTAACCGACTAGCAGGTTGGTGCGTCTGTCCGTTTTATACTTTTACACGTTCAACGTACGAACCGTCGCGTGTATCCACCCGGATGGTTTCTCCTTCGTTGATAAACAACGGTACGCGAACGGTAGCGCCGGTTTCAACAGTAGCCGGTTTGGTGGCGTTGGTGGCAGTATCGCCTTTTAGACCGGGCTCGGTGTAAGTTACCAGTAAAGCCACCTGAACAGGTAGATCGACAAACAATACAGTTTCGGAAGCAGCATGAACCACAATTTCGCAAATCATTCCTTCTTTCAGGAAATCCACGCCATTGATTTGTTCCTTGTTCACCGAAATTTGTTCGTAGGTTTCGTTGTTCATGAAGTTATACCCCATATCGTCCTGATAAAGGTACTGATACTGACGACGTTCGATGCGTACTTCGTCGATTTTCACACCGGCGTTGAAGGTTTTCTCCAGGGTTCTGCCGGTTACCACATTTTTCATTTTGGTACGCACGAAAGCAGCTCCCTTACCGGGTTTTACATGAAGAAATTCGGTGATGAAAAAGTACTGCCCGTCCAGCTCAATGCACATCCCGTTTTTGATATCTGATGTAGTAGCCATAAATATTGTTTAATAATTGATTTTCAGTTTGGGACTGCAAAAATAATAAAAAATGGCTAAACAGAAAATTTATTTTTCAGGGGTTGCACCGGAAGTGTTTTCGTCGGTGTGTTTTACAGGTTCCCAGAACTTTCCATATCGGCTGTCGTTGCACCGGAAGTGTTTTCGTCGGTGTGGGTCTTGGTTTTGGTGTTTGTGTTGGTATGAGTGCTTGCATTGGTACTTTCATTGGTGGCGATATCGGATGTGATACTATCAGGGAAACTATAGGGATCGGGTAATTCCACCTCCGGGTCGTTGTCGAGCATTATCGTCATAAGCCCGGCTTTTCGGATTAAAAAATAGGAGCCGGTTAATGCCAGGATCAATACCCCAATTCCAATTATCACCAGACCAGTGTAATCTTCTACTTTGAGGATGATAACTTTACGGGCCAAAGCAATAATAGCTACCAGAATAACCACTTCCACATGGATGACATTGTCTTTCAGATACACTTTTATCGTATCGAGTAATTCTATGCCAATAAGCACCAACAGGAAGCCCCCAAACAAATCCATGATTTTGTCGAGCGTAAAGCTGCTATCCTCCAAAAAAACGGCATTATAGAGAAATACGCCCAGATGCCAGGTGGCATACAGCAGGATAAGGGTCATCATCAGAATTAATAAGGTGATGATGCCTTTTTCCACCACACGGGTGAACCGTTTTACGTGATTGATAAAGAAAAGATTTTTCATAAGCACAGCTTTCAAAGGATGAATCAATCGGATAGATACTGAAAAGCAAACGCGCCGGAGTTGCTGATTGTTCAGATACTCCGGCGCGAGGGCTTTAATTTTATTGATTCCGTTTTTGTACGTTGTAGAAAATTTTCATCTGATTGCCCAGAATTTTCGTAAATCCTTTCACATCGTCCGCGCTCCAGGCCCGGTTCATCTCACCGTATTCGCCAAAATCTGTTTTCATTAAATCGTAGGTGCTGTCCACGCCAACGAGGGTATATCCTAACGGACGCAGTTTGATAATCACAGTTCCGGTTACATTTTGCTGCGAGCTTTCGAGGAATTGTTCGATGTCGCGCATCACCGGCTCCAGGTACTGTGCTTCGTGAAGGAACATCCCGTACCAGTTGCCCAGCTGATCTTTCCAGTACTGCTGCCACTTGGTGAGCGTATGTTTTTCGAGCATCTTGTGTGCATTGATAATCAACAGGGGTGCGGCGGCTTCGAACCCTACGCGTCCCTTGATACCAATAATCGTATCGCCAATATGCATATCGCGGCCAATGCCGAATTTCGATGCGATGGCTTCCAACTTGTTGATGAGAGCAATCTTATTGTCGCTGGTTTCGCCGTTTACTCCAAACAGCTCGCCTTTTTCAAATTGAAGGGTGATGGTTTCCGGCTCTGTCTTTTCTACCTGACTGGGATAGGCTTCGTCGGGAAGGGTTTGCTCCGACTTCAGCGTTTCCTTACCTCCCACACTGGTACCCCAAAGTCCTTTGTTAATCGAATACTCCATCTTGGTAAAGTCGGCTGCATAACCGTGCTTTTTGAGGTAGTTGATTTCGTCTTCACGAGAAAGCAGGAGGTCACGGGTAGGCGTAAGTATCTTTATTTCAGGGGCCAGCACATCAAATGTGAGGTCGAAACGAACCTGGTCGTTACCGGCACCGGTACTTCCGTGAGCTACATAATCTGCTCCCAGTTCTTTGGCATAATTGATAATGGCGAGGGCCTGGAAAATACGCTCCGAGCTCACCGAAATGGGGTAGGTGCCGTTGCGGAGTACGTTTCCGAACACCATGTAGCGGATGCTTTTATCGTAATATTCCTGCGTTACATCCAGCGTGGCGTGCGACTTGGCTCCCAATCGGTAGGCTTTGTCTTCTATCACTTTCAATTCTTCTTCACTGAAACCTCCGGTGTTGGCAACGGCGGTATGCACCTCGTAGCCTTTTTCCTGTGCCAGGTACATGGCGCAAAAGGAGGTGTCGAGACCTCCCGAAAATGCTAAAACAACTTTTTCCTTCATATCCTTACAATGCTTGTAGATAAAAGGCTGATCCCGGAAAATCAGATTCCCGGCTCACCCTTTTCTGTATTATTTTTCTTTTTTCTTTTCCCACTTCGGGTCGTACAACATGCCCGTACACAGGCAATGCTTGCGGCCGGTACGCTGCAGGATGTCGTAGTTTACACAGCTCTGGCAACCTTTCCAAAACGACTCATCGTCGGTGAGTTCCGAAAAGGTAACGGGCTTGTAACCCAGCTCCGAATTGATTTTCATTACTGCTAACCCGGTGGTCAAACCAAAAATCTTGGCATCGGGATAGCGCAGGCGCGACAGCTCAAACGCTTTTTTCTTGATGCGCTTCGCCAGTCCGTTGCCACGGTATTTATCCACCACAATAAGTCCCGAATTGGCCACAAACTGTTTGTTACCCCAGCTTTCAATATAACAAAAGCCTGCAAACTCGTCTCCCGCTAAGGCAATAATAGCCTTGCGTTCGTTGATTTTCATTTCAATATATTCGGGCGAACGGCGGGCTATCCCTGTTCCCCGTATTTTTGCAGCTTCCTCTATTGTCTGTAAAATTGTATCTACGTAGGGTAAACAACTCTCATCGGCTATCTTCACCACTATTCCATCCAGTTCCTCGGGTTCCTGCGGGTCGGGCTCTTTCTTTTTTTTGCGCGCCAACTCCTTCAGGGGTTTAATAAGATTCATCGTCACTTGTTCGAAAATGTCATGTCCATTAATTGTAATATCGCTTCTCGGCTCACTCCTTCGCGGGGGATAATCAGTATGGTATCGTCGCCGGCAATGGTGCCCAGAATCTCCGAAGCTCCCTTATTGTCTATGTCCCAGGCAATGGCCGATGCGTAACCGGGCTTGGTCTTCATCACTGCCAGATGACCCGAAAATTCGATGCTGGTAACTGCGCCGTGCGAAGTAAAAGTGCTCAGATTGCCGGTCGGACTTACGGTCTTTGTTACCGGAGGTAAAACGTATTTATAGGTTCCGTTTGCCAACGGTGTCTTCGATACTTTCAATACCTTCAGATCCCTCGACAAGGTTGCCTGTGTTACACTCAGATTCTTGTCGGCCAGGATGTTGAGTAACTCTTCCTGACTACCTACTACCGACGAACGGAGAATCTCGGTGATTACCTGTAATCTGCTTCTTTTATTCTTCATACGATCCAAATTTTGATTTATCCCTCTGAAATATTTTATTCTTATGGATATTTATGTATAAATATAAGAATAATCGCCTGCAAAGGTACAAAAAATTTATATTCTTACAAATAATGCGAATAAAAATTAGTTAATATTCTACTTAGATGTTTTTTTGTATAAATCCTCTGCGAGTTTTAAAGCTTGTAGAGGAAGGATATTAGTGAAATTAATTATTGTAATGTCTTTGATTGATAGCCATTAAACAGGATTACTATGGTCAAAAAGTGAAAAACCCCATTAACAATGGCGAAGTGCTCGAGAATAAGTTTATCTTTAGAAAGTCAATAACTATAGGATCAGAATGACTGAAAATGATGACCCGTTGAGGCCTCCGGATGCAGGAGACAAAAAACATGAAATGGACAAGTTACCGTGAAAATGCTATTACTAAATCATTGGGAAAGAAAATTACAGAAAAAGTTTTACCTTTGCTTCCTGTCCAGTGTTGACTTGAGGGCGTAGCCCGGAGGTATTACCTGGCCAAGGATATAGCCTTGAAAGTAAACTATAATCAGATGTAACAAAAATAAATGTCAGTTTTTATTTTTCAACCGAGAAAACTTACATTAGTGATAAAAACAACAAACACAGCCTAACTCATTAAAGAAACTGTTAGTTGCGTGGAAGTGAAAAATTGAGCTTACTACAATTGGCCTTTTGAATATGCAAAAGAATCACATACATATTGATTACGAACTGTTTATGAGGTTACGAGATGGGGACGAACGAGCTTTTTCGGCTGTTTTCGATACCTATCACCGATACCTGTATGTGTTGGCTTGCCGGTATTTAATGTCGGAGAATGGTGCCGAAGATGCGGTGCAACACACGTTTATGCGCTTATGGGAAGGTCGCGAAACCTTCGATTACAAAGCGGGTATAAAGAATTTACTGTTTAGTATTCTGAAGAATTATGTGTTGAATGAAATCAGACATAATAACATGGCATTACAGAAAAACTACGAACTTGCACAGCTCAACGAAGAACTGGAAACGGGTTTTCTGCATCACTTAGAAGATGCCGACTTTAAAACACATTTGTATAAACTAATAGAGCAATTACCACCTCAAAAGCGCGAAGTGTGTTTGCTGAAAATTCAGCAGGGCTTGTCGAATCAGGAAGTGGCCGATGCTATGAATATCTCTATTCCGACTGTAAAATCGCATTATACGCAGGTAATTAAGTTATTGCGTTCACAATTAGATAAACTTTTGATGATTGTAATAGCCATAAAGCATTTTATTTAAAAAACATTCACCTGCAACTCATACTAATTGTACACACAATTGTTTAATGGGTTATAGGTATAAAAGTAGTCCAACATAATGGATCCAAAGATTATTGATAGTGTATTAACTAAGACCGCCACTCCTGAACAAGCCAGACAGGTTGCTGCCTGGTTTGCTACGGAGGAGGGACAGGCGTATTTCGCTCAACGATACGACCGTGAATCGTATTTACTCAATGAGAAGATTTTGGAAGAATGGTTAGGTCAAGAAATCCCTACGAAAAGAATGAAAGCTCGATTTCTTTCTCAACTGGGTGTGCATTTACGTACATTCCGTTTCCGTGTGGCGGCAGCAGTCATTGTTCCGTTTTTGTTATTGGCTGGTGCATTTGCATTTTTGGCTGATCGTATGGGTGTTTTTAGCGACAATCAATTAGCCGAGTTTGTGGTGCCTTATGGAGAACAACTCAATGTGGTGCTTCAGGATGGTACACAAGTGCAACTCAATTCAGGTTCGCGATTGCAATATCCCAAAAACTTTGGGCTTTTTAACAGAAAAGTAAAACTTACGGGCGAAGGTTATTTTGCAGTAGCCAAAGAAACTACCCGACTTTTCGAAGTGGATTTAAAGGATATTAAAGTAAAGGTAACCGGCACTCATTTTAATGCAAAAGCTTACCCTAACGACAAAACTATCAGGGTAGCGTTGGAAGAAGGTAGTGTAAATATAGCCGACAAGACCGGCAAAATATATCCTATGAAAGTACGCGAAAGTGCTGAATACGATCGCATTACCGGAGTTTGTGTAATTACCAAAGCATCCGACATTTCTATACAAACCGCCTGGCGCACCAAAAGCCTGAATTTCTACCGCACTCCGCTTGTGGAAATTATTAAAACTCTTGAAAGGCAATATGAAGCACAATTTGATGTAAACGACTCAACTTTATTGAACTACCGATTTAGCATTTCCACAAGTAAAATTAATCTTAATGAAGTTTTGAGTGATTTAGAAAAAGTATCGAAAGTTAAGTTTAATCAATACGAAGAAGGGAAATATCATATATCGACGGGAAATTAAAAAAGATACGAGAATCAAAACATTATGCCTACCTAAGTGTACACTTTTTTAAGTGAAAACTTAGGTAGGTGTTTTTTTATAACACACTCATACCTTTTATTCGTTAGTGTGTTTACTATATACAATTCCAGAAAAATTAACTTTAAATATAAAATTGCATGAAAAAAACAAGAATTTTGGCAAAAGCAATTTTGCTCACCTTCTTTCTGACGATGTTTGCATTGAACACTTCTGCTCAGAAAGTAACACTTTCGTTTCAGAACGAAACATTCGAGAAAGTGTTGAACACCATTAAACAACAAACAAGCTTGTCTCTTGTATTTAGTGAACAATTGGTTGATTTAAATCGCAGGGTAAGCATCAATGCAAATTCTATTGAGCTGAAAGATGCTTTACAACAATTGTTGAAAGGTACAAACCTAAGTTACGAAATCAAAAACAACAAATTGTATTTAATTGAAAAGAAAAATACCGAACAAAAGATTTCTGTCAATCCATCAAAAAAAATTACCGGCTTGGTAACCGATGAGAAAGGCGACCCGATTATTGGTGCTTCGGTAGTGATTAAGGGTTCTTCAAAAGGTACAATAACTAATTTGAAAGGAGAATTTAGTATTGAAGTGGAAGATAATCAACATATACTTGTTAGTTATATTGGATATATCACAGTAGACATTTTAGCGAAATCGAATCAAAAAATTGTACTTAAAGAGGAGAATAAAAACCTGAGCGAAATTGTTGTAGTAGGTTATGGTACTCAAAAAAAAGTAAATCTTACCGGGTCGGTTGCCACTTTAAGCTCAGATAAATTAACAATTGCTCCATTAACAAGTACAAGCAATACACTGGCGGGTCGTTTGCCAGGCCTGATTACTAAGCAGCAGAGTGGTTTGCCAGGTATGGATGCATCTTACTTGAGTATTCGTGGATTCGATAGTCCATTAATTATTGTTGATGGAATCGAATCTGCTCTTAACAACATTGATGCTAATGAAATTGAATCTCTCTCAGTTTTGAAAGATGCTTCGGCGGCAATTTATGGAGCACGTGCTGGCAATGGGGTTATTCTTGTATCTACCAAAAGAGGTAAATCAGAAAAGCCAACTATTACTTTGAATAGTTCAACAACATACCAAGCTATAACAAATATGCTAAAGCCAGCCAGCTCAGGGCAGAATGCGGAAATGATTCGCGAACTACATTTACAGGCGGGAATGCCCGAAGCTACTTCTCGTTTTACACAAGAACAAGTAGATTTATTTTATTCAGGCACAAATCCTGATTATGCCAATACAAACTGGCTAAATGTAGTAACACGTCCGTGGAGTCCACAACAGCAACACAATTTAAGTGTACGGGGCGGAACTGATAAAATGAAATATTATGGATTCTTTGGATTTGTAGAACAACAATCAATGTTTAAAAACAATGGTGGTGAATATCAGCGTTATAATGTCCGTTCAAATGTTGATGCTAAAATTCTTGAAAACTTAAATCTTCAAGTCGATTTATCAAGTATAGTTGAAAACAGAGACTTTCCATGGCGTGGAGATGAAAATGCAAATTCTGTATGGCAAGACTTCTGGAATACCGAACCTTACTTTCCTTCAACATTGCCTGATCCCACTAAATTATCTTATGCAAATGGTGCAGGTACCGGAGGTGTTCATATAACAACCAATAGTGATATTAGTGGATATAAAAGAACTAATAGTCAGAATATCACCGGAAGCTTGTCCTTAAAGTATGATTTTAATCGAATCAAAGGGCTTTCTGCCAAAGCGTTTGCTAATTACAAACAGGATTATAGTTTTTCAAAGACTTTTCAGCGTTTAGTTGAAACCTGGGTCTACGAAAACACAAGCGGTATTTACACTTCCAAAGGTGGAGCGAGTAATCCTTTTTTAACACACCATGACAGTAGAAGCAGGATGATTACTGGTCAGTTTTCGCTAAACTATGATCGTATTTTCGCACAAAATCATAATATTTCAGTTTTGGCACTTTATGAAGTAATTGATTATAGTAGTGATTGGATATCTGCAGGGAGAGTAAATTATATTACATCTAAGATAGATTATCTATTTGCCGGAGGAGTTGCTAATCAAATAAGTAATGGAAGCGCCTGGGAAATGGGTAGAAAAAGTTTGATTAGTCGTTTAAATTATTCATATAAATCAAAATACTTGTTGGAAAGCACATTGCGTAGCGATGAGTCAGCCAAATTTGATAAAGATCACAGGAGAGGATTGTTCCCGAGTGTATCTGCCGGATGGAGAATAACTGAAGAGTCATTTATTAAGGATAAAGTATCCTGGCTTGAAAATCTTAAATTAAGAGGGAGTTATAGTCAAACGGGTAATGATGCTGTTGGTAATTTTCAATATCTTTCAGGATATCAATTGGGTCAGAGCTATATTTTTGGAACAACCCCTTCAGTAGGGATAATTGAAACTGCGCTTGCAAATAATCTACTGACATGGGAAACCATGACTATTTCTAATGTGGGTATAGACTTTGGTCTGAGAAACAAAGTTTTATATGGTGAGATTGATGCTTTTTATAGAGTAAGAGATGGAATACCCGGAACCCGCTCTGCAAGTTTGCCAAGTACTTTCGGGGCATCTCTACCAATAGAGAATATTAATATATTGAACGACAGAGGTTTTGAGTTTATGCTGGGACATCAGGGTAAGATAAATGATTTTAGCTGGGATTTAAGTGCAAACATATCCTGGTCGCGCTCTAAATGGCAGTTTTTTGACGAACCTACCTATGATGATCCGGATAACATAAGATTGTATCAGCGAACCGGTCAATGGACGGACATAGCATTTGGTTATAAATCTGATGGATTATTTGCATCGCAAGCTGAAATTGATGCCCTTAAATTTGTATATAACGAAACTCAAGGAAATACTTCGTTAAAGCCAGGTGATATACGATATAAAGATACTAACGAAGATGGACTTCTAAACTGGAGAGATCAGGTAGAAATAGGGAAAGGTGCTATTCCGCATTGGATGGGTGGCCTCAATATTAGTCTGAAGTATAATAATTTTGATTTCTCGGCTTTAACTCAAGGTGCCTTCGGATTTTATCATTATGTGGTTTTACAAAGAGGTGGTGTTTTACCTGAAATCATGTTCACGGAGCGATGGACTTATGCCAATAATAATACAAATGCCTTAGTTCCAAGATTGGGTGGAGCAAATACAAATGATTTGCCATCAGATTATAGATATATTGCTGCAGACTACCTGAGATTAAAAACCGTATCAATTGGATATAATTTACCTAAGAAAGTTTTGGATGCACTGAAAATTAAAAATCTAAGGTTTTATGCTGTAGGGACAAATCTATTTACTTTCTCAAAGTTAAATAATTATGGTATCGATCCCGAAGCACCAAGTGGTTCTGCAGGGATGTATTACCCACAAATGAAAACAGTTACTTGTGGAATTAATCTTTCATTCTAAAATTATATATCATGAAAAAAATTATAGCTTTCTTTCCATTAATATTGCTGCTCTTAAATAGTTGCACCGATGTCTTAGACAAACAACCACTCGATATAATATCCGATAAAGTAGTATGGACTGACCCCGTTTTGATAGACGCCTATTTAAATCAATGTTATGCTGAAATGGGATTCTTTCACGAAATGCCTTATGGTGCAAGTCAAAATTGGTTTGATATAGATCAATCTACTACAATTGCCGATGAAGCACGATTTGGCTGGGTGCCAAATCCACAATCGCATTGGATTTCTGTAGGTGGAGGAGTTTATGAATGGTGGGGTTATGCTACTGTAAGAAGATTGAATCAGTTTATTGAAAAGATAGGTACTTCATCGTTACCAGAAAGTGTTAAAATACAAAAAATTTCCGAAGCTCGCTTTCTACGTGCATTTGCCTATTTTAATATGGTAAAAAGGTATGGTGGTGTGCCTTTAATTACCCGTGCGCAAAAGTTAACAGATAGTGAAAGTGAATTGTATCGATCACGTGATAAAGAAGAGGTGATTTATAAATATATTTTAGATGAAATGGATAGTATCGTAAACAAATTGCCCGAAGTTTATAGTGGAAATGATTTAGGACGTCCAACAAAATATGCTGTATTATCTTTAAAAAGCCGTGCTGCCATGTATGCAGGTAGTGTGGCCACCTGGGGAACAGTTCAATTAAATGGTTTAGTAGGGATTCCAACTACAAAAGCTGAAGATTTTTGGAAAGCATCTTATGACGCCTCAAGATCAATTATTACAAGTTCAAAATTCAGTTTGTTCAATAAGTATACCGATAAAGTAAAAAATTATCGTAATATCTTTTTAGAAGAAAATAATTCAGAAGTCATTTTCTCGGAAATATTTGATGGTGTTTCAGGAAAAGGACATTCATGGGATATGTGGCAAAACCCATTCAGCTATAATGTATGGGCAGGAGGTCAACAAGCCTCAGTTTATTTAGAGATGGTGGAGTCTTATGAAAATATCGATGGAACATCTGGCGTGATTGACAGGAGTAAATTAGCCTCCGGTTATTGGTGGACTTTAGATGAACTTTGGGGTAAGAAGGATCCTCGCTTTAGAGCTTCAGTTTATACACATGGAACAGCATGGGCACCTGCCGGTATTTTAGATTATCATGATGCAATTGAAACACCAGATGGTTCAAAGTGGTTGGACATAGGATCTTATAATGGAGTGCTTTGTCGCTCAAGAAGCTACGGAAGACCAACTCCTTTTGGTGTATTAAAATACCTTGATGAATCAAAGGGAATAATTCCGGAACGATTATATTCGACTACAGATTATATCGTATTTAGACTTGGCGAAATATATCTGAATTATGCAGAAGCAGCTTTTGAATTAAATAAAACCGGTGATGCGCTATGGGCAGTAAACGAAATTAGAAAACGTGCAGGTATGCCTCAACTGACCACAATTACCCGCGAGAAAATTCGTCATGAAAGAAAAATTGAGATGGCTTTTGAGGGTAATCGATACTTCGACGTTAGACGCTGGAGAACAGCGGTAAATGACCTGACAAAATCTTTCAGCGGACTGCGAATAATATTACAAGGTTCGTCATTAAATGCGAATACTTATAATGTAATGACACAAAAATTTAAATTATATTTGGTAACTGATGTAACCGGAATTCCAATGCCTTATTTTGATCAAAAACATTACTATTTGCCAATTAGTTCAGGTAGGACTTCTAATAACCCTAATTTGATTGAAAATCCAGGATATCAATAATTCGCTATTATTCTTTACGATAGAATAAGCTCTCTTGTTAAATCTAATATTTTAAAAATATGTTCAAAAAAATATTATCAATAGGGATATTTGCAATATTTCTGTTTTCAATGTCTGCATTTGGAAAAATAAAACACTCTAAATCTGAAAAGATTACTGTTGCTGCATATTACTTTCCAAATTATCACACCGACGACACACGTAATTACTTAAATAAAGGACAGGGTTGGTCTGAATGGGAATTGGTAAAAGCTGCCAAACCCCGTTACGAAGGGCATCATCAGCCCAAAGTACCAGCATGGGGCTATACAGACGAGAAAGACCCGAGAGTAATGGCACAAAAAATAAAAGCTGCTGTTGATAATGGTGTCGATGCATTTATTTTCGATTGGTATTACTACAACGATGGTCCTTTTTTGAATCGTTGTCTTGATGAAGGTTTTTTAAAGGCAAAAAATACAAGCAAAATTAAGTTCTCTCTTATGTGGGCTAATCACGACTGGGAAGAAATACATCCATGGACGCATGGTACAGATCGTCCACTTCTTTATCCCGGACAAGTTACTCCGGAAACATACGACAAAATCTGCGATCATGTGGTAAAGGATTATTTCACAAAGCCAAATTATTGGTTAATAGATGGGAAGGCTTATTTCTCTGTTTACGACATTTCAAAATTCATTGCTAATTTTGGTTCACTTGAAGCCACACGTGCTGCCATGCACAAAATGGATGAAAAAGCCCGTAAAGCAGGACTCAAGGGTGTTCATTGGAATATTGTAACATGGGGAAATCCTATACTTCCCGCAGAGAAAATGCCTACTCTGTCGTTTCGTGAGTTGATTCAAAAACTCGGATTTGAATCAGCAACATCCTATGTGTGGATACATCATGCTTACCCGGGGGAGGTCAATGTGGAGTATAATGACATGAGAGATAAATATTTTGAATTTTGGGGCCAGGCAAAGTCAGAATATCCTGTACCATATTTCCCAAATGTAACTATGGGATGGGATTCCTCGCCACGCACGAATCAGGCAAAGGACTGGAAACCTTATTATGGTTATCCATATACCGGGATTTTAATAAATAACACTCCTGAAAACTTTAAAATAGCCCTGCAAAAAACAAAAGATAAATTGCTCGCAGACCCCAACGGGCCACGTATACTTAACATCAATTGTTGGAACGAGTGGACTGAAGGTAGTTATCTAGAACCCGACATGACTAACGGTATGATGTATTTAGAGGCTGTAAAACAGGTTTTTAAACTAAATAAATAATTGCAAACATATGAAATATCTTAGTCAGGTTTTAGTACTGCGAAATAATAGTAAACGATGCGTAATTTCAATGGAAAAATTATTGATTGTATTCTTTATTCAATTTTTTTCATATAGTTGCTCAGCACAACAAGATCCAATGCCCGAAGGGCCTCCAATTGATATCCCTAAAGGCGAAGTGCAGGTTGCAACATATTATTTTCCGAACTGGGGACCGGTATGGTCTTCGGAATGGAGCTTGCTGAAGGCTGCAAAGCCCATGTTTAATGGACATCAGCAACCAAAAGTTCCTATGTGGGGATATACAAATGAAAATGATCCAGTCGCTATGGCTCAAAAAATTGATGCAGCAGCTGACTATGGTATTGATGCATTTATTTTCGATTGGTATTTTTATGATCAGGGATCCGATAAGCTTACGGATACTGATCGTGGACACTGGGATGGTCAGAAATATCTTTCGGATGCATTGGAAAAAGGTTTTTTGCAAGCTTCGAACAAAAATAAACTAAAGTTCTCCGTAATGTGGTGTAACCATGATTTAGGTGATGTTAAAGGTGCGGTTAAACCAGCAACATTTGAATCAATTATAGATTATGTGATTGAAAAATATTTTAAACAGCCAAACTATTGGAAAATAAATGGTTGCCCATATTTTTCGATATATCAGGTAAATTCATTTTTAGAATCGTATGGTAATGATTATTCCAAAGCTGCTGCGGCCATTGAATTGTTTCGGACTAAAGTGAAAGCAGCCGGATTTCCTGATCTTCATTTGAATGTTGTGTTATACGATTTAAAAACGGCAACCAGGAATCAAACTATTAGTCAGTTGAAAATTAACAGTACAACCTCTTATGTGTGGATTCATCACAATGTTTTGCCTGGTTTTCCTTCAACCGAATACACCAAAGCGGCGGATGATTATTTTAACAGTGTTGAAAACGGAGGAGGTCATAATGGATTAGAAAATCCGGCAAACGACATACCTGTTCCATACCATATCAATGTTTCCATGGGTTGGGATTCATCACCACGATGCAGGAATGCAGCTGATTGGATGAAACGACGTGATTATCCTTTTGGACCAGTGATAGTAAATAACACACCCTATCTTTTCAAAAAACACCTGGCTAAAGCAAAAGCATTAACAATGTTAAAGCCTGAGAACGAACGAATAATAACCATAAACTCCTGGAACGAATGGGGTGAAGGTAGTTATCTGGAACCAGATATGATAAACGGAATGAAGTATTTAGAGGCTGTTAAAGCTGTATTTGAGCAATAATCAACAAAATAGCAACTTTCTTAAAAAAATCAAATTTATGAAAACATTTCAACTCACAAAATCAATTTTGCTTTCGGTCTTACTGTTAGCAAGTAGCTTTGCTTTTTCGCAAAATTCATTTATTAACTCGAGTTTTGAAACTCCGGCTGTAGATGTTTCAGCTGCGAATTATCATGGTATTACTTACAGGCCAACTGGTGCAACATGGTCATTTGAAAACGGAGCAGGTATTTGCCATAATGGTTGCGATTGGGGAGCAATGGTAGCGCCTGATGGCGTTCAATTTGCATTTATACAAGGTGATGAATCCAGTAGTTTTTATCAAACAGTAACATTAGATCCGGGTAATTACGCTATTACCTTTAATGCTACACTTGGTAGTGGTGATAGTCAAACTGTCAAAGTTACTATTGATGGTAGCCCTTTATCTGATATTACAATTACATCATCCTATCCTACGTTTGACTTATATCGGACCAATAGTTTTAATGTTGCAACCAGTGGAACTCATGTTATAAAGTTTGCAGGAGCAGTAGCAGGTGACAATAAAGCTTTTATTGATCAAATATATATATCGAATGCTAATTCTGCATATATAGAAAATCCCGGTTATGAAGCTCCGCAAATAAGTGAAAATTCAGTAGGAGGTTCGTATGGAGGTTGGACTTATAATGCAAATAGTGGAATTCAAAAAAGCACTGTAGGTTGGTGGCCAGTTGTACCTTACGAAGGAACCCAGGCAGCATGGATGCAATTTAATGGAACTGTATCAAGAAAAATTTATTTGCCTAATGGAACTTTCAATATTGGGTTATACGCCCGACGTTTAAACTCTGATGTGCAAAGTATCAAGGTGAAGTTGGATGGAGTTCAAATTGGTTCAGACATTGAAATTTCAGAATATTTTGAAAGAAGAACTACATCTGATTTCACTGCAACGGCGGGATTTCATATACTAAGTTTTGAGGGAACAGCTTTGACTAGTGCTACAGCTTTTCTTGATGGTATAAGCGTTGATGTAGCTACACATACTTCAGTTCAAAATGCAGAAAATAAGTTAAATGAAATCTCTATTTATCCCAATCCTGTGAAAGAATACTTGAATATCAATGCTTTTGGTAATGATATTATTGTGGAGATTTTTAATTTAAGTGGTATCCTGCTTACAAAACAGAAAACGAATGTGGATCAGATTCATTTAAAGAACTTAACGAGTGGAACCTATTTGTTGAAAGTTACAGATGCTAATGGAATATCTCAAAATAAACTATTTATTAAAGAATAGAACTAAGTAGCAAGCATGAAATAATGCAATATTTTGTTGCATTATTTTTACTAACCCCGTTTCCACACATGATAAATTTCAATTTTTATCGAAAAGATTGCTGAAGTTTATATGTGTGGTGGGGTGATTAGCTGAAAAATTAAAGTTCGATTTAACCAAGCTAATAAAAAACAGTGCACTACTACCTCGCATTAAAAAATGATATATTTGAAAACATTTCAACTCGCACAATCGATTCTGCTTTCGGCCTTACTGTTATCAAGTAGCTTTGCTTTTTCGCAAAATTTATTCATTAACCCGAGTTTTGAAACTCCGGCTGTAGATGTTTCTGCAGCGAATTATCATGGTATTACTTACGCACCAAACGGTGCAACATGGTTATTTGAAAATGGAACAGGGATTTGTCATAATGATAACGATTGGGGCGTAATGGTAGCACCTGATGGTGTTCAATTTGCATTTATACAAGGCGGTGCCAGCAGCAGCTTTTCTCAAACAGTAACATTAGATCCGGGTAATTACGCTATTACCTTTAATGCTACACTTGGTTATGGCGATAATCAAACGGTTAAAATTACTATTGATGGTAACCCTTTATCCGATATTGCTATAAACTCAGCTTATCCTACCTTTGACTTATATCGAACAACTAGTTTTAATGTCGCAGTAAAAGGAACGTATGTTGTAAAGTTTTCAGGATCAGTAACAGGTGACAATAAAGCTTTTATTGATCAAATATATTTATCGAATGCTAATTCTGCATATATTGAGAATTCTGGTTTTGAAGCTCTGCAACTAAGTGAAAATACTGTTGGAGGTTCGTATGGGGGTTGGACATTTGATGCAAATAGTGGAATTCAAATTAAACCCAGAGAGGTGAAGGTGCAGGTTGCAACATATTATTTTCCGAACTGGGGACCGGTATGGTCTTCGGAATGGAGCTTGCTGAAGGCTGCAAAGCCCATGTTTAATGGACATCAGCAACCAAAAGTTCCTATGTGGGGATATACAAATGAAAATGATCCAGTCGCTATGGCTCAAAAAATTGATGCAGCAGCTGACTATGGTATTGATGCATTTATTTTCGATTGGTATTTTTATGATCAGGGATCCGATAAGCTTACGGATACTGATCGTGGACACTGGGATGGTCAGAAATATCTTTCGGATGCATTGGAAAAAGGTTTTTTGCAAGCTTCGAACAAAAATAAACTAAAGTTCTCCGTAATGTGGTGTAACCATGATTTAGGTGATGTTAAAGGTGCGGTTAAACCAGCAACATTTGAATCAATTATAGATTATGTGATTGAAAAATATTTTAAACAGCCAAACTATTGGAAAATAAATGGTTGCCCATATTTTTCGATATATCAGGTAAATTCATTTTTAGAATCGTATGGTAATGATTATTCCAAAGCTGCTGCGGCCATTGAATTGTTTCGGACTAAAGTGAAAGCAGCCGGATTTCCTGATCTTCATTTGAATGTTGTGTTATACGATTTAAAAACGGCAACCAGGAATCAAACTATTAGTCAGTTGAAAATTAACAGTACAACCTCTTATGTGTGGATTCATCACAATGTTTTGCCTGGTTTTCCTTCAACCGAATACACCAAAGCGGCGGATGATTATTTTAACAGTGTTGAAAACGGAGGAGGTCATAATGGATTAGAAAATCCGGCAAACGACATACCTGTTCCATACCATATCAATGTTTCCATGGGTTGGGATTCATCACCACGATGCAGGAATGCAGCTGATTGGATGAAACGACGTGATTATCCTTTTGGACCAGTGATAGTAAATAACACACCCTATCTTTTCAAAAAACACCTGGCTAAAGCAAAAGCATTAACAATGTTAAAGCCTGAGAACGAACGAATAATAACCATAAACTCCTGGAACGAATGGGGTGAAGGTAGTTATCTGGAACCCGACATGATAAACGGTATGAAGTATTTAGAGGCTGTAAAAGCTGTATTTCAACAATAATTGATTATATGAAACGAGCATGATTGCAGGCAATCACCAAAGTCGATGAAAATCTGAAATGCGAGTTCCATGTGACCTTTAAAAAATAAATTAATTACACATGAAAAATAGACATTCTAGTATATTGTTATTTCCATGCCTTATGCTTTTGTTTTTTTACACCATCGCAGGTGCACAGAATCTCGAACAGGTTTTTCGTAATCCGCCCGAATCTACTAAACCATGGGTTTATTGGTACTGGCTCAACGACAATATCTCAAAAGAAGGCATTACCAAAGACCTCGAAGCCATGGCAAAAGCTGGAATTGGCGAGGCACTTATTGGCAATATTGTGGACGAAGTAAACCCAAAATTAGCGCATGTCAAAGTGTTGAGTAATGAATGGTGGAATTGTGTGGAACATGCTATTAGAGAAGCTGACCGCCTTGGGATTAAAGTAGGAATGTTTAACTGTCCCGGATGGAGTCAATCGGGCGGACCTTGGGTTAAACCTGAACAGGCCATGCGATATTTGCATACAAGCGAATACCGGATAAGTGGTGGAAAGACAGTAAGAATTAAATTAGAGAAACCCGGACAGCATTTCCAGCCAGTAGCTGTGCAGGTATATCCTGCTCCGATAGCCGACAATTCAGTTGTTGATAAAACCATTATTTTGAAAGCAAACAGTAGTGACAGCAAACTACCAGTACTGCAACTGTTCGATGGCAATAAATTTGTGGCAAATACGATAGAAAAGGGAGAAACAACGATTGAACTATCGTTGCAAAATCCGATTAAAATGCGTTCGTTGCAACTAACACCAGTACAGGTTCCTATGACTTCGGTATGCAGTCTGTATGCCAAAATCGACAAGCAGGACTGGAGACTGATTTCGACTATGAAAATTGACAGGGGTAACCTGAATGATCATATCGGACCGATGACTTTTGGGCCATTATGTGTTACTTTCCCGGAAATTACAACCAAGGATATCCGACTGGTATTTAACAGCGAAACAACCGGGATGCTGAGTGAGATTGAACTAACTGGTGCGGCACGCATATCCGAATATGTTGAAAAACAATTGGGAAAAATGTCGCCGCGACCTACCATTACAGCTTCAAGCTATTTGTGGGGCAAAAGCACAGAATACAAAAAGAAAGGGCTTGCTGTTGATGTGTCAAAGGTAATTGATGTTTCGGGCTATCTAAATGCCAATAATGAATTGGTATGGAAAGCTCCCAAAGGCGAATGGATAGTGCAATACACCGGCATGATGCCTACGGGAACTAAAAACACTCCGACTACAGCCGAAGGAGTAGGCTATGAAATCGACAAGATGAGTAAACAAATTGCTTACGAACACTTCGATAGTTATATTGGTGAAATTCTGGAACGCATTCCTGCTTCCCAACGCAAGGGTTTCCGTCACGTTGTGGCCGACAGTTACGAACAGGGTTCACAAAACTGGACAGACAAAATGCGCGAAACCTTTATCAAAACCTACCTGTACGATCCTTTACCCTGGCTACCCGTACTCACAGGGCGCATGGTGCATTCGGCAGATTTGTCGGAACGGTTTCTCTGGGATTTACGCCGATTAGTTGCTAACAAAATAGCTTCGGAGTATGTTGGTGGATTACGTGAAAGATGCGAGCAAAACGGTTTGAAACTGTGGCTTGAAAACTACGGTCACTGGGGCTTTCCCGGAGAGTTTATGAACTATGGAGGTGCAAGTCATGATTTGAGTGGTGAATTTTGGCTTTCTGTACCAGAACTAGGACCTGTGGAATGTAGGTGTGCCAGTTCGGCTGCCCATGCCTATGGTAAAAATGTTGTTTCGGCCGAGGCATTTACCTCGCACTGGACATTTAATGTACAACCCCGCGACTTTAAAATTCGTGGAGATTGGTCGTGGACACAAGGTATTAATCATTTCGTATTGCATGTTTATATACACCAACCTGATGAGCAAAAGCCAGGAATCAATGCATGGTTCGGTACCGACTTCAACCGACACAATACCTGGTTCGATCACTCAAAATCGTATTTCGATTACATTCGTCGTTCGAGTGCTATGCTTCAGTTTGGTAGTCATACAGCTGATATCGCTTATTTTATCAGCGAAGATGTACCCAATATGACCGGAGCTAAGGAGCCAGAACTGCCTGCTGGTTACGATTATGATTTTGTAAATGCCGAAGTGTTACTCAATTCCTATGTCGAAAATGGACGAATTGTACTTTCCAGCGGAGCTTCCTATCGATTATTGGTATTGCCGCATCGCGAAACTATGCGACCTGAATTGTTGACAAAAATTGCCGAATTAGTTAAAAATGGTGCTAATATTTTGGGGAATGCCCCTCTTCGTTCGCCAAGTATGGAAAATTACCCGGTAGCCGATAATCGGGTGAGAACGATGAGCAATGAACTCTGGAAAATGCAAAACGGAAAATATATTAATGAAAATCCTGTAGGCAAAGGAACTGTTTTCTGTGGGCTAAGCATCGAAGATATTTTTGAAAAACTGAATGAAAAGCCACGAATTGTTCTGCCTGAAAATATGCTGTACACGCAACGTTCCGATGGGAATACACAGATATTTTTTTTGAGCAACCAAACCAACAATCAGATAAACAGCGAAATAAGTTTCAGGGTCGCAGGAATGCAGCCCGAATTGTGGGATGCAGTAACGGGTGAATTGCGTTTATTACCAAATTTCAATCAGAAAAGCGACTATACAACTGTGCCGCTGGAATTTGGAGGTGGCGATTCATATTTTATTGTTTTCCGAAATAAAATTGAAAAACAGATGATTGCTTCGGGTAACTTTGATAAGACCGAAACCATTCTCACGATACCCGACAAGTGGACTCTTTCGTTTGATACAACTTTCAGGGCACCTAAAAAACTTGAAACAGACAAGTTGTTCGATTTTACAACACATGAGAATCCAAACGTAAAATATTACAGCGGAACAACAGTGTATACATCTGAGTTCACTTACGATGGTGATTGTACAATTCCTTTAGCAATTGACTTAGGTAAAGTGGATGGACTTGCAACAATTAAGCTTAATGGGATAAAAGCCGAGACACTTTGGCGCTATCCTTATCGCTCGAATGTTAGCGGTTGGGTGAAAAAAGGCAAAAACAGCCTGGAAATAGAACTGATAAACTGCTGGTGGAACCGTTTGGTTGGCGATCAACAACCGGGAGCAAAACCCCTTACAAGTACTGCATTTGTTGGCTGGAAAGAGGATAGCCCTTTGCTGCCATCGGGAATAAGCGGACCAGTAAAGTTACAAAGTATCAAAACAAAGTAAGCAATTATACATATGAACATTACAAAAGTAGGATTATTTGGAATAGGGCTCGATACCTATTGGGCTCAGTTTGATGGGTTGCTCGACAATTTGATGACTTATCAATCGCAAATCAAAAATAAAATTGCGCAATTTGGCGTGGAAGTGG